>NZ_JBIUBJ010000011.1:0-302273 GCF_044547985.1 Nonomuraea sp. NPDC052265
AGGCATATCCGCCCGCGTCACCAGCCTCCGCTCCGTTGACCTGCACTTTCAGCTCGGGACGGACTCCAGAACCCCCGAATTGCGCGGAACGCAGGGCCGTACTCAGTCTCCATGAGAGCCTGGTCACCCTGGCCCCCATCAAGCCACGAAGACCAGCACATCTTCGATTAGCCGCGGTAGCTGTGAAACATTGGTGCACAAGATCGAAAAGGCCCTCTCCCGATCACGGGAAAGGGCCTTCTACCTGCAGAGCCGACGAGGGGAATCGAACCCCTGACCTTCTGTTTACAAGGTCCCCAAACGATCTTCAGGGCCGTTCAGGTCCGTTCGTGGGGCCAGTAGGAGGTCGCCTCGCCGTTCAGACTCGTACGGCTCAGTTCATGATCGTCCGTTCGGGTGGCTCCCCACGTGGCTCCCAAACCGGGGCCGCCGTCCCGGCCGAGATCGCCCGTGTGCACTGAGCTGTTTTCATCCTCGGTGGACCCATGAAAGAGCCTCAGTGAGGGCGTATCCCAATTCGTCCCTGGCCGGCAGCGTGGATGCGCAAAATTCGGGTTTCGCTGGTAGGGCATGACGAACAACCTGGTGCTGGGCCGGCTCAGCGTGGTGCAGGCGGCGTTGAGCCTGCTCTCACCCAGGCGTGCAGCGGGACGTGATCAGACCACGTGCTCCGGGCATAATCGACGAAGCATTTCCGTACGCGGCCCTCACCGGCGAACACGTAATCAATCTTCCGCTTGCGGGTCACGTAGGTCCAGCGCCGGCGCGGGTCGCATTCGTCGCGGCCCTTGTAGGCCGCGGCGGCGTCGCGCGGCACCAGGTTGAGGTCGCCACCGATCACACCCCGGCCGAGCTTGAACAGCTCACGCAACTGGATGTGCCGGTAGGGCCTGCCCTTCTGCCTGTCGTCGTAACTCGATCCCGACGAGAAGTGCGCGGTGCAGAACGCCCGGTCGGCCGTGCAGACGGCGTACCTGCGGGCTCCCCACGGCGGCGAGGTCAGCGGGTGCACGACGAGGTCGGTGTCCGTTCCGGCCACGGCCAGGGTGACGCTCAGCACCCCACGCGGCCTGCCGTTTCTGTCGGGCAGGCACTGGTACGGAGAACCGTCCGAATACATCAGCCCCGCCGACCGGACGCTCCAATTCCGGCCGGTACGGCGTTCGAGCTCGTGTTCCAGGTCGGCGTCGGCGCCCGTGCAGAACTCCTGGAGGAAGACCACGTCCGCCTCGGTCGCCAGCACTGCCACGTGCCAGGCCAGCTCGGCGTTCGAGCGGCGAAAGAGCGCGCACCCGGCGTTGGTGCCCGCACAGACGTTCCACGTCATCACGTGGAGGAGAGGGGGCTGCGCCTGTACGGACAGGTTCGGTAACAACAGCCCGGCGATCACGAGCTGACTGATCATCATCACCGAGATCCCTCCACACATGATCCGAGCCGTCAAAAGACCGCTCAACCGGCATATCTGGCAATCAGGAGCCTATAGGTCTTCATGGGGTCAGACCCGTGCGTACGAGCTGCCGAGAGCCTCTTATGCCAACCCGTCCCGGTTCTCTCCTGCTTGATCAGCCCGATCAGGTTGGAAAAGCCTCACTCATGAGCAGGCACGAGGCCAGGTTGATGTATTGGGCGTCACAGACCCTATGACTGCCGTCTGCTCTCTCTTCCCCGTAGGGAATTGTCGCAAGGCCGTCCTCCACGGGGCCACGAGGACATCCCATGAGCGATATTCTCCGTGCATGGGACGTGATGAACGTGGTGTGACTCCTCAGAATGAGGACTTCTCGGCCTGGTACAACGAGCTGGTTGCCAAGGCGCAGCTCGTTGACAGGGGACCCGCCAAGGGCACCATGGTCATCCGACCGTACGGCTACCGCCTGTGGGAGCTCATCCAAGAGGCACTTGATCGCCGGATCAAGGACACCGGTCATGAGAATGCTTACTTCCCTCTACTGATCCCAGAGAGCTACCTTCGGCGAGAGGCCGATCACGTCGAGGGATTCTCGCCTGAGCTCGCCGTTGTCACTCACGCTGGCGGTAAGGAGCTCGAAGAGCCGCTGGTAGTTCGGCCCACCTCAGAGACAATCATCGGCGAGATGATGGCCAAGTGGGTCTCATCCCATCGAGACCTCCCGCTCCTACTGAATCAGTGGGCTAACGTCGTGCGCTGGGAATTGCGGCCCCGCATGTTCCTGCGCACGACGGAATTCCTCTGGCAAGAGGGTCACACAGCACACGCCGACGAGGCGGACGCCATGCGCGAGACGATGCTGGCGCTCGATCTCTACACGGAGGTTGCGCGAGACATCGCGGCGATCCCAGTAGTACCCGGCGAGAAGACACCTGGGGAGCGGTTCGCCGGCGCAGTCCGTACCTTCACCATCGAGGGCATGATGAGGGACGGCAAGGCGCTCCAAGCTGGAACCTCCCACTACATGGGCACGAATTTCGCCAAAGCCTTCGACATCCAGTACACCTCCGAAGCCGGTCGTCTCGAACTGTGTCACACCACCTCATGGGGCATGTCGACCAGAATGATCGGCGGCGTCATCATGACCCACGGCGACGACAAGGGCCTGGTCCTCCCACCCAGACTCGCCCCCTATCAAGTGGTAATCGTGCCGATTGGACGTGGCGATCAGGGTGCGCAGACCTCAGCTGCGGCGCTGGAGCTTGCAGGGCGACTTAAGGCGGCCGGTATACGCACCCATGTCGATGATCGCGCACAGCTTTCGCCTGGCTTCCGGTTCAATGACTGGGAGCTGCGCGGCGTTCCTATCCGGCTGGAACTCGGTCCGCGTGATCTTGAGGCTGGCACTGTAGTGATGGCCAAGAGGCTGGGCGACGAAGGCAAACAAAGCATCTCGCTGTCTTCTGCACCGGAGCTCATTCCTGGCGTACTGGAGGAGTTCCAAGCCTTCCTCCTTCAGCGGGCTACCGAATACCGCGACAGTCACACCATGAGAGTGGACACCTGGGACGCCTTCACGGAGGCGGTGGCATCGGGATGGGCGTTGGTCTTGCACTGCGGCAGACCCGCCTGTGAGGACGACATCAAGGCCAAGGTCGCAGCAACTCCGCGCTGCATTCCGCTCGACGGTACTCCGGAGACCGGATGGTGCGTGCATTGCGGTGAAGCATCGGCATATGGCAAGCGTGTCATCTTTGGGCGGGCTTACTGATCACGGTTACCACGATGCTCCGTGAGCCGGGGCTGAGGAACGAAGTCCCGGATCGTCGATCGCCCCCAGGCACGTACGGCGTCCAGCCATGCAGTGGCGATCGTAGGGCTGCATCTGTGCGGCGGCGCGGCAACCCCGGCCGGAGCGTTCGGTCAGTACGGCGGGGCCGGCGTGCGGTGCCCGGCCCGGTGTCCCGCCGCCGTCCGGGACCGACCCCCAGGCCGCACGCCCGGACGGCGGGCGGGCGGAGGGCCGGGGGTACGGCGGCGCGCCGCGCCGCCGCTTGATCCCTAAAAGAACAACTCGGCAATTCGGCAAACCGCAAGTACACCCGCGTTGCGCTCAGTCGAGCAGTTCAGGACGGCGGCTGGTCAGCGCTCTCCGGGCGGTTACGAAGCGTTCGTGGAACTCTTCGGCAAGGGCTTCTTGCCGGTAGCACTGTCGGAGGATGCGGTCGAGATCTCCGGCACGGTTCACGAGGTCGGTGAGTGATCGGCGGTCGATGTCGAATGCGGCCAGGCCCTCGTCGACCGCTGCGTCGAGTTCGCCCCGGCGGGCGTGGACGATGCCGAGATCGATGTGTGCGTCGGCGACTCGCATGGGGGCGTTGGAGGTGCCGTCCGGGCGGGTGTGCATCTGGATGGTTTCGCGGGCGTGTTCTTCGGCGCGGTCGTCGTCGGCGAGCCAGGTGTAGCAGGTGGCGGCGTAGAAGACCCACTTGGCGTGGTCGAAGACGAAGTGGTGGTCTGGGTGGTCGGGCATGGGCAGGCTGCTGAGGACTTCGGCTCCGCGAGTCAGGGCACGGTCGGCTTCCCGGCGCTCTCCGATGCGGGCCAAGCCACGGGCTTCTTGGAGAGTGAGTTGGACCATGGCGCTGCTGGTGCCGGCGACAGCCTGGCCCATGCGGGAAGCGGTCACGACATCTTCGTAGCGGCCTTCGACCAGAGCGAACCACGCTGACATCTCGTGTGCCCAGCCCATGAGTTCGCCGTGTCCGACCTGGCGGCCCATCTCGAACGCGGCCCGTCGAGCTGTCTCGGCCTCTTCCCTCTCACCCAAGTCATAGTGAACGCATCCCAGTAGCGCGGTCAGCCATCCAGTGATCACGAGCAGTTCGCGATGCTGATCGAGGGTGAGGCGTCCGGCCAGGAGGTGGTTGATCTGGGCGAGGCGCTTTTGGGTGCGGTCACGGAGCGTGCCAGCGGGCACGACCGGATAGGCGCGGCACAGAAGATCGACGGCTTCGGCAAGGGCCTCCAGGGTGCCGGTTCCGACGTCGGATGCCTGGAGTTGCTGGGCGAGTTCCATTGTCCCGTAGAGATCGGCTTCGGCTCGTAGTGCGTCGGCTGGGATGACGCGAGCTTCGATGAGGCGGCTGTCGTTCTGCCTTCCCCGGAAGAACCCGAGTGCTTCCGGTTCCAGTCCGGTCAGCTGCGTCAGGGCGAGTCGGTAGGGCGTGCGAGGCCATCGGACTTCGCCGGCCTCCCAGCGGCGGACCCGTTCCTCGTCACACGTCAGGTGTTCGGCGATACCTACCGGCGTGGCATTGATGCGGTCGGCCATGTCCGCGCGGGTGAGCCTGTGTTCGTTGCGCCAGGCACGTAGCCGCACGTTCGGGATGTAGTCGGGCATCTGCGGGTCTTCCTCCCGGCTGGGGGCTCGAAAGGGGAAACAAGGGGGCCGTTCAGGGGCCCTGCAGAAACGCGGTTGCCGGTGGACTTGTCATCAAGCAACCACGGTACGTCACGCGGCCTCCCGCCACAGGGAACGCCGGATGAACGAGGAGATGGCGACGGTGACCCGGCCAGACGAGACAAGCAAGACGTCGTGCTGCCCCGCCTGCCGGGGACGCGGGATCAAGCTGCGTGACTCACGCCGTGCGCTCCTCATCGGCGATGACGACGGAGATCAGACCTTGAGTGAGGAGCGGGAGTGTCTCGACTGCCTCGGAAGCGGCCGGGCCGAAGGGAGCGTGAAATGAATTCGATCATGCAGGCGGTGAACGCAGGCTTCGCGCAGGACCAGGACGAGGGCATCATGCTTGTCCGGCTGCGCGACCGGCTCACGAACCTCGGCGTGAACGCCGAGCTGCGCGACAACAACAGCGCGCTTCTGGTGCACAGGCCGGTGGAAGGGCTGCCGGTGTGGGTGTTCGTCGGGTACGGCGGCGCCTACCACTCCTGGCAGAACGCCGAGAAGCGGCATCCGACCAGCGACCCGGAGGGGGCGGCGAACGTCCTGGCTGAGTACGTCGCCAGGTGATGACGGGCACGGCGAGGCAGGGGTGATCCCTTCCAAAGGGGGGTGAGGGTCATCATCTGGTCTCGCCGTGCCTCAGCCGGCAGGCAGTTGCAGTGGCGTCCCCCGCGGCACCCTTCCCAGCCCGGTCGCTGCGCTGCCTGCCGGTTCTTCATGTGCGGCGTCCGTTTCGGCGAACCACGTGGACAGTCGGCGGCAAGCCGGTTACGCTCAAACTTGGTAAAATAACCTGTCGGCTGTTGGACGGTCATGATGTCGCTAGAGTCCGTGCCGCCTAAGTATGCGCAGCTTGCGCAGACTCTCCAGAGGCGCATCGAGTCGGGAGACTACCCACCGGGCACGCTCCTGCCGAGCGAGAACCAGCTCATCCAAGAGTTCAGCGTCTCCCGTCCCACCGTTGTCGCCGCCCTCCGCGTGCTGCGCGAGCAGGGCTGGATCGAGTCCCAGCAGGGCAAGGGCCGCTTCGTTCGCGGCCGACCGGCGATGGCCTCCGTCGAGCAGAAGCGACCTGGACAGGCGTATCTGACCAAGCCGGAGACCGACGCCACGGGTGAGGTCGTCGAATTGGGCGCGGTGACCGCCCCCAATCGGATCAGCGCTCTGCTCGATCTCCAGCCCAAGAGCAAGACCTTCGTACGGCGGCGTCTGATCACACGGGACAGCGAGCCGACCGAGTTGGTGTCGCTCTGGCTGCCGTTGGAGCTATCCGAAGGAACGGATCTCACCAGCGGGGAACCCTTGAGACAGGGCTTGCGGGAACACCTCCAGGCGCGCAAGGGCGTCCGCTTCGACCACATCGTGGAGCAGATCACCGCCCGCATGCCCTCGGCCGACGAGGCCAAGCAGCTCGCGATGCCGAAGAACCAACCGCTCCTGGCCGTCTTCGGCGCGGTACGAGACGCCTCTGGCCGGCCCTTGGTAGTGGTAGAGGTTCTGCTGCCCGCCGACCGACACGAGCTAGAGGACGCCTACCCGGTTTCCTAGCATCCGGGCACCCCTGCCGCCTGGCCCGCGAAAAGGCCAGCGACAAGTGGAAGGACTCAGACCTGGTGTTCACCACGAGATACGGCACGCCCATCGAGCCAGGAAACCTCAACCGCGCCTTCGAGGCCCACTGCAAGAACGCCGGTGTCCCGCGCATCCGCTTCCATGACACCCGGCACACCTGCGCCTCGCTCCTGGCCGCCCTCGACGTCCATCCGCGCGTGGCCATGCGCATCCTCAGACATTCGCAGATCTCTGTAACGATGAACGTCTACACGCAGATCCCCAGCCCTGAAACTCGTAAGGCTCTCAAGCGGCTAGGTGCCCGCTTGACTAGCGAGTGAGACAATCAAGCGTCGACCAATAGCAGTAACCCCTCTGGCCCGTTGATCGGTATCCCCCCTGACATCCCTCAGCGGGCACCGATTACGACAAGTTTCTCGCTACCACTAGCCACGTGACAGAACTTTAGCTCTGCGCTCACTACCGAAGCCCAAGCCATGCCTGTAGATTTCTGGGACCCAGTAACGGCCATCGGCGCCTCTCTCAAAAACACCAGCCGATACAAGGAAATCCGCATCTTCGGTGGTAAGATCAACCTCCTCCAGCACAAAAGGAACTGTTACTGGGCTTTTGAGCAGCTGTAGTTTAGTGAGAAGCTCGCCCACTTCCTGGTTTTCCGCCTGGATAGATTCGATCTTATTCTTGCTACATGCCAGCAACGCCTTGCGCATTGCGCTAGGAATGAGTACGCGGTCTTCGTAGGCACCTTGAGAAATGGACAGGCGTGCCGCCTCCGCAAGGAATACCACCACGTCTCTGGCTTGCACTTGGCCGTTGTAGTCTCCGAGAGCTGCTGGCACCCAAAGATGAGAACGAGCTTCCTTCGACTTCTTAGTTCCCATCTTCCAGCCCCAAACCTGTATGAGCTTCTCCACTACATCATCGTGAGAAAGCTCAGTGATCTGATCTACGGGTACCTTCAAGGGGAGGGCATCTGCATAAGCTGCCACCCAGAGAGCTAGCCGCAGCGCCTCCTCCTTATCCCATCGCAGGGCATAGGAATCGTATCGACTCAAGAGCTGACCACTGTTTTGCCGCACAGCTCGACTGACCAGGTCCTGGCGCACAAAAATCACAAGCCCGAATGGCCGACCCCGCAGAGAGCGCAGCCAGTTAAGGACGTCCACCAGCAAAACACGTAGGGCCGTTCGCTTTACGTCGCTATCAAGGGTTTGAAGCAGGTCCTCTAGTCCATCAATAACGAATACGGCTGGCGCCTGCTTCGCGAGTTCCGTCAGAGCGGTCTCTACTCCAGTGTTGACATCTGGCACGATACCCGCCGCAGCCGCGAGGCATTCGAGCCAGAGGCGCCGCCACGCCAGATCATCCGCTCCGAGCGTTGCAAGCCCATGCTTCAGCCGGTCACGAATGTCTTGACCACTGTCGGGTACCGAAACTTGCCCAAAATGATTGCGAGCAAACTCCTCTCGTAGCTGCTGCGGCGTCAGATCACCATATTCTAGATTGTCTGACTCAAGGACTGGGATCACGGGCGCTGATAGGCGAACTCCCGCAATACCCGACCGCTCTGCAAAGGAAGACCAGGTTCGAGCTACGCATGCCTTCGAGTATAGAAAGGTCTTACCAGCACCCTTCGCCCCTACCACTAGCACCAAAGGGGGCTCCGTACGATGATCGCTCAGTAGCCGACGAAGCGGATCGGTCACTAGGCAACCGCCGGCCGATGATAGCCCCTTGCGTTCCGCGTATATGAGTTGCTTTGCAGTTTCTGCAAGCTTTCGACGCAACGACTCCAAGTCCGCCCCACCCGATGCCTCATTCCCCTTGGCCGAAGATGAGGGTGTTGGGATGATTGATTCCAACGTATCGGCTATACCGCAATGCTCCAGCACACGAAGGACTGGCTCCCATGAGGCAGGCAGAGCAAGGAGTTCTTCACGGAAAGGACTCAGGATGGGTCTCGACAGGACCCCTGTATCCACTTGCGAGGTCTCATCGACGACCTCTTCACCGCCAGCACCTTCTCTAAGCGCAACAGACAATGCGTCGCCGAGCCTAAGACAGGCATCCTCAACCTGAGCCCCATGCGCATCCTGTCGGTACTGAGTAATTATTATCGAGCTCGCCGGATCCGTCCCTTTCAAAGTGGGTGCACGGTGTCCTACTTGCCGAACCAGCATCTCAGTACCAGTGAGGGATTGATCACTGATGGTGGTAACGAAAATCCGCTGCACTCGAGGATCCAGCAGAATTGGAGCCGACAATTCAGACGCCCCTGCACGAAGATCCACAATAACGGTATCGGCCCCCACGCGAACGGCTAGAGCCGCCAGCGCCTCTGTCAAGAAGTACGGCGACCGCCCTGGCGTTAGAAGATCTGTTGGCTCAATCCGCGGAGGGCCAAGAAGAAGTCGACGGGTCGACGGCACTACCGTCAAGCTGCCTTCGCCTACATAATGGCCAACCTGCTGATTCGGTAGATATTCTGCTGCAATATCAACCGCTTCCGAATAACCACCGTCTTCCGCACTCTGCAAGAGGGCCAAAAAGTCTTCGTAGCTGAAGTCCAACTGCCCACCTTGAGCCTTGTGCATCCAAGTTATGCCGGGGGCTTCAAGATCAGCGTCAATCAAAATCGTCTTACCGCCACGCCTTGCTACCACATCTGCCATGGCGACGGCATGAAGAGTCCGACCAACCCCTCCCTTAAAGGAGTGAAAGGCTAGCAGTTGCACGTCACCTGCGAATCGATCGCTGGGCGGCCGCTGGAATGGTTGGGCCATCTGTCGCGAAACGTGCTTTTCGCGCAGCAAGGGAATACGACGGGCCCGCTGCTCGTCGCTCGATTCGAAGTTTAGAGTGACAGGGAGGCCGACAAATGTCTCGGTGCGCGGATCATCAAGACGCAGCACAAGGACTCCGTCTCTCCATTCGGTGGAGCCCGCGCCGAACGCTTGGTCGAGCCAGCACTTCACATCTTGCGCATGCGTGCCAACAAGTACGACCACTTCTAGTGCGTCCCACCAGCCGTCTACGGCCAGGAGCCACTGAGGCCACTCGCCCATCCTCGCGAGCAAAGCGAGGTGCTCTTCAACATCGACCCATGTGAAGAGATGCTCAGGCGGCTGAACAGTATTTTCTGGGCCCACCATCTCAGCCATCGCCATGTCTTCCTTCCTCAGTCCTGCTCACACCAAGTGATCAATGCACGAAGGGCGGCTTGAGCTTCCTGTTCATCCTTATCCTCCAGTTTTGCACCATAGCGCCATACTTGGTGTAATTCACTGAAAGCCACAGAGTTCTGCGTGGCCAGACGGCAGGTCTGAACTCTGTCGAGATGATCTCCGAGTGTTCGCGGCATGCCGAGATCTTTGGCTAGCTTCCGCAGATCGTGCGTGGTCTCCACTGCGGAGGAGTCACGATGCGCTCCTCGCACGAGGATCCTCTCCTTCAGGCCGCACTCTGCGGCATAGAAGAGCAGCAGACATACGGTTGCCGAGTCTCCGGTCCTCTCCAACTCGTCAGCGCTCTGACGTAGCTGCACCCGTCGCTTTAGCAGCGCCTTTGTGCCCACATGGACTACCACCACAACATCATGTCACTCGTGGCCTCCGGCTGCAGCACGGCAAACGCGGTTCATACCCTGGAACGTTTGGTCCAAGCGCCGCGTGAAACCGAGTCGCGGATCCGGTTGCTGTACAGGTCCGCTGTACAACCGCGCAAAGGCCCCTCCCATGTGCCGGAAGGGGCCTTTGAGCTGCGAGCCGACGAGGGGAATCGAACCCCTGACCTTCTGTTTACAAGACAGATGCTCTGCCGATTGAGCTACGTCGGCACGGCCTACCAGTGTAGACGCTAGCGGCGCCTGTGACGAGCGACCTCGTACAGTGCCACACCGGCGGCGACTCCTGCGTTGAGGGACTCCGCCGCAGCTTGCATGGGGATGCGTACGACCACGTCACACTGCTCCCGCACCAGCCGCCCGAGCCCCTTGCCCTCGGAGCCCACCACGACCACCAGCGGCTCAGCGAGAAGGTCGGCGTCGCCGATGTCGATCTTTCCGGCGCCGTCGAGGCCGACGATGAAGAGCCCGGCTTCGCGGTATTCGCGCAGGGCGGCCGTCAGGTTGGAGGCACGGGCGACGCGGAGCGAGGCGAGGGTGCCGGCCGACGTCTTCCATGCGCCGCCCGTCACACCGGCCGCGCGGCGGGACGGGATGAGCAGGCCATGCGCGCCGAAAGCGGTCGCGGAACGGGCGATGGCCCCCAGGTTGCGCGGGTCGGTGACCGAGTCGAGCGCCACGATCAGCGGGACCTCGGCCGCGTCCTGGGCGAGTTGGACCAGCTCGGACGGGTGAGCGTAGTCGTAGGCCGGGATCTGGAGCGCGATGCCCTGGTGGACGGCGCCCTCCGTCAGCCGGTCGAGCTTGTCGCGGGTGACCTCGAGCAGCGCGACGCCGCGTTCCGCTGCGATCTTGATGGAGTCGCGTACGCGGTCGTCGTTCTCGACGCGCTGAGCGACGTAGAGGGCGTTGGCCGGTACTCCGGCCTGCAGCGCCTCCAGCACCGGGTTGCGTCCGCCGACGTATTCGGGGGCGTCCTCGGAACGCCTCTGCCGGGCCGGGCCGCTGCCCGGACGGCGCGTCTCGCCGCGCTCCTCCCTGGCGATGCGCTCGCCCCTGGCCTTGTCCTTGTACCAGTGACGCATCTCGGCAGGCGGCGTCGCGCCCCTGCCCTCGAGCGACCGGCGCTTCTGGCCCCCGGTGCCCTTGGAGGGGCCCTTCTTCTTCGCGGGCCTGCCCGATGCCCTACCGCCTGCTGCCATGCCATCAAGAGTATCGGCCCGCCGACCCACCCGATCCCGCCGACCATGGCCACCCGACCCCACACTTCGCCGCATGGCCGGGCAGGGCTGCCCCACGGGCTGGGGGCTTCGGCCGTGAGACCGGGGCGGCTTTTCTGGCGGGATGGGGTTGTGGCCATGTGGCTGGCTTGGCTTTCCGGCAGATGAGGTGCTCGGCGGACCCCTACTTTGGCCTTCAAACGCACGCAGCGTTCCGCTCACGGGCCGGCCAAGGCGACTGCCAGCACGACACCTCTTCAGCAACATCGCTCTCCCCTCCTCGACCAGCGCGCGAAACGAGTCCTCAACCACATAAACCCGCACACACCCCACAAGCGCCACCCCTCACCCCGTACGCGAGTTATCGTCCTTGGCCATGACTGAGTCCGCCTACCTCCAAGCCACCCGAACGGCCTACGACACCGTCGCCCCGGACTACGCCGAGCTGCTCAGGGACGAACTCGACACCAAGCCCCTCGACCGGGCCATGCTTGCCGCGTTCGCCGAGCACGTGCAGGGACGGGACGCCGAAGAGGTGGCCGACCTCGGCTGCGGACCGGGCCGCGTCACCGCCTACCTCCACTCCCTCGGGGTGAACGCCTTCGGCATCGACCTGTCCCCGAAGATGATCGACGTCGCCCGCCGGAGCCACCCCGGCCTGCGCTTCGAAGTGGGCTCGATGACCGAGCTGGACCTGGCGGACGCGTCCGTGGCCGGTGCCGTCGCCTGGTACTCGACCGTCCACACCCCGCCGGAGCTGTTGCCGACGGTGTTCGCCGAGATCCACCGGGTCCTGATCCCGGGCGGCCATCTGCTGATCGCGTTCAAGGTCGGCGACGAGCGCCGCCACTTCAGCCAGGGCTACGGCCACAAGCTGTCGCTGGACGTCTACTGGACGCCCCCCGAGCACATCGCCGACCTCCTCGCCAAGGCCGGACTGCCCCTGTACGCCCAGCTCATCCGCGAGCCCGACGAGAGCGAGAAGCCCCGCTCAGGCCCGCAGGCCTTCTTCCTGGCCCACAAACCCGAAGCCCCCGAACCCCGCGCCTAACGGAACAGCGGGACAGCCGGAGAGCGGAGAGCGGAGAGCGGAGAGCGGAGAGCGGAGAGCGGAGAGCGGAGAGCGGAGAGCGGAGGAGCGGAACCCTCCCCACCGTCAAAGCGGCCCCAAAACAGAACCACCCACTGACGAAGGATGTCAGCGACCGCAGGTAACGTCCCAGCCGTCCTCCACGCCCCGGCGCGTCCCCGAACGCGTCCCCGAACGTGTCCCCGAGCGCGTCCCCGAACGTGTCCCCCGAGCGCACCCCCCGAAGACAAGACCTCCCGAAGGAACAGCAGACATGATCCTGGAGATCCGCACCTACCGCCTCAAGCCCGGCACCCGTGACGACTTCCTCCGGGTCATGCGCGACGAAGCCCTCCCACTCCTGGCCAAGGCCGGCATCGACGTGGTCGCCCACGGCGCCTCCCTCGTGGACGAGGACGGCCACGAGGAGGCGTACCTGATCCGCGCGTTCCCCACGAAAGAGACCCGCGACGAGCAGGAGGACGCCTTCTACGGCAGCCCCGAATGGCACCAGGGCCCGCGTGAGGGCATCGTCTCGCGCATCGACGGCTACCACACGATCGTGATCGAGGCGACCGACGCCGCCGTCACGGCCCTGCGCCGCTGACGGGTCCGGATCGACGGCGGGCGCGGAAGGAAGGAGCCCGCCGTCGAGAACCGGCGAAGGTCAGCGGGCCAGCTCCCAGCGGGCCCCGTGCGGCGTGTCCTCGACCGTGATGCCCGCCGCGGCGAGCTGGTCGCGGATCGCGTCCGCCGCCGCGTAGTCCTTACGGGCCCGCGCGGCCTTGCGCTGCTCCAGGGCCACCGCCACCAGCGCGTCGACCACCGGCGACAGGTCGGAGCCGCCGCCGCGCCACTGCGGCGAACGCGGGTCGAGGCCGAGCACGTCGAGCATGTTCTGGGTCTCGGCGAGGAGCCGTGCGATGGCTTCCTTGTCGCCCCGCGACAGCGCCACGTTGCCCTCGCGCACCACCTCGTGCACCACGGCGAGCGCCTGCGGCGTGCCGAGGTCGTCGTCGAGCGCGTCGGCGAACGCCTGCGGAAGGGGCGCGTCGGCGTCGACGTCGTGGATCACCTCGGCGGCGCGGGTGACGAAGCCCTCGATCCGCTGGTACGCCGCCGCGGCCTCCAGCAACGCCTCCTCGGAGTACTCGATCGAGGAGCGGTAGTGCGGCGCGGCCAGGTAGTAGCGCAGCTCCACGGGCCGCACCTTCTGCACCATCTCGGGGATCAGCAGCGAGTTGCCGAGCGACTTGCTCATCTTCTCGGCGCCGATCTTGAGCATGCCGTTGTGCATCCAGTAGCGGGCGAAGCCGTCGCCGGCCGCCTGCGACTGGGCGATCTCGTTCTCGTGGTGCGGGAAGATCAGGTCGATGCCGCCGCCGTGGATGTCGAACGTCGGCCCGAGGTACTTGGTGGCCATCGCCGAGCACTCCAGGTGCCAGCCGGGACGCCCGAGCCCCCACGGCGTGGGCCAGGTCGGCTCGCCCGGCTTGGCGCCCTTCCACAGGGCGAAGTCGCGGGGGTCGCGCTTGCACGTCTCGTCGTCGGTGTCGGCCGCGGCCCGCATGTTCTCCAGCTTCTGGTTGGAGAGCTTGCCGTAGTGGTCGGCGTAGGACTGGACGCTGAAGTAGACGTCGCCGCCCGAGGCGTAGGCGTGGCCGCGCTCGATCAGCCGTTCCATCAGCGTGATCATCTCGGGCACGTGGCCGGTCGCCCGCGGCTCGACGGTGGGCGGCAGGCAGCCGAGCGTGTCGTACGCCCAGGTGAAGGCCCGCTGGTTGCGCTCGGCGACCACGAACCAGGGCACGGACTCCGCGGCCGACACCCTGATGATCTTGTCATCGATGTCGGTGACGTTGCGGCAGAACGTCACGTCGTATCCGGAACGCGTGAGCCAGCGCCTGAGCACGTCGAAGTTCACGCCCGAGCGGATGTGCCCGATGTGCGGAGGAGCCTGCACGGTCGCCCCACACAGGTAGATCGACGCCCGGCCGGCTTCGACCGGAACGAATTCACGGGTGGCGCGCGTACTGGTGTCGTAGATGTGCAGGCTCACGAAGGCAAGGCTAACGCCTCGGAGGCCCTTGTAGGCCGATTACTCAGCCTCGCACCGTGACCTTGTCCGGACGGATCCGGATGATCAATCGCTCGGTGCCCGGCTTGTCCTCCCAAGGGCCGCCTGTGTACTTCAGGGCGAGCTCCTGGATCAGCGCGCCCTCGGAGTCCTCCTCGATCGTCACCCGGCCGCGCACCTCCAGGTAGCGGTAGGGGTTGCCGGGGTCGATGACCAGCAGGCTCGTACGCGGGTCACGCTCGAAGTTCCGCGGCTTCACCCGCCCCCGGACGGTCGAGAACAGCACCTCGTCGCCGTCCGTGCGCACCCACACCACGGTCGACTGCGGTCCGCCATCGGGGTTGATACTGGTCACCGTCGCATGGTTCGGGGCATCAAGGAGTTCGCGCGCTTCTTCCGGCAGCTCGGGCATCTGTCTCCCTCGATCGGTCTTGATCCCCATTCTTCTGTAGTCTCGAAGGCGCCATGGACGTGACTCCCCCCTCTACGCTCCGTCGCCTGGGCATCGCCCTGGCGGGGCTCGCGGTGGCCGCTCTCACCGGAGCCGCCTGCGCGCTGTCCTTCGACGATCTGCGTGCGCTGGCCATCACCGGCGAGGCGCGGCAGGACCTCGCCTTCCTCTACCCGGCCGCCTTCGACGCGCTGCTCGTGGTCGCGCTGCTCGGCGTGCTGCTGCTGCGCCACGCCCGGCCCCTGGTGCGCGCGCAGGCCGCCACCGTGCTGGTCCTGCTCATCGTGGCCGCCGCGGCGGCCAACGTGGCGACCGCGCTGCGGTTCGCCTTCGACGCGCGCCAGGTGGCCGTGGGCGTGGCACTGGCCCCCTGGGTCATGCTGGCCCTGGCCCTGTGGCTCTGGCTGCTGCTGATCAAGCACGTTCAGGCCCACCGGGGTGCGGCGCACGAGGAGGACGACGACGACCTCGTGCCCTTCCATCCGGGCCGGGCGGCCGACACGCCGCCGCCGCTCGTGACGGAGGCGCCCCCGCCCGTGCTGGAGTCCACGCCGCTGGTCGGGCCCACGGCCGCGCCGGAGACGCCGCCGGTCTCGGCCCACGTGTCCGAGTGGCAGGCCGTACCGCAAGAGCCGGAGCCCGAACCTGAGCCCGAGCCGGTGCCGGAGCCCGCACCGGAACCCGAGCCGGTCCCGGAGCCCGAACCCGAAACCGAACCCGAACCGGAGCCGCTGAGGCGCCCGGTCCGGTGGGGCGACCGGGTCAAGCCGACCGACGTCCTGGTCCACCCCCGCACCGACAACCGCGACGTCGACACCCAGCCCGTCCCCGTGATCGAGGACGACCGCGGAAACCGTCCGGCCGACGAGCCTGAGGCGCGCCAGAGCGACGCTGAGGACACCGCACCGCACCCGGTGGTCCACGAGGACACCCGGGCCCCGTCCGGCCGCCTGCGCAGCACTCCGCGCCCGCCGGACCCCGAGGAATGAGCCGCCGCGCCGGGAAACGATCCGAAAATTGAGAGGCCCGTCCGGGATGATCCCGGACGGGCCGTTTCGTGTACGTCTATTGCGTCTATCTCGTCTGCCCCGCGAAGGCGCTAGACCCTGGAGCCGCGCCGCAGGCCGGCGACCAGGCCGACACCTACGACCGCCAGGACGACCTGCATCACCAGCTCGATCCAGTCGATGCCGGGGGTCGTCTCGACGCCCAGCACCTGGGCGATGAGGGTGCCCAGCAGGGCGGCGACGATGCCCACGACGATGGTGAGGATCCACCCGATGGCCTGCCTGCCGGGAAGCAGCAGGCGACCGATCGCGCCAATGACGGCGCCAATCACGATGGCGCCAAGGATGGACTGAATGGTCATGACACGAAACCTCCCCGTGAGGGTGAGCCGTTCACTCTCACGGGGTGCTTCGCTACCCGATCGCCGACGATTATGCGCCGGTACGACGAATGAGCAGGTCAGGTCGTGGTTCGTCCGGTGCGTCCGCCACGCCCCGTGCCGAACCGGGTCACCAGGAGCACGCCGATCACAGCCAGCGCGAGCTGGAGTATGTGTTCGATCCAGTCGATGCCCTTGGTGTCGGCCCAGCCGAACGCCTGCGCGATCAGCGTGCCGATCAGCGCGGCCACGATGCCGACGATGAGTGTCAGGCCGATGGACATGTTCTGCCTGCCAGGCACTATCAGCCGGGCCAGCGCACCGACGATGGCGCCGATGACTACCGCGGAAACGATCGCGCCGATCATGTGTAGCTCCCCCCGAGACGTTCACATGTCTTAGATGTGGACATACCCGGCACCTGGGGAAACTACCCCCGGAAGGCGGCGATCCGTACCGCGCCAGTGACGAACCGCCGCCCCCACAGTTGGCGGGTTCGGCGACGACCCGCCGGGACACCCTCACGTATCCCACACATATGACGCGGAACGCCTACGAAAGGTTGGCCACGACAGCCGTCGCGATGGCGGCGATTCCCTCGCCGCGCCCGGTGAGCCCGAGTCCGTCCGTGGTGGTGGCCGAGACGCTCACAGGCGCCCCCACGGCGCCGCTGAGCGCCAGCTCGGCCTCGGTACGCCGAGGAGCCATCTTGGGACGATTGCCGATCACCTGGACGGCCACGTTGCCGATCTCGAAGCCCGCCGCGCGCACCTGGCGGGCGGTCTCCTCCAGCAGGGTGACCCCGGAAGCCCCCGCCCAGCGAGGGTCCGACGTGCCGAACAGCCCGCCCAGATCGCCCAGGCCGGCCGCGGACAGCAGCGCGTCGCAGGCGGCATGCGCGGCGACGTCGCCGTCGGAATGACCGTCGAGCCCGATCTCGGCCGGCCAGTGGAGGCCGGCGAGGCTGAGCTCACGTCCTGAGCTGGCCGAAGCGAACGGGTGGACGTCGACTCCGACGCCCACCCGTGGAAGATTCGTGTTCAGGAGTTGAGAACCTCGTCGAGCAGGGCCTCAGCCTTGTCCTCGTTGGTCTTCTCCGCGAGCGCGAGCTCGCTGACGAGGATCTGACGAGCCTTCGCGAGCATGCGCTTCTCACCCGCTGACAGGCCGCGCTCGCGGTCGCGACGCCAAAGGTCGCGAACCACCTCCGCAACCTTGTTCACATCGCCGGACGCGAGCTTCTCCAGATTCGCCTTGTAACGGCGCGACCAGTTGGTCGGCTCTTCCGTGTGCGGCATCCGAAGAACATCGAATACCCGCTCAAGGCCTTCCTGGCCGACGACGTCGCGCACACCGACGAGTTCCGCGTTTTCTGCTGGCACCTGGACGGTAAGGTCGCCCTTGTCGACCTTGAGCACCAGGTAGGTCTTTTCCTCACCCTTGATGGATCGCTTCGTGATTGCTTCGATCCGAGCAGCCCCATGGTGGGGGTAGACGACAGTGTCGCCGACCTGGAAAGTCATGTGACAAGTACCCCTTCCGCTGTACTCCAGGGTACCACGCGTCCACAGCCTCCCGGAACAGTGAAATCCTCATAACTGCAGGTCAAAGCCGCATATTGGGGCTTGACAAGTCCTCGACTGTATGAATCGCATTTCCGGACATAGCGAATGACCTGCGGGGGTGCGGATATGACCATGGATTCAGGTGGATATGGTAGGCGCTGCCCAACACGCATGCGCCTTACCGCGCAAGACCAAGGAGAACCCGCACGTGACCAGCCGTCGCTGGATTGTCGTAGCCGCCGCGTTCTTGGCAGCCCCCGTGCTGGCGGGCTGCGGGGCGGGATTCGACGCCAACACCAACAAGCCGTATGCCCCGAACGAGGCGGTCGCACTCATCGACCAGGGTGCTTATGGCACGCGCGGCATTCACATCCCGCAGGCGTTCATCCTCGGACCCGACTCCGGCGCCCAGCTCGCCTGGCGCGGATCGGCCCCGATCTACCTGAACATCCTCAACACCGCGGGCGCCGCCGACACCCTCCAGGCCGTCTCCGCCGGCTCGGTCGGGTCCGTGAAGGTGGCCACGCCGATCCAGCTTCCCCCCAACCAGCTCGTCAACACCGGCAAGCCGCAGCCCCAGCTGATGCTGGAGAGCATCTCCACGAGCCTCAGAGGCGGCGAGAGCGTCCGCCTGGACCTCCAGTTCGCCAACGCCGGGACAGTGTCCCTGACCGTCCCTGTGGTCACGCGCAGCCGTGAGTTCAAGGACTATCCCCCCGCCCCCAACGCCACCCCGGCTCCGACGCCCTCGGCGTCGGCCACCCCCGAGGCCACCGAAGAGGCCCACTGACGGCATGAAAAAACCCTTGTTCTGGTACGGACCCACGTACCAGAACAAGGGTTGTTCACTCCTCGGCGGCGTCGAACTTGTAGCCCAGGCCGCGCACGGTGAGGATGCAGCGCGGGTTGGACGGGTCCGCCTCGATCTTGGCGCGCAGGCGCTTGACGTGGACGTCGAGCGTCTTGGTGTCGCCCACGTAGTCGGCGCCCCAGACGCGGTCGATGAGCTGGCCGCGGGTGAGCACCCGGCCGGCGTTGCGCAGCAGCACCTCCAGCAGCTCGAACTCCTTCAGCGGCAGCTGCACCTGCTCGCCGCGGACCGCGACGACGTGCCGGTCGACGTCCATGCGCACCGGCCCGACGGCCAGGACGGCCGTCTCCAGCTCCTCCACCACGTCGCCCTGACGGCGCAGCACCGCGCGGATGCGCGCCACCAGCTCCCGCGAGGAGAACGGCTTCGTCACGTAGTCGTCGGCGCCCAGCTCCAGGCCCACGACCTTGTCGATCTCGCTGTCCTTGGCGGTCAGCATGATGACCGGCACCTTCGAGCGCTGCCGCAGCGAGCGGCACACCTCGGTGCCCGGCAGGCCGGGCAGCATCAGGTCGAGCAGGACGAGGTCGGCGCCATTGCGGTCGAACGTGTCGAGCGCCTCGGGACCGGTCGCCGCGACCGACACCTCGAAGCCCTCCTTGCGCAACATGTAGGACAAGGCGTCGGAGAAGGACTCCTCATCCTCAACCACTAGAACTCTGGTCATTTTGCGGTCTCCAGGGGAATCGAGGGTGGTACTGCCACCGCCGTGCCGCCGAAGGCGGGCAGACGGAGGGTGAAGGTGGACCCGGAGCCTTCCTTGCTCCAGACGGACACCTCGCCCGCGTGGGCCGCGGCGACGTGCTTGACGATGGCCAGGCCGAGCCCGGTGCCGCCGGTCGCCCGTGACCTGGCCGCGTCGACGCGGAAGAAGCGCTCGAAGATGCGCTCCAGAGACTCCTCGGGGATGCCGATGCCCTGGTCGCTGACGCTGATCTCGACCGAGTCACCGGCCGGCCGGACGCTGACCACGACCCGCGTGTGCTCGGGACTGTACGCGACGGCGTTGTCGATGAGGTTGCGCAGGGCGGTGACGAGCAGCTCGTCGTCCCCCCAGATGCGCAGGCCCTCGGTGCCGCCGGTGACCAGCGTGATGTCCTTGGCCACGGCCTTGGTGTTGCAGTGGTCGATGGCGTCGTGGACGGCCTCGTCGATGGCGACCTGGCCGGGGGTGGGGATGGGCTCGGCCCCCTGGATCCTGCTCAGCGTGATCAGGTCCTGGACCAGATAGGTGAGCCGGGCGGCCTCGTGCTGCATGCGCCCGGCGAAGCGGGTGACCGCCTCGGGGTCGTCGGCGGCGTCCTGGATGGTCTCGGCCAGCAGGCTCAGCGCGCCCACGGGCGTCTTCAGCTCGTGGCTGACGTTGGCGACGAAGTCGCGGCGCACGGCCTCGACCCTGCGCCGCTCGGTCTGGTCCTCGGCCAGCACCAGCACCTGGCCGTAGGAGCCGAGGGGGGCGACGCGGACGGCGAAGTTCGTCGTCTCCTGGCCGAACTTGTGGCCGGCGACGTCGATCTCGCTCTCGCGGATCTCGCCGTCGCGGCGTACCTGTCTCGCCAGTGCGAGCAGCTCCGCGGCCATCAGCCTGTCGCCCTTGACCAGCCCGAACGCGCGCGCGGCCGAGCTGGCGCGCATCACGCGGTCGTGCGCGTCGAGCACGACGGCGGACGAGGGGAGCACGGCGAGCACGGAGGCCACGCCCTGCGGCAGCGCCGCTCCGGTCTCGACGCCGTCGGCTGGATCGGTCCTCTTCGGAGCCTCGATCTGGTTCCTGTAGAACAGGACCGCCAGTGCTCCCACGACGAACCCGGCCAGGGCCGCGAAGCTCATGGCCATCTCACTCATGCCTTCGATGGTAGGTGGCGAAGTCCAAGGGACAGACCTCTCACCTGCGGATGAACGGCCCTTTCCCGGAAAGTTCACCTCGCAGTAGAAGTTCGTTCATCGAGCGGCACGTACGGTGACGACATGCGCGACGCGTACCATGAAGAACTTGATCTCCTGACGGGCAAGCTGGTCGAGATGACGAGGCTGGTCCGCTCGGCCATCTCCCGTGCCACCACGGCCCTCCTCGACGCCGACCTCCAGCTCGCCGAGAGCGTCATCTCCCGCGACCAGGAGGTGAACGCCATCTTCGCCGACATCGAGACGTCGATCTTCGAGCTGATGGCCAGGCAGCAGCCGGTCGCGGTGGACCTGCGAATGGTCATCACGGCGCTGCGCATGGGCACCGACCTCGAACGGATGGGCGACCTCGCCGTCCACGTGGCCAAGGTGGCCCGGCTGCGGCACCCTGACTCGGCGATTCCGCCCGAGACTCGCTCGACCATCGTGGAAATGGGGCAGATCGCCGAGAACCTGGTCACCAAGGCCGGTAGCTGCGTGGCCTCCCGGGACGTGGAGTCGGCCCTTGAGCTGGAGCAGGACGACGACGCCATGGACCGGCTGCACCGGCGGCTGTTCCGCAACATCCTGGCCAAGGACTGGCAGCACGGGGTCGAGCCGGCCATCGACATCACGCTGATCGGCCGGTACTACGAGCGGTACGCCGACCACGCGGTGCGGGTGGCGCGGGACGTCGTCTACCTGGTCACCGGCTCCCGTCCCAGCTAGCGGTCGCGTCCGCTTCCCTTCAGGGCTCCCTTCGAGAGGGGCCCCGCACCACGCCCTCGGAAGGCGGGCTCTTCACCTGGTCCCTGCGGGCGACACCCTCCGGGGTGCCGCCCGTTTCACTTGCCCGTGGCCCTCCGGGTGGCGGGCGCGCCGCGCGTGCGGCGGCGGGCGGGGCCGGCGTGGCGGCGGGACGCTCGGCAGGGCCGGCAATCCGGCTGGACAAACAGTGGCAAGCGCCGACAGATGCCTGCAAAACGCCTCGCCGCCTGGGGAAAAGCGGATGCGGCATGGTCTCCGCCTGTGGCAGGCTCCGCCGGTGAATCGTGAACAGATCTCCCGACTCGCCCATGCGGATCATCCGATCGCGGCTCCGCTCGACGACGAGTCGGTGCGCCGCCTTCTGGACCGCGCCCTCCCCCAGGGCGGCTCGCGGGTGCTCGACCTCGGCTGCGGCGGCGGGGAGTGGCTGCTGCGCGCGCTGGCGACGTACCCCAAGTCGCAGGCGGAGGGCGTGGACATCGCCGAGAGCGCGCTGGCGCACGCCCGCGAGAGCGCGGAGGAGCTCGGCGTCCAGGACCGTCTCGTCCTGCATCGCGAGGACGCCGCCGAGTTCAACTCCCCGCACGCGTTCGACCTGGTGATCAGCGTCGGGGCGACGCACGCGTTCGGCGGCCTGCTCCCCACGCTCGCGGCGGCGCGCGAGCATCTGGCTCCCGGCGGACGCGTCCTGGTCGGTGACGGTTTCTGGGCCCAGAAGCCGTCACCCGAGGCGGTGGAGATGCTGGGCGAGCTCACCGACCTGCCGACCCTGATGGACCACGTCACCGCCGACGGCTGGATGCCGGTGCACGGCCACATCAGCACGCGCCAGGAGCTCGACGACTACGAATGGGCCTGGACGGGGTCGCTGACGTCGTGGGCCCTGGACAATCCCGACGATCCAGACAGGTGCGAGGCGATCACGACGGCCAACACCCACCGCGCCGAATGGCTGCGCGTCTATCGGGACGTCTTCGGGTTCGTCAGCCTGATCCTGCGCCCGACGTCCGACTGACGACCGCCTCGCCCCGGTTACGTCACGAGACCGCCTGCCCGGCTCCTGCACACATGCCGCCGTGCCAGTTCACCCCAGACCGCGGCGGCACGGGCATACGGCCCCCTGGCGGTCTCCTCGTAGTCCCCTCGCTCGGCGACGCGCCGCACGAAGAACTGCGCCGCTTCGAAGCACAGGACGTACTCCTCACAACAGGACGCTTCAACCACGCGTACGAGTCCGCGCGTGACGTGGGGCTCCCACGACGGCACGTCAGACCGTCCCGCCTGGAACACCGGCTTCGCCGGCGGAAGGAAGAGGGCAGGAGCGCTCAGCCCTGGCAGAGGTGCTCACATCCCCGAAAGCATAGGCACCCTGACGCAGAACGGCCCACACATTGCGCTGTCCGGCATCGGTGACATAGCTTCCCCCAGCCCACGCCACACCCCGCGTGAGGGGATGGGAGTCCCCTCACGCGGGAGCTTGCCTTCGCAGGACGTCCCTGAGCCCCGGCCACGCGGAAGCGCCCCGGGGCGAAGCCCTTGGCTGGAGGGCCGGGCTCGCTCCGGGAACGAAGTCCTTGCGCTCATGGCGCGGAGCGCGCCCGAGAAGCTGTGGGGCGTCAGCGGCCCTGGTTGGCCACCGCTTCGATGGCGGCCTTGGCGG
Source organism: Nonomuraea sp. NPDC052265 (assembly GCF_044547985.1). Taxonomy (NCBI): domain Bacteria; kingdom Bacillati; phylum Actinomycetota; class Actinomycetes; order Streptosporangiales; family Streptosporangiaceae; genus Nonomuraea; species Nonomuraea sp. NPDC052265. Next base: position 23,024 of record NZ_JBIUBJ010000011.1, read on the forward strand.
CCTCCGGGTCGAGGTAGCGGCCGCCGCGCACCTTCGGCCTGAAGTCGGCGTCCAACTCGTACGCCAGCGGGATCCCCGTAGGGATGTTGAGCCCCGCGATGTCCTCGTCGCCGATGCCGTCGAGGTGCTTGACCAGCGCCCTCAGGGAGTTGCCGTGCGCGGTCACCAGGACGGTACGCCCGGCCGCCAGGTCGGGGACGATCTCGTCGTACCAGTACGGGAGCATGCGGTCGACGACGTCCTTCAGGCACTCCGTACGCGGCATGAGCTCCGGCGGGAGGAGGGCGTAGCGGGGGTCGCCGGCCTGGGAGTATTCGTCGTCGTCGGCGATGGGCGGCGGCGGCACGTCGTACGAGCGGCGCCAGAGCATGAACTGCTCGTCGCCGAACTCCTCGCGTGTCTGGGCCTTGTTCTTGCCCTGGAGGGCCCCGTAGTGGCGTTCGTTCAGCCGCCAGCTGCGCTTGACCGGGAGCCAGAGCAGGTCGGCCTCGCCCAGGGCGAGCTGGGCCGTCTGGATGGCCCGGCTCAGCAGGCTGGTGTGCAGGACGTCCGGCCGCAGACCGGCCTCCTGCAGGAGCCGGCCGCCGCGCCTGGCCTCGTCCTCGCCCTTGGCCGACAGGCTGACGTCCACCCAACCGGTGAACAGGCCCTTCGCGTTCCAGTCGCTCTCACCATGCCGTAGCAGCACCAAAGTCGCCATGCGGCCAATCCTATGGCCGCCGTGCCGAGCGGCAGGAGGTCACTGCCCCGGGTCGGCGAAACGGGCGAAAGCCTGCAAGTTGGCCAGGGACTCGCCGCGTTTGGCACGCCACTCCCACTCCCGCCTGATGGACGAGGCGAAGCCCAGCTCAAGCGCCCGGTCGAACCAGTCGTCGGAGTACGTCAGCACGCAGCCGAGCAGCCGGTCGATCTCCTCCTCGCTGACGGCGGCCAGCGGCACCCGGCCGACGAGGTAGACGTCGCCGACGGGGTCGAGGGAGAAGTGCACGCCGTACATGCCGCCGTTCCTGCCGAGGAGCCAGCGGTAGAACTCCTCGTGGTTCTCGTCCGGCTGGCGGCAGAAGAACGCCTCGACGTGCAGCACCCGCTCGCCGACGATCAGCCAGGTCATGGTGGCGAGCTTGTGCTGTCCGGGCAGTTTGACCAGGAACGCCCCGGGCCGCGGCTCGTCGTAGGAGACGTCCGCGGCCTTGAGCGCGGCTTCGACGACATCGCGCATGGGGTACAGCTTAGGAGCGCGCGGCGTACGGCCATGAAGCCCGCTAGAAGTTGAGTGCCACGGGCACCTTGTGCAGATTCGCGACGGCGCCCGCGTACACCTCCATGAGCCGCCCGGCCGTCGCCTGCCAGCCGAAGGCGGCCGCGTGCGTACGGGCCCCCCGCGACAACTGCTCGCGCCACTCCGGCGTGGTGACGAGACGATGCAGGACGCGGGCCCATTCGTCGGGATCGTGCCCGTCCACCAGCACCCCGGAGACCCCGTCGTGGACCGCGGTGCGCAGTCCGCCCACCGCCGCCGCGGCGACCGGCGTCCCGCAGGCCTGCGACTCCAGGGCCACCAGCCCGAACGACTCGCTGTACGACGGCACCACGGTCACGTCGGCCGCCCGGTACCAGTCGGCCAGTTCCTCCTGCGGGGCCGGCGGCACGAGCCGGACCACGTCCGAGATGCCCAGCTCACCGGCCAGTTCCGTGAGGATGGACGGCCGGGCGAGCCCGTTGCCGGACGGCCCGCCGACGCACGCCACGACCAGGCGGCCGCGCAGCGAGGGGTCGTCGATGAGCATGCGCGAGGCCGCGCGCAGCAGCACGTCGGGGGCCTTGAGCGGCTGGATGCGGCCCACGAACAGCAGGACGCGCGCGTCCTGCGGCAGGCCCAGCCGCTGCCGGGCGGCGCCCTGCGAGGCGGGCTGGAAGACGGTGAGGTTGACGCCGGGGTTCACCACGGCCACGCGCTGCTTGGGGGCGCCGTACAGGTCGATGAGCTCGCGGGCCTCGTCGGCGGTGTTGGCGACGAGGCGGTCGGCGATCTCGACGACCTGTTCCTCGCCCACCACGCGGGCGTGGGGCTCCGGCTTGTCGTCCTGGGCGAGCAGGAGGTTCTTGACCTTGGCCATGGTGTGCATGGTGTGCACGAGCGGCACGCCCCACCGCTCCTTGGCCAGCCAGCCGACCTGCCCGGACAGCCAGTAGTGGGAGTGGATGACGTCGTAGCGTCCGGGGTCGTACATGGCCTCGGTGCGCAGCACCTCGGACAGGAACGCGCAGAGCTGGCCAGGAAGGTCGGCGCGGTCCATCTCCTCGTACGGCCCGGCCGTCAGGTGACGTACCAGGACACCTGGGGCGAGTTCGGCCACGGGCGGCTGGTCGCGGGCGGTGGCCCTGGTGAAGATCTCCACCTCCACGCCGAGTTGCGCCAGTCTCCTGGCCGACTCGACGATGTACACGTTCATGCCACCGGCGTCGCCCGTGCCGGGCTGGTCCAATGGCGATGTGTGCATGCTGATGGTCGCGACCCGGCTGACCCGTCGTCGCCTCACTCGACATCACCTCCAAGCGGAATACAACTATCCAGATTTTTTCGGCATTCCCTGCCGCGGGTCGCACCGCGTCCGCCCTGGCAGGATGAGGGGCATGCAGAGAACGGCAGTGGTGACCGGTGCGAGCGGCGGGATCGGCGAGGCGACCGCGCGGCGGCTCGCCGCTGAAGGTTACGTGGTGATGGCGGGCGCACGGCGCCGCGACCGGCTGGACAAGCTGGCCGCGGAGGTGCCCTCGATCAGGCCGGTGACGCTTGACGTGACCTCTCAGGAGTCGGTTGACGCGCTGGTGAGCTCGCTCGACCGCTGCGACGTGCTGGTCAACAACGCCGGTGGCGCGCTCGGCATGGAATCGGTCACGGACGGCCTTCTGGACGACTGGCAGCAGATGTACGACACGAACGTACTCGGCTCCCTGCGCATGACCCAGGCGCTGATCCCCAAACTCGTGGAATCCGGCGACGGCGTGCTGGTGATGCTGACCTCGACCGCGGCCCTGGTCTCGTACGAGGGTGGCGGTGGCTACTGCGCGGCCAAGCACGCCCAGTCCGCGATGGCCGAGACGCTGCGCCTTGAGCTGGTCGGGCAGCCGGTCCGGGTGGTCGAGATCGCGCCGGGCATGGTCAGGAGCGAGGGCTTCGCGGTCACCCGCTTCCGCGGGGACGAGACGGCCGCCGCCCGCGTGTACGAGGGCGTGCCCGGCCCGCTGACCGCCGAGGACGTGGCCGACGCCATCGCCTGGTGCGTGACGCGCCCGTCCCATGTCAACATCGACCGCCTGGTGATCAGGCCGCGCGCCCAGGCCGCCCAGCACAAGGTGCACCGCGTCAGCGGTGGCTGAGCCGGATGGCCAGACCGGTCGGCGCGATCACGCGCGGCACGACGTGGCACAACCGGCTGCGCCGGGTCGACCGCTGGACGGCCGCCGTGCACGGCCCGGCCCTGCGCGCCGCCGTACGCCCGCTCGTCGTCGACCTCGGCTACGGCGCCTCGCACACGACCACGCTTGAGCTGTTCACCCGGCTGCGCGCGGTCACGCCCGACGTCGAGGTGGTCGGCATCGAGATCGACCCGGCCAGGGTGGCCGCGGCCAAGCCGTACGAACGGGAAGGGCTGAGCTTCGCGCTCGGCGGCTTCGAGCTGCCCGTCCCGCGCCCGCCGACGCTGGTACGCGCCTTCAACGTGCTGCGCCAGTACGGCGAGGCGGAGGCGTGGCACTACTGGGACGTGCTCCGCGGCAAGCTGGCCCCCGGCGGCGTGCTGGTCGAGGGCACCTCCTCCGAGACCGGACGGCGGGCGGTCTGGGTGGGCCTGTCCCCCGACGGCCCGCGCACGCTGACGTTCTCCGCCCGTTTCGACGCCTTCGAGCGGCCTTCGGACCTGGCCGACCGCCTGCCGAAGACCCTCATCCACCGGAACGTGCCGGGTGAGCGCATCCATGCGTTCCTGCGCGACTTCGACCATGCATGGGCGGTCAGCGCCCCTTACGGGGTGCACGGGCTGCGGCAGCGCTGGCTGGCGTCCGTGCGGCTGCTGGCCGGGCAGTGGCCGGTGGCGGTGCGCCCGCCGCTCGGCGGCCCGGCGAGGTGGCGGCTCGGCGAGCTCACCCTGCCCTGGTCGGCGGTGGACCCGCGTCAGGAGGAGAGCCGCGCGCGGAACACCTCGTAGGCGGCGGCGTCGAACAGCACGAACCTGACCTCCTCGACCGACGTCCCGGCCGCGCGCACGGCGGTCACGGCGATGCGCGCGGCGTCGTCGAGCGGCCAGCCGTAGATGCCCGTGGAGATCGCGGGGAAGGCCACCGTCCGCGCGCCCAGCGCGTCCGCCACCCGCAGCGACTCGTGGTGGCAGGCGGCCAGCAGCTCGGAGCGGTCCTGCGACCCGGAGTAGACCGGTCCGACCGTGTGGATCACCCAGCGGGCCGGCAGCAGCCCGGCGGTCGTGGCGACGGCCCGGCCGGTCGGCAGGCCCGCGGCGAACTGCCCGGCGCGCAGCCGCCTGCACTCCGCCAGGATCTCCGGCCCGCCGCGCCGGTGGATGGCGCCGTCGACGCCCGCGCCGCCGAGCAGGGAGGAGTTGGCCGCGTTCACGATCGCGTCGATCCGCTGCTCGGTGATGTCGCCCTGCACCAACGTGACTTTCATCTCACCGAGCCTGCCAGCCGGGGTTTCGCGCCGCCACTTGCCGCTCCCGGATGCCAGCTCGACGCTTTGTAGAGCTACCCTGAAGGGCGTGAAGGGTCTTGGCGAGCTTGAGCGCAGCATCATGGACATCCTCTGGGCGGAGCACAACCCGTTGACCGCCCGCGAGGTCGGCAGGCTCATAGCCGATCGCGACCTCGCCCCCACGACGGTGATGACCGTACTCGACCGCCTCACGCGCAAGGGCTTCCTGGAGCGCACCAGGGACGGCCGCGCGTGGCGTTACGAACCGGCCGCGAGCCGTGACGCCTACATCGCCGAGCTTATGCTTGAGGCGTTGGACCTGACGGGCGACCGCTCGGCCGCCCTGACCCGCTTCGCCCAGGCCGTGTCGGGCCCGGAGGCGGAGATCCTGCGGAGAGCCCTCACGGAGCTGGAGGAAGAGTGATCACGGCAGCGGTGCTAGCAGCGCTCGCCACGGCGTGCGCGCTCGGCTCCTGGCGTTTCACGACGGCCCGGTGGACCTCCCGCGCCCCGAGGCTCGCCATCATCGTCTGGCAGTCCCTGGGCGTGGCCTGGGGCCTGGCCACCACCGGCGCCATGCTGGCCTACGCGGTCCTGCCCTACGGCGTGGGCGTGCTGCCGGGGCTGATCGCCTTCGCGCGCGGGGAGACGCCGTCCGAGGCGTGGGACCCGCTGCACGTCCTGGCCATGATCGCCGGTCTCACCTCGCTGGCGGTGCTGGTCGTGGTGCTGCTGACGGCCGGCGTGCAGGCGTTGCGCGCGCGGCGGCGGCATCGCGTGCTGCTCGCGCTCATCTCCCGCGACGACCCCGGCGTGCCGGGGGTGCGGGTGCTCGACCATCCCAGCGCGGCGGCGTACTGCGTGCCGGGGTTGCGCTCGCAGGTCGTGGTCAGCGCGGGCGCGCTGGAGTTGCTGTCGCAGGACGAGATGGCGGCCGTGCTGGCGCACGAGGCCGCCCACGTGCGTGAGCGGCACGACCTGGTGCTGCTGCCGTTCGCCGCGCTGCGCCGGGCGCTGCCCTGGTCGAAGGTCGTGGCCGACGCGCAGGCGCAGGTGGAGCTGCTGATCGAGATGGCCGCCGACGACCGTGCCCGCCGCTACTGCTCGCCGCGCAGGCTGGCCACGGCACTGCTCAGGTTCGGTACGGCCGGCGCCATGCCGACCCCGCACGGCATGCTCGGCGTGCACGCGCACAACGTCATGGCCCGGGTGGACCGCCTGATCAAGCCAGGGCCGGAATTGTCAGCATTTGTCCGGTACGGCTACCTCGCCCTCTCTGTGAGCTTGCTCACCACCACCCCCTTCCTGTGGGTCTACCAGCTCTGACTGCTTGCAGGTGTTAGCCATCCCGTTTGCAATTGCAAGCACAGGACGGCAGACTGTGGGCATGGCACTACCGAAAGTCGGCTCGATCGGCGAATACATCCGTGAGCAACGGCAACAGGCGAAGATCTCGCTGCGCCAGCTCGCGCAGGCGGCGGGGGTCTCCAACCCCTACCTGAGCCAGATCGAGCGCGGGCTGCGCAAGCCGAGCGCGGAGATCCTCAACCAGATCGCCAAGGGTCTGCGCATCTCCTCGCAGGCGCTCTACGTGCAGGCCGGCCTCATCGAGGATCGGGAGCCGCCGAGCGACGTGATCACGACCATCAACGCCGACACGCTGCTCACCGAGCGGCAGCGCCAGGTGCTGATCGACATCTACGAATCGTTCCGCAAGGAGAACCGCACCGAGGGCGAGCAGACCTCCCAGAACGCCCGCCCTCAGCACGACTCCACCGCGGACGACGAGCCGCCGCTGCCCGAGGAGTATCTCGCCGCGCTCGAGCCCTACGCGGCCTCCCCCGGCAACGGGACCGTCACCCAGGAAACCAAGGAAGGTTAACCCATGACGCTTGCCACCGAGGTCAAGAAGCTCACCGACTCCAAGCCCTTCTACGCGTTCGCGGGCGCCGGCGACTTCGCCGTCGAGAAGCTGCGCGAGCTGCCCGAGCAGCTGCGCCAGCTCCAGTCCCGCCGCTCGGAGCTGGCCAGGGACCTGCCCGACAAGACCCGTGCGTACGCCGACAAGGCCGAGGGCTTCGTCCGCGAGTTCCCGGACAAGGCCCGCGAGTACGCCGACCAGCTGAGCAACAAGGCCACCGAGGTCTACGAGGACTTCGCCAGCCGTGGCCGCAAGGTCGTCAGCAAGACCACCGGCGAGGCCGCCCTTGAGCTGGAGGAGGTGTCGGAGGCCGCCGAGCCGCCCGTCGCCGAGCCCGTCAAGAAGACGACCCGTACCCCTCGGGCCAAGGCCTGACCGAGCAGAAGGGCTCGCCTCCCCGGAGGCGGGCCCTTTTCTCTTCCGGTGCCCGCCTGTCGGGGACGCCTATTAGGCTGGGGCCGATTTCATCGCGGCGTTGGGTGGAGCCAGCAACATGAATATGATCAACGGCGTTTTCAACTTCCTCTTCCTGGTGCTCGCCGCCGTCATCCTCGGCATGTCGGTCTACGCGCTGGTCCACGCGGCACGCGTGCCGACCAACGCGTTCGTCTCGGCGGGCAAGCTGCAGAAGAAGATCTGGCTGCTCATCCTCGGGCTGGCGACCTTGCTGTCCGGCGGCGGCGCGCTGGGTTACTTCAACGACTTCATGCAGGTCGGCGGCATCACGTTCATCGGGCTCAACGGGATCGGCCTGTTCTCCATCCTGGCCGTCATCGCCGCCACGATCTACATCGTCGACGTGAAGCCCGCCGTCAAGGGCATGGGCCGCGGCAACAGCGGCCCCTACGGCCCCTGGTAGATCAGGCCAGCTCCGCCGCCAGCCACGCGGCGATGCGCTCGTGCCCGACGAACGTGGGATGCACGCCGTCGGGCAGCACCGTCTCCGACGGCCTGCCGGTCACCCACTTGCGGCGCATCGGGTCGAGGAACGGCACACCCGCGGCGTCCGCCACCTCCGCCAGGGCGTCGCGCACCCGGTAGGCCTTGGCCGGGGTGTCCTCCAGCCAGATCGGGCCGACCATGACGACCCTGGTGACCGGCCAGCGGCGGCGCACCTCGGCGAGCAGGCCGGCGGCGGCCTCGCGCACCCGCCCGGTGCTCCAGCGCTGGTCGTTGTGGCCTCCGGAGATGACCAGCACGTCGGGGGCCGGCCGCCAGGCCAGCTCCTCCTCGAACGACCGCCGGAACGTGCGGCCCACCTTGCCCTCGTTGAGGTAGCCGGTGCCACCGGCTCCGGCGATCACCGGCTGCCAGCCGAGCAGGCGCGCCGACTCCGAGGCATAGGTCCGCCAGGGCGGCACGGGGCCGGAGCCGACCGTGAAGCTGTCGCCCACGAACATCATCACGGGCACCGCCGGACGAGCCGGAAGGGCGGCCTGGGGCGCCCGCTGCGGCGGCGTATTGGCCACTGCACTACTACATGCCGAAACTCCAGCAAAAATCCCCATTATCGCGACGACCGGGGCGATTCTTCCTCGAAGCATCAGGCCACGCATTATCACCCCGGGGCATTAGGCTGCCGATATGACCGCCGACCTCCACGGACGCACGCAGCGGCTCGAACTGTCCGACCAGAGCCTGCGCGACTTCGAAGCCGTCGTGCTGGACGCGACGCCTGAGGGGATCGTGCTGAGCAGGTCGGCATTCTATCCAGGCGGGGGCGGCCAGCCGGCCGATCACGGAGTTCTGGTCTGGCAGGGTGTGGAGACGCGCATCGTCGGGGTGCGCAAAGGCGACGATCTCCACCTGATCCCCGCCGAAGGCGACCCGATCCCGCCCGCCGGCACGGTGGTGGAGGCGGCCGTGGCCGACGCCCGCCGGTCGGCGCTCATGCGGACGCACTCGGGGCTCCACGTGCTGTGCGGCGTGGTGTTCAGGGACTACGGCTGCCTGGTCACCGGCGGCAACATGGACGAGCTCAGCGCCCGCATGGACTTCGACCTGCCCGAGGTGCCGCCCGGCTTCAAGGAGGCCGTCGAGGACGCCTGCAACGCCGAGATCGTCGCCGACCGGCGCATCGACGTGCGCGTGTTGCCGCGGCGGGAGGCGTTCGAGATCCCCGACATCATCCGCACGGCCACGAACCTGGTGCCCGAGACCGTCCAGGACGTGCGCATCGTCGACATCGTGGGCCTCGACACGCAGGCCGACGGCGGCACCCACGTGGCCTCGACCAAGCAGATCGGCCGCATCAAGGTGGCCAAGATCGAGAGCAAGGGCCGCGGCTTCCGCCGGCTGCGCATCGCGATCTCCGACTAGCGCCCCTCCACCAGCCCGGCGAGCCCGTCGAGCAGCGCGTCGAGGCCGAAGGCGAAGAGCCGGTCGAGGTCGAGGTCGAACTCGCCGCCCAGCTCCTCGATGACGCCGGAGAAGGCGGTCAGCCGCCCCGACTCCGCCAGCGCCTGGAGCTCCCCTTCCCGGCTGGTCATCCACTCGTCGGCGGTCAGCCCGGTCGCGGCCTGGGCCAGCTGCTCCATCTCTATGTTGGCGGCCAGGCCCTGGACGAAGCTGAACAGCAGGGTGTGCACGTGCATCTTGCTCACGGGATCGAGGGGCGAGCCCTCCAGCGTGCGCATGACCCACTCGGTGTGGGCGATCAGGCTGGCCGAGGGCAGCGGCCTGGTCAGTGAGGTGACCCTGGCCATCCACGGGTGGGTGCGGTAGCCCGCCCACTGCACCCGGGCGGCGGTCTCCAGCCTGGCCCGCCATCCGTCGGGCGGCGGGTCCGGCAGCGGGAACTCGCGGATCACCTGGTCGATCATGAGCATGACCAGGTCGTCCTTGCCTCCGACGTGCCGGTAGAGGGACATGGTCGCCACCCCGAGCCGGCCCGCGACGCCGCGCATGGTCAGCTCGGCGAGCCCGTCGGCGTCGGCGATCTCGACGGCCGCGGCCACGATGCGGTCGCGGCTCAGGTCGTCGCCGGACGGGACGGGGGCCCGCCGCGCCCCGCCGCCGCGGCGCTCGGCCACGATCGTGCCGACGCGCGGCTCGGCGATCACCACGCCCTCCTGGGCCAGCACCGTCAGCGCCTTGGCCGCCGTGGCGAGGGCGACCTCCCAGTCGCGGGCGAGCTGCCTGGTGGAGGGCACCCGGTCGCCGGGGCGCAGCCGGCCGTCGGCGATGCGCCGCCTGATGTCCTCGACGATGCGCGCGTAAGGCGGAGCCGTCATCACACCCCTCTCTCTGTACTAGTACAGATCTTATCAGCGATGCCTTGTGAGCTGCTGTATGTACGCCGTACATTCAGGTTTGCGTACAACGTCAACAGCAAGGAGCGGCATCATGAAGGTTCTCGTCTCGGGGGCGAGCGTCGGGGGTCCCGTCCTGGCCCACTGGCTGCGGCGGCGCGGCTTCGAGGTCACGCTCGTCGAGCGCGCGCCGCGCCCGCGCAAGGGCGGCCAGGCCGTCGACATCCGGGGTGCCGCCCTGGCCGTGGCCGATCGCATGGGCGTCCTGGAGCAGGTCAGGGCAGCGCGGACGACCATGCGCGGCATGTCCATGTACGACGGCGACGGCAACGAGATCATGCGCAGCACCGAGGAGACGGTCAGCGGCGGCCTGCTCGACAGCCCGGACATCGAGATCGCCCGCGACGACCTCACCGCGATCGTCAACGCCGTGGCCGACGCCCCCTGCCGGTACGGCGACTCCATCGCCACCCTCACCCAGGACGACGCAGGCGTGGACGTGACCTTCGACAGCGGCGTCCGGGACCGCTACGACTACGTGATCGGCGCCGACGGCCTGCACTCCAACGTCAGGAAGCTGACCTTCGGCCCGGAGCAGCCCTTCCTCAGGCACCTCGGCATGTACGTCTCGATCTACACCGCCGACAACTTCCTCGGCCTGGACCACTGGCAGGTCTGGCACCGCGAGGGCGAGGCCGGGTTCGGCCTGTTCAGCGACCGCGAGCCGGCGGTGATGAAGGTCAACATGGGCTTCGCCGCGGGCCCGCTCGACTACGACCACCGCGACGTCGAGCAGCAGAAACACCTGGTCCAGGAGCACTGCTCGGGGCTGCGCTGGCAGGCGCCCGAGCTGCTGGAGGCCATGTGGAAGGCCGACGACTTCTACTTCGACGCCATGGCCCAGGTCGAGATGGACCGCTGGTCGAAGGGCAGGGTCGCGCTGATCGGCGACGCCGGATACTGCCCCTCGCCGCTGTCGGGGCAGGGCACCAGCCTGGCCATGGTGGGAGCGTACGTGCTGGCCGAGGAGCTCGGCCGGGCCCCGAAGGGTGCCTTCGACCGGTACGAGCGGCGCATGCGGCCGTACGTCGCCCTGAACCAGGCTCTCGCCCTGGAGAACCCCGGCATGGCCGCCTCGCCCGAGAGCGTACGCCGGGCGGCCGAGGCCATCACCCTGGATTGACACCCGCAACCGCTACGATGTCCCGCCATGACGGGTTTCAGACTCACATTGGCCGCCCTGGGAGCCACCGCTCTGACGTTGCTGGCCACCCCCGCCCTGGCGGAGGCCGGGATCACGGACCAGGTGACGATGACGCTCGCCAAGGACGGCACCCTCCACGTGGTCGAGAAGATCACCGGTGACTCCGGCGGCCTCAGGCGCACCCTGCTCACCAGGACCCGCTTCGACGACGACAACGACCGCGTCTACCAGGTCACCAACGTCAAGGGCGGCAAGCTCGACGGCGACGTCCTGAGCGTGACGGCCGCGACCGTCGAGTACGACGTCAAGGGCGTGGTGGCCACCTCCGGCGGGGTCGAGGAGCTGCGCTGGTTCGCCGTCAGCGGCTGGAACGTCCCCGTGACCAAGGCGACAGTCCAGGTCAACGGGCCCGGCCAGGTGCAGAACCTGTCGTGCTTCGCCGGCGACCTGACCTCGGCCATCGGCTGCACCTCGGCCTCGATGGACCACTCCGCAACGCGGGCCGACTTCGAGCAGGAGAACATCGCGCCGGGCCAGGCCCTCACGGTGGTCGTCGGCTACCCCAAGGGCTCCAGCTCGGGGGCGCCCATCCTGGAGAAGCGCTTCTCGCTGGCCTCGGCGTTCACCCTCGACCTGGTCACCGGCGGCGCCCTGGCCGGTCTGCTCGTGCTGCTGCTCGGCGGCGTCGGCCTGCTCTACTGGACGCGCGGCCGGGACGCCCGGGTCGCGGGCCACGAGAAGGGCGCGGTCGATCCCATACAGAACGGGCACTTCACCCCGCCGGACGGCGTTCGTCCCGGCCAGATCGGCACGCTGGTGGACGAGCAGGCCGACGTGATCGACGTCACCGCCACCATCGTCGACCTGGCCGTCCGCGGCTACCTGCGGATCGACGAGCAGCCCCGCCAGACCTACGACGCCCCCGACTGGATGCTGGTCAGGCTGCCGAACGCGCCGGCCAACTCGCTGCTGCCGTACGAGCGCGCCCTGTACGACGCCGTCTTCGACGGCCGGGACACGGTGCTGCTCTCACAACTGTCCGGCTCGTTCACCGGCCATCTGGGCAAGGTGCGCGACGCGCTCTACACCGACGTGGTCGCGCAGGGCTGGTTCGCCCGCCGTCCCGACACCGAGCGCACCCGCTGGACGACGATCGGCGTCGTGCTGATCGGGCTGGGCCTGCTGGCCACGGCCGGGCTGGCCTGGTTCACCACGTACGGGCTGCTGGGGCTGGCCCTGGTCATCGCGGGCGGCGCACTGGCCGTCGGCGGCCAGTACATGCCGGCCAAGACCGCCAAGGGCTCGGCCGCGCTCGCGCACACGATGGGCTTCCGCGAGTACCTGTTCTCCGGCGACCTGGGCGAGGTGCCCGAGCAGCACCGGGTGGAGCTGTTCTCGCGCTACCTGCCGTACGCGGTGATCTTCGACGGGGTCGAGCACTGGGCGCGGGTGGTGGCCTCGGTGACCGGCAACGGCCACCAGACCGACAACCTCTACTGGTACCACGGGCCGGCGGAGTGGGACCTGTCCAAGTTCGCCGGGTCGATGCGCACGTTCACCACGACGACCTCGGGGGCCATCTCCGCCAGCCGTCAGTTCCGCACCCTCTAGCGGATCCGCAGCTCGCCCACCGGCCGGCCGCCGCCCAGCAGCGCCGGCCTGGCCAGCTCGGCCAGCTCGGGGGCGTCCAGGCCGAGCGAGCGCAGGGCCGCCACGGTGACGGGCACGCGGGCCCGCTGGGAGCCGTCCTCGATCTTGATCGTGCCGGCCCGCCCGTCCTCGAACGCGAACGCGTCGAACGCCTCCGCGCCCGCCTTCAGCATCAGCCCGGGGATCGCCCGCATGAGCCTGGCCTCGGGCCGGTCGGTGCCGGACGTCCACTCGGGATAGGTCCGCATGGCGTCGAAGATCCGCCGCTCGAACGAGCCCTCCGCGGCCAGCGGGAACGCCCTGAACGCCTTGGTCACCCCGAGCATCGACACGAAGAACAGCGGCGCGCCGCAGCCGTCCACGCCGGAGGCGGCCACCCGCTCGCCGGTCAGATCCTCGACCGTCGCACGGATCGCGCGCTGGAGCGGGTGCGCGGGCTCCAGGTACGTCGTGAGCGGCCAGTCGTTGAGCACGCAGGTGGCCAGCATGGCGGCGTGCTTGCCGGAGCAGTTCATGTAGACCCTGCCGAACTCGGTCGAGGTGCGCTCGAACGGGTGGTCCTCCGGACACAGCAGGGCGGACTCCTCCAGGCCCGCTCCGGCCAGGATGTTCCGTACGCCGTCCACGTGGAACGCCTCGCCGGAGTGCGAGGCGCAGGCCAGCGCCAGCAGCTCCCCCTCCAGTCGGAGGCCGTTGCGCATCATGCCGAGCGCCTGCAGCGGCTTCATCGACGACCGCGGCGAGGCCGGCACGTGCACCGCTCCCCGCGTCTCCACGGGCACACCCCGCGCGTCCACGGTCAACATGCGGGCGTGGTGCGTGGACTCCACGAACCCCGACCGGACAACCTCGACAATCAGCGACATTACGCGCCCCCTTTCGGCACGAGTCTACGAACAGTTCTTTCTGCGCCAGAATGAGATGCCATGCGAGCAGTCGTACAACGAGTGAGCTCGGCCTCCGTCGAGGTCGAGGGGCAGACGGTCGGCGCGGTCGACGAGCCGGGGCTGCTCGTCCTGGTCGGCGTGACGCACACCGACACCCGTGCCGAGGCCGCCAAGCTCGCCGCCAAGCTGTGGGGCCTGCGCGTCCTGCACGGCGAGAAGTCCTGCTCCGACGTCTCCGCCCCGCTCCTGGTGATCAGCCAGTTCACCCTCTACGGCGACGCGCGCAAGGGCAGGCGCCCCACCTGGCAGGCCGCGGCCCCGGGGCCGGTGGCCGAGCCGCTGGTGGAGGCCGTGGTCGAGGAGCTGAGGGCGCTCGGCGCCCACGTGGAGACCGGCCGCTTCGGCGCCGACATGAAGGTCTCGCTGGTCAACGACGGGCCGATCACGCTCGTCCTCGACATCGACGCCTAGCGGGGTCAGCGGATCCGGCGGCGCAGCGAGGGGTCGATGCTGACGTTGCGGCCGGCGTCCGGCGGCACGACGACCTCCTGGGCGGCGGCCACGCCACCGGCCAGCAGCGGCGCGTCGACCGGGACCGTGCGCTTGACCACGGCCAGCGCGATCGGGCCCAGCTCGTGGTGGCGGGCGGCCGAGCCGACGACGCCGACCTCCTGGCTCTCGAAGATCACCGGGTCGCCGTGCACGGGCAGGGTGTCGACGCTGCCGTCGAGGTGCAGGAACACCAGGCGGCGGGGCGGGTGGCCCAGGTTGTGGACGCGGGCGACCGTCTCCTGGCCGCGGTAGCAGCCCTTGCTCAGGTGCACCGCCGAGCCGATCCAGTCGACCTCGTGGGGGATCGTCTTGTGGTCGGTCTCGAAGCCGAACCGCGGCCGGTGCGCCTCGATGCGCAGCGCCTCGTACGCCCACAGCCCCGCCAGGGGCCTGCCCAGATGGCCGGCCAGCTCCGCGCGCGGCACCAGGAAGTCTTCGGTGGCCGTGGAGAGCACCGCCAGGTCGTCGGCCGGCGACACCTCCACGCGCAGCATGAACCTCATGCGGTCGAGATAGTCGATCAGGCTCTGCGCCGTGCCGGGCTCGACGTGCGCCAGCACGCTCTCGCCGTCGTCGACCAGCGTGAGGTGGTGCAGCACGCGGCCCTGCAGGTCGAGGTCGAGCGTCTGCGTCCACTGGCCGGGCGTCAGCGTGTCGAGCTTCTGCGAGGTCAGGTCGTTGAGCCATTTCAGCCGGTCGGCGCCGGAGATGCGGACCACCTCGCGGTTGCTGCGGTCGACGACCGCCTCACCCTTGGCCAGCGCGCGCTGTTCGGCGAACAGGTCGCCATAGTGCGCGGCTACGTCGGCGTCCACCCCGTCGGCCGCGACGGCGCCGGGGAGATCGAGCAGAGGGCTACGCATGCCCTCAAGGCTATCCGCCCGCGCGACGGCGCCCGACGCCGGAGGTCAGCGGCAGTTGCGGCAGCGCCCGAACACCGTGAGGTGATGGACGTCGGCCGCGAACCCCAGCTCCTCGTCGAGCCCCTTCACCAGCCCCTCGGCCAGCTCGGGACGCACCTCGAAGACCTCGTCGCAGCCCCGGCACACCAGGTGGACGTGGTCGGCCTCGGCCGCCAGGTGGTAGGTCGGCGCGCCGTGGCCGAGATGGGTGTGGGTGACCATGCCGAGCTCTTCGAGCAGTTCCAGCGTGCGGTAGACGGTCGAGATGTTGACCCCTCGCGCCGTCTCGCGGACCTTGGTGCAGATCTCCTCGGGCGTCGCGTGCTCCAGATCCTTGACCGCTTCGAGCACGAGCTGCCGCTGCGGGGTCACCCGGTAGCCCTTGGCGCGGAGTTCCTCGTGCCACTGCGTCTCGGTCATGCCCCCGAGTGTAAAGCGCACGATCGCCTGTTCGCGGCCGTCCGATAATTACTTGCCCCCGCCGCGCGCGACCGCATAGCTTCATGAGTACGCGGAAAGGAGGTGGTCCGAATAATGGATAGTCATAGTCGGGCTAGCGAGGTGGTTGTCCGCTAGCGCTGCGGACTGTTGTCTCGTGTCGCAAGCGAATCCGAGACAACCACCGGGGCCCCTGGCAGCCGGAGGGCGGGATGACGCATCCCGACCATGGTCCATCCGGCCCGTCTGCTCGGCAGGCGGAGTGTCGCCCGGGGCCCTTCTTGTTTTCCCCTCAGTGTTCGCCGTGGGGTTCGATCCCCAGCTCGGCGCAGGCCGCCCGGTAGAGGCGCACGACCGCCTTGCGCACCTGGGCGCGCTCGGTCAGCGTCTCGCCCCACGGCACGCGCACCCGCTCGCCGCCGTCGATCGTGAACTCCATCGCCTCGGCGTCGACGTCGCTGGTCACCGCCGAGGCGGCCCGCGGCCGGCCGCCGAGCCCGCGCACGATGACCAGGGCGTCGCCGGTGTGGTCGTCGTTCATGTGGCGCTTGATCGCCTCGACGGCCTCGGGGGTGAAGGGCGAGGTCATGCTCAGGACACCTTCTTCAGCTCGGCCGACATGTGGTCGGTGAGCGGGTGGCCGACGGCCGCCATCTCGTAGGCCCACATGAGGTTGCCGTTGACCAGGCCGTACAGGCGGTGGCCCGCGGTGTACTCCTTGGCCGTGGAGGTGCGGGCCACGACGTCGGTGCGCAGCTCGATCTTGCGGAAGACGACCTCGCCGATGTAGATCTCGACGATGCCGGTCGGGTGCGCGAGGACCACCTCGATCTGCCGGTCGGGCTGCGGGCGCCAGTAGCCGGACTCGGTGGCCAGCGGCCTGACCCGGTTGCCGTCGTCGTCGAGCAGCCAGGTGCGGCTGACGTACGTCAGGAACGGCTTGCCGTTGTGGCCGAACTCGATCTCCTGGCCGAAGTTGAAGCTCTCGATCGTCGGATAGCCGCCCACGCCGGCGCCCTCCCAGCGGCCGAGCAGGAACGCGATCTGCTCCAGAGCGGGGTGCACCTCAGGTTCTTCCATGCTCACCAAGCCTAGCGCCGGTGGTTAACCTTCTGGATCGGGGAGACGTTCCATCGGGGGGAGCCGCGATGCTGGATGCCTGGGCCGTGCCGCCGCACGTGGACGTGCTGTTCGTGGGCGCCCATCCGGACGACGAGTACCAGTCGCTGTCCACGTTCGGGCAGTGGCGCGAACGCCTGGGGCTGACCACGGGGGTCGTGACGGTCACCCGCGGCGAGGGCGGCGGCAACGCCGCCGGGCCGGAGAAGGGCGCGGCGCTCGGCCGGATCAGGGAGGCCGAGGAGCGCGAGGCGGTCGCGCACGCGGGCATCCGCGAGGTCTTCTACCTGGACAGACCGGACTTCTGGTACACGTTGTCGGCGCCCCTGACCGCCCGCGCGTGGGGGCCGGGCACCCTCAGACGGCTGGTCGAGACGATCAGGGCCACCACGCCCACGACCGTGGTGACGATGGACCCGCGGCCCTTCAACCAGCACGGCGGCCACCAGCTCGCCGCCCGGCTGGCCGTCGAGGCGTTCCGGCTGGCCGCCGACCCGGCCGCGTTCCCGGGGACGGGCGCGCCCTGGCGGGCCTCCCGGCTGCTGACCCAGAACTGGGGGCTGCGCGGCCCCGTGGGCCCCGGCTGCGCGACGGCCGGCATGCGCGACCCGGCCACCGGGCTGCCGCAGCTCGGCGTCTGGGAGGGCGCCTGGTCGCCGCGCCACCGCGCCACGTGGGCCCAGCGGGAGCGCGACGCCGAGCGCGCGTACCGCACGCAGGGCTTCGCCTCCCGGCCGGCGAAGGTGGCCGGGCCGTTCGGCTGCGACTGGTTCTCGGTCGTCTTCGACGGCGGGCGGCCGGTGCCCGCCCCCGTCGTCGCGCAGGCCGGTCTGCGCCCTCTGTACGCCGAGTTCCGCGACTGGGCGCGCGCGGTCGGCCTGCCCTGGCTGGCCGACCGGGCACAGCCGGACTATCCCCGGCCGCCCGCCACCACGCTCCCGGTCGCCCGGCGCGCTCCCGTGCTCGACGGCCTCGCCTCGCCCGGCGAGTACGCCGGCCCCGCCCTGCGCCTCGCGCACTGGGAGGGCGAACGCTGCCAGGCGGCCGACTGCGCCGCGACCGCCCGGCTGACCCGCCACGGCGACGACCTCTACGTCCAGGTCGAGGTCACCGACGAGGCGCGCGGCGCCGCCCTTGAGGAGTGCGAGCGCCACTGGCGCACCGACGCGGTCGAGATCGCCCTCGACCCGCGTGGCGACTCCGACGACACCTCGACCACGTTCAAGCTGGGCGTCCTGCCCTACACCGCCCAGGGCGGGCCGTGCGCCGCCCGTGACGCCGACGCCCGCCAGGGCCCCGCCCCCCGGGTAGGCGTGGCGTCGGCGGCCCACCACGGCGGGTACGGCGTCGAGGTGCGCATCCCGCTCGCGCTGCTGCCCGCCCCGCCCACCGCGCTGAGAGCGAACGTCCTCGTCTACGACTCCGACACCAAGGACAGGACCGGGCAGACGCGGCTCGCCTGGTCGCCGTTCGGCAGCGCCCAGGCCGATCCGTACGTGTGGGGCCACGTGCGGCGGGGTTAGGGTGACGCCATGGCACGTTCATTGGTGATCAAGGTGACCGCGGGGGCGGACGCTCCTGAGCGATGCAACCAGGCTTTCACGGTGGCGGCGGCCGCGCTGGCGAGCGGCGTGCCGGTCTCGCTCTGGCTGACCGGCGAGTCGTCCTGGTTCGCCCTGCCGGGCAGGGCCAAGGAGTTCGGCCTGCCGCACGCGGCGCCGCTGGCGGACCTGCTGGAAGCCGTGCTGGCGGCCGGCCGGGTGACGCTCTGCACGCAGTGCGCCGCCCGCCGGGGCATCACGGTCGACGACGTGATCGAGGGCGTGCGCATCGCCGGCGCGCCCGCGTTCGTCGAGGAGGCCGTCAGCGAAGGCGCCCAGGCCCTGGTCTACTAGGCCCGTCAGCCGGACAGCACGGTGTTGAGCCGCTCCTGGCGCAGGGCCTCGTAACGGGAGTCGTCGAGGGGCGTCAGGTCGCCCACGCGCCACGACAGCAGCAGGTCGGCCAGGGCGGGGTTGCGCGCCAGCGCGGGGCCGTGCAGGTACGTGCCCACCACGTGGCCCGCGTAGCAGCCCTCGAACCCGTCGCCGTTGCCCACCCCGGCGACCGTCTTGGACAGCGGCCGCACGCCCTGGCCCAGGTGCGTGACGCCCATGTGGTTCTCGAAGCCGGTCAGCGTGGGCAGGTTGAGCGCGGCGTCGACCTCGGCGACCAGCTCGCCCACGGCCCGGGCGGGGCCGCGCGTGCTGGAGATGTCGAGCAGGCCGATGCCGTCGACCGGCTGGCCCTCCTCGCCGCCGAACGTGCTGCCCATGATCTGGTAGCCGGCGCACACGGCCAGCATCGCCGCGCCCCGGGCGATGGCCCGCTGGAGCCCGCCGTCACGGCGCAGGCGCTGGGCGGCCAGGATCTGCGGACGGTCCTCGCCGCCGCCGATGAGGTAGATGTCGCCGGTCTCCGGCACGGGGTCGGCCGAGCGGACGTAGACGGTCTCGACCTCGATGCCCCGGCGCTGCGCACGCTGCTCCAGGACGAGCACGTTGCCCTGGTCGCCGTACGTGCTCAGCAGGTCGGGGTAGATCCAGACGATGCTGAGGGCGCTGTCAGACGGCACGTCCGAACTCCGATCGGATCAGCTGGAAGGCGGTGTAGTTGGCGATCACGTCGACCCGGCCGGGCGGCTGCATGGCCAGCGCCTCGGAGAACGAGCTGCACAACGTGAAGGGCACGTCGGCCACGTCGAGCCGGAGCGCCAGGTCGAGCCGCCGCTCACCGGTGACGAAGACCGGACGGCCGCGCAGGATGCGGTAGTCGACGTCCCACAGCCAGGAGGTGTCGCGGCCGTCGGGGCCCTGCGCGTTGACCGAGAGGATGATCGGCAGTTGCGGGTCGGCGACGTCGAACGCCTCCAGCCAGCCCGCCGGGTTCTTGGCCAGCAGCAGCCGCGCGTGGCGGCCCTCGCGTTCGACCGTGGTGTAGCGGCCGGCCACCGAGGTGACCTCGCGCAGCCGGGGCAGCGCCCGGTCGACCGGCAGCCCGAACGCCTCGGCCACGGCCAGCGCCATCACCGCGTTGGAGCGGTTGGCCAGGCCGGGGAGCTGGATGTCGAGCAGCCAGCGCTGCCCGCGCGGGTCGACGGCGACGTCGTCGTCGAGCGCCCACTGCGGCTCGGGACGGTGGAAGGTGCACTCACGGCAGGACCAGTCGGCGTCCTTGCGGTCGAGGGGGCCGCCGCACTCGGGGCAGCACCAGGAGTCCTCCTTCCAGCGCTGCCCGCCCGCGACCCAGGTGACCTTGGCGGCCGTGGAGGCCCCCCAGGTGACGAGGGGGTCGTCGCAGTTGGCGATGACGTGGGTGGGCCTGCCGGACAGCGCCCTGCGCCACTTCTGCGCGAGCAGCCAGATCTCGGCCGCGCGGTCCATCTGGTCGCGGCTGAGGTTCATCAGGCAGACGACGCCCGCGCCGGTGGTGTCGAGCACCTCCGGCAGGTACTTCTCGTCGACCTCCAGCACGCCGTAGGGGGCGGCCTTGTGCTGGGAGAGCGCCGAGACGTGCCCGGCCGGCATGTTGGCGCCGAAGGCGTTGGTGGCGACCTCGCCCATCTCCAGCAGCGCGGAGGTGATCAGCCTGGTCGTGGTGGTCTTGCCGTTGGTGGCGCTGACCAGGGCCAGCTTGCGGTCGCGGGCCAGCTTGCGCAGGAGGTCGGGCTCAAGCAGCAGGCCGACCCTGCCGCCGATCACCGAGCCGTCACCGCGCCCGGTCATCCGCGAGAGCGTGGCGGCACTGCGTCCCAGGGCGCTGGCGAGCTGAGCCCGCAGAGGAAGCTGGGTCATGCACATGGATCCTAGTCGCCGTTGAGTCGTACTCTGGAGTTGCACACGAAAACGCGGCCCGGTTGGTAGCCCGGGCGAAGCATCACGTATCCGCCCCGGGGCCGGGCGTCAGGCCGAGGGGGCCTCGACGAAGGCGATCTCGGGGGCGCCTCCGTGCTCGAACGGCAGGACGAACCGCTGCGGCCACGACAGCACGCCCTCCAGCCAGCCCGCGCCCATCGTCTGGCCCACGTGCCTGATCCTGGCCGACGCCTCGATGCCGATCGCGACGTTCGTGATGTCGCGCTGCACGCCCTCGTTCTCGTCGTCGCCCAGGATCACCCGCCAGGCCAGGGCCCGGTTGTGGTCCACCTCCATGGACAGCGGGTGGTGGCGCAGGGCCTTGGCGCGGTGGCCGAGCAGCTCGGCGTGCACCAGGTCGGCGGCGCCGTTGCCGTTGGACTGGCGGAACAGGGCGTACTCCATGGGCGGGGCCGGGCTGCGCAGGTTGGGGGCGGGCTGGCCGTAGGGGAAGAGCCGGTCGACCTCGTGCAGCCAGCGCACCTGCGGGATCACCCACGACGCGCCGGGACGGTCGCCGCCGGCCTCGGCCCCCGACAGCAGCCGCGCGGCGACCTCGGCGGCCTTCTCGGTGAGCAGCGCCGGGTCGAACCAGCTCCGCAGCGACCAGGCCCGCCGCTGGACGGCACGTTCGACCAGCGTGGCGAGCAGGCACTCGCGGCGGCGGGCGGGCAGCTCGGCCCAGGCCGACGACAGGGCGCGCGGCACGCCGGGCAGCGGCCGGTTGCTGACGAAGGCCAGCACGACCGTGTCGCACCAGATGCGCAGCCACGCCCAGTCGGGCCCGTCGGCGAGGACGTCGGCCTCCCTGAGCTCCACCAGGGTGCACGCCTGGCCGGTCCGGCACTGCGCCCCGCAGGCGGCCGACCTGCGCCCGCGGATGGGCGGCTGTGGGCCCGGCAGCGGCTTCTCCCGCGACTCGCCCAGCGGGACCCGCACGCGCAAGGGCCGGTCCATGCCGTCGGCGAAGACCGCGGCCGAGCCCGGCTGGAGCGAGACGACGTGCCTGGACTGCTCGTCGCTGAGGTTCATGGCCGCGCCGACGAGCTTCCTGTCGTCCTCGGCGGGCAGCCGGTGGACGACCTTCAGCGCGGTGTTCTTCACGACGTCGGAGACGAGCTTGGTCGGGATCTGCTCGGCCACCACGATGCCCTCGCCGTACGCCCTGATCTCGGCGAGCAGGCCGGCCAGCAGCTCCACGGCGTGGGTGGAGGCCCGGCCGTGGCCGCGGTCGCGCAGCAGCCGGTGGGCCTCCTCGATCACGATGACGTGCCGCAGCCCGGCCGACTTCTCCTTCCTGGCCCGCATGCGCAGGTGCTCGACGATCCGGATGATCAGCGTGCCCATGAGGAACGCCTTGTCCTCGTCGTTGGCGACGTCCTCGATGGCGAGGACGACGTTGCGCTCCAGCAGGCCGCCGATGTCGGCCGGGTGGCCGCCCTCGAAGAAGCGCCCGGCCGAGCCGACCCGCAACGACCGCAGCCTGAGCGAGATGAAGCCCTCCACGTCGGCCTGGACCTCGCGGCCGTAGCCGATCTCCTTGATGACGTCCATGGCGTGCTGCTGGAGCTGTTCGAGCGTCGGCACGCTGGGCGGGACGTTCGAGCCGGGCACGGCGCCGCCGGTCACGACGTCCCAGCCGGTGGCCTCGTAGACCCGTTGCAGGGACAGCGACATGATCTGCGGGAACGGCTCCTCGGCGTCGAACGCGGCCATGAACAGCGCCCTGATCATGTCGATGTGGGCCTGGACGGGATAGCCGGGCTCGGGTTCGAGCGGGTTGACGCTGAGCGGCACGCCCTCGGGGGCCGAAGGGTTGATCACGGTCACCGGGTCGGCGATGCGGCCGGCCATGGCCGCGTACTCGGACTTGGCCGGCTCGATGGCCAGCCAGGGGATGCGCGCCTCGCTGAGCTGCTCCAGCAGGTGCCGGACGGTCTGGGACTTGCCCGAGCCGGTCGCGCCGGTGACGAACGCGTGCCGGTTGAGCGTGGCCAGGGGCACCCGGAAGCTGCCCACCCCCCTGTCCTGGCCGTCGAGGATCTCGCCCAGCTCCAGCTCGCCGCCGTCGGCCTCGGAGGTGACGTCGAAGAAGCCGGAGTCGAGCACGCGTACGCCGGGGACCTCGCGCCGGGGCAGCCCGGCCAGCGCGGCGAGGGCCCCGGCGGTGGCGGCGAAGGGCGCGGCGGCGCTGTCGGCCGGGTCCTGCATGGTGACGGCCAGGGCCTCCGACAGCGCGTAGACCGCGCCGTGCGCGCTGCGCAGCCGGTACGGGTGATGGCTCATCTCGACCGACCCGACGAGCACGGGCGCGATCTGCCGCAGCTCCTCGGCGGTGGCCCCGCCGGCCAGCACGCGCACGTTCCACAGGCCGGCCTCGCGGAAGGCGTCGAGCTCCTGCATGCGGCGCTCGGCCCGCTCGGCGTCGAACCGGGAGCGCTCTGAGGCGTCGCCGTACTGCCGCAGGACGTTGAGCTGGGTGCGCAGGTGCGCCACCTCGGCGTCGAGCAGGTCGGTCGGCTCGGCCACGACCAGCCAGGCGAACGGCCGCGACATGAGCGTGACCAGCGTCGACTCGAACAACGTGGGCCGCCTGAGCTCGTCGGGGTCGGACCCGGCGAACTCGCGCCCCCGCCCGCCCAGCGGCGGCGCCTGGCGGCCGGGGCACGGCGTCCACACCAGGTCGGCCAGGTCGGCCAGGTACTCCTCATCCAGCTCGATCCCCCGCGCGCCCCCGGGGAACAGCAGCGGCTGCGGCCCGGTCGGCAGGCCGGGGACGTCGGTCGCCCGGCGCGGCTGGCGCGGCGGCGAGAGCGGGCCGGCGTTGGTGATCAGTTCGAGCGGCGCGCCGGAACCTCGCGACAGCCACCCGATGACGAACGGCCGGTCACGCTGCGCCGCCGACAGCACGGCGGGCAGCACCGTGACGAAATCCCACTCCGCCGACGAGCTTCGCGAGGGTGCGGCGATCGACTGGATCCGATACCAGGGCCCGCTCAGCGAGACACTCGGCTGCATCTTTCAATTCCCCCACAGTCGGTTCTCAGTAAAGTCCCGCTGATCGTCGGCTCCTCACCACGCCCTTGACCAGGTCATTGCCTGCCCTTGCGCCAGTCAAGGCGTGGCGGTGGTGGCCCGAGGTTGGGTGGCGGCTCCGCATCGGCCCCCTCGTCGTCCTTCGCCTCAAGGGCCAGCACGGCCTCGCGCACCTCCTCCAGGTCGCCCAGCGTGGTCCTGGGGAAGGTGAGGATGGCCGGGTTGGCGTCGGCCAGCCGCACCCGGCGGCCCTGGGCGGTCGCGTCGGTGACGATCACGGACGTCGTGGGGAGCTGCTGGAGCTGGTGCGGCTCGACCAGGAACTCGCGCGAACGGTGCAGCACGCGCTCGGTCTCGGAGATCTTGTCGGCGGTCCTGCCCCACTCGGTGGACTCGGTGATGTCCTCCACCAGGTCGGCGCGGCCGTCGTCGCCGCGGTCCTGCCTGGTGTCGTCCACCTGGGAGATGGTGGAGGTGTAGCCGCCGTCGAGGCCCGGCAGGGCGTCGCTGATCGTCTCGGTGAGCTGGGCCAGCTCCAGCCGGTGCTCGGTGCCGACGTGCTCGCTGGCGACCCGGGCGTCCTCGGCGTTGCCGAGGCGCATGAACGCCACCGCCGCGTGGCCGCGGCCCAGGCGCTCCTTCACGGTGGGGGTCAGGCTCCGGTACGTCAGCACCAGGCCCGTACGGGAGGTCTCGCACGCGTCCATGAGCCGGTCGAGCACGTCGCCGCGGAGCTTGTCGGCGCCCGCCACGATGATCGTGTGGTACCAGGGCCGGTCGGAGGCGGGCGACTGGCGCAGGATGTGGGTGAGCGCGGTGGCCACGTACGTGCCGAGCACCCGGTTGCCGAACACGCCCGCCTGCCGGTCCATGCTCACCACGCGCAGCCGGGCGGGCGGCAGCCGCACCGCCTGGGTGCCGAGCGTCTCCAGCTTGCGCAGCTGCGACTCCAGGGCCCAGGCGCGCTCGATCACCACCCGGTCGCTCACGCCGCGGCCGAACAGCGTGCCGATGCGTTCGAGCTGGGTCGCGGTGATCAGGCCGAAGCGCAGGTCGTCCCGCGGGTCGCCGACCTGCGCCAGGGCCCGCAGGGCGGCGGTGACCTGGCTGATGGTGGCGTTCTCGCCGAGCACTTCGAGCACCCGCTCCAGGATGGCGTTGTCGAAGCTGAGGTCGCGCGTGGTGCGGTGCTCCTCGCTCACGCTGACCACGTGGGCCAGCACGTCGGCGAACGCCTCAGGCTTCAGCGTGGCCCCGAGGTCGAGCTTGGGCAGGTCGACCGGCAGCACCCAGACCAGCGGGTCGTCGCCGCCCTTGCGGGCCAGCTCGATCAGGTCTTTGGCGATCGCGCCCTCCGACAGGTCGAGCACGGTGAGGTGGCCGCCGCTGTAGAGCCGGGTGGCGCCGAGCAGCGTGATCAGCGCGGACCAGCCGGGGAGCGTGCCGCCGGCCACGTCGATGCGGTCGATCTCGTCGGGGACGGCGACGGCGTACCAGGTGAGCTGGCGTTCGTGGCGCTCCTTGGACTCCTGCCACTCGCGGTAGCGCCGGGCGTGCTCCTCCTGGGCGCGGAACAGTTCCTTGTCACGTTCCTGACGTTGCCGGTCGTCCCTGGCCTGCTGTTCGAGCACCCGGTAGCGGACGGCCCGGTCGCCCTGGAGCAGGGCGTAGGTGCAGATGCCCGCCACGCCTCCGGCCGCGACCAGCCCGAGGAGCGCGAACGACCACCCCAGGTAGCCGCTGAACGCGGCCACGAGGATCAGCACGGACACGGTCAGGCTGATGACCCGGATGACGCGTACGGGCCGGTTGAGCATGTCCTCCTGGAGCCGCTCCCGGCGCAGCGCCTCGGCCGCCGCGCGCTCGGACGTCTCCGCGGCCGGCGTGGGCTCCTGGACCGGCGAGGGGCGCTTGGGCGGCGGTCCGGGGTCGGGATGCAGCAGCATGTACTGCCACCCCAGGTAGATGCGGTCCGCCTGGAGCTGGGCATGCTCGGGATGCACGTCCGCCACGTGACCCTCCGGCCGCGATATGTCGTTAGTTGCAGGGGCCAGCCCTTTTCCGCTCCGTGACAGCGTATGAGCTTCCACCCCCGTAGCGGCAGAGTTCGCGGCAATTCCCCCCACCAGAAGGGAGCATTGCGGCAGATGGGGCAAGCGTGACCTATTACCATCCATACCCATGACCGAACCCTCCGGCGGCAGCACGAGACCCACACGCCCTGTGGTGGTGCCCATCGTGGCTCTCGTGGCGGTCACGGCCGTCGGCATCACCGCCTTGCTGGGCGGCCTGAACGAGGCCCCCGACAAGGGCCCGGACCTGCTCGGCCAGGGCGCGACGCTCGACCAGGGCCGCTACTCCACGCGCTTCGTCGAGTCGCGGGTCAAGGTGGAGAGGGCCAAGACCCAGTTCGACGAGGACAAACGGTTCGTGGAACTGGTCTTCGACGTCACCAACAAGGGGGACGAGACGTCCAGCGTCGGCCTGCCTCCCGACCCGGCCAAGCCGGACAAGGCGTGGCTCGGCCAGTTCTTCGCCGACTCGCTCGTCTCCATCAGCCCCAAGTTCTCCAAGGAGTCGGGGCCCTTCGTCTACGCCGTGGACAAGGGCGACGAGACCCGGCAGCTCCATCCGGGCGTGACCAGCCAGGTCCTCGTCCGCTACCGGCTCGGCGCGACCGAACGGCCGCCGGACAAGGTCACGTTCGACGTGGCCACCTTCGAGTACGCCCCCGGCTTCGAGGACGAGCGGCTGCGCTGGCAGATGGTCGCCGAGGAGAAGGAGGACAAGTTCTTCCCCGTGGTCAAGGCCCGTGTGACGCTGCCGGTCCAGGCGGGTGAGGGGGCATGACCGCCACCCAGCCGCGCTCCTCCGCCGTCCCCGACCGCGGCGACCGCCGTACCGGACGCCGGCAGGGGGGCGGCTCCACGCTGCTCAACGCCTGCGCCGGGTTGCTGCTGGCGGCCGCCGCCGTCGGGCTCCAGACGTTCCACCTGTCCGCCAACGAGGCGAGCGCCAAGGTGACCTACACCGGCGTCAAGGGCGAGAGCGTGGACGCCCGGCGGTTCACCGTACGGCTCGACTCGTTCCTGGCGACCAGGACGATCCAGGACAGCGACCGGACCATCACGACGGACAACCTGTTCCTCGTGGTCAACGCCTCGGCCAAGTCGAGCCTCAAGCCGTACCACCTGGGTCAGCCGGAGCTGCTGACCACGGACGGCAAGAAGTTCGACGCCACCGACCGCGTGGCGAGCCCTCTGACGCTGGCCAACACGTGGGTGCAGCCCGACATCTGGGTCAGCGGGCGGTTCTTCTTCGAGGTTCCTCCATCGGCGTTGCCGGGGGCGCGGGTGGTCTTCGGGCTGCCGGCCGAGGTGGTGGTGGAGCCCTTCCAGCCGGAGGTCGAGATCGACCTCGGGCTCGACGAGGAGGCCGCGCGCAAGCTCGCGGCCTCGCCGCAGGCCGTCTACTCCACCGTCAAGAAGTGATCGCACTGTGAGCACGAACGAGCGCGACTGGTTCGCCCCCAAGACCGACCACCAGTCCGAGGACCCGCCCCCGCCCCCGTCGGCCTTCCCGCCTCCCCCGGCGTCACCGGACCCCGCGACGCCCCCGGGCCCCCCGGCGGCACCGCAGGCACCGCAGGCGGGACCGCCGTCGCCGCAGGCGCCGTTGCCCGCCAGGCCACCCAGGCCGCGCCGCCGCCGTACGGGCGCCCCGCGCGACCGCGCCACCCCGCCGCCGAGCCCGCCGCCGAACCACCCCACGCCACCCCCCGGCTACGGCACCCCTCCCGCAGGCCACGGGACGCCGCCTGCCGGTCACGGCGGCCCACGGCCCGGCCAGGGCCTGCCCGGCGCGGGGCAGCCGTCCGCCGGGCACGGGTTCGGGCAGCAGGGGCCGGGACGGGGCCGGTTCGTGCACCCCGATCAGCAGGTCTGGCCGCCCGCCCCGCGCGAGTCCTCCGGAGGCGGCAGCACGCAGCCGTTGCCCGCCATCCGCCCCGGCATGAGCATGCCGTCCCCGCAGCGGGCCCCCGGCGCGGCGTCCGTGCCGCCGGCGGAGCAGCCGCCGGCGGCGCCGCCGGACCCGCCGCAGCCCAGGCGCGGCCGGCTGGTCCTGGTCGCCGTGGGCGCCGCCGTGGCGTCCGTCGTGGCCATGGGCCTCAACACCTACGACGGTTACGTCTTCTACGACACGACCGTCACCGACGGGATCAAGACCACGGAGATCGATGTCGCCCCCGGCCGGTCGGGCAAGGTGCACGACATCGAGTGGAAGGCCGCCCTGAACCCGGTCCCGGCCCCCCAGGGCAGCAAGCACGGCCCCGAGGTCACCTGGCTGAAGGTGGACATCACGCAGAAGCTGATCGACGAGGGCAGCGCGACCATGACCGCCCCGCCGGGCAAGGCCAGGCTGGAGGACCACGCCGGCCGGACCTGGACGGTGGAGTTCGAGCTGGGCGACCGCCCGACGGACCGGCTGGAGCTGGGCAAGGAGTACAAGATCGAAGGCATGGCCATCGTGCCGACCCCGGTCGCGAACGAGGTCGAGCTCTCCTTCACGCCCAGCGACTACCGCTCCGACACCCCCACGGCGGACTACTTCAAGCGCGAGAAGGCGGGCAAGCCGGAGGCGGACGTGCTGCGGTTCAGACGTCGCTGAGCGGCTCGCCCTTGAGCCGGGCCCGCGTGGCGGCCAGGTCGTACGTGGCCGCCAGCAGCGCCATGGTGAGCACGGTCACGACCATCCCGCTCACGAACGTCACCGGCCCCTGCTTGTAGGCCCAGGCCCACTCGGCCTGCGAGCCGACGAGCGTCACCACGGCGCGCTCGGCGTACTGGGCGCCCACGGTGAGGACGACGTAGCACAGGCACATCATGCCGAACAGCGGCGCGCCGCCCTTCACGATCATCCGCAGGGAGTTGGCCAGCGGCAGCCAGCGGTCCCGGAAGCCGCCGGTGAGCTGGTCGAACGACCTCTTGGTGAGGTCGTGGCTGTCCTCCAGCCGGTCCACGCCCCGTTCGAACCGGGTGCCCTTGACCAGGTTGCGGGTCTCGTCGGAGAAGGCGCCGAACACGAGCATCGCCACGGTCAGCCAGGCCAGCGGGACGGCGACGCCGTCGATGAAGTACGGCCAGAAGTCGCTCACCGCGCCCGTGACCGTCTCCCACAGCGGCACGCTCTTCTCCGCCTGCTCCACCAGGTCCTCCGTGCCGGCGACCACGCTGCGGTGCTGCACCCAGTCCGAGCGCAGCCCGGCGATGGCGACGGTGGCGTTCAGGCCGTAGAAGACGAAGGCGAACTCGGAGAAGGCGGCGCCGAAGCCGTACAGCTTGCCCTTGCCCTGCTCCACGAGCTTGGCGAACAGCCACTTCAGGCCGAACAGCACGACCATCGCGCCCAGCGACACCCGCCAGTCGAGGTCGGTGAGGCCCTTGCCGACGTGGGTCTCCTCGCCGAACCAGGACGCCGACGTCATGTCGTAGAAGTGGTGGTTCATGTCCATCTTCTGGAGGTCGCGCGCGTCCTCCACGTGCCAGCCCCACGACAGGTAGAGCACCGCGAAGGCGGGGGCCACCCGGTCGAGCACCCTGAAGAAGCGCTCGTCCTCGACGCCCTCGTTCCTCCTCGCGCGCATCTCCCACAGCGCGCCGCGCAGGGTGTGGAGCATGCCCGTGGTGACCGTCATCACCGCGAGGACGATCAGGGTCAGGAAGGTGACCGTGCCCACCAGCCGGACCTGCCGCAGGTCGCCGTAGGCGAGCTCGGTGGCGGCGTACAGCAGGGCGAAGCGCACGACCTGGCCCGCCGCGTACCAGAGGATCAGCGGCAGCGCGCATCTCCCCGCGAGGCGCAGCGCGTGCAGGGGCAGCGAGTACGGCGACGGCATCCGCTGAGCCGGCGTAGACCCTGGTCGGGGCGGCGCCATCACACCTGTCGATCCGGACATCTGCTGAATCGTAGCGGTCTGCCCCTTACGCCGCAGCCGCAACCCGCGGACACCCGGTGACCAGCGTGTCCGCGAGCCGTTCCGGAGCAGTGACAAATGCGGGAGACAAGGGATCGGCGGTCCACATCGGACGAGCCGTGCGGCACGATGGCGTTATGGAGCCGCTGCCCGCGTTCGACCAGGACCCCGCCGTCGTCGGTGATCGGCTGCGGCGGCTGCGCCAGGCGCGCGGGGTCTCGCTGTCCGAGCTCGCCAAGCGGGCGGGCATCGGCAAGGCCACGCTGTCCGGCGTCGAGACCGGCACCCGCAACCCCACGCTGGAGACGCTCTGGGCGATCACCGCGCAGCTCGGCGTGCCCATCGGGGCGATACTCGACTCCCCGCCCGAGCCGCAGACCATGCGCGGCACCGCCATCGAGGCCGACCTGCTGGAGGTCTTCGAGGACGACAGCGTCACCTACGAGCTCTACCGCATCCGCGTGCCGCCGGGCGTCACCCAGACCTCGCCCGCCCACCACAAGGGCGTCAGCGAGCACGTCACGGTCTTCAGCGGCACGCTCAGCGCCGGCCCGATCCACGAGCCGCTCACGGCCGGGCCGGGCGACCACATCTCCTGGCTCTCCGACGTCCCCCACGGCTACCGCGCGCACGGCCCCGACGTCGTGCGCGCGACCCTCCTGATGCGTTACCCGGCCAAGCCGCCCACCTGAGCGGGCCGGCAGGTGCGGCACGGCCGGTAGCCGGCGGCCCTGGCCTGGGCGAGGCTGCGGAAGCCGTGCCGGTGCGCGGGGGTGATCCGGCGGGCGTTGTGGCAGGTCGGGAAGCACACCACGCCGGTGGTGTCGCTGGCCAGGTAGAACACCCGCTCACCGGCCAGCGCGCGCACCCGGTCGAGATCGACGCCCTCGGCCAGCAGCAGCCGTTCCTTGGCCGCCCGGCCGAACACGTAGTCGCCGGTCACGCCGTCGGACCTGACGACCCGGTGGCACGGCACGAGCAGCGGCACCGGGTTGCCGCCGAGCGCCGTCCCGACCGCGCGTACGGCCCGCGGCCGGCCGATCTGCGCGGCCACCCACGAGTAGGGCCTGACCTCGCCCCTCGGGATCGTCCTGACCGCGTCGAGCACGTCACGCTGGAAGCCGCTGACGCCGCGCAGGTCCAGCGGCACCTTGCCGAGACGGCCGGTGCGCAGCGCCGGCACCAGCCCGGCGGGCGGCCGGTCGGCGGCCAGCAGCGGCCGACCGAAGCGTCTCCTGAACGAGGCGGCGAAGTCGTCGCCGGCGTGCACGTACGCCACGCCCTGGTCGGTGAAGGCCACGCGCAGCTCGCCGATCGGCGCGGGCACGCTCACCCAGCGGGCGGCGATCCGGTCGAGCAGCCCGGCGGGCGCGTCGGTGGCCAGCCCGGCCAGCCCGGCCAGTAGCGAATCATTGTTCATCGGGCACCTCCCAGTTCGCGAAGCCGCCGCAGCCCGCGCGACACGTGCGATTTGACCGTGCCCTGCGGAATCCTGAGCACGGTGGCGATCTCGCTGACCGGCAGGTCGACGACGTGCCTGAGCACCACCGCGGCCCGCTGCTCCTCGGGCAGCAGGCCGAGCAGCTCCGACAGCTCGTCGCCGGTCTCCCTGCGGGCCGCCGCCGCCTCGACGTCCTGGGCGGGATCGGGCTCGTCCACGGGCTCGTCACGCAGGTCAGGCGGCGGTTTGCGGGATTTCGCCCTGGCGCAGTTGCGCCAGATGTTCATGAGGATCGTCATCAGCCAGGCCCGCGGCTGCAACGCGGCCACGCGGTCGGGCCCGTAGCCCGCCAGGGCCCGGTACGCCCGCAGGAACGCCTCGGCGGTGAGGTCCTCGGCGTCGGCCCAGCGCCCGCTCAACCGCAGCGCGGTCGAGAAGACCAGGCCGCGGTGGGCGGCGTACAGCTCGGCGAAGCCCTCGTCGAGGTCGTCGAGGAGCGCCTTGCGCACCGGGTCGAGACAGTCGGTTCCACTCACGCTCTCTACAACACCGCCGCGCCGGGTTTCGTTGCGTCCGCCCGAAACGCGGACGGGGCCCGTGTCCGGTGTGGACACGGGCCCCGCCTTGGCGCTGTGGAGCTCAGACGGCGACCGCGAGCTGGGAGACCTCACCCAGCCTGGCCTCCACCTGAACGTCCCGGGTGACGCCGCCGCCCGCGATGATGCGGACGGTCCAGTCGCCGGGAGCGGCGAAGAAGCGGAAGACGCCGTCGTCGGAGACGACGACCTCACCGGTGAACTCACCGGAGTTGTCGAGCAGCCGCGCGTAGGCGGTGGTGGCGCCCGTCACCACGCCCTGGATGACGGCCTGGTTGGACAGATCGATCCCGGCCGGCAGCGCGATGGTCTGCTCCGGCGCTCCGCAACCCTGTGCAGTGGTCATCAGCGGGCCTCTCCCAGCTCGATCGGCACGCCCACGAGCGAGCCGTACTCGGTCCACGAACCGTCGTAGTTCTTCACGTTGGCCTGGTCGAGGAGCTCGTGCAGCACGAACCAGGTGTGCGCCGAGCGCTCGCCGATGCGGCAGTAGGCGATGGTGTCCTTGCCGAAGTCGACGCCGGCCTCGCCGTAGAGGGCGCGCAGCGCGTCGTCGGACTTGAAGGTGCCGTCGTCGTTCGCGGCCTTCGACCACGGGATGTTGCGGGCGGTGGGCACGTGGCCGCCGCGCTGGGCCTGCTCCTGCGGGAGGTGGGCCGGGGCGAGCAGCTTGCCGGTGAACTCGTCGGGCGAGCGCACGTCGACCAGGTTGAGCTTGCCGATCGCGGAGACCACGTCGTCGCGGAAGGCGCGGATCGCGCTGTCCTGCTCCTGGGCGACGTACTGGGTCTTGGCGCGCTCGGGGACGTCGCGGACCAGCTCGCGGGAGTCGAGCTCCCACTTCTTGCGCCCGCCGTCGAGCAGCTTGACGTCCTGGTGGCCGTAGAGCTTGAAGTACCAGTAGGCGTAGGACGCGAACCAGTTGTTGTTGCCGCCGTAGAGCACGACGGTGTCATCGTTGGAAATGCCGCGGTCCGACAGCAGGGCCTCGAAACCGGTCTTGTCCACGAAGTCGCGGCGGACCGGGTCCTGCAGGTCCTGCCGCCAGTCGACCTTCACGGCGCCACGGATGTGGCCCTTGTCATAGGCGCTGACGTCTTCGTCGACCTCGACGAGTACGACGCCAGGGGTGTCGAGGTTGGCCTCGACCCAGTCGGCGTCCACCAGTGCGGCGGAGCGGCTCATTGGGAAACCTCCATGTTGGCGGCGGGCAGTAGACGGCGGGTGAGCAGGTACGTTTCGCAGCCGAGGCAGAATCCGAAGGCTGCGTTGAGGAAGGCGGCGAGGAGAGCCGCGGCCGTGGCCCCGAGGGCCAGCGGTGTGATCCCGGCGGCGAACCCGGCCAGCCCCGCGACCGCGAAGAGCAGCCCGACCCCCTGCGCGAACCGCGGCGGGCGAGCGTCTTCGGTCTCCTTCGGCGCGCTCCTGACGAGCGCCTTGAAGAGCATCGTGTACGGCGAGCGCCGCGCGATCCCCAGGGCGAAGACCACCGCCTGGACGGCGAGCAGCCACCCGCTGCCCGTCACGAGGACGAGAGCGAGGACCAGGGTGGTGACGGCCGCGCCGAAGCGCAGAGCTCTGGGATCAGCACGCATCGCAGGATGCTCCCGAAGGGGTCGGATGGGGCGGACCAGATGTCCGCGGTGACCGTCCTCAGGCAGCGCGACAGAGCGCGGTGGCGACGCGGCAGAAATCAACCGCGCGCCGCTTCGTGAGCAGCTCTGTCGACGGGTTCATGGCATCGACACTACTCGTCGTCTCGCCATCTGTCACATCTCGTCCGAGTTCTGAGACAGTTCGTGAGACGGCCGTGACTCCCCGGAGGGGATCGCGACCGCCAGCGCGGCCAGCACGTCGGCCTTCCGTGGCTGGCCGGACGCCTTCTTGACGACATTCCCTGACGGATCCAGCACAAGTACGGTGGGCGTGCGCATGATGTCGAGCCGGCGCACCAGGTCGAGCCGGGACTCGGCGTCGATCTCGACGTGCGCCACCCCCGGCACGAGCGCGCTCACGTCGGCCAGCACCCGCCTGGTCGCCCGGCAGGGCTGGCAGAACGCGGTCGAGAACTGCACCAGCGTGGCCCGCTCGCCCATGGCGGCGCCCAGCATGTCCGCGGTCAGCCGTTCCCCGGCCGCCGCGCGCACCCGTCCGTCGCGGCGCAGACGTACCACCCCGATCACCGTTCCGAGCGCCAGCGTCGCCAGCGCGATCCACAGGCCCGTCACCTCAGGCTGCAACCATGACCGCCCGCGATTACTTCCGCGCCGGGCCGTCGACCTTGACCAGGACGCGTCCTGTTCCGTCGACGACCTCGAAGTGGGTGATGTCCCGCATGAGCACCGGCGTCTCCATCTGGAAGACGGTCTCCTTGCGGT
This sequence comes from Nonomuraea sp. NPDC052265, assembly GCF_044547985.1. Lineage (NCBI taxonomy): Bacteria > Bacillati > Actinomycetota > Actinomycetes > Streptosporangiales > Streptosporangiaceae > Nonomuraea > Nonomuraea sp. NPDC052265. The sequence goes on from NZ_JBIUBJ010000011.1 coordinate 56,971, forward strand.
AGGTCTCGCGGCTGACGGTCCAGCTCCCGGCCAGCTCCCGCCGACCCCTGTCGTCGTAGACGGCCAGGCTGCAGTCGGTGCCGACCGGCACGTTCCGCACGGTCACCAGCAGCTCGGTGTTCCCGGCGCCGGGCAGGGCGTAGACCGTGGCGTAGTAGTCCTTGGCCGGGTTCTCGCCCTTGAACGCCCGGCCGTCGCCGGTGCGCCCGGCCGTCGTGGGCATCGCGCTCGGCGACGGGACGGCCTTCCTGAGCTGGGCGTCGGGCGCGGCGTCGCTGGCGACGAAGCCCTCCGTCTCCGGCGACTTCCCGGCCACCGATGACTGGGGGGCGGCCGCGGGCGCGGCCGCGCTCTGCTGCGGGACGTCCTGCCGGGTGACGGTCCAGACCGTACCGCCCACGGCGATCACCGCGACGGAGGCGGCCACGGCCAGCATGAGCCGGCCGCGCCGGTACCGCCGGGCGCGGGCGTTGAGCAGCCGGTCGAGCACCTGGCGCGGCGGGCTGGCCACCAGCTCGACGTCGCGCTCGGACACCTTGCCGAGGAAGGCGGCGACGCCTTCGAGTTCGAGCAGCTCGGCGCCGCAGGTCTCGCAGGTGGCCAGGTGATTGTCGATCTCCAGCGCCTCGTCGGGTTCGAGCGCGCCCAAGGCGTGCGCGCCCATGGCGATGCGCACTTCTTCACAGGTCGTCACGGCGCCAGCCCCCGCTCTTCGAGTGCCAGCTTGAGCGCGCGCAGCGCGTAGTAGGTGCGCGACTTGACCGTGCCCGGCGGAATGCCCAGCGTCGCCGACGCCTCCTTCACCGATCGCCCCCGGTAGTAGACCTCCTGCAGCACCTCGCGGTGCTCGGGCCGCAGCGCGGCCAGCGCCTCGGCCACGGCCCACGACTCGACCGCCCGTTCCAGCTCGTCGTCGGCCGGCAGGACCGCGAGCGCCTCGTCGCCGGTCTCCTGCGGCCTGGCCTTCCTGGCCCGGTGCTGGTCGACCACGAGGTTACGCGCCACCGTGAACAACCACGCCCGGATGGGACGGCCGGAGAGGGCGTCGGGGTGCCGCCAGGCCCGCAGCAGCGTCTCCTGCACCACGTCCTCCGCACGTCCGGAATCACCCGTGAGTCGCAGCACGTATCCGTAGAGTGGCCCGGCGTGCTCGTCGAAGAGGGTGCGTACGAGCTCCTCGTCCGCGGTGCCTGCTGCGCTCACGCCCTCATCACGTACGGGGGGCCGCAGCGGTTCAGGCTCATCCACGGATCGGCACGTCAGACGCCTCGGCCGAGAACTCCAATCCGTCGGCCACGCTCTGGACCCCGGTGATCTTCACGTCGAAGGGCAGCCCGCCCTTGAACGGGATCGTGTAGGTGACGAAGTGGGCGAGCTGGTCGGGCACGCCCTGGATCTTCTCCGCCTGGAGCCTGATGGCGCCGTCGGCCACGTCGACCCGCATCTCCGCGTTGAACTGCATCTTCTGCGCCCCCACCGTCACCTCTCCCGACGCCACGAGCCGCCGCCCGTTGCCGCTGATCTTGATGCCCCGGGGCGCGTACTTGTCGATCGTGGCCCGGGTGAGCGTGCCGCTCACGGTGACGCGCCCGGCCCGGACGTCGGCTCGGTTCTGCAGCACGTCGGACAGGGGGGCGGTCACGTCGTAGGCGGCGCCGCGCAGGTTCTTCACCGGCACGCCTCCGTAGGTGAGGGTGCCGAGATCGAACCGTACCTCGGGATAGTGCCCCGAGACGGCCTGAGTGAGAAACGGGATGCCCTCGATGGTCACCTTCGGGGTGCCGCTGAGGTCGGAGGCGGCGGCGATCCGGTTGGCGAGGTCGCGCTCCACGCCGGCCACGGCGACGCGGTCGACGACGACGAGAAGGACGACCAGCACGATCAGAAAGATGATCAGCTTGCGCATGGGGCTCCCTGTCGGCGGGGGTTTCGAGCCTATCGATCCGGCGGTTCTCCTTCCCCGCCGGAGCTGACGATCACCCGCCGGCGAACGGCGGCAGCACCTCCACCGTGACGCCCTCGCCGAGCACGACCGTGTCGTGGGCGCGTCTGCCCACGGGAGCGCCGTCGACGAGGAACGACGAGCGGCCGACCACCAGGGCGAGTTCGGCCCGGTTTTCTGTGATTTTCGTCATGAGTTCTTCAAGAGTTGTCGCCTCGAACGACTCTTCCGCGACTCCGGCGGCCTCCTTGGCCGCCGCCCAATAACGTACTTTTCCAGTGGCCATGCGTTGCCTCACAATCGACTTCGCTCTATTGTGCGCCGTCCTTAACACGCATGTTTCAAAGGACCCGCTGTTCACCTGGTGGACGCGCAATGGACGCGACCAGGCCGTGGGATATCCTCGCGTACAGGACCTGGGCGACGTCGCCCCCGGGTCCTTGCGTGTTTGAGGAGGCCGTAATGAGCAACCTGCTGCTGCTGACCAACGCCCTCGAGCCGTCCTCCGAGGTGCTGCCGGCGCTCGGGTTGCTGCTCCATTCCGTCCGGGTGTCGCCGGCCGAGGTGTCGGCGCTCATCGACACGCCACCCTCCGACGCCGTCATCGTCGACGCGCGCAAGGAGCTCGTCCAGGCCAAGAGCCTGTGCCGGTTGATCCGCACCACGGGCATCGACTGCCCGCTGCTGGTGGTGGTGACCGAGGGCGGCCTGGCCGCCATGACCGCCGAGTGGGGGGTCGACGACGTGCTGCTCGAAACCGCGGGGCCCGCCGAGGTGGAGGCGCGGCTGCGGATGGCGACCGGGCGCAGGTCGCAGGCCGGCGCCGAGGACGTCCCCGACGAGATCCGCAGCGGCGACCTGTCGATCGACGAGGCCACCTACACCGCGCGGCTGCGAGGGAACGTGCTCGACCTGACGTTCAAGGAGTTCGAGCTGCTGAAGTACCTCGCCCAGCATCCCGGCCGGGTCTTCACCCGCGCCCAGCTGCTGCAGGAGGTCTGGGGCTACGACTACTTCGGCGGCACCAGGACGGTCGACGTGCACGTACGGCGGCTGCGCGCCAAGCTCGGCACCGAGAACGAGTCGCTGATCGGGACCGTCCGCAACGTCGGCTACCGGTTCGTGCCCGACCGGAGCGATTCCGCGCACGTGTGATCCGTTGACCCGTGTTCGCCCGATGTGACACTTTGTCGTTGGGACTGTTTCCAACCTGTCATGTCGAGGACACCGCCGTCCCCGGATTGGTGGTGGCGGCGTGGGTCTGTTCAGGTCACTCGTGGACGAGGGCGCGAGCCCCCGCCTCTTCCGCCGCGGCGAGCTGATCTGCTCGCCGGTCCGGCCGGTCAACCGCGTGCACCTGATCGACCACGGGTACGCCCGCGAGCACGTCCCCGGCGGTGACCGGGAGGTCGTGCACGACCTGCGCGGCCCCGGCGACCTCGTGGGCGAGCTGGCCTTCTGGAGCCCGGCGGAACGCGTCAAGGTGGACGCCCTGACCGAGGTCCGGGCCTTTCCGATCGACCTGCGGCGGTTACGCGAGCACGCCTCGGCGGGCCCGGCCGTGGCGACGGCGCTCGTCCAGGAGCTGTTCGCCAGGAACCTGGCGGCCCGCAGGCACGAGGCGCTGGCCCGCGCGCCGGTCGCGGCCCGGCTGGCCGTGTGGCTGCTGCACCTGGACGAGCGGTACGGGCTGGCCTCCCCCGATGCGCCGCCGCTGTCCATGGAGACGCTGGCCGACCTCGTGGGCAGCGCGCCGGACGTCGTGCAGCGGCAGCTCACGCAATGGGTCAGGCGCGGCTGGCTGGTGCGGCCGGGCTACCGGAAGCTGCGGATCGCCGATCCGGTGGCGCTGCGCGAGGCCGCGGGAGCCTGGGAGCACCTGGCCGAGCCGTGGCGCGGCCGGGTGACGCCGTTCCTCACGCGGCCGGGCGCGCAGGCCGGGCCGCTGCCGGTCGGCGAGCTGCCCAAGCCGCGCCAGCTTCCCGCCGACGTGTCCGACTTCACCGGACGGCAGCAGAGCCTCGACCTGCTCACCGCCTGGCTGGACCGGCCGCGCCGGACGAACACCATGGTCGTGCAGGGGCTGACCGGGGTGGGCAAGACCGCGCTGGTGACGCATTGGGGCCACCTGCACGCCGACCGGTTCCCCGACGGGCAGATCATGATCGACCTGCGCGGCCAGTCGCCGACCCAGCCGCCGATGAGCTCGGCCGAGGCGCTCGGGCAGATCCTGCGCTCGCTCGGCGTCGGCGAGCACATGCCGGCCTCCGACGAGGCCGAGTTGATGCTGCTCTACCGCAGCAGGATCGCCGGGCGCAGGCTGCTGCTCGTCCTGGACAACGCGGCCGACCCGGCCCAGGTGCGGGCGCTGCTCCCGGGCGGCAAGGACTGCGTGGTGCTGGTGACCAGCAGGACGCGGATGGCGCCGCTGCGGGCCACCGGGCACGCCGACCTCATGGACCTGTCGGTGCTCGACCCCGGCAACGCGGTGGCGCTGCTGGTGTCGGTGCTCGGCAAGGGCTCGCCGCGGGCCGCCGACCGGGACGCGCTGGCCGAGCTGGCCCGGGTGTGCTCGTACCATCCGTACGCGTTGCGGATCTCGGCGGCCAAGCTGGCCGAGGATCCGGCGTTGAACGTGCGGTCGCGGGTGGCGGAGCTGCGTACGCCGGACCGGCCGCTGGCCGGGGACCCGGAGGAGGCGTTCAGGTCGGCGCTGGACCTGGCGTACGAGTCGCTGAGCCCCGCGCAGCGGCGGGCCTTCCGGCACGTCGGGCTGCTTCCCGGGCGGGACTTCGCGCCGGAGGTGCTGGCGGCGGCGCTGGGCGTGCCGGTGGGCGAGGCGGTGGCGGCGGTGGAGGGGCTGCACCGGGCGTACCTGGTCGAGCCGCTGCCCGGGGCGCGGTACCGGGTGCACGACCTGGTCAAGTGGCAGGCCAGGGAGCTGGGCCGGCACGCCGAGGCGGGGGTGCGCGAGGCCAGGGTGCGGCTGCTCGACCACTACCTGGCGGTCGCGACCGATCCGGACACGCCGCGCGAGTGGTTCGAGGCCGAACGGCGTTCGCTGGTCTCGGCGGTGCGGCTGGCCGAGGAGAGCGGCGCGTACGGGATGGCCTGGCAACTCGCCGAGGCGGTGTTCGAGCCGTTCAGGAGGCTGCGGTACTACGAGAACAACCTGGAGGTCCAGCAGGCCGGGCTGACCTCGGCCATCCAGGTGGGCAACCGGCGGGCGGTCGCGCTCATGCGCAGCCATCTCGGCTCGATCCACCGCGACATCGGGCCCTCCACGCTGGCGGCCAGGTTCATCGGCGAGGCGCTGGCCGACTTCACCTCGCTCGGCGACCGCGCGGGGCTGGCCCGCGCGCTCAACGACCTGGCCGAGGTGCACGGCATCGCGGGCAACAGGGACGAGGCGCTGCGCCGCGCGGGCGAGGCGCTGGAGGTGCACCGGGAGATCGGCGACCTGGCCGGCGTGGCCGAGTGCCTGCACACGCTCGCCCTGCTGCACCTGTCGCAGGAACAGCACGACCTGGCCCTGCGGTACGCCGGCCAGGCGCTGCGCGTACGGGAGGAGCTGGGCGACCGCAGGGGCACCGCGCAGAGCCTGATCGTCTCGGCCCGGGTGCGGCAGAGCCTGGGCGAGCCGGACGCGGCGCTGTCGGAGGGCCTGGAGGCGCTGTCGATCTGCCACGAGCTGGGCGACGAGCACGCCGAGTCCGAGACGCTGCTGTGCCTGGCCGAGATCTACGACCGGCTCCGCCTTCAGCAGGACGCCCGGCGCGACGCCGAACGCGCCCTGGCCGGGTACACGGCCACCGGCGACCAGCACGGATGCGGGCGCGCCCTGTGCGCCCTGGGCCGGATCGCGCGCAACGGCTCGCGCTACGACGAGGCCCTGGCCTGCTACGAACAGGCGCTCACGGTGCAGGTCGAGCTCCACCACGAGCAGGGCAAGGCCGAGACGCTCGGCGACATCGGGCTGGTCCACTGGCGGCTGTCGGACTACCTGCGCGCCGACGACTACCTGAACCAGGCGCTCGTCATCAGCCGGGTGATCCGCGACGAGCCCGTCGAGGCCCGCATGCTCAACCGGCTGGCCCGGGTACGACGCCGCCAGGGCCTGCCCCAGGTGGCCTTCGTGTACGCGCTGGAGGCGCTGGACCTGGTCCAGGGGCTGGGGAACCGGCGGGCGGAGGCCGACGTGCAGGAGACGCTGGCGTACACGTACCTGTCGCTGGGGTGGCACGAGCAGGCGCTGTGGGCGGCACGGGCCTCGCTGGCGCTCCGGGAGGAGACGGGCGACGACAGGGCCAGCGCGCTGCTGTCGGTCGCGCAGGCGCTGCACACGGGCGGCGAGCCCGCGGCGGCCCTGAAGTACGCCAGGGAGACCGCCGAGCTGCAGAAGGAGAGGGGCACCAGGGACCGGTGGGCGTCGGCGCTCACGACGCTGGCCATGGTGCTGCTCGACCTGGACCGGGCCGAGGAGGCGCTGGCCCACGCCACGCAGGCCAGGGACGTGCACCTGGAGTGCGGGACGCGGCGTGACCTGGGCTGCGCGCTGCGGGCGCTCGGCCTGATCACCGCCAGGCTCGGGGACCGCGAGGCGGCGGTGGCCCACCTGACGGAGGCGGTGCGCACGCTGGACGAGGTGGGGGACGTCTTCGAGGGCCGCCGGGCGGCGCTGGACCTGCGGGAGCTGCCGTGAAACACCGCTAAAAGTCGGGAAATCTCGGAAGTGAGGTCGCAGATCTTCTCCGGACCTTCTCGTTAGCTGGTGCCACCAGCGACGACACGGAGGTGATCCGGATGCTCAAGAACCATATGCGTCGAGACCTGCAGTCACTCAAGCGATCGGCGCGCAGGGACCGGCGGGTGACGCTCGGCCTGCTGGCCGGGGTGCTGGCCGCCTGGACCCGCCAGCTCTCCCCCGGTGACCCGCCGCCGGGGCCGGGGGTGCTGCTCGCCCTCTCGGTCGGGCTGATCACCGCGTCGGGGGCGGCCTGGCTGATGGCGGCGTACTTCGCGGTACGGGCGGTCAAGCCACGGTCCGAACCGGTGGAGGTGCTGGTCTGGGTGGCGCGGGTGGGCAGGAGCAAGGAGTGGGCGTTCTGCTCGCTGGCCGCGTACGTGGCCTGGCACCTGCTCCAGTTCGTCACCGCGCTGCTCCTGGCCTGAACGGGGGCACGGCGGGCCGTCACCCCCGCGGTGGCGCCCCGCCGTCTTCGATCACCGGGGGATCACGACACGGGTCGGGGGCCCGTGGGAGGGAAGGCGGACCGGTGGGGGCCGGTGTCTGGGTCGAACTCGTGGCGGATCCTGGCACAGTCGTCGAGCAGGGCGCCGTACAGGGGCCAGAGGGGGCCCTTGGGGCGGGAGCCGGCCAGTTCGGCGGCCAGGTGGTGCTGCTGGTGCTCGCCCTCGCGCAGGGCCGCGCACAGGTCCGCCATGTCCCTGGACGTGGCCTTGCCCACCTGGATCAGGCCGAAGTCGCGGAAGATGCGCGACAGCGCGCGCAGCTCGTCGGCCAGGGGTTCGGGCAGGTCGGCGGCCTTCTCGCCGGGCAGGCCGCGGGCGCCGGCGATCAGGTCCACCAGCCCGCGCGCGATGCTCCTGAGCTGGTGCCCGGCGTGGTCGAGGCAGGTCGCCGCCTCGGCCGACTGGCGCAGACGCCGGTCGTAGCGGCGGCGCCGGCGGAAGGTCAGGCGCAGGGACTCGGCCGCCTGGTCGGCGGTGTCCTTGGTGTCCTCCAGGCGCTGGGACAGCTCGCGGGCGCGGTCGAGCCAATCGCGGGCCATGTCCTCCGTCCAGTGGCCGCTCAGCCCGTCGGCCATGTCCTGGGTCAGGTCGGCCAGCTCGGCCGACATGTCGCACAACTGCCTGGCCGCGTGCTCGACGAAGCGCGGCGGCAGGATGAGCAGGTTGGCCGCGATGCCGATGGCCGCGCCGAGCAGGACGTCGGCCAGGCGGGCGAAGCCGTACACGCGGCCGAGCGAGAGCACCAGCAGGGCGGTGATCGGGATCTGCACGTTCTGGGCCGGCAGGTTGAGCAGGCGGGTCAGTACGAGCCCGGCCGCCACCAGCACGCCCAGCGTCAGCGCGTTGACGCCCATCAGCCAGATCAGCCCCGTCGCCGCCCCCACCCCGACCACGACCGCCCCGACCTGCTGGAGCCCGCGTACGACCGTGCTGTAGGCGGTCGCCGAGACCGTGAGCAGCACCCCGATCGGCACCAGCACGGGCAGCGGCACCTTCAGCGCGAACGTGGCGAGCCACCACCCGAACACGCAGGCCAGCGTCACCTTGACCGTCTGGGCGAACGCGTCCCGCTCGGCCCCCAGCCACTCGCGGAACCCCTGGGCGCGCAGGCGTGCCAGCCCGGCCGCCGCGCCCGAGAGGATCCGCCCGAGCGGCGCGCCGGCGCTCTGCTGCTCGCGCCCCGGCTCTTTGTCCATACTCCCAGGTCAATGCCCATTCGGACGGTGAATAGAGGTCGCCGTGCCTGGGTAGCGGCAAGGTTGTGGCGCAGCGGGGCAGCGCGCCCGTCGGAGGTGAAGCATGACCGGCGACCTGGTCGTCCCTGACGCCGCCCGAGGGGTGGTGGTGTTCGCGCACGGCAGCGGGAGCAGCCGGCACAGCCCGCGCAACCGGTACGTGGCCGAGATGCTGAACAGAGGCGGCCTGGGGACGTTGCTGTTCGACCTGCTCACGCCGGAGGAGGAGGCCGACCGGGCGAACGTGTTCGACATCGCTCTGCTGGCCGGGCGGCTGCTGCGGCGTACCGAGGAACTGCGCGAGCAGGAGGAGGCGGCGGGGCTGCCGATCGGCTACTTCGGCGCGAGCACGGGCGCGGCGGCGGCGCTGTGGGCGGCGGCCGAGCCGGACAACGAGATCGCGGCGATCGTCTCGCGCGGCGGACGGCCCGACCTGGCCGGCGGGCGGCTGGCCGCGGTACGCGCGCCCACCCTGCTCATCGTCGGCGGCCGGGACCCGATCGTGGTGGACCTGAACGAGGAGGCGCAGCGGCACCTGCGCGCCGACAACCGCCTGACGGTCGTGCCCGGCGCGACCCACCTGTTCGAGGAGCCCGGCGCGCTGGAGAGCGTCGCCGAACACGCCCGCGACTGGTTCACCACCCACTTCACGGCGCCGTGACAGGCCCGGCGCCCTTCAGCGCGCGGTGACAGGCCCGGCGGCGCCTTTCAGCGCGCCGTGACGGGGGCGGCGCCCTTCGCCTGGCTGACCAGGCGTGCGTAGACCTCGGGGTCGGTCGTCTCGCAGCCCAGCCGGTGGCCGGTGAGCTCGCCGTGGTCGTCGCTCGACCCGGTCACCTCCAGCCCGAGCGTGGCCGCGAGGCGGCGCAGGTGGGCGCGGGCCTCGTCGTCGTGGTCGAGGTGGTCGGCCTCCACGCCGAAGAGCCCGGCCGCGGCCAGCTCGGCGATCCACTCGTCGGGCACCGCCTCGCCGCGCCTGAACGCCTTCGGGTGGGCCAGCACGGGCACCCCGCCGGCGGCCCGCACCAGGCGGACCGCGCGTACCGGGTCGAGGGCGTAGCGGGTGACGTGCGCGCGGCCGCCCGTGCCGATCCACTCGGGCGTGAACGCCTCCTCGGGCGCGGCCACGGCCCCGGCGGCGACCATGGCGCGGGCGATGTGCGGACGTCCGACCGGGCTGCCGCCGGCCAGCGTGGACACCTGCTCCCAGGTGATCGGCACGCCCAGCTCGGCCAGCCGCTCGACGGTCAGCCTGCCGCGCTCCTCGCGGGCCTGGCGGATGCGTTCGCACTCGGCCAGGAGCTCGGGGTCGGCGGGGTCGAAGAGGTAGGCGAGCATGTGGATGCTCTGCCCGGCCCGCCGGCACGACAACTCCATGCCCGGCACCAGCGTCAGGCCCTCGGGCAGCGCCTCGACGGCCGCGCGGTGCCCGGCGACGGTGTCGTGGTCGGTCAGCGCCAGCACGTCGAGGCCGCGCTCGCGGGCGCGGCGCACCACGTCGGCCGGCGGCTGCGTGCCGTCGGAGGCGGTGCTGTGGCTGTGCAGGTCGATGCGCATCGCTCGATGGTAGGCGGTCACACCTGGACGGTCGCGAGGATCCGGCCGTCGAGGGTCTCGATCGTGAAGTGGTTCAGGTCGTCCTGGGTGAGGCTGGTGCCGCCGTGCAGCAGCAGGGGGTCGGGGGCACCGGGCACGCCGTACCCCTTGTCGGGTACGCCCCAGCTCGCCACGGTCTCCGAGCGGCCGTCGTCGCCGAAGGCCACCAGCCGGCACTTCAGCGGCCCCTTGACGCCCTTGAGCTCCAGCGCCACGTGGGTGCCCCAGCCCTTGTCCTCGACGCCGACGACGCCGGACACGCCGGTCGCGGGGTCGCTGACCGGGTAGGTGCGGCCGGTCATGAGCAGGGCGCGGGCGGGGCTGTGCACGCTGTCGGGGTCGGGGCCCGAGGCGGCCGCGTTGACGGCGAGGAAGACGCCGGTCGCGACGAGGAAGCACGCGGCGGCCGACATGAGCCCCCGGTGGAGGGTCCGGCGGCGGCGCTCCACGGCGGCCCGGCGCACGATCAGCGACTCGACCGGGGACTCGACCGGCTCGGCGCGCAGGTCGTCGGGGTCGACGCCGCGCATCAGCTCCCCCATGGCCGCGAACGCGCCGACCTCGCCGGCGCAGCTCGGGCAGCCGTGCAGGTGGCGTTCGAAGGCGTTGCGCTCGTCGTCGTCCAGGAGCCCCAGCGCGTACGCCGCGACGTCCTCGTGGTGCACCTCGTTCATGGGAGCCCCACCCCCCTTTCCTCCAATGCGATGCGTAACGCCCGCATCGCGTAGTACACGCGGGACTTCACCGTGCCCACGGGCACGCCGATCGTCTCCGCGGCCTCCTGCAGCGTGCGATCGCGCAGGAAGGTCTCCGTGAGCACCTGGCGGTGCGCCGGCGAGAGCGCGAGCATGGCGTCGGTCACCACGATCTCACGCAGCAGGCGGTCGTCCTCGGCGGCCACGGCGTTCGCGCGTTCGGGGACCTCCTCCACGGTGTCGAGGGGACGCGTCCCGGCCCGGCGCCGGTCGTCGATCACGACCCGGCGGGCCACGGTGGCCAGCCAGGGCATCAACGAGCCGTTGTCGGTCCGCAGGTCCCCGAGGTTGCGCCAGGCGCGAACCAGCGTCTCCTGGACGACGTCCTCCGCCCAGCGCCGGTCCCCGCCCGTCAACCGGACGGCGAAGGCCATCAGCGGGGACCCGTATTCGCGGTACAGGGCCCGGACCATGGCTTCGTCGGTCACACGATGATTCACGCGGCGACTCCTCGCGCTGCGTACATCATGAAATGTCGCCCAGACAACTACTGATATTGAATTATTGCCCTAGTCACGGGCGAGGAACAAGATACGGGATTTGCATCAATCACCCCACCTGTTGATTCAGCGATAAAAGCCGATCATTCGGCCGACGACACGCGACCGTGCCGGCCCGCCGCTCGCGGCCGGACCTCAGGACGCGCCGGCTGGTCCGGACCGGCCACCGCCTCGGCCTCGCGCAGCAGCTCGCGTACCGAGGCGTGCCGGGCCGAGGCCGAATGCCCGAGCAGGACGCGCACCAGCTCCATCGCCGTCGGCCGGGCGACGGGGTCCGGGTCGCGGCACCGGTCGATCAGACCGCGCAGCACGGGCGGCAACCGGTCGAGGACGGCTTCGCCCCCCGGATGCCCGGCGGCTGCGAAGACGATCACGTCGGCCCACTCGCGCACGTCGGCCGGCGGGAGCTCGCTGCTCCTCGGGCCCGGCGCGAACGACGCCTCGCCGAGCGGTCCGACCAGCACGTTGTGCGGCCCGAGCCGCAGCCCCGCGATACCGGTCAGATGCAGCCTGGCCATGGTGGCGGCCGTGCCGAGCGCGAGCCGGTGCAGCGCCCCGCCCCCGTACGGTCCCGCCGCCGCGACCACGTCGGCCAGCGGCTCGCCCATCCCCAGGTAGTCGCGCGGCCGGAGGGCCAGCCCGCCACCCCATCCCTGACTGTCCATCGCCGTCCTCTGGCCGGGTTCTCGTCGTCAGGGTGTACGCCGTCCCGCGCGGACGCGGTTCAACGGCTCCCATGCGGAAAACTCATGGAACGGCCGCGAAGAACTCGTAGCTGTGGCCGTCGGGGTCGCGCACGTGGACGCCTGCCTCCGCCGCGTGGCCGACGACGTGGGGGCCTGACGTTTCGGTCGCGGATTTAGATGAGATCAGCTCATGTTCGGTCTTGCCGGGGCCCCTCCGGCGGTGGATGCTTGCGGCGACCCCGGTACCGCAGCCTGGGAGGTGGTCCCATGTTCCACCGTCTCACCCGCAGGGCGGCCGCAGCCGTCCTTCTCCTGACCGGCGCGCTGGTCGCGCCGTCCGTCCCCACCGCCGCCGCGCACGCCGCCGCCGCCGTGAGCGGCTTCGTGGACGGCCACAGCCACCTGTTCTCGTACGAGGCGTTCGGCGGCATGCTGATGTGCGGCGAGCCGTTCGACCCCGACGGCATCGAGCACGCGCTGACCGACTGTCCCGACCACTATCCGAACGGCGAGCTGGCCTGGTACGAGAACTTCACCAGGACCGGCAAGCCCACCGGCACCCACGACCCGGTGGGCTATCCCACCTTCCGCGACTGGCCGGCCAACGACTCGCTGACCCACCAGCAGGCGTACTACACCTGGGTCGAGCGCGCCTGGCGGGGCGGGCTCCGGGTGCTGGTCAACGACCTGGTGGCCAACCGGCAGCTCTGCGCGATCTACCCGCTGAAGAAGTACTCCTGCGACGAGATGACCTCCATCCGCCTCCAGGCCCAGCGGGCCCGCGAGCTGCAGGACCACATCGACGCCGAGTCGGGCGGCCCCGGGCGGGGCTGGTTCCGCATCGTGAACGGCCCCGCCGAGGCCAGGACCGTGGCCGCGGCCGGCAAGCTGGCCGTCGTCCTCGGGATCGAGACGTCGGAGCCGTTCGGCTGCCGGCAGATCTTCGGCATCCCCCAGTGCACGAAGGCCCAGATCGACCGGGGCCTGGACGAGATGTACGCGCTCGGCGTACGCAGCATGTTCGTCTGCCACAAGTACGACAACGCGCTGTGCGGCGTGCGCTTCGACTCCGGCACCCAGGGCGCGATCGTCAACGTCGGCAACCTGCTGGCCACCGGCTCGTTCTGGCAGGCCCGCACCTGCACCGGGCCCGAGCACGACAACACCATCGACCCGGCCGGCGTGCTGCCCGACCAGATCGCGCGGCTGCTGCCGCCGGGCGTCTCGCTGCCGCTGTATCCGCCCGCGCCCCACTGCAACACCCGGGGGCTGACCTCGCTCGGGACGTACATGGTGCAGGGCCTGATGCGGCGCGGCATGATGGTGGAGATCGACCACATGAGCGTCAAGGCCGCGGCCCAGACGCTCGGCCTGCTGGAGGCGGCCCGCTATCCCGGCGTGATCTCCTCCCACAGCTGGGCCGACCCGAACTTCTTCAGCCGGATCTACGCCCTCGGCGGCATGATCACCCAGTACGGCCACAACTCCACGGACTTCGTCGCGGAGTGGCGGCGTACGGCGCCGCTGCGGCAGCAGTACAACGTGCCCGGCTACGGCTACGGCCTGGACGTCAACGGCATGGGCCGCCTGCCGGCCCCGCGTGCGGGCAACGCCGCGAACCCGGTGACGTACCCGTTCGCGTCCTACGACGGGAGCGTGCGCCTCGACCGGCAGCGCACCGGGCAGCGGGTCTGGGACGTCAACGTGGACGGCGTGGCCAACTACGGCCTGGTCCCCGACTGGATCGAGGACATGCGCCTGCTCGCCGGCCAGGACATCGTCCGTGACCTGGCGAGCGGCGCGGAATCGTACCTGCGGACGTGGGAGGCGACCGCCGCGCGGCGACTGCCGTGAGACGGACGTCCGCTTCCTTCACGCGACCGGCTGGACGGACCGCGAGGTCCGCCGGCCGGTGGCGAGGTTGAGCAGCAGCGACGCCGCCGTCAGCGCCACGCCGAACCAGACGACGCTGGTGACCCCGAGGTGGTCGGCGAACAGCCCGCCGAAGAGCGCGCCGAGCGCGATGGAGGTGTTGTACGCCATCGTGTTGAGCGACATGGCGGCCTCGAAGGTCTCCGGCGCGGCGGCGAGCGTCATGTTGACCTGGGCGAGCTGCACGGCCCCGAACGACAGCCCCCAGACGACCAGCGCCACGATCGATCCCGTGGCCCCGTCGCCGACCGCGAGCAGCAGCAGCATGGCCACCACGAGCCCCGCGGCGCCGGTGACGAAGCTGCCCCGCAGGCTCCGGGTCACGGCGTGCCCGGCGACGAAGTTGCCGATCGCGCCGGCGACCCCGAACACCATCAGCACCCCCATGACGAACAGCGGGGACGCGCCCGTGTTGGCCTCCAGGAAGGGCCGGACGAAGGTGTAGGCCCCGAAGTGGCCGAGCACGAACAGCACCACCGTGAACAGCACCATGCGCAGCGGCACGTTCCGCAGCGGGAGCCCGAACACCTCGCGGACCGAGATCGCGTTGGCCGACGGCAGCGACGGGATCACGACGGCGACCGTCAGGAACACCACCGCGCTCAGGCCGCTCCAGATGAGGAACGTGGTGCGCCAGTCGGTGAGGCTCTCCAGGAAGGTACCGAGCGGGATGCCGACCACGGTGGCGATCGAGATGCCCGACATCACGACCGCGGCGGCCCGGCTGGCGTGCCGTTCCGGGACGAGCCGCATCGCCATGCTCACGCCGATGGCCCAGAACACGCCGCTGGCGAAGCCCAGCAGCAGCCGCGCCGTCAAGATCACCGCGTAGTCCGGTGCGATGCCCGTCACCAGGTTTCCCAAGGCCAGCACCACGAGCAAGGTGGACAGCAGCACCCGCCGGTTGACCCGTCTCGACCACGCCACGATGAACGGCACGCCCAGGCCGGCCGACACGCCCTGCAACGTCACCATCAATCCGGCGGCGCCCACGGAGATGCCCAGGTCCTCGCTGAGCGGGGTCAGCAGGCCCACCGGCATCAACTCGGTCGTGAGGAAGACGAAGAGGCTGGCGGTGATCGCGGCGACCCCCGCCCATGCCCTGAAGGCCGGGCGTGCCGCCTGCGGAGAAAGAGTTTGCGTCATGCGACCAGCCTGCCGACGCTCGATCGATGAGTCCAACACATAGTTTTCATCGCGATCGATCGCATGACACGATTGATACATGGAGCTTCAGCAGCTGAGGTACGTCCTCGCCGTCGCGGAGACCAGCAACTTCACCCGGGCCGCCGAGCGCTGCCGGGTCGTGCAGTCGGCGCTCAGCCACCAGATCGCCGCCCTGGAACGGGAACTGGGCTCCCGGCTGTTCGAGCGCACCAGCCGCCGCGTGCGGCTGACGACGGCCGGGGAGGCGTTCCTGCCCGCGGCCCGCGCCTGCCTGGAGGCCGCCGAGCGGGCGCGGACCGACGTAGCCGCGGCCAGCGGGGAGATCCGCGGCCGGCTCGCCGTCGGCGCGATCCCCACGGTCGCCGCCGTGGACCTGCCGGTCGTGCTGAAGGAGTTCCGCCGCCTGCACCCGCGGGTGCGCATCACGCTCATCTCGGCCGGCAGCGAGGACCTGATCGAACGCGTCCGGCGGGGCGAGACGGACGTCGCCTTCCTGGGCCTGCCGACCCGCGCGGAGCCGAAGGCCGTCCAGAGCCGCCCGCTGGCCAGGGGGGAGCTGGTCGCGATCGTCGCGCCGGACCACCCCCTGGCCGGTCGCCGGACGGACCTGCGCGGCCTCGCCGACGAGCCGTTCATCGACTTCCGCGCCGGTCACGCAGGGCGCATCCAGTCGGACGTGGCGTTCGCGGCGGCCGGCGTGCACCGCGAGGTCGCCTTCGAGGTCTCTTCCGCCGAGTTCATGGTCGACCTGGTACGGCACGGCCTCGGCGTCGGCCTGCTCCCCGCCGCGTACGCCCCCCGATTCCCGAACCTCGGCCTCGTCCGGCTCGACGACGCCCCGGCCCGGGTGGAGCACCTCATCTGGGGTGCCCACCCGTCCGCGGCGGCCACGGCCTTCCTCGGCCTGATCGGCCCGCCGGCCGGAGGCGGCGAGAGCGGGGTCAGCCGCGCAGCAGCGGCTGGCCGGGGAGCTTGACCTTGGTCTTCATCAGGCTGGGCGCGCCGTTGCCGCCGATGTTGACGAAGTAGAGCGCCTTGCCGTCGAAGGCCAGGCTGGCCGGGCTGTCCAGCTTGTCGGCCAGGACCTCCACGCCGCCGCCGGTGCGGACGATGCTCAGGGTGTTGCCCGTGTAGCTCGGCACGTAGAGCTGGCCGCGCACGTCGAAGGCCAGACCGTCGGCGCCGGCCAGCTTGGCGTCCTTGACGTACACCGTCGGCACGCCCGCCTTGCCGCCCTTGCCGTACGGGATGCGGATGATCTGCGCCTCGTCGGACACGGCCACGTAGAACGCGCCCGAACGCCAGGCGATGCCGTTCGCCCCGGTGCCGTCCGAGCCGACGAACAGGGACGACTTCGCCCAGACCGCGGCCTTGCCGTCGGCCACGCGGTAGACCACGCTGTTCGTGGTGTCGGTGACGTAGAGGGCGTCGTCGGGGCCGAAGGTCAGGCCGTTGGCGAAGCCGATCGGCAGCGCGGCGTAGAGCTTGGCCTCGCCGTACGAGGTGATCCGCCAGATGCCGTTGGTGGCGGCCTGGCCGGAGTTGAGCGCGGCGTAGACGTTGCCGTGGCGGTCGGTGGCCAGGCCGTTCAGCTTGCCTTCACCGATGGGCAGGGCGGCCAGCAGGCTGTCGGTGCCCGTGCTGTCGACCTTCCTGATCTCGCCCTTGGTCAGCAGCCCGACGTAGATCGTGCCGTCCGGCGCGACGGTGACGCCCTCGGTGAGGTCGGCGTAGGGCTGCACGACGATCGGGCGGAGCGCGGCGGCCTGGGCCGGCGTGGCGACCAGAGTCAGCAGCGCGGCGGCGGAGAGTAAGAGGGGGATGCGCTTCATGGGTGTGATCCTGTCGCCGCAAGATCGCCATAACGTCACCGCCACATCCGCGAATCATCATGTGATCGATACATCATGCGTGCCGGCGGTCTCCTCGCTCCACTGATGGTCGGTGAGGTCCCGCAGGTGCCGGATCGGTGAGGCCAGCAGGACCAGCGGCACGCAGACGGCCGCGACGACGAAGATCATCAGGGTGGCCCGGGCTCCGAGCATACCGGCGATCACCCCCGCGACCAGCCCGCCGACCGGGATCGCGCCGCAGGAGACGAACCGGACCGTGGCCATCACCCGCGACAGCAGCTCGGGCGGGCCGGCGAGCTGCCGGTACGTCCGTGTCACCACGCTGAGCACCACGACCCCGGCGGCGAACACCACGTTGCCGACGGCGAACGCGGCGAAGCCCTGCCAGCCGCTGCCGAGGGGAATGACGAGCGCCCCGGCCACCGAGACGAAGCCCGCGGCGATCAGCGTGCGGGCGGTGCCGAACCTGGACGTGAGCCGGCTCGTCAACGCCGCGCCGATCAGCGTGCCGACGCCCTCCACCGCCAGAAGACGGCCGCCCCACCTCCGCTGTCGATCCCCATCCCCGCACTCCTCACCTAGTAAGTTCCAAACTGGAACGCACTATACTGGAGCACGTGAAGCGCGCCGATCTACCCGACTCCGACTGCGGCATCGCGCAAGCGCTCGGCGTGATCGGCGACTGGTGGACGTTCCTGGTCGTACGCGACATCGCCGGCGGCACCACCCGCTTCGACGGCCTCCAGCGCGAGCTCGGCGTCAGCCGCCGGGCCCTGGCCGAACGCCTGGCCAAGCTCGTCGAGCACGGCGTGCTCGAACGGCGGCCCTACTCCACGCGCCCGCCGCGCCACGACTACGTCCTGACGGCGAAGGGTGAAGGTCTGCTGCCCACGCTGATCGCCCTGCAGGATTGGGGCACCCGGCACGTGATGGGCGACGGCGCCCTGACCGCGACCAGCCAGGACGGCTCCGCCGAGAGCCGTCGCGTGCACGACCTGGTCAACCGGAGGCTGCCGGACGTCGTGCTGGAACGACATGACGGCGAGCCGGTCACGCCCAACGCGCCGGGCGGCGTCTGGACCGTGCTCTCCTTCTTCCCCGGCGCCTTCGCCCCGGGGGCCCTCGACCACCCGCCCGGCTGGGGCGACATCCCGGGCACGAAGGGCTGCACCCTGGAGGCCCTCACCTACGCGTCACGGTTCGCCGACTTCGAGGCGGCGGGCGCCGCGATCCGGGGCGTCAGCACCCAGCGGCCCGACCAGCTGGCCGCCTTCGTCACGCACGCCAGGTTGCCCTATCCCCTCCTGTCCGACCAGGACGACAGGCTCGCCGCCGGGCTGCTGCTGCCCACCTTCCGCACGGCCGGAGCCGACCGCTTCAAGCGCCTCACCCTGCTGGTCGACCCCGACGCGGTCGTCCGGGCGGTGCAGTTCCCGATCAACGATCCGGCCGGGTCGGTGGACGAGATGCTCGCCCTCGTCCGGAGCCACTGACGGCGACGGATGCCCCGATCGCGAAAAATCACCCCAGAGGGGGACACCGAATCAAGGAACGCTTTGACGCCCAGCCAGGGGACGACTTCTACCGTTCCGTCCACGGTCATCAACACGGACACCTTCCGCCGCACGGCCGCCGGCCTCGGTCTCGTCCTCACCGCCCGCGCCTTCCCCGCCGCGGCCCAGGCGGCCACCACCCGCGTCGTGGCGGGCCGCGCTACCGGGCGTACAACGTGGTGAGCTGCGCGGCCAGTTTGGCCAGCTCGTCCCGGACGGTCCGCGGGCCCTCCACGACGACGAGGTCGCCCCAGCCCGCGAGCTGGCGGGCGATGTCCAGCGCGGTCGGCGCGGTGAGCGCGATCCGGACCCGGCCGCCCTGTTCCTCCTCGTGGATCACCTCGCAGTGGCGGCCGAAGCGGTCGCGCAGGACACGCAGGTAGCGGGCCTCGACGGTCGCGGTGGCGGTGGTCGTCGCGCGCCGCGCCTCCATCGCGGTGACGACCTCGTCCCAGGCCGCCGCGAGGTCGAAGTGCGCCGGACGTTCGGCCGGTTCCTCCGTGACCTCGGCGTCGGTGACCCGGTCGACGCGGAAGGTCCGCTGCCCGTCGGGGGTTCCGGCGATCAAATACCAGGTGTCGTCCTTGTCGACGAGGCCGTACGGCGCGATGACGCGCTCCCGTCCGGAGTAGGTGAGGCGGACCGCTCGGCGCCGGACCACCGCGTCCTCCAGCAGATCGACCAGCACGGGCCGCGTACGGCGGTGCTCGCCCCAGCGGACCGGGTCGATCACGACCGCGTCCGCCGCCGCCTCGGCCTCCTGCCGGAACGTCGAGGGCAGGGCGCGCACGAGCTTGCGCAGCGCCGCCTTGGCCTCCGGCGCGATCGCGGCGGCCGGGCCGAGCAGCAGGAACAGCGCCCTCGCCTCGGAGGCCTTGAGCCCGGACAGGTCGGTACGGGCGCCGCCGAGCAGCGCCCACCCGCCGCCGCGTCCGGCCTGCGGATAGACGGGGATCCCCGCCGCCGACAGGGCCTCCAGGTCACGGCGGGCCGTGGCGACCGAGACCTCCATCTCGGCGGCGATGTCCGCCGCCGTCACCCGCCCGCGTGACTGCATCAGCAGCAGGACGGCCACCAGGCGATCCGCTCTCATGTCCTCGACGATGCCAGAAAAAGTGCTCATTCGGTGAGCACTTTGCCTGGAAGTGTCGATCTCACAAGCCGCCGAACGGAAGGCCACGGACATGCTTCGCGGACTCACCACCATCAGCTTCTACGCCCAGGACGTCGCCGCCGCCCGCGACTGGTACGCCGACCTCCTCGGCGTGCCGGCCTACTTCCAGCGTCCCGAGCAGGGCGACCCGGCCTACGTGGAGTTCCGCGTCGGCGACTACCAGCACGAGCTCGGCGTCATCGACGCCCGGTTCGCCCCGCGGGGCTGGAGCACCGAGGACGGCGGGGCCATCGCCTACTGGGCCGTCGACGACCTGGAGGCGACCTGGGAGCGGCTGCTGGAGATGGGCGCCACCCCGTTCGACAAGCCGACCGGGCGCGGCCCCGGGTTCGTCACCGCCTCGGTGCGCGACCCGTTCGGCAACATCCTCGGCATCATGATCAACCACCACTACCTGGACGTCCTCGCGGGCCGGAAGGGCTGACCACCATGACCGACGACGCCCTGCGCCTGGACGACGCCGCCGCCTGGAAGTCCTGGCTCGCCGAACACCACGAGACGGCCTCCGACGTCTGGCTGCTGATCGCCAAGAAGAACAGCGACGCCACGACCGTCACCCTCGACGAGGCCCTGGACGAAGCGCTGTGCCACGGCTGGATCGACAGCCACCGCAGGGCGTACGACGGCGACTACTACCTGCAGCGCTACTCGCCGCGCACCCGCCGGAGCCCCTGGTCCGGCATCAACGTCGCCAAGGCCGAGGCGCTGACGGCCGCCGGCCGGATGCGCCCGGCGGGCCACGCCGCGATCGAGGCCGCCAAGACCACCGGCCGCTGGCCCGCGAGCCTGTCCGCCTGAACGATGTGAGCCACCTGCGGCTACAACTGAAGCGGTCACGAATCCAGGTACGACACAAGGAGGCCAGAGTGCGGCGGTTGGCCCCATTAGCCGGTGTCCTCTTGCTCGCGGCATGCGCGACGGGCAGGCCCGCGCCACCGGTGTCCCCGGCCACCCCGGCGACCACCGCGTCCCCCAAGCCGGACGTGCTGACCGACCGGCTGGGACCGCCCATGACGAACCTCACCGGCACCTGCTCTCCGGGCAGCGAGATCTACGCGCTCGGCGGCATCGGCTCCGAGCGGTGGGCCCAGGACACCAGGCCCGCGTTGTGGCTGCTCAAACCGTGAGCGCCTCCCCCGTCGCCCCCTCGTGACCTGCGCCTTTCACGGGGCTCGAAGCCGTGTCAGAACGATGTCAGGGCCGTGTCGGGTCCCCCGGCCACGATTGCCGTCATGGACACCGCAACGCGGCCCCCGGCCGCCGCCCAGCCGACAGGCTTCGTCGCGAAGCTCCTCGCGGACCGCCACTCCGTCCCGCTCTCCATCGCACTGCACCTGGTGCCCGGCGCGGCCATCGTCGCCGTGTACGCGTTCGCCGCCGCCCCGCTGGTCCGGACGATGGGCGCGCCGATCTTCGCGGCGTGGGCCATCGCCCTCGCGGTCGTGCTCTTCCCGCTCCAGCTGTTCCTGCTGTGGCTGGGCAAGAAGCAGACCGGCCGCTTCACGATGAAGGGCGTCGTCCGCTACCGCGACAGGCCGGTCTCACGCGGCAAGGTCATCTGGCTCGGGGCCGCGTGCCTGGTGTGGATGACCGTGGTCTCGCTCTCGCTGACCCCGCTGGACAACCTCGTCTACGACTGGTTCTTCACCTGGGTGGACTACCAGGGCGCCGGCCCCGACGGCACCACCTACCTCCAGGGCTACCCGCAGGCAGTCGTGCTCACCACGCTGCTCGCCTGCGGGCCGTTCACCGGTTTCACCCTGCCGCTGATCGAGGAGTACTACTTCCGCGGCTTCCTGCTCCCCCGCCTGCCGCAACTCGGCAAGTGGGCGCCGATCTTCAACACCCTCCTGTTCTCCGTGTACCACTTCTGGGCTCCCTGGACGGTCCTGTCGAAGCTCGTCTTCCTCTACCCCGGCGTCTGGCTCGCCTGGAAGAAGCAGGACATCCGCATCTCGATCACCATGCACCCCGGCACGACGCTCCTGATGACCGTCGTCGGCATCGTCGCCCTCGCCTCCGGCGCCACCTCGATGTGAGACGCACCCTTCCCTGGAACGACGACGGCCCACGACCCCGCACAACGCTGTGGGGCCGTGGCCGAGGGGTGTGGCAGCCGTTGGGGGCGTCGTACTTCGCCCGGTTGACGTAGAGGGTGCCGGTCGTGGCCGTGACGACAGTGATCGGTGGCGCCCGACGAGCGGCTACGCGGGACGCAGCAGCTCCGCGCGCCTGGTCAGCAGCCGCGACTGCTCGGCCAGCAACTGGACGCGCCGCCCCCTCAGGTGCGCCCTGGTCTCGCGCACCCACTGCGCCAGCTTCTGCACCTCGGCCCGGGTCTTCTCGATGCGCTGATGCTTGAGCACATCGCTGATGATGTTGTCGAAGAAGGCGTCCACGAACCACCGCGTGTCCACCTTGGGCATCACCGGCCGGGCCGCGATCCCGGTGTCGGCCAGCTCGCGGGAGAAGACGTCCAGAGCCCGCTGGGCATGCCAGGCGGCCTTGTCGGCGCTGGTCAGCCTGTCGTGCTCGAAGGCGTCGGCGATCAGGCCGCCGCCGAACATGTCGAAGGTGGAGGCCGTCCTGGCGGAGTCGAGCAGGCGCAGCACGACGGCGAGCGCCTCGTGCGCGCCCTGCCCGGCCTGATGGGCCTCGTCGCACTCGCGCACCTCGGCGCTCAGCCGGTCGAGCGCGGCGCCGAGGTCGGCCAGCTCACGCGCACGCGGATCGCCGCTCCGGATGAGCTGCTGCTCCTTCTCGACCAGCAGCCGCGCGTACTCGCGGGAGGCGGGATCGAGCACGGCCAGCTCGGCGTCGGCCGCCGCGACGTCGGCTTCGAGCTGCGCGAGCCGGACGCGGTGACCGTCCACGCGTTCCCTGGCCACCACCACCTCGGCGCGCTCGCGCTCCAGCCGTTCCTCCCGGTTGCCCAGCATGCGGGCCAGGACGGCGGACAACCCGCCCTCCAGCCGGGCGACGTCGCGCTCCTCCTCGACCAGCTCGAACTCCAGGCCCTCCAGGGCCTCGCGGACGTCCGCGATCTGCTGCGCGGCGGTCCTGCGCAGGCGCCGGACGTGTTCGGCGCGGTGCATCCGGGCGGACGCCTCGCGCAGCCGTTCGTCAAGTTCCGGGGAGAGGGTCACGCAATGACGACGAACGGGCCGGACCAGACGTTCCTGGGCCGTCGACGGCCTCGAAGCGACCTACGACTCCTCGACAAGCCCACCGAACGCGCCCCCTTCGGCAGCCGGACCACCTGAGGCCCGCTTGACCTTGACGCGACGGCAGGGGAACAGGGTCTGACATGGTCTGAAGGAGTCGAACGGGGAGCCTTCCACCTGCCCCATCGTCTCTGCCCGTCTAGAGCCGTCGCCCCTGGTCGGCGGGCGTTGGCTCCCCTCCCTGGCTCCCCCAGCCGGGAGCTGATGCCCCTCCCCCGGGACGTCTGAGTACCCGGACGAGACGTGCGATTTCTCCGTCATCATCTGCAGACGCGACCGGTACACCGAACTGCGACTGTGGTAGCGACGGCCTTACATGGCAAGAAGACGACTGCCGGGAAGACGTAAACTGAACGGGCTAACCTCTACAGCCAGCTCCCATGAACGCCCCGAACCAAGCACATCCCGTATTGGGCTGTGGCCCGTGGCCGCGGTGGGCGATACCGGATCGACCAGTGACCTCTTCGGCGCGAAGCAAGCATTATGAACTATGTGATCAGACGTATACGCAGGGCGCAAACAATGATCACAGTGCACTGACATGTACGATCAGACTTCGTCGAGCGCCCCGGATGTCACTCAGTTGGTCACTCGTTCTGGCATTCTGGCTCTATCGCTCCCTGTTCGTTACCGGGCCCAACCTGGGCAGATGGCGTCTCGTTGTCAAGAACAGCAGAAGAGTCCTCGTGATCACCGAAGCTTAGGTTTACTTGGACGAAACCAAGGATTTTGACACCAACACTGCCATGGTGCACCTTTTGCTGCAGCAGCATCCGTACTGCCCGATAGGCGAAGAACAGTGCAGCGGTCACACATACGACCAGGGCCGCAGCGGTGACGAGACTCAACCCCGAGATCTCCAGGGATCGCATAGCGAACAGGCGTGACAAAGAAGCTCGCCTTCCTGCACGCCTTCGCTTGGGTTGCGAGCCACTATCCCACAAGTCGCGTTGAGATTACAACTTCAGCTTGTCTGGAGTTCTCCTTGTGAGGACGGCGACCGAATTCCTCGCCATCCCGTGTGCCGTCGCTCCATCGTGCAACGGCAAGGGGCCGCCCTCCTGAAAGGTCACCTTCTACGATCTTTATCTCGCACAGGGCTAAGGAAGTGACAAGCCGGCCTCGGGCTGGGTTCGTTCCTAGGGTTGACATAAGCTGTGGCACAGTCGTTGCACCTGTTGCGACCAGCAAGTTTGGCTCTCAGAGCTTCTCGACGTCTCGCGCGTGACCGTGATGTCATGCGCCCCGGACGTGCCGTGCGCGTGATCACCCACTGGACTACCCAGCTGCCGCAAGAGGACTAGAACTAGGATCCCGCCTTCAGGTGAGCTCGGAGAGGTCCCGACAGTCCGTTGGCGGGACATCAGAGTCCAGCTCCGTTCAGACTCGTTCGCCTTGCGTGGCTCCCTACTTGGCCCCGACCAGTTCGTCAGCCAATCACGCTCTGAATGTTGGGCAGATACGGTGCTTACGCTGCTCGTATCGCCGATCCTTGGGCGTGTTCCTTGCGTTGTGGCTAGGCTAGGTTCATGACCGACACGAACGCCCATGCTGACGCCTTAGGCGAACCGGGCGGGCTACGAGATCATTTTCCCGGTTATTTCCCTCCAACCGATGAAGACGTCAAGCATTTCATGGTTTCTGGATTGATTTCCTTCGACACGAACGCCCTCTTCGACCTCTATCGTTTTAACAATCAGGCTCGCGAAGAATATCTTGCGTCAATACGTTTGCTTAACGACCGACTATGGGTCGCGAATCAAGTTGGTCGCGAGCTGCTCGAACGACGACTCGACGTAATCAAAGAATGCTCTAGTGCAACAACTAAAATGCTTGAAGATGTTGGCGGCCCATACAAGTTGATTATTGAACACATACGGGCGTTTGGAAACCGACGCGGCCTCTCTCCATCCAAGATGTCCGAACTCGAATCTTTGATAGAGAAATCTCGCGCAGACCTCTTTGACGCGGCGGCGGCTTCCTTCAAATTCGATCTCGAAGTAGAAACCTCCTTACGGACCGATCCGATCCTTCGACAGATCGAGAGCCTCCTTGACGGCAAAGTAGGGCCCCCGCTTCCCAACGTCGAGGAGGAAAGAAAAGAGGGATTGCGTCGCATTGCCGAAAAGATTCCACCGGGCTATGCCGACAAAAAGAAGTCCGACAACCCTATCGGCGACTATTTGATTTGGAGACAGCTTCTAGAAGAAGCTCGGCGCAGAAATAAGTCGGTTCTTCTGGTTACTAACGACCACAAGGAGGACTGGGCTCGCGAGCAGCACGGCAAGATGCTAGGGCCTCGACCTGAACTTGTGTCGGAAATGCTACAGAGGACTGGCCAGAAATTTCACCTAGTCGGCGTCAAATCATTCCTTCTTCATGCTCGGAAGTATTTGGGCGCGACGGTGAGTGATGCAACCGTAAAGCAAGCCGAACAATTTACAATTGATTATGAGATCGTCGGCAAATTCATGGTCCGCTGGGCAGAGCTAGAAACAGCGATACGCGATCGAATTGAAAATGACACAGGGGAACGCCCAAATAATGTTCTTGTATCGCTAAGTCGTTACGAACGGCTCGCCGGGTTGGATCGCGTTGAGAGTGCACAGCTCCATAATCTGCGCTCGTTCCGAAACCGTTTGGCCCATTCGACCACTTTTTTGCCGTCAGACAAAGAAGCCCTTGAGGACACGTTGGCCCTACTAGAAGAGCACGTTGAGAGGGCACGCCGGCTATAGGAGGCACCAAGTGGTGTGGCCGTCTGCCGTCGTCCCCGCCACGAGATAGCGGGCCAGCCGCGAGGCTGCCCCGACCGCGCGTCCGATGTCATGGCTGTGATGGAGAGAAGGCGGCCCCGCAGCTGGTCTGCTAGACGACGGCACACGGGCGGGCTTCCACCACAGCCACTAATCGACCGCTCGCCGTGATCTTGGGCTGCCCGGAGCCGGAGCGTCCCCGCCGGAGGCATACGGTAACACCCGCCGACGCTGGCCCATCGCTACCCTACGCTCGGACGTTCCGTCACGAAGCTGCCCATGCCGGGCTCCGTTCTGATCAGCCCGTCCTTACGCAACGCCCGATGGACCTTCTGGCCAGTCGCAGTGGCAATGCCGTAGATCTGCTGAAGCCTCAGGACAGACGGCACCTGATCTCCTGGCGCAAGCTCGCCGCCCTCGATCTTGCTCTTGATGTCCTCATAAACCTGAAC
The DNA here is from genome assembly GCF_044547985.1 of Nonomuraea sp. NPDC052265. NCBI lineage: Bacteria > Bacillati > Actinomycetota > Actinomycetes > Streptosporangiales > Streptosporangiaceae > Nonomuraea > Nonomuraea sp. NPDC052265. Next base: position 83,049 of record NZ_JBIUBJ010000011.1, read on the forward strand.
CCATCGGGGGATTCCGGGCTTCCACGCCAGCTCTTGATCGGCCACAGGTCAACGCTAGGTAGGCGATACCGTGGCAAGCGAGATACGACATGCCTGGTGAGCTATAGCATGGTGTAGTACAGTCGAGCCCATGAACGGCCTGGGTGCTCGATGGCGCGCGGCTTCCGCTCTTGGCCGACTGCGCGACGGAGACACGCGTCTCACCGACGCCAACCCCCATTGCGCTACTGGTCGCCTCCGCTGGGCGGGGTGCCTGTCATGACGAAAATCTCACGCGCGGTGCTGAATGACATTGCCGACCTTTGCGCGATGGGCCTAAATCCAGCTCAAATAGCCAAGGAAGTCGGCACAAATATTCACATCATCACTAAGGCCATCGACTACATAGACCGGCAGGCATCGCGGGAGCAAGCGGTATCGGAGGACCCGGCACTTGCACTGCCTGGGCGCGATGTCGCTAGCCGATTGGGAGAGCGCTACGCAGCCCTACCGGCGTTGTCCAGAGTCGAGTTCTTCGACCGCTTCGGCCTAAGTATCGATGACATACGCGACGGCTACAACGCTACTGCACTGTGGCACATCTATTTAGATTCTCGCGCCAGGGCGCGTAAGGACTAATCCATAGAGAGCGTAAGGGGGTGATTGCTTGAACGACAATAACGAAGCTTCTCAGGAGCTTACTCCGGACATCGTTGCCGTGCGACGTGCCTACGAGAGGGTCGACGCGGCGCTCCGAGATATGTGTGACTCCGAGCAGGCATATCAGATGGCAACGCAACTGGCGGATTGCCTGCGGGAATTGGCGGATGCTGCCGCCTTGGCTCGCGCTAATTCGGCTGCACGATTGCGGCGCTCGGACAACCTGTCGATAGCTGGCCTAGCAACAAAGCTCGGTGTGTCCAAATCCCGCGCTAGCCAGCTCCTTCGGGCGGCCAGTGAATGCATGGAGGACAAGGTCAATGGGAATCACTGCTAGGCAAGACTACATCGCCAGCCACACGACGCCGGTAACCGCATATCGCTTGGACTGCGATGTCTGGGTAGTCTCCGATATCCCCCATGCCACTCTCGACGGAGTATCAGCCCTAAGATACATGCTGCTCAACGAGTCACAGAAGAACCTGAAGCACGAGGATCGCGTACTCACCGTCGCGGGCATAGCAATTTCCGAAATACGCGCCCTACTCACTCTAGCGGCGAGAAAGGTCAGTACTCCGGAGATCAAAACGCATATCGTTCAGGTAGGGTTCCTTCTCACCCTGGCACAGTTGATACTAAATGATATGCCGCACAAGGATCCGTCCAGCGGACATACTTGTGCGCGACAAGGTGGCAACGACTCGGTCTTTTCGTGCGCAAAATGCCTGCGCTACTTGCTACAGGGGTTGGGTGCAGCGCCCTTCAAGCGGGAAACCGCGAACTAACCTCTGTAAGCCCCTCTGGCCGGCGTGCCGGCTCCTCAACCGACCGTAACGCCACTCCCCCGCTCGCTGGGGCGACGAGGACTCTCAGACTGGACCGACATCCTGGCCGTTAGTCAGGTGCCAGATCTGAGGGCTTCTCCTGTTTGCCACCACCGCGATTCTCCTGACTTGCTCCCGAGTCAGACGTCAGCAACGAGCGAGATAGAAAGCTCCAAGTAATTATCCGTCACCACGGCGTGTACTGTCGTTCCGCCCTGACTCGTTGTTTCGTCCGGTTGCGGCGTGGCATTGAGAGCTTCACGCCATACCTCGAAATCCCTGAGCCGCTGACCGACTTCCTCGGCGTCACATGTACCGGTGAGGGCTTCCTTAGCAGGATTGCTGTGAATCGACCAGCTAATCACCGGCAGATCTTCGTTGAGCGTTCGTGCCAGCAGACCTTTGAGAGCTTCTATGGCTCGCTGCTGCAAGTGTATGTGATCCTTGCGGGCTTTCTCGGCTTGCACCTGCAAGTCGAGCTTTTCTAGCCTCTCCTCGTCCTGCACCCCTGTCGCCTCCGTTTCTGCGCAGATCGTTAGCGAGCTTCCTGCCCTTCAGGAAGCGTTATCGGTTCCTGTCCATGCTCGTGGTCATACATCCCTGCGAGTGCCGGCCGGAACGCCGATAGATGGTCCGGCCACCTTCCGCACAGCGCCGACCGGGCGGCAGAGTCCGTTTGCAGAAGGAACTGCAAGTGTCGAAGCCCATGCATGAGTACATCGATGTACCGCGGGATGGGTGCTTCCGTCGCTTCAACCGGGATCGGCTTGCCTACCGCGTCCGGCAAGGCCGGACTGATGGGCGCTGCACTCTTCCACTTATCCCGGACGAACGCGTTGCACCCGATAACGGCGACATAGGTGAGAACTACTGCGGTGTCTTCCGCTCGCCATGAAGTCGAATGCAACAGCTTGACTCCATCTTCAGCGTCGTTCGCGGACAGAAGGTCTGTGACGGCAGTATGCGGATCGCTGTCCTGTCGAACGGCGTCGGAACGCCATGCGTCCTTTCCGCTTACTAGCCAAAGCCCGATGTCGTCTGCCGATACCGGCCAGACTTCAACGATTACCTCTGTCCGCTCGCTCACCCTAGTTTCCCTTCGTTGTTCCGTCTTGGGTGTCGGAGTCCTCGGCTTTTTTTGCGGCTAGCCGGGATGCATGCGCCGCTGATATCGCAACTTTCGTTAGACCGAGCGAGACACGTTCATCCCGTTCGTTTCGAGCCCTGGTGTCCTTGGCTGTTTTGATCAGCTGAGCTGCACGTGCTTTCGATACCCCGATGCGGTCGGCAAGTCCAGCCAACGACATCTCCTCTTGCTCGAAAATGCGGGCCGCTGAAAGTGCTCTTTGGTTGCCAGAGGTCTCAAAGAGACGTCTCAGCGTTTCCACCAGCTCCGTTGCGCCGTTGTACGCCCGGTTGTGGTCGGTATCCGCATCAATCGCCATAAGCGCTGCATCGAAAGCGCGTTCGAGGTCAGCCAGCGCGGACAGTACCGCCTCGCTCACGCCTTCCTTAGCCATGCGCGCCAGCGTACGCGGTCCGGACAGGGGGGACTATACCCAACTCGTACAGCCCCCCCTTGACGGCCGTGTAGGGGGGCCTGTACGGTGCTTCGTGTAGGGCCCCCTACACGGCGCCTCGGCCAAGGGGGTCAGCAGATGAAGCCACCGATGACGGACGGGAGGTGATCAACAGTGATCGGTCTCGAAGAGGCACGACTCTCCCGCTTGATCACGCTTCTCCGTACCGTGGCGGAACTGCTGGACAACGCCACGGACGGGCTGAACTCCGGTGTTCTCATCGCCACGCTGCTCCTGCTGGTGGTCATCGCGCTTCACGCCATGGCCGACGCGCTGGAGACCTGCCCGGACGCGCTCACTGTCTGCCGCGCACGATTCGAAAGGAGCTGAACTCCGATGATGTACGGCACGTTTCCCGACGGTCACCGGGCTCGCCTCATCGAAGGGCTTCACGCTCTGGCGAGCTATCTGGAAGCTCGACCGGAGCTGCCCGTCCCGCACGCATCCAAGGTCGCCGTCAGTGTCCTGTTCGGCACCGACGAGGAGAAGAAGGCCGAGATCCAGCACATCGCGCGCTTGATCGGTTCGGACCTCCACCTCAGCGACCCGGACCAGGGCCACTACAGCGCCGCGACGTGCTTCGGCCCGGTCGAATACAGCGTCACCGCAATCATGGACGCCGGCATGGCGCGGTGGGATGCCTGGTGGTCCTACCGCGACTCCATCAGCCCCGATCCGCCTCCACCGGGGGCCTGAGTGGACATCCCACTCTTGATCGTCACCCTCGCACTGGCGTCCGCGCTGGTCGTGCTCATGGTGTTCGTGGTCCTGGCATGCGGTATCCGCCGCGCCGACCGCCGGCAGGACCCGTTCAGCGATCCCCGTTCGGAAGTCGAGCACGCGGCTCGGTCCGTGCTCATCTACGCCCGCCGCAAGGAGGGCCCCCCGAGAGCCACGCCTCTCCCCCACCAGGGCACATCTCGAAGGAGGTGATCACTGCTGCGCACTATCCCGCTGACCCGTGGGTGCCCCTGTGGTGCCGTGCTGGAGTCCGGTAGCAAGCGTTGCGTCAAGTGCCGTGCCCGTTCCCGCTGGCGCCGCCGCAAGGCCCGTCACGACGGCATCTGATCCGGTGTTCGTCCACATCCAACGCCTTGGCCTGGAAGGGGGTGATGACACTTGACCGTCTCGATTCCCCTGGTGGTGCTGCTCGCTGTGGCCGTGGTGCTGGCCGTGCGTTACCTGAAGCTGCGCCTGTGGATGGCCCTCGTCTGCGCGGTGTTCGGCTTTCTGCTGGCCGCGACCACGCTGGCCCCTGAGATCGACCGCGCCCTACGCGCGTTCCTGGGCTGGATCACATCCGGTTCCTGACCTGTTCATCGACCGAAGAAGGTGATGCCTCAGTGACCTACCGACTTCCCTACCCTGACTCCGATCTTCAGGAGGTCCTGGACCGCAACGACACCGCCCGCGAACTACTCGCCAACTTCGCCCGTTCCACCTCCACCCTCGCCGACCTCTGGCAGCTCATTACCGCTGCCCTACAGGACACGCCCGTTCTGGTCGCGGAGATCTCTCGGCTCCGAACCGACATCAGCAGGAGGCGACTACACCGCGCGAACCTGATCGCAGCCATACGAGCAGCCCTCAGCGCCGCCGCGGATGGCGAGCCCGACCCTCTGTCCTACTTGCGTGACGAGCTTGCCGAGCAGGCCGGCCTTCTCGCGCCAACCAGGAAGGACTGCGGCTCATGACACGACCGCAGTCCGGCCCCGACCACACGCCTGATCACTCCTTCACTGCCCCGCTCTCGGGGTTCATCTGGACAGGTCCGCCCGACCAAGACTCGGCCAGTAGTGCCGGCGCTCCTCCCAGACAGGACGACGACCAACGCGCGGAAGAGGACGCCTTCTTCGATCGAGAGTCGGTTCCTGAAGATCGATCAGCGACCGGGCCGCCGGTTGATCCGCCCGACGATGGCACGCCCCCTGACCGGTCACAGACCGGACAGGGGCGCGCCCCCATCGTCCCGCCATGGATCCGCACGAGTGCCGGTCGACGCGCGATGCTCGCCTGGTGGGCAAGGGATGCCGCCTACGTGCTCGGGTACCACTCGATTCGCCTGCCCAAGTACGCAATCAAGGCGGGGGTGTATGCACCGTTCGGGATCGTTTCCGGAATTGCCCGCGTGCTGCGGTGGGCGAGCGCTGAAGAGGGCAACCACGCGCTGCGGCAGGCCGCCGCAGACCGCAACGACCCTGCGACGTGGCTGAAGCTGGACAAGCAGCGAGAGCGGCAATCGCGCTGGCGCTGGTCGATCCTGCTGCTGATGTGCCTGCTGACGGTGGCGTCGGTGGCGACCCTGCTCGCACTGGACGTAACAGTGCCGGACTGGGCATGGCCAGCGGTGCTGGCCATATTGATGCCCATCCTGGCGCGTGCCGGACGTCCGGCCGACAAGCCGATCACTGACCACGTCACCCACGGGCCGCGCTATCGCAAGCTCACCGCCGATCTGGTCAGGCGTGGCCTGCTCAGCACCGGCATATCCGCGATCAATCAGGCTGTCGCAAAGGACCAGCATGCGATCAGCTTCCCGGAGGAGATCCACCGGGACGGACCCGGGCATCTGGCCATCGTGGATCTGCCCTTCGGCGTGGAGGCCGCCGACGTCGTGGCCCGCCGAGGCAAGCTGGCGTCCGGGATGCGGCTGCCGCTGGACCAAGTGTGGCCTGAGCCTGCCCAGGGCCATCCTGGACGGCTGGCGCTGTGGGTCGGCTACCAACCCGCCGGCCAGATGCAGACGCCGTCCTGGCCGCTGCTGAGGGGCGGCAGCGTGGACGTGTTCAAGTCGTTCCCCCTGTTCATCACGCCGCGTATGGAGATCGTCAACGCTGTACTGATCTTCCGGAACTGGTTGATCGGCGGACAGCCCGGTTCGGGGAAGACGAACCTTCTGCGACTGCTGGTGCTGGCCGCCGCTCTCGACCCTCGCGCCGAGTTGCGCGGCTATGAGTTCAAGGGGGTCGGCGACTTCAGCGCCGTCGAACCCGTCTGCGCCGAGTACGGGAACGGCCAGGACGACGAGACCATCGGCAGGGCCGCCGCCCTGATCAGGTGGCTGTATCACACCGAGTGCCAGCAGCGAGCAGCGAAGATCGCCCACTACCACGCGCTCGGCATGGCCCCGGAGAACAAGGTCACCCCCGAGCTGGCCACCCGCAAGGACAGCGGCCTGCATCCGCTGGTGGTGTTCCTGAACGAGGCGCAAGAGCTCTTCCAGCACAAGGACCACGGTGCGGAGGCGGGGGAACTGTGCGAAAAGGTGATCAAGCTAGGGCGTGCGCTCGGTGTGATCCTGCTCCTGGACACCCAGATCCCGGACAAGGACAGCTTGCCCACGGGGATCACTCGCAACATCAACACCCGTGTGTGCATGTCGGTACGCGATCAAGTCGCCAACGACATGATCCTCGGCACCGGCATGTACAAGGCGGGATACCGGGCAACCGTGTTCGAGCCGGGAGACGATGCCGATCCGCGCGACGCCGGCTGGGGCGTGGTCGTCGGCATAGGCAAGCCCGGTGCGCGTCGAAGCTTCGAGGTCAACGGCGACCAGGCCAAACAGGTGATCGCACGCGCGATCGAGATGCGGGTGAAGGCGGGCGCCATGCCCGAACCCGACACCCGGCCCCGGCCCGAACCGCCCGCCTATGACCTGCTGGCAGATCTCGCGCGGGTCTGGCCGGCCGGGGACGACGCTGCATGGAACGCCATCCTGTCTGAGCGGTTGGCCGAGTTGAGGCCAGAGGTCTACGGCGGGTGGCGCTCCGAACAGCTCACCAGCGCCCTGAAGCCCCACAAGGTCAAGGTCGGTCCCATCGGCCGCCGCATCGACGGCAAGAAGCACACCAGACGCGGCATCTACCGCGCCGACCTCGCTCAAGCCATTGCGGACCGTAGCCAAAGCCGCTCCGCCGAGTAGGCCGAGTGGTGCTTCCGGAAGCAGATGCGCCTGCTTCCGGAAGCACCCTCGCTAGCACCCCGAAAGGACATCTGACCAGGCATGTAGCAGGTAGCAGCCTGCCCGCCGGCTAGCTCCAGAACCCCCACAGGAGGTGGTTTCTTGCCCACAGACATGCTGATCGCTTCCGCAGCAATCGCCATCCCGATCCTGCTCACTCTCCGTTACGCCGTCCTCTGCTACATCCGCCCATTCCGTGAACACCGCCGCTGCCACGGCACCGGCCGTATCCCCTACCCCTTCGGGCTGTCTGGCTGGCGTTTCTGCCCCCGCTGCAACAGCACCGGCCTACGCCTCAGGCTTGGCCGCCGACTGTGGAACCACGCTCGCCGACTCCACCGCGACGGCACCCAGTCGCATTGAGGTGGACTCCCACCGAAGAAGTCAGAGCCGACAAAGGGAGGCGAAGCACCTGAAGGCATACAAAGTCGAGGAGGTAGCCGAACTACTAGGTGTAGGCCGAGACAAGATCTATCAGCTCATCAGAACCCGCCAACTTCACAGCATAAAGATCGGGCGGTCTAGAAGGATCACCGATCAGCATCTGGCCGACTTCATCACATCGCTTGAACAGATCGATCAAGACTGATTATGGAAAGTGCACTGCACTGCAATGCAGCCCGGCTCACACTCTCGGACAGGATCGAGACGTGGCCCATGTCATCCGTAAGGCCATCGATGAATACATAGAACACCACAAGAAGAGTCCCGGTCACCACGAAACGGGTGGTACGCCTCGACAGCCGGCCGGGACACGCCCCGCTAAGTAGCCCCTCGAAAGGAGAGCGGATGGCGACAGTCTACATAGGCAAATATCAAGCGAGTATCTATCGAGAAGGGAACGGGTACACGGGAGCCCTGTCGCTCGGATTCGACGCGAAGGGCAAGCGTCAACGGCCCAAGCGGAAGGGCAGGACCAAGGCTGAGGTCAAAGACAAGCTCATCGAACTGGTCCAGGAGCTAGAGGCAGGCATCAAGACAGAGCAGGGCTACACCGTGGAGGACTGCATCAACGACTGGCTGGAGAAGGGCCTGAAGGGAAGAGCCGAGTCCACGATCAAGAGCTATCGCTCACTGGTTGTGCACCAGATAACTCCCTACATCGGCCGCATCAAGCTCAAGAAGCTCACCGCCGATGAGCTTGATGACTGGCTGGACGAAAGAGCAGAAGAGCTCTCGACCCGCACGCTACGTCTCATCCATCAGATCGTTAAATGGGCGATACGTCACGCCCAGAAGAGAGAGAAAGTTCAGCGAAACGTCGCGAGCCTCGTCGACGTTCCGGAAGGGCAACAAGGCCGCCCGTCGAAAGCCTTGAACCTCGCACAGGCACGGACTGTCATTCACGCAGCACTCACAAGCCCGATCAAGGCTTATGTGATCCTGTGCCTGCTCTGCGGGATACGCACCGAGGAAGCACGCGCGCTCAGGTGGACGGAGGTAGACATAAAAGCAGGAACCGTCGCGGTTTACCGCGCCGAGCGAGTCAACGGAGACACGAAAACACCGAAATCCCGCCGCGTCCTCAAAGTCCCCAAGTGGGGTGTCCAAGTGCTGACCGAGCTGCACAAGGCCAGGGCAGCAGAACGCCTCGCGACGGGAGAACGAGGAGAAGACACCGCACACGTGTTCCGTCGAGAAGACGGAACACCGATGAACCGCTACTACATCTGGCGGGAGTTCAGACTCATCGCAGATGCAGCGGGGATCGGCACCAACTGGTGCCCGCGTGAGCTTCGGCACAGTTTCGTGTCCTTGCTCTCAGCTCACGACGTGGCGATCGAGGAGATCGCCCGCATCGTCGGTCACTCGTCAACGCACGTGACCGAGACCGTCTACCGGCAAGAGATCAGGCCGGCCCTGACCAGGGGCGCGGTCGTGATGGACAAGATCTTCAAACCGCAGGCCGGGTAGAGCAGTGGCTCCCCGTCTGGCTCCCAAAGATCAACACAGACCCCCGAAGCCCCTTCCGAGCAGCAAGAGAGCCGGAACCCCACCGGCTTGACCTTGACGCGACGTCAAACTGTTCAATGAGGGCATGCGGATCGGCGAGTTGGCCGCGCTGGTCGGGGTTTCCACCCGTACCGTGCGCTACTACCACCACCTGGGACTCCTGCCCGAGCCTGAACGTCTTCCCAACGGCTATCGCGAGTACCGGCTGCGCGACGCCGTACGGCTGGCGCGGGTGCGGCATCTGGCCGGGCTCGGGCTCTCGCTGGAGGAGTTGCGGGACGCGCTGACCGACGACCGGGGCGCGGACTTCCGGGAGGCGTTGCGGGAGCTGGACGCCGATCTGGCCAGGCAGCAGGAGGCCATCGCGGCGCGGCGGGCGCGGCTGGCGGCGCTGCTCGCGCAGCCCGACCTGAGCACCGAGTCGATGGTGTCCCCCGACGCGGCGGCCGTGCTGCGCGACCTGGGCGGCGGGGGGTCGGTCTTCGGGGCGTTCGACCACGAGCTGCTGACCCTGGCCACCATGTTGTCCGACGAGCAGGGCCAGGCGAACCTGGCCGAGCTGATGAGGCCCATGACCGACCCGGGGAGGCTCGACGCCGGGCACGCGCTGTACCGGCGGCTCGACGAGCTGGCCGGCGCGCAGGCCGGGGACGAGCGGGTCGGGCCGCTCGCCGAGGACATGGCCGCCCACATCCCGGACGAGCTGGCCGCGATGGTGCCGTCCGGGCCCGGGGCCGATCTGTCGTGGATGGAGGCGATGACCGAGGAACTGTCGCCCGCGCAGGCGGAGGTGCTCCGGCGGGTGTTCAGCAAGCTGTCGGAGACCGAGCCGAAAGAGGAGAAGACGTGATGATGGGCGTCGTGCGGGCGGTTCTCAGGTTCGAGCTGGCGGGCCTGACCAGCGTGGGGCTGTGGGCGACCAGGCGGCGGCACGGCGTCCCGGCGGGCGCGACCGCCGTGCCGTACGCCAAGGAGCAGGCGTTCACGCTGGGCCTGTTGACGTTCGCGATGGCCGTCGAGACAGCGGTCGTGGACCTGTTGCTGGTGGCGAACGACGTGCCCGCGCCGATACGGGTCCCGGTGCTGGTCGGCGACCTGTACGGCCTGATGTTCGTCGCCTTCATGGCCGCCGCCTGCGTCACCAGGCCCCACGTGGTCACCGAGGACGAGCTGCGCGTCCGGTACGCCGCCTACTTCGACCTCCGCGTGCCGCGCGACCTCATCGCCTCGGTCCGGACCGCCCAGAGCTACAACGAGACCGGCCTGATCAGCGTGGACGGCGGGCGGCTGGGCGTCGCCGTCGCGTCCCGGACGAACGTGACGGTGGAGCTCACCGAGCCGGTCGTCGCGGTCCGGCCGCTGGGGAAGCGGGCCGAGGTCACCTCGATCCGCTTCTTCGCCGACGACCCCGCCGCCGCGGTGGCCGCCCTGCGCTCCCCGAGCCGTACGCACTGAAGGACCCCGGGCGGGCGGCGGCCCGCCCGGGATCGCGTGCTCAGCGTGCCGACTGCGAAGTGAGAGCGGACTTCGCGGCGGCGGCGGTACGCGGCGGGATGCCGCGCAGGTCGAAGGCGAACCTGGCCGTGGAGTCGGCCACCGCGTCGGCGTCCACGTCGAGCGCGGTCGCGTTGATGTTGGCGATCGTGTCGCACGCCTGGTGGTAGCAGGCGTCGTAGGGCTGTCCGGCGACGCCGCCGAACAGCGCGGCCTCCTCCGCCGTCTTGATGCCCTCGGCGCCGGTGAAGATCCCGCCCGCGGGGATGCCGACGGCGATGAACGGCCCGTAGTCGGAGCGTCCGTCGAAGTCGGTGCCCACGGTGGGCAGGTGGCGGGAGGCGTAGAAGTCGGCGAGCTGCCGCTCGATCTGCGCCGATCCGGGCGGGCCGGCCGGCGAGCCCTGGCCGTCGGAGTCGTCGCCGTCGTACAGCTTGTACGCGTAGTTGGGCGAGGCGACCATGTCGAAGTTCAGATAGACCCTGATCTTGTCGCGCTGTGCCTGGGACAGCGACTCGACGTACTGGTCGGAGCCGAGCAGGCCGATCTCCTCGGCGGCCCAGAACGCGAAGCGCACCTTGTTCCTGACCGGGAACAGCGCCATCTCCTCGGCGACCTCAAGGATGGTCGCGCTGCCCGAGCCGTTGTCGTTGATGCCCGGTCCGACGGTCACGCTGTCGAGGTGCCCGCCGACCATGACGACGTTGCGCGGGTCGCCGAACCGGGACTCGGCGATCACGTTGTCGTTGGTGCCGAGGACGAGGTCGGCGTCGACCTTGAGCCGCACGGTCGGCGTGCCGGTGGCCAGCTCGTTGCCGACGGCGAAGTCGGCGAAGACCATGGGCACGTTCGCCCGCCACTCGCCGATGTCCAGCGGGAACGCGTCGGTCCTGCCCGGCTGGCCCTCGTTGAACACGATGATCCCGGACGCGCCGGCCCGGCCCGCGTTGCGGATCTTCTGGGCGAACGCGCAGGTTCCGCGCTGGATGAGCGCGATGCGCCCGGCGACGAACCCGGCGAAGTCCGACTCCTCGCAACCGCTGGTCGAGCTGGGCGCGGGGGTCGGGGGCAGGGTCAGGTCCACGCCCTGGACCTGCGCGGTCACGTCGCCGGCGGGTGAGGGCTGGAAGGTAGAGAAGTCCTCGTTCGGCATGTACGACTTGGCGTCCGGCGCGGTCCGGTCCAGCGTGGGAGGGCTGTTCTCGGTCCAGCTCTGGACGAAGTTGATCGGCTGGAGCGTGACCTTGTAACCGGCCCTGCGCAGCTTGCCCGCCACGTAGTCGCGGGAGGCGTTGTAGCCGGGTGTGCCGGCGGCGCGGGTGCCGCCGTTGGCGTTGGCGATGGATTGAAGCGCTTCCAGGTGTTTCCGGACGTTCTCGCCCTCGACCTGCTTCACCAGCAGTTTGGCGAAGACGTCGTCGAGCGGGCCCGCACTCGCCGGGACCGCCATGGCGACGGGTATGGCGAGGGCGGTGATCAACGCCATGATGATTCTGCGCATGCAGGCTCCCCTGGGAGTGAGATGCGGAGAAGTCCCTCGAGCCGCAACGATTCGGAAAGTAACCCGCCGACGCACCCCTGAGAAGGTCTTTCGGCCTACGCCAATGCGTCAATATCCGGACACTACGGTGACTCGGCTCGCCGGGCGCGGGCACGACGCTTGCCCTCGTGCATCGCCTGGACGCGGGCCACCGGGATCGTGTGCCCCTCCGCGACCAGGTCGGCGGGCAGCTCGCGCGGCTCAGGCATGAGCTCGGCCCACGGGTCGCGGTCGCCGAGCAGCCCGGCCGCGGTGTGGATGGTGAAGTCGGCGGGCGAGACCCGGTCGAGCTCGTCCCACGCGACCGGGAACGACACCGGCACGCCCGGCCGCACCCGCGGGCTGTAGGCCGACACGACCGTCGCGCCACCGGCCCTGGTGGAGTCGATGAACACCTTGCCGGCGCGGTCCTCCCTGATGAACGCCGTCGTGGCCAGCGCCGGGTCGAACCGCTCGGCGCGGGCGGCCAGGGCCCGGGTGGCCGCGGCCAGGTCCACCATGGCCGTGCCCGGCGGGACGGGGACGAACACGTGCACCCCCTTGGCCCCGCTGGTCTTGACCGCGCCCGCCAGCCCGGCGTCGTCGAGCGCCTGGCGTACCAGGTGGGCGGCCCGTACGGCGAGCGGGAAGGAGTCGCCGCCCTCGGGCGGGTCGAGGTCGAGGATCATGTGCGTGGGACGGCCGTCCAGGAACAGCGCCGGGTGGTACTCGACGGCCCGCTGGTTGGCGAACCAGAGCAGGGTACGCCGGTCGTCGCACAGCGCGTACGACACCTGCCTGCGGGACGCCTCGGCCCACACGCTGACCGTCCTGATCCAGGAAGGGGCGTATTTGGGCAGGTTCTTCTGCATGAAGGGTTCCTGGCCCGGCCGTACCCGCAGCACCGACAGCGCCCGTCCGCGCAGCGCGGGGAGGATGCGGTCGGCGACCGCGTCGAGGTAGTCGACCAGGTCGCGCTTGGTGGCGCCCGACCCGTCGAACAGCGGCTGGTCGAGGTTGGTCAGAGCGACGTCATCGGCGGTCACCCGCCCCACGATGCCCACCGGCCGGGGTCCGGGTCAACCACGGCCGGACCGGGCGAGTTCCCGCGAGGAGCCGATCTCCTCCCGCAGCCGGGCGACCGTGCGGCCGGTCGCCGACTCCGGGTCGGCGGTGTACATGACGATCACCAGGTCGGGCTGACCGGGCACGGCCAGGGTCTCGTACTCGAAGTCCAGGTCGCCCAGCTCCGGGTGGCGCATGCGCTTGGTCCCGTACGTCTTCTCGGCGACCCCGTGCTCGGCCCACAGGCGGACGAAGTCGGGGGCGGCCGACAGCTCGGCGACCAGCCCGGCCAGCAGCGGGTCCTCGGGGTGGCGGCCGGCGTACAACCGCAGGTAGGCGACCGTCTCGGCGGCCACCTCGGGCCAGTCGCGGTAGAGGGTGCGCGTGTGCGGCGCCAGGAACACCTGGAGGAGCTGGTTGCGCCGGCCCTCCGGGACGCCGGCGAAGCCGCTGACGCGGTCGGCCAGCGCGTTCCAGGCCAGCACGTCCATCCGGGGCCCGAGGACGAAGGCGGGCATGCCGTCGGCCAGGTCCAGCAGCCTGCCCAGTCCGGGCCGCAGGACCGGCCTGCTCACGTGCCTGGCGGGGCGGAGCAGGTCGCGCAGGTGGGCGCGTTCGGTGTCGTCCATGCGCAGGACGCGGGCGACGGCGTCGAGCACGGCGTCGGAGACGTTCTGGACCCGTTCCTGCTCCAGGCGGATGTAGTAGTCGACGCTCACGCCCGCGAGCAGCGCGACCTCCTCGCGTCGCAGGCCGCTGACCCGCCGCCGCCCCGACGCGGGCAGCCCGGCGTCCGCCGGATGGATCCGGGCCCGACGAGAACGGAGAAACTGCCCCAAATCACCTTCCACCGCTTCAGGGTAGTACCGCCGTTACCAGGAAAAGCCGTGCGCTGGGTAAGTCCGTCCGGCTCGGCCAGGGTGAGAGCCATGACGAACTACGAGAACCTTTCGGGCCGCATCGCCGTCGTGACCGGGGCCGCCAGCGGCATGGGCGAGGCCACGGCCCGTCTCCTGGCCGCCAACGGCGTCAAGGTGGCCCTGCTCGCCCGCCGCGCCGACCGGCTGGCCGAGCTGGCAGCCAAGATCAACGCCGACGGCGGCACCGCGCTGCCCGTCACCGTGGACGTCACAGACGACGCGAGCGTGGCCGCCGCCGTGGAGATCGTCCACACCGGGCTGGGCCGTCCCGACCTGGTCGTCAACGCCGCCGGCGTGATGTTGCCGAACCCCGTCGAGGACGGCCGCCTCGACGAGTGGACGCGCATGCTGGACACCAACGTCGCCGGCGTGCTCCGCGTCACCGGCGCCTTCACGGCCGACCTGCTGGCCGCCGCCGACGCGGGCCGGACGGCCGACCTGGTGAACATCTCCTCGATCGGCGCGCACGTCACCTTCCCCAACTACGCCGTGTACGGCGCGACCAAGGCCGCGCTGACCCACCTGTCGGCCTCGCTGCGCCCGGAGTTCGGGCCGAGGGGCGTACGCGTGACCAACCTCGAACCCGGCCTGACCGCGACCGAGCTCGGCGACCACATCGACAACGCCGAGCTGGGCGCACAGCTCGCCGGGATGTTCGAGGCGTTCACCCCGCTGACCGCCGAGGAGATCGCCGACCTGATCGGCTACACGGTCAGCCGGGCCCGGCACGTCAACCTGCGCCAGGTGGTCGTGCTGCCGACCGCCCAGGCGTAGGCCGGGAAGCCCGCGCGCGCCCGGCGTGTTGACGCCTGCATGGACGACCGTTTCGCGGATCAGCGCGTGATCAGGCACCTGCTGCACGAGGCCGGGACGTGGGTGTTCGTGGGGCTGGGGGACGACCCGCAGCGCACGGCCCACGACCAGGCCCGGCGCATCCAGGCGCGCGGCAAGAAGATCATCCCGGTCCACCCCGAGGGCAGGCCGGTCCTGGGCGAGCCGGGCTACACGTCACTGGCCGAGGTGCCGGTCAAGCCCGACGTGGTGGCGGTCTACCGGCGTTCGGAGTTCGCCGGCCAGGTCGTGGACGAGGCCATCGCGGCCGGCGCGGGCGCGGTGTGGCTGCCCATCGGCGTGATCGACGAGGCGGCCGCGCAGCGTGCCCTCGACGCCGGGCTCGACGTCGTGATGGACCGCTGCCCCGCGGTCGAGTGGGCGTTGCGCCGCAATCCCTGACCGCGAGGTACGGTGCGGTGAAGGGAGGGCGGATCCATGGAAGACGACCACATCACCACGATCGGCACCTGCTTCGCGTGCAAGCGCACGTTCCCCTACACCGCCGCGAACGTCACCATGATGACCATCGACCCGGAGACCGGCCTGCCTCCGGACCGGACGGTGCTGGGCACCCGGCGCGAGCCGGCCCCGGAGGCCCTGGCCCGGTCGGTGCCCGAGCCCGTCTGCCCCGACTGCCTGACCAGGGCCCGCGAGTTCAAGGACCGCATGAGCTCCCCCATGCCGTTCGAGATCTGGCGCCGGCCCGACGCTGACTGACCGTCATCCGGCCGGCGGCCGGGCGCCCTCGGCGCACAGTTCCCGGTAGGCCAGGGCCAGCAGCGTGACCATCGCCGTGCCCGCGGCGGGCCCCACGACGAGCGCCGCCGACAGCTCGCCCGCGTGCCATCCCGCCGCCATGATCGCCGCCGACGTCAGCACCGTGACGCCGAACGTCGCCGCCCACAGCGGCAGCAGCCGCAGGTACGCGAACACCAGCGGGAACGCCGCCCACACGAACGGCGCCGCCGCCACCGCCAGGACGGCCCAGCACCCGGTCACCAGCCCCAGCCACACCCGCCCGAGCAACGGCCGCGCCGGGCCGGCGAAGTGCGTCGGGGCGCCTTCGAGCACCTGGCCCAGGCCGTAGAGCACGCCGAGCAGCGCGCCCCCGGCGACCTCGGCGGACCGCCCCTCGCCCAGCGCGTCCGCCAGGGCGATCGCCAGTAGTGCCCAGAAGGTGCCGTGAACGGACCACCTGAGCAACCGCAATACGGAAGACAACCACGGAAAGTCCATAACTGCTCACCAACAGTAACGGAAGCCTTCCGGTCCTGAAAAGGTCAGCGGCGGCGCAGGGTGAGGACGAAGTAGAGCGCCCCGGCCACGGCCAGCGCGATCACCACGCCGATGTTGGCCGCACCGAACGTGCTGCTCCTCAGCTCGTCGCTCATCAGGAACCCGACGACCGCCGCGATGTGCTCGTCCGCGGAGGTGATCAGGCCGACGCCCACGACCGAGGCCACCACCAGGGAGACCAGCCCGGCGGGGTTGAGGGCGGGCGCGCCCGGACGCAGCAGCCGCTCGTCGTAGGCCCGGCCGCCGTCCCGCAGCCGCCACATGTCCACCAGGAAGATCGCCACCCAGGCGGCCATCACCACGCCGATGATCGCCAGGAACGCCTGGAAGGTGCCGAAGAAGTTGTCCGAGACGAACAGCAGGTAGTAGCCGCCGAGCACCATGAGGGCCCCGTCGATCAGCACCGCCAGATGCCGCCGGACCGGCACGCCGAGCGCCAGCATCGACAGCCCCGACGAGTAGATGTCCATGATCGCCCCGGCCAGGAAGCCGCCGATCGCGGTCAGCAGGTACGGCAGCAGGAACCAGGTCGGCAACGCCGCGGCCAGCGCGCCCACCGGGTCGCCGCCCGCCGCCTCGGCCAGCTTCGGGTCGCCGCCGGCCAGCAGCACGCCGAACACCAGCAGCACCATCGGCGGCAGCGCGCCGCCGAGCGTCGTCCACAGGGCCACCGACCTGGGACGGGAGCCGGCGGGCAGGTAGCGGGAGTAGTCGGCGCCGCAGTTGACCCAGCCCAGGCCGAGCAGGGTCATGGCCAGGATGACACCGCCCACCCAGCCGCCGGGGCCCGCCGTCGTCTCCAGCGAGCCGCCCAGCTTGGGGGCCATGAGGATCATGTAGACGACGGTCAGCACGACGAACGCGTACGTCAGGTAACGCTGGACGACCATGATCATGGCGTGGCCGTACACGCCGACGGCGATCACGACCAGCGCCGAGACGGCGAAGCAGCCGGCGGTGGCGGTCGTCTCGGGGATCCCGGGCGCCACGCGCCGCAGGATGGCGGCGCCGCTCTGCGCGGAGAGCGTGACGAGCACGATCTCCCAGCCCACGTTCGAGACGTACGACAGCACCGCGGGCAGCTTGTTGCCCTGGTATCCGAAGGGCGCCCGGCCCAGCGTCATCGTCGGCACGCCGGACCGGCTGCCCGCGACGGCTACCAGGCCGACCAGCAGGAACGATAAGGCGTACCCGACGGCGCCGGTCAGGACGGCGGGGACGACGCCGAGGCCGAGCCCGACCACGTACACCCCGAACGCCACCCCGAACAGGGACAGGTTCGCCCCCGCCCAGGGCCAGAACAGATCGGACGGCCTCCCGTGCCGCTCGCTGTCGGGGACGGCGTTGATGCCGTTCCGCTCCACGGCCATCGTGTCCATGATCACTTGCTCCTTCACGCGGGCCCGGCAAAGAAATCATTGTCCGCCAAGGACGATATTTCCCACCCTGGGGGGAATCATGATCGCTGCCCCTGTCCCGCAGAGAGGTCGCGATGCAGGCATCCGGTTTCGACACGCGCAGGCGGGCGCTGGGCGTGTGCCTGGTGGCGGCGTTCATGTCGGGCCTGGACGTGAGCATCGTCAACGTGGCCCTGCCCTCGATCCGCGCGGGCCTGCACGCCTCGGACGACGGGCTCCAGTGGACGCTGTCGGGCTACGCGCTCACATTCGGCCTGCTGCTGGTCCCGGCCGGGCGGATGGGCGACGCCAGGAGCCGCAGGACGCTGTTCATGTGGGGCGTGGTGCTGTTCACGGCGGCCAGCGCGGCCTGCGGGTTCGCCTGGAGCATGCCGGTGCTGATCGCGGCCAGGCTCGTGCAGGGCATGGCGGCCGGACTGCTGAACCCGCAGGTGTCCGGGCTGATCCAGCAGATGTTCCTGGGCCACGAACGGGGACGGGCCTTCGGCGCGCTCGGCGCGACCATCGGCGTGTCCACCGCCGCCGGGCCGCTGATCGGCGGGGCTCTGGTCACCGGGTTCGGGGCCGCGCAGGGCTGGCGATGGGTGTTCCTGGTCAACCTGCCCATCGGGATCGCGCTGCTGCCGCTGGCCTGGAAGTGGCTGCCCGCCCCCGGGCCGGCCCGGACCGGGCGGCGGGAGAGCATGGACCCGGTCGGCGTGCTGCTGCTCGGCGTGGGCGTGGCGGCCCTGCTGCTGCCGTTCATCCAGCAGCACCAGTGGAAGGGCGAGGCCAAGTGGCTGCTCGTGCCGGGCGCGTTGCTCGTGCTGGCCGGGTTCGTGCTCTGGGAACGGCTGTACCGCAGAGAACCGCTGGTGAACCTGGCGCTGTTCGCCAGGCGTTCCTACAGCCTAGGCTCGGCCATCGCCCTGTTCTACTTCGCCGGGTTCACCGGGATCTTCTTCGCCTTCACCCTGTACCTGCAGAGCGGCGAGGGCTACAGCGCGCTGCTGGCCGGACTGTCGATCACGCCGTTCGCGCTCGGGTCCGCCGGGTCGTCGGTGGTCGGCGGCAGGCTCGTCGGGCGGGCGGGCAGGAAGCTGGTCGCGGTGGGGCTCGGGACGGTGATCGCGGGCCTCCTGGCGACCATGGCGGCGACCCTGCTGGTGCCGGGGACCGGCGTGGGCGCGGCGACCGCGCTGCCGCTGCTGGTCGCGGGCATCGGCAGCGGCCTGGTGATCTCGCCCAACCAGGCGATCACGCTGTCGGAGGTGCCTCCCGAGGGCGGC
Organism: Nonomuraea sp. NPDC052265; assembly: GCF_044547985.1. Taxonomy (NCBI): domain Bacteria; kingdom Bacillati; phylum Actinomycetota; class Actinomycetes; order Streptosporangiales; family Streptosporangiaceae; genus Nonomuraea; species Nonomuraea sp. NPDC052265. The sequence continues at coordinate 101,823 of NZ_JBIUBJ010000011.1, forward strand.
GGCAGCGCCGCCGGGGTGCTGCAGACCGGGCAGCGGCTCGGCTCGGCGATCGGCATCGCGGCGGCGGGCTCGGCGTTCTTCGGCTCGCTGCCGCAGGGCTGGCCGACGGCCTTCCGGCACGGCCTGCTGGTGGTGCTGGGGTTCGTGCTCGTGGCCCTGGCCGCCGCCCTCTACGACCTCCGCCGCTCCCGCGCCGCCGCCCGCTGACCGGACGGCTACAGGCCGGCGGGGTCGGGTTCGTCCAGATCGTCGCCGTACTCGGCGGGGGTGAGCGGGCCGCGTGGCCTCGGGGGTTCCCGGTCGGGGACGGCGACCCGCCGGACCGGCTCGGGCTCCCCGGGCACCCGGACGGTGAGCCCGGGGCCGACCAGCTCCACGCCGGCGGCCTCCGGGACGCGTCCGGGCCGCCAGGACGCCACCAGGGCCAGGGCGAGCAGCAGCTCCGACCCGCCACCGCCGTAGCACATGATCTCCGCGGCGCCACTGAGCTGGTCGGCCGGCACCGGCAGGTCCAGTCGGCCGGCGTACATGGCCTGGGACAGGCCCGCGTGGACGGCGATCGCCACCCCCAGCACGGCCGGCCGTACCGGCGCCGGCGGGCGGCACGGCGCGGGGTCGGGCCCGGCGACGACCCAGGCGAACAGGTAACCGGCCAGCAGGAAGTACGTGTGCGCCAGAGGCGCGGGGACGAGCCCGTACAGGGGGGTGCAGTACAGGGCCGCCGTGCCGCCGACGCTGAGCGCCAGCGCCGTCCACGGGTTGGCCGGCAGGTGGACGGCCGGGCCGCGGAGCGCCCAGGTCACCCGGCGGGCTCGGGCCACCGGCAGCGAGCGCAGCAGCAGCGTCACCGGCGCGCCCATCACCAGGGCCAGGGGCGCGAGCATGCCGATCAGCAGGTGTTGCAGCACGCGGCCGCGGAAGTCGGTCACGGCCAGCGAGACGACGGGATCCGTGAGCGCCACGGTCACCAGCGCGCAGCCGGTGACGAAGCTCGCGGTACGCCACCGGCTCCACGCCGTCCGCCCGGCCAGCACCACGTACGTGACCAGCACGACGAGCGCCGGCGCGGCCCAGACCCCGCTCAGGTGGTGGTGCGGCACAGATCGATCACCTTGCCCATGTGTGGTGGATGCCCGGGAGCGCCCCCGGCAGGGCGATCCGCTGTCGCGCGCCTCCGACCTGATCCACTATTCGAGCGGGACGCCGGACCGGCCCGGCGGGACACCCCTCTTTGCGGGCCGCTTGCCGAATCTCGATCCGGGGTTTTCCCTGTTCAGATCCCTATGGGTAGGTCTCAGGGGATGGCGAAAAGGCTCTTTCCCCGCTCGATCCGCGGGCGCCTGACCACGCTCGCGACATTGGTGGCGGCGGTGGTCCTGGCCGTCATGGGCACACTCGCCCTCACCCTCGGCCCGGACAACCTGCACGGGCTCGTGGAGACCCGGGTGGAGCTGGCCGTCCGGAGGGTGGCCAGCGAGGCGCGCAGCGGGCAGCTCCCCCCGACGCTGGAGGCCCCGGCCCGGGTGCAGCTCCTCCAGGTGATCGGCTCCGACGGACGCGTCCTCGCCACCAGCCCCGGCCTGCATCACGGCCAGCAGCTGTCCGGCATGCGGGTGGACAAGCCGGAGACCCTCTACAGCACCGAGAGCACGCTCACCGGCCTCAGGGACGAGAAGGAGGCCCAATACCTGATCATGGCGATCCAGGTGCACACCCCCGACGGCCAGCTGGTCACGGTGTACGGCGCCTCCTCCCTCAGCGACGTCAACCGGGCGCTGTCCTGGCTGAACGCCATGGTGTTCCTCGGCACGCCCATGGCCTTGGTGATCGTCGCCGGCATCACCTGGGTCGTGGTCGCCTCCGCGCTGCACCCGGTCGAACGCATCCGCGCCGAACTCGCCGAGATCACCGGCCGCGACCTCAGCCGGCGCGTCCCCGTCCCCGAGACCGGCGACGAGATCACCGACCTGGCGGCCACCACCAACCACACCCTCGACCGCCTCGAACGCTCCGCCGAGACCCAGCGCCGCTTCGTCGCCGACGCCTCCCACGAGCTGCGCAGCCCCATCTCCGCCCTGCGCACCCAGCTGGAGGTCGCCAACGCCTACCCCGAGGAGACCGACTGGCCCGCGACCGGCGCCCGTGCCCTGGCCTCCGCCGAACGCCTCACCGGCATCATCGACGAGCTCCTCCTGCTGGCCCGCCTGGACGCCGGCGCCATCCCCGACCGCCGCGTCGTCGACGTGTGCCGCCTGGCCGAGGAGCAGGTACGCCGCCGCGAAGGCGGCAAGATCTCCATCGTCGTGGACATGTGCGCCCAGGCCCCCGTGCTCGGCTCCCCCGTCCAGCTCGACCGGCTGCTGACGAACCTGCTGGACAACGCCACCCGGCACGCGGCGAGCCGGATCGACCTCAAGGTCTGGGTGGAGGGCGACCAGGTCTGCGTCTCGGTCACCGACGACGGCGACGGCATCCCGCCCGCCGACCGCGAGCGCGTCTTCGAACGGTTCACCCGGCTGGAGGCCGCCCGCCGGAAGGAGAAGGGCGGCAGCGGGCTCGGCCTGCCGCTGTCCCGCGAGATCTGCGCCGCGCACGGCGGCACCCTCAAGGTCGCCGACCACGAGCCGGGCGCCCGGCTCATCGCCCGCCTGCCGCTGTACCGCGAATAGCGGCCGCCCGCCTGCCGGCCATGTCTGAGGGTCGCCCGTCCGACGGCCGTTCCCGCCTAGACTCGGCTGATGGATCTGGGTCGGCTGGGCCGTGACGTCGAACGCGTCTCCGACCGCTACGCCGCGCTGCTCGGGATCGTCCGCGACGACGCCTGGTACCTGCTCAAGCTTCAGGAGGAGGTCGGCGAGCTGACGCAGGCGTACCTCATGCGCGCCGGTCAGGCGCGCACCAGGGGGATGACCCCGGAGGAGATCGACGCCGGCTTCCGCGCGGAGCTGGCCGACGTGTTGTGCCACGTGCTGCTCATGGCCCGCCACCACGGCGTCGACCTGGCGGCGGAGGTCGAGCGCAAGTGGCTGGTGCGGTTGCGGGAGGAGCCGGAGGCCCCGCGCGGCGGGACCCCCGGCCCGGGGATCACTTGACGAGCGTGACGCGGTCGGCCGCCGACGGGCTGATCGGCGAGTGCGCGGTCAGGTACGCCGTGAACGCGTCCAGGTCGATCGGCCCGCTCCACGTGTCCGTGCTCTGCGTGAACACCGAGAAGCCGTCGCCGCCGCCCATCAGGAAGTTGTTCGCGGCGATCTTGATCGACTGCGTGTCCGTGACGGGCGTGCCGTTGAGCTTGACGTCCGACACGCGCGACCCCACCGGCTTGGTGGTGTCGAAGGTGTAGGTCAGCGACGACGACACCTGCAACATCCGGTGGTTGATCGCGCCCGTCGCCGGGTTGGGCGTCCAGACCTGCTGCTCCAGCAGTGCCTTGAGCTGCGCGCCCGTGTACGTCCGCACCTGCACGAGGTTGCTGAACGGCTGGACGGCGAACGCCTCCCCGTAGGTGACGACGCCGTCGCCCTCCGCCCCCGACTGCGCGTACGTCAGCGAGGTGCGGATGCCGCCCGGGTTCATCAGCGCGATCTCGGCGCCGCCCGCCTTGGCTGCCTCGAGCTGGGAGTCCGCGATGAGGTCGCCGAGCGGCGTCTCCGGCCTGGTGGTCGCGGCCGAGGTGTTGTTGACGACGTTGGTGACGTCGCCGGTGATCGCGCCGATCCTGCGGTTGGCCACCTCGGCGCTGCGCGTCCGCCACGTCTGGACCTGCGCCTCGACCTGCGGGTCCGGCGTGACCGTACGGGCGACGACCTTGTTGTCCGCGGTGACCGAGGAGCGGACCACGTCCTTGGTGCGCCTGTCGATCCGCAGGTCGATCTGGGTCAGCACGCGGCCGAACGACGAGCCCTGCGTGTAGTAGCGGTCCTGGCCCGCCGGGTCCTTGGTCTTGCAGATGTACGCCTGGTGCGAGTGGCCGCTGATGACCAGGTCGATCTGCGGGTTCAGCTCCCTGGCGATGCGCGAGCCGGCGTTGGCGGTGTTCACCGAGCAGGCGTCCGGGCTCTGGTTCGGGGTGGTCGAGTCGCCCTCGTGCATGATGACGACCTGCGCCTTGACGCCCTTTCGCGCCAGGTAGGCCGAGGCCCGGTTGGCCGCGGCGACCTCCTCGGTGAACTGCAGGCCCTTGATGCCCTCGGCGGTGACGATGGTCGGCGTCGTCGCCGTCACCAGGCCGATGAAGCCCACCTGCACGCCGTTGATCTTCTTGACGTAGAACGGCGGCAGGGCGTACCGGTCCGTCCCCTCCTTGAGGACGTTGGCCGCGAGGAAGTCGAAGTCCGTGCCCTTCCACTGGCCGGCGGGCGAGCAGCCGTCCACCGGGTGGCAGCCGCCGTTCATGAGGCGCTGGAGCTCGGCGTACCCCTCGTCGAACTCGTGGTTGCCGGCCGCGGTCGCGCTGAGGCCGAGCGAGCCGAGCACCTCCAGGGTGGGCTCGTCGTGGTAGGCGGCCGAGATCAGCGGGGACGCGCCGATCAGGTCGCCCGCCGCCACGAGCAGCGTGTTCTCGGTACGCGCCTGCTTGACGTACGTCGCCAGGTACGAAGCGCCGCCGGCGATCGAGTACTTGCCTCCGGCGAGCCCGGTCAGCGAGCCGTCGGTGTCGACCAGCGGCCCGTCCGGGTCGAGGATGCGGCTGGAGGAGCCGGACGGCGGTTCGAGGTTGCCGTGCAGGTCGTTGATGCTCAACAGGCGGACCGGGACGGTCGGCCCGCCGTTTCCGTGGCCGTGACCGGCCGCGCCGCTGGTCGCGGCGACCGCGGGCGCCACGGCCAGGGCGATCCCGGCCGCGGTCGCGGCGCCGGCCGTGCACAGCCGGAGGAGGGTGCGTGACGTCATGACAGGGACGTTACGACGTCTCTCTATGCAACGAATGTCGCAAAGGTAACGATTGACCGGGACAGCCAATGGCATTGTTCGCCATTGGTACGCCTAGAGTTCCTTGTGTGGGTGCGCTTGTGAAGATCTGTGAAAGGCTCGACGGCGAAGAGGTCTCCCAGGTTCTCCGCATCGTCGAGGCGGCGACCGAGGCGGACGGTGTCCGCCCGCTCAACGAGCACGTGATGCTCCATCTCCGCTACGGCGGCGATCCCCGTGCCCGCTCGCTCCTGCTGCACGCCGACGACGGCACTCCGGCGGGTTACGCGCACGTCGACCCGACCGACGAGGTCGAGGGACCGAGCGCGGAGCTGGTCATCCATCCCGCCCACCGGCGGAAGGGCCACGGCGCGCGGCTGCTGCGGGCCGTACTGGAGCTGACCGGAGGCAGGGTGCGGCTGTGGGCGCACGGCGACCACGCGGGCGCCGGGGCGCTGGCCGCGTCGTTCGGCTTCGACCGCGTGCGCTCGCTGTGGCAGATGCGCCGCTCGCTGTTCGCCCCGCTGCCGCCCCACACGCTTCCCGAAGGCGTGCAGCTGCGCACGTTCGTCCCGGGGCGGGACGAGGAGGCGTGGCTCAAGGTGAACGCCGCCGCCTTCGCCCACCACCCCGAACAGGGCGCCTGGACGCTCGACGACCTGCTCCGGCGTGAGCGCGAGCCCTGGTTCGACCCCGAGGGCTTCTTCCTGGCCGTACGCGGCGACCGGCTCGCCGGCTTCCACTGGACCAAGGTCCACGGCTCGTCCGAGCACGGGCACGAGCCGCTCGGCGAGGTCTACGTCGTGGGCGTCGACCCCTCCCAGCAGGGCACCGGCCTGGGCCGGGCGCTCACCCTGGCCGGCCTGACCCACCTGCGCTCGCGCGGCCTCGCCCAGGCGATGCTCTACGTGGACGAGGCCAACACGGCGGCGATCAGGCTGTACGAGTCCCTGGGCTTCGCCCGCTGGGACGTGGACGTGATGTACGCGGGCGGCTGACCCCGCGCACGCGGACAGGCGGCCCGCCCCTCCTCGCACACGGACAGGCGGGCCGCCCCTCCTCGCACACGGACAGGCGGGCCGCCCCTCCTCGCACGCGGACAGGCGGGCCGCCCCTACTCGACCATGAGGTGGAGGACGGCGTAGGCCAGCGCCGCCACCAGGGCCGCCGCCGGGATGGTGAGCACCCAGGCGGTCACGATGTTGCCGGCCACGCCCCACCGCACGGCGCTCAGCCGCTTGGTCGCGCCGACGCCCATGATCGCCGTGGTGATGGTGTGGGTCGTGGAGATCGGCGCGCCGAACCCGATCGCGGCACCGTACAGGACGGTGGCCGCGGCCGACTCGGCGGCGAACCCCTGAGGTGGATCGAGCGCGATGATCCGCCGGCCGAGCGTGCGCATGATGCGCCACCCACCGGCGTACGTGCCGAGCGAGATCGCACCGGCGGCGCTCAGGATGACCCACTGCGGGATCCCCTCGCCGGGGCTGGCGTACCCGCCGACCGTCAGCGCGAGGAAGATGACGCCCATCGTCTTCTGCGCGTCCTGCAGGCCGTGCCCGAGCGCCATGGCGGCGGCCGAGACGGTCTGCGCGTAGCGGAAGCCGCGGTTGGTCCTGCCCGGCTGGCTGTTGCGGAAGATCCAGTAAATTGCGATCATGATCAACGCGGCGAGGCTGAACCCGATCAGCGGCGACAGGATCATCGGGATGACGACCTTCTCGACGACGCCGTCCCAGTGCACGATGCTGGCCGAGGCCAGCGCGGAGCCCACCAGGCCGCCGATGAGCGCGTGGCTGGAGGAGGAGGGCAGCCCGAAGTACCAGGTGATCAGGTTCCAGGCGATCGCGCCGATGAGCGCCGCGGCCACGACGACCAGGCCGTGTGGACCGTTGGGCGCGTCGATGATCCCTTTTCCGACTGTCTGGGCGACCTGAGTACCCAGGTGTGCGCCGATGAAGTTCATCGCCGCGGCCATGAACAGCGCGGCCCTGGGGGTGAGCGCCCGGGTCGAGACGGAGGTCGCGATGGCGTTCGCCGCGTCGTGGAACCCGTTGGTGTAGTCGAAGGCCAGGGAGATGACGACCACGCCGATGACGAGGGCGAGCGTGAGGTCCACTGGGCCTAGCTTTCCTTGACCGCGATCGACTCGACGGTGTTGGCCACGTGCTCGAAGGCGTCGGCGGCCTCCTCCAGGGCGTCGACGACCTCCTTCATCTTCATGACGGTGAGCGCGTCGTACTCACCGCTGAACAGCTTGGCCAGCAGCCTGCGGTAGACCTGGTCACCCTGGTTCTCCAGGCGGTTGACCTCGATCCAGTACTCGTTGAGGTTCTTCATGGAACGCAGCCGGGGCATCGCCTCGGCGGTCAGCTCGGCGGCGCGTTCCAGAACCTCGACCTGCCGGACCACGTCTTTGGGGAGATGGTCGATCTGGTAGAGGACGATGAGGTCGGAGGCGGCCTCCATGGCGTCCATCACGTCGTCGAGGTTGGAGGCGAGGCGGTAGATGTCCTCACGGTCGAACGGAGTGATGAAGCTCTCGTTGAGCCGGTTCATGATCGCATGGGTGCGCTCGTCACCGGCGTGCTCGCAGGCGCGCATCTTCTCGGCCAGGGCTTCCCTGTCCGACCCGTCACTGATGATCTCGACCAGCAGACGGGATGCCGTGACCAGGTTGTTCGCGGAGTCGGCGAACAGGTCGTAGTAGCTGTCCTCACGTGGCGTGAGACGCAGGCGCACGTCGTTCTCCAGATGTGCGGGGATGGTCCGTGGAAGAGGGTACGGGTTACCAGGCGAAATGCGAACTTCATGTCCCCTTCGCCTTCTGGCTACCCTGCGTATGTTGTGCGACACCGGGGTTCGGAGTAGTTTGGCCGCTTTTTGCAGGGAAATCCGGCCGCTGACATGGCCTGTTGACGGGTGCGCGAAGGGCTGATCCCACCGCTACGTTCCCTAAATGTTCACCTGTTGTTCACTCAAATCTTCGTCCGGTGGAAGTTCCTGAACGACCGGGACGGAGTGGGGCCCCGCTGGCCCTGATACCGGGACTCGTACTTGGCCGATCCGTACGGATGCTCGGCGGGCGAACTGAGCCGGAACACGCACAACTGCCCGATCTTCATCCCGGGCCACAGCTTGATGGGCAACGTCGCCACGTTGGACAGCTCAAGCGTGACATGCCCGCTGAACCCCGGATCGATGAAGCCTGCGGTGGAATGGGTCAGCAGGCCGAGCCGTCCGAGCGAACTCTTCCCCTCCAGTCGCGAGGCCAGGTCGTCGGGAAGCGTGATCACCTCATAGGTGGAGGCCAGCACGAACTCCCCCGGATGCAGGATGAACGGCTCGTCACCGGACGGCTCGACCATCCGCGTGAGATCCGACTGCTCGATGGAGGGGTCGATATGGGGGTACTTGTGGTTCTCGAAGACACGGAAGAAGCGGTCGAGCCGTACGTCGATGCTGGACGGCTGGATCATGTCCTGCTGGAAGGGGTCTAGAGCGAGCCGGCCGGAGTCGATCTCAGCAAGGATGTCACGGTCAGATAGCAACACGGTGAGCCAACTTACCGTCCCGGCCGGAAAAGGTGGGGCGTTGGGTTTGCTGTTGGGGGGCAAGTTTCCGCTACAGTGGGGGACGCGTACTCCGGTTCGTGCGGGTGTAGTTCAATGGCAGAACATCAGCTTCCCAAGCTGACAGCGCGGGTTCGATTCCCGTCACCCGCTCTCACTGTGAAGACCCAGGTGGGGACACGATCCCCGGTCCGGGCCTTGGCTCATACCGCCGACCCTAGGCAGAAGGTCTCTGTCGGTGCGCAGTACGGTTACTGCGCGCCCGGCCGAGGTGGAACGCAAGCGTGCGGGCAGTCATTCTCGACACCAGTCGTTCGCCCGCGTACGGAAGGGGACTCGCGCCCCGGTGAACCCGGGGCCGAGTCACCCCGACGTTGAAATGACGACCTGTCTCGGTGATCAGCCGCAGTGAGTCCAGCTCGATTGCCAGCCCTCACCAACACCGGTGCTGTTCGAAGCATGGCCTCCCCACGAGACACAGGTGCCGGCAGCGTTGACCTTCACGGGACCGGCGTAGATCTTGTAGGAGCCGGTGTCACTAATCTCGCTGCCGCCCTTCCTTTGAATGGTGGCCCCCGTAAGGGTGTAACCGCCCTGGTACTTGCTGCTCTTCCACGTCACCACACAGTTGGTGCTGCCGTTGTAGAGCAGGTAAATCGTGGCGAGCCCGCTGATGGCGTGGCTGTCGATGACGCGGTAGCTGCCGCCGCCGCACACCGCGGTCGGCGATGACGCGGCCATTGCCGGGCTGCTCATGACCACGGAACTGGCAAGTGCGACTGCCGTGGCGACCGTGAACACCGCTGCCTGCTTGAATCTACGCATTGTCTGGCTCACTCTCCTCAAGATCATACTTTGACGCTGGGCAGCGTAACGGATCGTCACCATGCATCGTGACGAAGCTAGACATTTCATAGAGCCGCACTCCGGGCTGCGGCTCTCATTCTGGGTGCGCCCATACTTAAGATCATGGAACTGACCACGCTTCGGCTGCTGCTGCGTGACTTCCGTGCCAGTGATCACGCAGCCGTGCACGCGTTCGCCAGCGACCCAGAGGTGACCCGCTACACCGACCGGCCCGGGATGCACGCGTCGCGCGAGAAACACCAGGCCGCAGACTGATCACCGGGCCATTAAGAGGGGTGACGAGGGGTCAACCACGGTCACTCAGGACCAGCCTTCCGCCCAACTCAGTGCCCCAGCGGGCCGTGATCGATGCAGTTCCCATGAGGTGCCCAGCAGATTCCGGACAGTCGGCACCTGGGCTTTGATCTTCCCTAGGGTTGTTGATCTCTGCGTGCCATTAGCGTGCCATTAGGGCCTGCGGTCATCCGGCGGGAACCAGTACGCCAGGCGGGTTGTCGTCGTCCGTGTCGAGTGCCCGTTCGTGCCCGATCAGGTGCTTGTCGATGGCTTCGGTGATCAGCTTGTCGGCACCACGGACGGCGTGTTGGTAGATCATCGCGGCGCGGACGTCGTCGTGTCCCATCCGCGCCATGAGGTCCTTGAGGCCCGCACCCGAGTCCGCCGCGATCATGTTTCCTGTGTGACGGAGATCATGGAAATGCAGGCCAGGAACGCCGATCGTTCTTACCGCCTCCACCCATCCGGAGAGCTTGTCAAGCGGCGGCGCGCCACGCCGCCGTACAGCGGCCCGTCGCTTGCCCGACGCCCGGGCATGCGGCCTGGGGGCCGGTCCCGGCCGGCAGCAGCACCGCGCCGCCACGCCGACCGCCGCGACCGCCGTACCAAGCGAACTCGCCGACACCAGCGACGCGCCGCCGCACATAACCAACCCGCTGCCTCGGAATCAATCCCTGTCGTGCCTGCCCTACAAGCGCGTTCAGCAACCCGCCGGCCTCGCCCCAGCACCGAAACACCCCCTGGCCTCGGGAGTCTGTCATCGTGTGGGCATGGAACCTACCCCTCCGAATCGAGGTCCTGGACGCATCATCATCCTCAACGGAGCGTCGAGCTCCGGAAAATCAACCCTGGCTAAGGCACTACAGCGCACACTCGACGAGCCGTTCCTGCACGTCTCCTCCGACCAGTTCGTAGCAAGCGGAATGCTCCCCGAGCGACGAGACGACGAAGGCTCCTTCTCTTGGTGGAACGAGATGCGCCCACGCTTCTTCAAGGGTTTTCACCGATGCCTGCCCGCTCTGGCCGGCGCAGGCAACGACCTGATCGTGGAGCACATCATCGAATTCCAGCACTGGCGCGAATATCTCTCCCGCCTGTTGGCAGACCTCGACGTGTTCCTCGTCGGAGTGCATTGCGACCTTACGGAGATCGACCGAAGAGAACGCGAGCGAGGAGACCGCCGCATCGGGGAGGGCCGCTGTCACGTCGAGACCGACGGCATACACACGTTCGGTCCGTACGACTACGAGGTGGACACCAGTGACGGAGTTTCCCCCACCCTTGCGCAATCCGTGGTAACCGCCTGGCGTTCAAGGGGCCCGCGACGCGCGCTGAAGCCATTTGATGCCTCCGGCGGGGGCGCTCCGGCTCCGGGATGATCTCCGCGCCGGGCGTGTGGGCCGTAAGTGGCTGAGGTGGAAGCCTGATCATCCCGCCCGCCATCGACCCGGGACAAGCCGAGCAGACCAGGGCCACGGACACCAGCTAGCCACGGTCACTCACGACCACTCCGGCGACCCCGCTGACCAGGCAACCCGAGGTCCGTTCCCCACGATCACAGTAATTCCCAAGCTGACAGCGCGGGTTCGATTCCCGTCACCCGCTCCAAGCACGAAACCCAGGCGAGGACTTGCATCTGGGCTGAAGTGGTAGAGGCTCTGAACTACCTGGTCGCAGATCGGCTCGCCTTCCTCAGGCGACTTTCCAGGTTCGGTCGCCGAGTGTAGCGACGAGATCCAAGTGCCCCCCGAGCGCGGCGATGTACTGTCGTACGACGTCGATGCCGGATGCCTCGCCATGTTCGATCTTGGAGATGCGAGCTTGGCTGACTCCCAAGACGTCGGCGAGTTCGGCCTGGGTGACACCGGCGGCCTGACGGATCTCGGCGAGTTGGAACCCGCGGACGTACGCTTCGCGGCGTTCACGTGCGACGGCTTCCCCAGCAGCGCGTTCCGTCTCGTCTCGCGGGTCGAGCGCTGCCGCCTTGGCCTTGACATCCGACCACTTGCTGTACCGAGTGCTCATCGCTCCTCCTGCTCTTCTTGCTTGAGCGTGATCAGGTGCTGGGTGAATCGTTCATCAGCCAGCGGTATTGCTTCCCGATACCGGCGGTTCCAGTTGCCGGCTTTATCGCCGGCTACCAGAAAGATCGCTTCCCTTACCGGATCGAAGCAGAACAGCATCCGGATCTCACTCGTTCCCGATGAGGGGGGCGTAGTTCCTTCATGTTGTAGTACTGGCTGCCCTGTACCCGGTCTACCAGAGGACGGCGCGCCGTCGGGCCTTCCTCCGCGAGCTGATCGATCGCGTCCTTGACCAGGTCTGCAGTCTCCGGATCGGTAACACACATGGTCAGATACCACGCCTCGACCTCCGGATGAAGACTGACCTCCCAGCTCATACAGCGATTATAACCATCTAGTCATATTCTCCACGCCCACATCCGATGCACCCCACCTCTCTGCCGAGGGTCGCGCTTGGCAAGCCCCGCGTTGGGCCGATGGATGCGTACTCGCAGGTTCAGGGACTGCCCCAAGCGGGGTGCTCGTTGTGTGTCTCCCATCAAGGATGTCCCCGTGGCCCTGGCCGGTTCCTCCTCTGGCGGGACGACAGCAGACAAGGTGATCAGACGGGCAAGGGTACGCGTCGCGCGAGGAACAGCAGTGTGCTGGTAGATCAGCGCCGCCCTCGTGGAGGAGTGCCCCATACGGGTCATCAGGTCTCGCAGGATCGCGCCGGACTGGGCCGCGAGGGTGTTCCCGGTGTGACGAAGATCATGGAAGTGAAAGCCACTGAACTTGGCATTCTTCAATGCCGCCGCCCAGACACGGGTGAAGTTCGCGCGCCGGAGCCTGGCACCCTTGGGGCCGACGAAGACGTGCCCGTCGTCGGACCGCTCGGCGTAGGTCTCCATGTGTGCGCGAAGGTCCGGCAGGAGCATGGCCGGCACGCTGACCACGCGCTTGCCCGCCTCCGACTTGGGCGGCCCGATGGTGATCGAGCGGTGGCGCGGCGCGCCGCCGTACCCCCGGCCCTCCGCCCGCCCGCCGTCCGGGCGTGCGGCCCGGGGGCCGGTCCCGGACGACGGCGGGACACCGGGCCGGCCACCGCACGCCGGCACCGCCGTACCAACCGAACGCACCGGCCGGGGTTGCCCGCCGCCGCGCAGATGCAGCCCTACGATCGCCACGGCGTGGCTGGACGCCGTACGTGCTTGGGGGCCGATCGACGATGCTGACCGTCGTTCCAGGAGCGGGCATCAGGCCCCACGCGCGATCGTGACGATCGATCGGCTGACATCGGAGACGGTCTCATGCTGCCAGCCGCCGTACTGCGCCTCGATCTCGAACCCTGCCTCGTGCAGGAACGCGCCAAGCTTTGACACATCCAGGAATCGCAGACTCGCCCGATCCAAGCGGAGGACGGTGCCGTCATGAGCGCTGGTGGTTTCGGTGAACGTCACCACATCGTCGACCACCGACTCGACCTGGTGTGACACGTGAAGCGTGCGACCGCTTCCATCCACGACCTCGCTGGCATTCGACGGCTTCCACTCCTCCCACTCGCGCACCTGGGGGTTACGGGTGTCGAACGCAAACCGGCCACCGTCACGTAGTGCCCTCCTGATCGCGGCCAACGACGCGGACAGCTCTCCATCGCTCACGAAGCACTGGAAGGCATTGCTGGCCATGGTCGCCAGGTCGAACTCGCGATCCCAGGATGCGTCCGCCGCCACGCCGGCAACCCACTCGATGTCCGTGCGTCGCCGTGCCCGATCAAGCGCAGCCAGATCGGGGTCGAGTCCGACAAGCCGTCCACGATGACCGAGGCGACGGGCTTGGTGCAACATGCTGCCGGTACCGCAACCCACGTCCAGCACGGCATCCGCATCCATCACCAGGCCGTTGAAGAACGCGTCGCTGGGATAGCGCGTCGCGTCCCACGGGTTGAGTTGGTCATACAAGGCGGCAGCGTCAGCATCTGTGAACATCACCGCAGTATCGCTACGCCCGCAGGCGCTGCCAACCGAATATCTGAAGCTGCGGGCATGGGTGAGACACTGAGGTGATCTCAGCGAAATAAGGCGGGCGATTGGGATTTCTTGGACGCCGCCGGTGGCGTTCCGGGCCTTTCGGGAGGAGTCGCCGAAGGCCGGAAACAGACGTGGAGCCCCCGGTAGAAGAGGTCTCACCACAAGAACACTCAAGGCCGAAAGGCTCCACGTGATTGCTCATCGTGCCACGCTCGACGTCTCCCGCGCACTCGTTCAGTACGTCGCGCGACTCCTGCACGAGGAACGCCGACTGCGCGGCACCCCGAAGGGAAGCCGGGCGTTGAGCCCGTTCCGGCAGGCGGTCATGGTGGTGCGCTGGTTCCGCGGCGAGCACGACGTCCCGAAACTCGGCCGTGACCACCGCGTCTCCCGGGCCACCGCCTACCGCAACATGCACGAGGGCATCGAAATTCTCGCAGCTCAAGCCCCTGATCAGCACCAAGCCCTCGACCGGGCCCCCATCGAAGGACTGCCATACATGATCCTTGACGGCACCCTCATCCCCATCGATCGCTGCGCCGAGCAGACCCTCAGCGTCAAGGGCGAACCCATCGACGCGTGGCACTCCGGCAAGGCCCACCAGCACGCCGGCAACCTCCAGGCAGTCTCCGCACCGAACGGGCTGCCCTTGTGGATCGCCGACGTCGAACCCGGCTCCACCCACGATCTGACCGCCGCCCGTGCACAGGTGCTGGGCGCGCTCTACGCCGCAGCCACACGCGGCCTGCCCACCCTCGCCGACAGCGGCTACGACGGCGCCGGAATCGGCATCCACACACCGATCAAGCAGCCGGGAGGCAACCAAGTCCTCAGCTCGGACAACCGCACCTACAACCGCCTTCTACGCGCCCTACGCTGCCCGGGCGAACGTGGCTTCGCCCTGCTCAAAGGCCGCTGGCGAACCCTCCAGCACATCACCGTCAGCCCAAACCGAATCGGCCACATCGCTCGCGCGGCACTTGTCCTCACCCATTTCGAGCACGACTACCTGCTCGCAATTCGTTGAGATCACCTCATTGAACACCCTGAGTATATTGGTCGGCACGAGGAGACGGCAGTAACAGGGCAACGCCCCAACGACTGATACTGCCGTTAACACCCAAGCTCGCCCGAGCCGGCTCGGGAAAATCATTGAGAGCAACTATCCATCCGCCGGCGAATTGACACCAAAGTCATCTTCGCGATTTCATGCCACTCTCCCGAGGCGCCATATTTAGATCTCAGCTCATGGGCGGCGTGTATCGTCGGAGCGTTAGCTAGAAGCATGACCCTCTCGAATCTCCGCCACAGGTCGGCTTGCTAGAGCGCATCGAGGAGTGATTGCGACTCCGCAGAGATCGGATCTCTTTTTGAGGATACAGAAAGTCCTCCGAGCAGTTGCGTATTCTAATTTAAGACAGGAATGTAAGCCACGTAAGTGACTAGTCGCGGACGATCCCATCTTACTTTCATCTTCCGATTGAAGCGCCCTCTTTCGGATGCTCGTGCCAGAAGATAAGAAGGCGCAGCACCTACAAGCACAGCGGCAATGGTGATCAACTGAGTGACGATTTCCGCATCTCTTGACTTTGCGCATACAGGTGCCTCGCAGGATCACTTCCGTAGAAGCGCGAAATCGAGATGCAGCGAAGATGTTTGAGTATTGGTGTAGCGGGAGGCTCGCCTATGGCCGACGCGCACCTTTGGCGGGCTGATCGGACGTCCGGAGCTTCCCGACTAGTACTCCAGTGACACTTCGCGAACCTGGTGCCGGCGCCCGAAGCCGTACTGCGCCCAGCGAGAGGTTGGCGTCACTCGAAATGAATGGCGGCGGAGGCTATGAAGCCACCAAAGGCCAGGAGCACGGCGAATGATCCGATACCGGCCAAGAGGATGATCGACTTCATCACACCCGGCCTGATCCGGACGATGAGGACTCCTGCGATGAGAGCCACACCAATGGCGTATCCGCCCACCAGACGAGGGACGGGGGCTGGCCCGCGGACGAAACCATATCCCCGACTCACGAAGATTCCCAGCATTAGTCCAGCCAGCCCGAACCCGAGCAACCCGAGCAACCCGAGCAACACTGACTGCCATCGCGCCATGAATACAGCCCCATCCAAGCCCATCCTGCCGTTGAGACGAATCAGGCTACCCCCGCAGACCATGCCCGCGATCTCGGAGTGTCGCTGGAGGACTAAGCACCCGCCTGTTGGAGTACTGCGGCGCAGGCAAGTCCTGCTTCGATGCCAAGCTGTCTCCGTTGCAAGCGCATCGTGCCTGTTGCGTGCCCGTTCGGATGGCGATCAGCGGGGAGGCACGGGTACTCACGGTCACTCGACCGGCATACGCCCAGGTCAGCGTTCCCTCTGCTCAGAGGCCATGATCCGGAAAGGCTTCCCGAGCTGACAGCGCGGGTTCGATTCCCGTCACCCGCTCCCATCTCCAGAGGCGATGAACCTCGCCAGCGGATCACGAACGCTTCATGCGGAGCCTCTGGCGCGCGTACCGCTGATCAGGGTCGCTGAACTCCATGCCGTTCTCGTCGAGAGCGTTGTAGATCGTTACTCGGCCCTGCGGGAAGAAGAACGCGACAGCCGCCATCCCGCGCGCCATGTCCTTCCCCGTCCACGTCAGAAGCTCCACGGCCTGCAGCCTCTGCCCCTGCAATCGCGCCAGTTCGCCAGGCACGCCCTCTCGCCATGCCAGCCGGAATCCCTCCCCCGCCCAATCCAGCGGCCGAGCCGGATCGACCGTGTTCCACGTGATCGAGCCTTCATCGAACTTCTGGTGGACGATCTCGACCTGCTCTCCCTCGAAGTCCAACAGGACCAGGCCATCGGGGAACCAGACATCCTCGTCGAGGTCCCACACCAGCAGAGCGCGCGTCAGCCTTCGCCCTTCCAGCATGGCCAGTCTCGGACCATGTGCGGCGGCGACTGCTGAACTCCCGCTCAACCATGCGGGCCGGTATCCACTGATTCCAAAGTCGAACATCTGACGATCATGCCGGTGGTCGGCGTGAGGACGTCAAGCGCATACGAGACGCTGGGCCACCGACAAGGAGAGCCGGCGTCCGTGCCGGACGCGTGCCAGCCTGCACCACTGCTGTCCCAGCTCTGCAGAGCAAGATCAGTACCCTGTTCCCAAGCTGACAGCGCGGGCGCGATTCTCGTCACCCGCTTGCGAACGAAAAGCCAGGTCGGCCCTCAGGCGCCCCGGACAAGCCAAGCAGGCATGGCCACGGGGCCACGTTCATCCGTCCGGTGAGGCGCGTGCGCGTACGGGAGTCGAAGCAGCTGTGCCGCATCGGGCCGCCCTTGGTCGGCTGGGGACAAACGCTCCCGGCTCGTCCTCGACGCAGGTGTCCACGTGCGTCCTGAGGATGAGAGGGATGCTCTCGGGGATCCCGCGGTCCGCCTGCCCGCCTTGGGCTTGGGTGGTCCGAGGAGCAGCCCTCAATGAACGAGCCCCCATGAACGTTCCCGGACGTGACGGCGCGGCGTGACGCGGCGCCGCCACGCCGCGCGCTGGCGCGCCGCCCCTACCGAGCCCGCCGGATGAGCGGCGCGCCGCCGCGAGCCTCCATGTGTCGCCCGCTGAACTCGTGCGGCAGGTATCTGGGGTCTCTCAGTGCAGGTCCAGTTCGGTCAGGTCGAGCACTCCGACCGTCTCGCCACCGCTTTCCTCGCCCGTGAGCTGGAATCCAAGCTTCCGGTAGAAGTTCTCGGGGCCGCCCTCTCCCGGCTGCCACGTGACGAACACCTGCGCGCCGCCGCGACGCTTGACCTCGGCCGCCACGGCTCTGACGGCGAATCGGCCGACGCCCTGTCCCTGTGCCTCGGCGGCCACGTTGAGGCGCCACAAGCCTGACCGGAAGTCGACGCCCTTGCCGTTCCAGTCGATGTCGAGAAAGGCCATGAGGAATCCGACGGGACGATCATCGTCCAGGATGAGGCGAGGCCAGGCCACCTGGGGCTGCACGTAGGCCTCCGCGAGAGACTTCGCCACGGAGGAGACGAAACCTTCCTGATCGGGACGGACTTTCACAGCAATGGCCGTCTCAACATTGGCAGGGGTGATCGGGGCCAGCCGTAGCGACTCATTCATGAGAACACCATAGAGACCGAGACCGTCATGTCGGATGTCTCGGACATGCCCTGGGCTGGGAGCCTGTCGAGAAGGGCTCGGGGCGCGGGGTCAGCTGTGGAGCAGTTGCGTGAGCGGCCCGCGCACGTCGGCGGGGTGCAGGTTCAGCTGCTCGAACTCGGCGGCCCTCGCCCATCTGAGCTCGAAGGTGTTGTCCGGCCCGTGATCCAACGACTCCTCACCGGATAGCGACGGGACGCCGTTGACGTCCCGCATGAGGAAGTAGAAGGCGGGCCGGCCATTGTGTGAGCCGGTGAAGAGCAGCCGGTCGATCTCCCCGGTGAGGGTCGTCTCCTCGTGGAGTTCACGCACTGCCGCGCTCTCCGGCGACTCGCCGTCCTCCACATGGCCCCCTGGAAGAAGCGCGTAGTGGTGCCCGGGACACTGCGTCCCTCGCCGACCTTCGGCATCGCAGATGCCGCAGGTGACGCCCGGCGTGCGCCGGAGGAACCGCTTGATGACCAGGACCCGGGTGCCGTCGAGGACCACGGCAACCGCTCGGGGGATCGGCATGAGACGGATCATACGATTCGGCCCAATGGAGTTGGACGAGTTCCGCCGGGCGTCACTCGACGGCTGCCGCCGAGGAGCCTGCACTCCCCCTGACTCAACACCCGAGGCCCCTCGATCAGATGGGCATGGTCGCGGCCAGCGGTGCGCCGATCTGGACGTCCAGGTACGCCACCAGATCATCTCTGTCGACAGCACCCCGGCGAGCCTCGATGATCACGACCGTTCCGGCCACGATGCCCACGAAGCCGGTGCCGGATCGCCGGGACTGCTCGATGCGTTCCGTGACCGGACGGCGGACCTCCTCGGCGAGAAAGGTGAGGCCATGCGGAAACTCCTCGCTGAGCAGGTGTCGTTGACGCCCCGACTCGATCAGACTGCCGATGCCGAACTGGGCCGAGACGATCTGATCACCATGGAGGGTGACGCGGAAGTAGCCGTTCGATCGGGAGCGGTTGCAGTTCGTCTGAGGTGGATAGAAGCAGTCGTAACCACCAGCCAGCAGATCATCGACAGCCGAGCTCATCGGGACCGCGTAGTGCTCGGACCCGAACGGCCAGCGCCGCACGGAGGTGTCCCGGGAGGTGACGACCAGTCCGTTGAGCTCGTCGTAGCTGTAGTCCGCGTACGCGTCCCGCCACCCCGTACGGGGGGTGTCATCCTCCAGCCGCGGCGTACGGCTGCGGAGATCGCGATCGAAGTCGTCCATCTCCTCCTGCACATCGGTGTCGGGCCAGATCGCGGTCAGCGCCGGTGCAGCGGCCGCGGTGACCGGATCGCCCTCACGGTTCGCCTGAGTGGGCGGGAACCACGCCCAGGCGAGCTGATCACGGCGGTCGAGCAGGAAGTGCGCCACCTGCGGATCGACCGTGTCCGCCTCGTCGCGGTGCCCGATCCGGCACCACACGGCACGGCCGTCCGCATTGGCGCGGACCTGCGCACAGAACCAGCCGGCCTCCCTCAACGGCTGAGTGAGAGCCCCCGCCGTACCGTCGGCCGGGACCGGTTCGGCCTGCGAGTTCTCACTCGCCGCGTCATGCCCGTAGACGGTGGCGGGCGGCAACGACAGCAACTCGCCCGATCCGGTGCAGCCCGTCAGCGCGAGCGAGCCGAGGCACATGATCATCAAGACGATGGCGAGCACTCGACGAACCGGCCGGTGTCGGCATACGGGCGCAGCAAATGGGCGGAACACGAAGTTCATCGAAGCCGCTCCCCCCAAGGTCGGCAATTCGATCATCTTGGGTGAGCTCGGTGTGCCACTGCCTCGCCGCCCAGCTTGACCACGACCCGTGAGTACGATCCATCCCGTCCCCTTCACGGCCGCGACCTTCGGCGACCGATCAAGAAGGTGCCTGGCGGGCGATCAGTCGGATTCACCGCTCCGGCGTTGCAGATACCGCCCGACGCGAGAGAGCGCCCAAGCCTGGAACCAGCCCGCGCCCACGAGGAGCAGGGTGAGCACGATCGGGTTCGTCATCTCGCTCGGCAGCAGGTCCCATGCCTGCCATGTCAACCAGCCGAGAGGAAACGTGAGATAGATGAGCGCCACCCCGGACAACAGGATGGGATCCCGGACCGTCAGAAGCACCACGATCGAGTAGATGCCCAGGGCCAGCACAAGGCCGCAGTAGGCGAGAGCAAGGCACCCGGGAGGGTTGCGGGGGGTCATCATTCCGGCTCCATGTGCTGATCCAGGTGGGAGCGCCGAGTGTACTCACGGGTAACCCGCTCGGTTCCTCGATCGCGCGACTGTCCTGCGACATGCCGGTCGGGCACATCGGCGCGTGCCCGTTGCGTGGCCGCCCAACAGCGGAGCAGGGCGTTTCCGGTCGGTCGGGTTCAGGAGTGGGTGTACAGGTGGTCGGTCGAGCCGGTCTGGGTAGGGCGGGCGTACTGGCTTCTGGACGGGTGTACGTCGGTTGCGCGTGAGGCCAGGGCCAAGGCGCGGGTGTCGTACAGGTCGAGATCGCGCACATCGTCGAGCAGGCGATCCGGGTCGGCGCCTTCTCGGAATCGGTAGCTGGGGAGGCTGAACCGCCCACTGTCTGCGCCAGGACGGCGTCTGGCAGCCCGTCAGCAAGGACGAGGAGAACTAGCCACCCACGCGCTCCCGCCGGGCCATGCCTTGCCCTCTGCGGGGACGGGGGAGGGTCGGCGGGACCTCAGGCCGGCCCCGGCTCCTGACATCAGAAGCCGGGGTGTCCGTGCCCGAGCCGGGCCGCTGCCCGGCTCGGGCACGGGGCTACCCTGGGCGCATGGGTCATGCGAAGACGTCGTTCGTCTGCCTGCCGTGCCGGGCCTCGTACAAGCAGCCTTATCCGCTTCCTGGCGACAAGGGCCGGTCGTGCCCGCGGTGCGGCGAGTCGCTGATCCATGTGGGTTCCGCCTTCGCGGCTCCCCGCCGGCGCGACACCGCGGGCTGGCGGGTGCTCTCGCTCTTGCTGCACGCTGGTGTCCGGTTCCACAAGAGTTGCTGCGGCGGGCCCGGCTACCGGCCGCGCACGCTCGGCGAGGCTCGCGCGCGGATGGCGCACGCACGGGCCACCGGGGAGCCGTTCGCCAAGGCCCTGACGCGCTACGAACTGCCGTAGGACGGCGTCGTCCCGGTACGGAGAGCGGAGACATCTGGATGACCATCGACGTCCGTGCGCTGCTTCCTCTGGCCGAGCGAGCCGCGTCGATCGCCGGCGAGATCATCACGACCAGGGCCCCCGGCGTCGTCACCGCCAAGGGCGACCGCGACATGGCCACCGAGGTCGATTTCGCCGTCGAGCACGCCGTACGGGAGTTCCTGTCGTACGAGACGCCCGAGCTGGGCTTCCTCGGCGAGGAGGAGGGCGCGAGCCGGCCGGGCGAGGGCTTGACGTGGGTGCTGGACCCTGTGGACGGCACGGCGAACTTCCTCCACGGCATCCCGCTGTGCGGAGTCTCCCTGGGCCTGGTCGACGGGGACCTGCCCGTGCTCGGGGTGATCGGCCTGCCGTTCCTGAACGTCCGTTACGCGGCCGCCACAGGCGCCGGCGCGACGGCCGACGGATCGCCCATCCAGGTGAGCGGCGCCCAGAAGCTCCAGGACGCCGTCATCGCCATGGGCGACTACGCGGTGGGCGAGGACGCACCGGCACGCAACCGGCCCCGATTCGCTCTCACCCAGGAACTCGCCGCCCGCGTCCAGCGCGTCAGGATGCTCGGCTCAGCCGCGATCGACCTCGCCTGGGTGGCCGACGGCAAGGTCGACGCCAACGTCATGCTCAGCAACAACCCGTGGGACACCGCGGCGGGCGTCGTCATCGCGCGC
Organism: Nonomuraea sp. NPDC052265; assembly: GCF_044547985.1. NCBI lineage: Bacteria > Bacillati > Actinomycetota > Actinomycetes > Streptosporangiales > Streptosporangiaceae > Nonomuraea > Nonomuraea sp. NPDC052265. Next base: position 123,445 of record NZ_JBIUBJ010000011.1, read on the forward strand.
GAGGCCGGAGCCTTGGTGGTCGACCTGGACGGCAGCCCCCACAGCATGAGCTCCCGGGCGACGATCGCGGCGAGCCCCGCCCTCGCCACCGACCTCCTGAGACTCCTCACCACCGCCCTGTCCCACGGAGGGGCTTCCGAATAGGCCCGCCCGGCATCGAAGGCGAACCGGCCGATCGCCCCGGCGTCCGCCCGATCCCGGAAACCCGCTTCCTGTAAACCCGCTTCCCGGAAACTTGCTTCCCGGAGACCCGCTTCAGCCGCCGGCGCGGGCCCGAGCTCCGTGCGCCGCGTACAGGACGCCGAGGTGCCGGCCGATCTCCTCACGCACCGGGTCGTGTCGCGGGCCGAGGGCGAATCGCTGGTCGGTCCAGTGGCCGGGCGGATACAGCCACACCGGCCGGCCGACCAGGTGGACCGGTTCCCACTCGTACCGCGGCCAGACATGAGCGTGCAGGAAAGGGTCGGTGTTGCCGAGGATCTCCAGATTCACCCGCCGGAACGCCGGGTCCAGCGCGCCGCAGGCCCGCTCGACCGCCTCGCCGAGCGACTCCATGTCCGACAGGAAGGCCGTCCGCCTGGCCCGGGGGAGGTCGGACAGTCGTTCCGCGCCGGGCTCGTCCGTCAGGAGAACCGAGTATCCCGGCAGGAACTGGGTGTCGCCGATCACGGCGAAGCCGGCGTCCAGCCGCCTGAGGACCGTGGGATTTCCGCCCGCCAAGGCGCTGCCGATCCTGTCCTGCCGCCAGTCACCACTCATGGCGCCCGACCCTACAGGTGGACGGTCAAGAGCCGCCGTCGCCCGCCGCACCTGCTTCAGCGTCGTCCACAGATGGGCGGGAGAAGCGGGACCCGGGGCTTGTCCTACGGCAGGACGATGGAGCCGCTCCACTGGGTGCCGGCGTCGGAGTAGACGGCGGCCAGTTCGCCGTCGAAGTACGGCGAGAACCTCTTGTCGTAGCGCAGGTCGCCGTCGGTGTCGGCGACGCTGATGGTGAGCGCGTTGAGGTAGCCCACGCGCCTGCTCTTGTCGTAGCGCAGCAGCCAGGAGGAGCCGAGGGAGCCTTCACCGGCGAACGGGGAATCGACGGCGGTGAGTTCCTCCGCCTTCAGGCCGGGCGCCTGGGCGGCGGAGGTGCGCCCCGAGAAGGTTTCGAGGGTGTCGCCCGGTTGCGGGTGGGAGCCGTCCGGGTGGACGCCGGCCGGGAAGCCGAAGACGTCGACCGAGGAGTCGAGTGGCTGGTTCCAGGCCAGGCCCTGTCCGCCGACCTGGTCGACCAGCCTTCCGGTGTCGGTCAGCTCGCCCGCGGGAGAGGAGGTGACGCCGTTGTAGACGGTGACGAAGGCGTAGTCGCCGTCGTAGTCGCCGTACGTGGGGAAGTCGAAGTGGGTGAAGAGCTGCTTTCCGACGTAGAGGCCGGACGGAGCGGTGCCGGCGGAGTATCCGGGGATGAAGACCCACTTGTCGAGACCTGCGCCGGATCCTTGTGTGTTGTACGCGCAGTGCCCGGCGGTGGCCACGAGGTTGCGGTACTGCGACTGCATGGCGGTGCCGGTGCACCAGTGCGGCAGGCCGTCGGCGCCGACGAAGAACACCTTGCCCGAGCTGACGGGCCCCTTGCCGGCGCTTCCGGCGCCGTCGGGCGGGAGCACGGGCGGGATGTTGCCGGGCTTGCCGTCGGGGGCGGCCGGGCCGCTGAGAATGACCTCGTCGATGGCGGTCTGGACGGCGTAGGGAGTGGCGTTCGTCAGGTTGGCGCCGCCGTTGCCCAGCCAGAACGCCGCCACCTCGACGGCGGACGTCTTCGTGGCCAGCGGGTAGCTCGCCGTGCCGGCTGCTCCGGCCGCGGGCGTGGCCATGAGGCCGGAAACCAGGAGGCCTACGGCTAACACGCCCAGCGTTGTCTTCATCTAGCTCTCTCCACTCTGCTCGGGGGTACGGCTTTTCGAACATACGATCGCCGCCGAGGGCTGACGCTACCCGCCGAACTCCTGATGATCAACACTTTCAACAGCCGGCTGTCAACACGGCCCCCCACGCACGAGCGCTTGGCGGGCCGGGGGTGATCGATGGCATCGCCGGATGGAGGATGATCTGCCGTCTCAGCACATCTCCGACGCGACCATGGCCGTCGTGGCCGGCGTCCTGGTGTTCCTGATTCTGCTGCCCACCATCGTCTGGATCGCCGTGGTGATGTTGCGCGGCCGGAAGCAGGGCCACCCGGCCGGGGACGGTCAGAGGGTGGCGTGGAGGTGGGAGAGCATCGTGCGGGCGGGGTGGCCGAGGATGTTCTCCAGGTCGCGGGTCTGTCGTTCCAGGGCGCCGGCGCGGATCTGGGCGTTCAGCCAGGCCATCGGGCCGGGGGCGGCGTCCGGGACCTCGCGGTAGGGCACGCCCAGCGCTTCGGCGACCTCAGGATGGGTCCACAGCGGTCCGGTGAGGTCGTAGGCACGGCCCTCGTGGCCTTCGCCGGTCAGGACGTTGGCCGCCGCCTCGGCCAGGTCGGACCGGAACGCCGTGTTCAGGCCGCCCCCTCCGGCGCTCCCCGTCAGCTCGCCGTCCGTGACCCGGGGGACGAACGCGTCGCTGTAGAACGGGTGACGCAGGATCGTGTACGGCAGGCCGCTGCGCATGAGGGCCTGCTCGGTGGCGTGGTGGGCCTCGGTCATGCCGGTGGCGACGGTGTCGGCGTTCAGGAAGCTGGTGTAGACGACGGCGCCGACGCCCACGTCCACGGCGGCGGCGATGGCGGCCAGGTGGTGGCCGACCCTGCGGCCGGGGTCGAGCTCCGGCGAGGAGATCAGGAGCAGGCGCCCGGCGCCCTCGAAGGCCGTACGCAGGCCGGCCGGGTCGTCGTAGTCGCCGCGCCGCACCGGTACGCCTTCGGGCGCACGGGCGGGATCGCGTACGGCGGCGACGACGTCCGCCCTGGTACGCAGCCGGTCGATGACGAGACGGCCGAGCGCGCCCGATGCGGCCGAGATCACGATCATGGAGCTCCCTCTTAGCAGGATGGATGATCAAAGTGAACTGCCGGGACGCGACGTGACGCCACCGGTTTTCAGCCGGCGGGCCGACGACGGTTTCGGAGCGGGCGGACGGCAGGCCCCAAGGGAGCATTTCCGGAGAAGACCCCCAGGTCGGCACGGGTTAGCGTGATCGTGAACCTCTGGAGAGAACATGGACGAGCTCATCACGTACGGCACATGGGCGTCGGTACGCGGCTCGCTCAAGGCGACCGCCGACCGGTTCGCGAAGCTGATCTCCATCGTCGATCCCCACACCATGGCGACGAGGGAGTGGACCGTCGCCGAGACCGCGGCCCACGTCACCGCGATCGCCTCGCTCTACACCTCCGTGGTGCGCGGCGACGTGGCCTCGCCGTTCCCGGAGCTGGCCGAGGCGATACTCGAAGCCAACGTCGACACGGTCAGCGCGTTGAACGAGCTGGCGTTCGGGCACTTCGCCGAGCGTGACCCGCTCGTCCTGGCCGAGCGGCTGCGCGCCGACGTCCGGGAGATCCTGAGCGCCGTCGCGGAGGTCGATCCGGCGACGCCGGTCCCGTGGCTGGGCGACGCGCGGGTGCCCGTCGCGGGCGTGCTGGCCCACCTCGTGAACGAGTTGCTGCTCCACGGCTGGGACGTCGCCCGCGCGACCCGTACCCCATGGTCGTTGCCCGCGCGGGACGCCGGCCTGTTCTTCGACCTGTTCCTCATCGGGATGATCAGGAACGACTACGGACGCCTGATGGACACCGGGGCGCCCGCCCCGCGCCGCCGGATCACCGTCGGGTTCCACTCCGCGCACACCGCGCCGGCGGCGCTGGTGCTCGATCGCGGGCGGGTGTCGGTGGCGGAGGTGGGGGCGCCGGTGGACGCGCACGTGGGGTTCGACCCGGCGGCGCTGAATCTTTTACTGTTCGGCCGGATGTCCAGGGCGCGGGCCGCGCTCACGGGCAAGGTGGTGGTCTGGGGGCGGCGTCCGTGGCTGCTTCCGGCCTTTCTGCGGTTCGTACGCCTGCCCACGACAACGGTGTCGCGCACACGCGCCGAGTCCATACAGGTGTGAACGCCACAAAGTATTCACACAGTGGGCGCATACTGGAAGAGATGAAGCGAGCCAGCGGCGATTCTCGTCGTCACCTGCCCACAAGTCCCTTCAAACCGCCGCCTCCGGCCCCACCCGCGGAACAGTTCGACATGAACGACCGGGTGAGCCATGACCGATACGGCCTCGGTGTCGTCATCGGTGTGGAGGACGATGTCGCCGTTCTGGTCGACTTCGGATCCCGGCAGGAGAGGATCACTACGCCGTTCAACAAGCTGTACAAACTCTGACGACCGGTCCGGACGCCCGTGTGCCACGATGGCCGCATGGGCGGAACGGTCGTGGTCGGAACATCCACACTGCGCAGGGCCGCGGGTCTCGCGGCCGTGCTCGTGGTCGCGACGCTGGTCGTGGCCGCGGTCGTCGTCATGTCCCCGTCCGAGGATGAACGGCTGTCGGCCGCGTCCCCGAGCATGGAGGCGGTCGCCCTGACGGTGGCCGAGGGCGCCGACCTCGGCGACCGCACGGTCGGCGGCCTGACCTTCGAGCGCGTCCACCGCGGCCTGAGGCCGCCGCGGCTTGTCGGGGCGCGGCTCAAGGGGTCACTATGGCGAAGTCGCGTCCCGGTGAGTCGAGCACGGCGACCAGCCGTTGGAGCGCCGTGATGTCCCCCTCCCGCTCCACCCCCTCCACGCCCTTCCCCGCCAGCAGGCCGAGGAGCTGCGTCCTGGTCAGGCGGAGCGTCAGGTCCACGGGCTCCTCGGGCGGGTTCAGCCGCTGGACGAGCACGCCGTTCGACAGGGTGGTGCGGTACAGCTCCCCCAGGTCCGTCAGGTGCCAGTCGATCGCCAGGCTCTCGTGCCACGCCTTGGGGCCGTCCACGCGGATGGCGAGGGAGTCGAAGATCTGCTCCACGGTCAGGGCCGCGAGCAGGTCGGGCGAGGTGGTGGTGACCGACGTGTGCGCGATGCCGTCGGCCAGTTCCTTGGCCCCCGTCAGGTACGAGTTGCGCCAGGTCCCGTTCTCCGCGCCCTGCCCGAGCCGGGTGTAGACCTCGGCCAGCAGGTCCCTGGCCGCCTTGTTGCCCTCGTCGGCGAAGACGGCGTGGTTCAGGAGCTGGACCGCGAAGCGCAGGTCGTTCTCCTCGATGTACCGGCGGGCGAAGGCGACGACGGCCGCGCCGCCGCCCATGCACTCGACGTACCGGATCGCGCTCTCCCTGGGCGGGTGCTCCCAGAGGTGGGCGGGGTTGCCGTCGTACCAGCCGAGGTAGCGCTGGTAGATGGCCTTGACGTTGTGGCTGACCGAGCCGTAGTAGCCGTGGGTGTGCCAGACCTGCTCCAGCGCGGGCGGCACCCGCATCTGCTCGGCGATCTCGGCGCCGGTCAGGCCCTTGTTGAGCAGGCGGAGGGTCTGGTCGTGCAGGTAGGCATACAGGTCCCGCTGTTCCTGGAGGAACCGGACGATGTTCCCCTTTCCCCAGGTGGGCCAGTGGTGGGAGGCGAAGGCGACGTCGGCCCGGTCGGCGAGCAGCGTGAGGGTCTCCGACAGGTAGCGGGCCCAGACGCGGGCGTCGCGCACCTGGGCGCCGCGCAGCGTGAGGATGTTGTGCAGGTTGTGGGTGGCGTTCTCGGCCAGGCAGAGGGCGCCGCGGTCGGGGAACAGGAAGTTCATCTCGGCGGGGGCCTCGGTGCCGGGGGTGAGCTGGAAGACGAACCGCACCCCGTCGACGATCTCCTCCTGGCCGGTGCGGCTGACGTCCAGGGTGGGCGGGATGAGGGACGTGGTGCCGGTCGAGGAGGTCATGCCGAGGCCGCAGCCGATCTGGCCGTCCGGGGTGTGGGGCAGGGCGAGGCCGAACATGTAGCCGGCGCGGCGGTTCATGGCGGGGCCGGCGTAGACGTTCTCGGAGACCGCGTGGTCCATGAAGCCGGCGGGGGCCAGGATCGGCACGTTGCCGTCCGTGACGCCGCGTACGCCGCCGAAGTGGTCGACGTGGCTGTGGGTGTAGACGATCCCGGTGACCGGGCGGTCGCCGCGGTGGCGGCGGTAGAGCGCGAGCGCGATGGCGGCGCACTCGGTGGAGACCAGCGGGTCGATGACGATGACGCCGGTGTCGCCCTCGACCAGGGTCATGTTCGACAGGTCCAGGCCGCGTACCTGGTAGATGCCCTCGGCGACCTCGTACAGGCCCTGTTTGGCGCAGAGCTGGCTCTGCCGCCACAGGCTGGGATGGGCGGTTTCGGGGCATTCGGCATTGAGGAAGGCGTAGGAGTCGTTGTCCCAGACGACCTCGCCGTTCCTCGACCTGACCACGGCGGGGGTCAGCTTCGCGATGAAGCCGCGGTCCGCGTCCTCGAAGTCGCCCGTGTCATGAAATGGAAGGTCTGCCATGTCTGCTCGCATGCCCCTGAATGGACGCTCGTAGCTCAACAACCAGCCCCAATAGCATGAAACTCGGGCAATAAGGACAGGGTGGGGCGGCGTAGCGGCTCGGGGGGTGTGATTGGGTGGTTCCAGTCTGATCTGGTGGGGGTGGTCATGGAAGCGTGCGTGTTCGACCTCGACGGCGTACTCGTCGACTCCGAACCCGTCTGGGAGCAGGTGCGGCGCGCGTTCGTCGCCGACCACGGCGGCACCTGGCAGCCCGACACGCAGTCCAGGCTGATGGGCATGAGCACCGGCGAGTGGTCGGCCTACCTGCACGAGCTCGGGGTGCGCCTGACGCCCGACGAGATCGCCGAGGGCGTGGTGGACCAGATGGCCGAGCGCTACCAGGACGGCGTGCCGCTGCTGCCGGGCGCCCGCGAGGCCGTACGGCGGCTGGCCGGGCAGTTCACGCTCGGCCTGGCCAGCTCGTCGCCGCGGCGGCTGATCGACGTGGTGCTGGACGCGTCCGAGCTGCGCGAGTACTTCGTCACCACGGTCTCCACGGAGGAGGTCGCGCGCGGCAAGCCCGCCCCCGACGGCTACCTGGAGGCGGCCAGGCGGCTGGAGATCTACCCGAAGGACTGCGTGGCGGTCGAGGACTCCAGCAACGGGCTGCGTTCGGCGCACGCGGCCGGCATGCGGGTGATCGCCGTGCCGCATCCCGGCTACCCGCCCGACGACGACGCCCTCGCCCTCGCCTGGCAGGTCCTCCCCGACCTCGACGCCCTCACCGTCGAGGCACTGACGTGACCCCCCGCCAAGACACTCAGGAGACCCGCATGGACATCCGCCCCCGGACGCCGGCCGATCTCGATGCCTGCGCCGGGGCCCTGGCCCTGGTGCACACCGCCGACCGCTACCCCGTCGACTGGCCGCCCGACCCCCACGGCTGGCTGACCCCGCACGGCCTCCTGCGCGCCTGGGTGGCGGTCGAGGAGGGCCAGGTGCTCGGCCACGTGGGCCTGGCCGACACCACCGAGGGCCCGGAGGTCACCCGGCTCTTCGTCGCGCCCGCCGCCCGGGGCCGCGGGCTGGCCGCCCTGCTGCTGGAGACCGTACGGAAGGCCGCCGGCGCGCCCGTCCTCCTGGAGGTCTCCGACGAGGGCCGGGCGGCCGTCGCGCTGTACGAGCGGCTGGGCTGGCGCCGCGTCGGCAGCACCCGCGCGCGATGGCTCAACGCGGCGGGCGAACCCGCCCTGCTCCACCACTACGTGAGCCCGTGAAGCTATCCTTTGGAAATCGTGCGAGACATCACGGTTTTCAGTGGCAGCGCCCACCCCGAACTGGCCGAGGAGATCTGCTCCCACCTCGGCACTCCGCTCCACCCCGTCAGGGTCGCCCGCTTCGCCAACGACGCGCTTGAGGTGCAGCTCCAGGCCAACTGCCGCGAGCGCGACGTGTTCCTCATCCAACCCCTCGTGCCGCCGACGCAGGAGAACCTGGTCGAGCTGCTGCTCATGATCGACGCGGCCCGCGGCGCGTCCGCGGCCAGGACGACCGTCGTCCTGCCGCACTACGCCTACGCGCGGTCGGACAAGAAGGACGCGCCGCGCATCTCCATCGGCGGGCGGCTGGTCGCCGACCTGATGGTGGCCGCGGGCGCGAACCGGGTGCTGGCCATGACGCTGCACTCGCCGCAGGTGCACGGCTTCTTCAGCGTGCCCGTCGACCACCTGCACGCGCTGCGCGAGCTGGCCGCGCACTTCCGCCGCTACGACCTGTCGAACACCGTCGTCGTCTCCCCCGACCTGGGCAACGCCAAGGAGGCCGCGCACTTCGCCCGGCTGCTCGGCACCGGCGTCGCGATGGGCGCCAAGCAGCGCTTCCCCGACGACCGCGTGGTGATCAGCTCGGTCATCGGCGAGGTCGCGGGCAAGGACGTGATCATCCTGGACGACGAGATCGCCAAGGGCAGCACCGTCATCGAGCTGCTGGACCGGCTGCGCGAGCAGGGCGTCAACTCCGTCCGCCTGGCGTGCACGCACGGGCTGTTCGCGGGCGGGGCGATCGAGCGGCTGAGCGCGTTCCCCGAGGTCATGGAGATCGTCTGCACGAACACCGTGCCGCCGCCCAAGCCGAGTGACAAGCTGACCGTGCTGTCGATCGCCCCCGCCCTGGCCGAGGCCATGCGCCGGATCCACGACGGCGAGTCGGTGAGCGCCCTGTTCAGCACGCCCTGACGACCGGCCCGGTGATCTTCCGGGACGGCCGGGAATGGATCATAGTGGACATCATGCATGCGGCCACAGACGTCCTGCTCCGGCGGTTCCGTGACGGCGTGGGGGAGGTCGTGCCCCTGGTGTCACTGTGGGCGCACGGCTCGCTCGGCGCCGGTGACTACCAGCCGGGCCGCAGCGACCTCGACCTGATCGCGGTCGTCGAGACACCGGTCACGATGGAGCAGTGGCGCCGGATCAAGGGACTGCACCGGGGGCTCGACCTGCCGCTCGCCGACCGGCTCCACTGTTCCTACCTGCCGCTGGAGGAGCTGGCCGACCTGCGGGTCGAGCACGTGACGTGGGCCCACGAGCAGATCTTCCGGCGTCCGGTGACGGCGGTGACCCGCCGCGAGCTGCACACGGCCCCCCTCGTGCTGCACGGGCCGCCGCCCGCCGAGTTGCTGCCGTCCGTCTCCGACGCCGTCCTGGCCGACTTCGTCCGTACGGACCTGCGCGAGTTCTGGCTGGACAAGACCCGAGGGCGCCGGCGCTGGCTGCGGGACGTCTGGGTGGACCTCGGCCTGCTGACCGTCGCCAGGGCCTCGGTCACGCTGCGGGAGGGCCGGTTGATCACCAAGCGGGAGGCTCTGGACGTGCTGGCCGGGATGGGCGCGCCGGAGCTCGTGCTGGCCGACGTGCGCGCCCGCCGGTACGACACACCGCCTCCCGTGCTGAGCCGCTTCAGAAGGGGCAGGCTGACCAGGGCCTTCGTCAGGACGGCCATCGCAAAGGTGCTGGCGGAAGGCCACGACCAGAGCTGAGGACGCCCCCGTCTCAGTGGGCAGGACGGCCGCCCCCCGGCGGATCGCCGGGGGATAGTCTTGGCCCCGAGTTACCACCTGAACCGGGGAAAGGGCGGCATATGGGGGAGATCAGGCAGTCCTATCTGGTGGCCGCGGCGTCGGCGATGTCGCTGCTGCACGACCCGGCCGTACGGGCGGCGTGGGACAAGCCGAGCGCGCTGACCGAGTTCAGCGTCGCGGGCCTGGCCGGGCACCTGGCCCACCAGATCGTCAGGGTCGTCGACGTGCTCGACACCGGCGAGCAGCCCGGGGAGCCGATCCCGCTCATCGAGCACTACACGAGGTCGCCGTGGGTGCAGGCCGGCCTCGACCACGAGAGCAACGTCAGCGTCCGGCGGGGCGGCCAGGCGGCCTCCGCCGACGGGCACGCCGCACTGGTCGAGCGCACGCAGGCGCTGCTGGACCGGCTGCTCGCCGAGCTGCCCGCCGAGCCGGAGGACCGGGTCGTGCGGCTGCCGTGGGCGGGCTGGTCGCTGCGGCTGGACGACTTCCTGCTCACCCGGGTGATGGAGCTGGTCGTGCACTCCGACGACCTGGCCGCGAGCGTGGGCGTCGAGACGCCGGAGCTGCCGCCGGCGGTCATCGAGCCCGTCGTGGAGCTGCTGGCCCGCCTGGCGGTGCACCGGCACGGCGCGACGGCCGTCATCCGCACCCTCAGCAGGGCCGAGCGCGCCCCTGCCACGATAAGCGCCTTCTGACCCTCTCCCCCGGGCGCGGCGGGCCGTCCTACGACCCGCCGCCCACCAGCCGCAGCGCCTCGGCCACCTCGCGCCCCGACAGCGCGCTGTCCGGGTCGAGCAGCCACTGTGCCAGGAAGCCCGTCAACATGGCCTGGTACAGCGAGCCCACCAGCCGGGCCCGTTCCGGGTCGGTCTCGGCCCGCACGCCCTGGAACAGCTCGGCGAGCCCCTCGCGCGCGTCCTTGATCCCCAGGACGAGCTGTTCACGCACCTCGGGCAGGTGATCGATCTGCCCGAGCAGCTCAAGCTGGGTGATCCAGAGCGGGCGCAGCCGGTCGAACGACTCCACCACCCGGTCCCACGCCGCCTCGAACCGCTCCAGCGGTGACGCGCCGTCCTCGACGTCGGCGGTGAGCGTCCGCGCCAGGTCGTCGCCCCATTCCTTCATCACCTCGAACAGCACCTCGTTCATCAGCGCGTCCTTGGACTTGAAGTGGTAGCCGATGCCCGCGAGGCTCACGCCCGACGCGTTGGCGATGTCGCGCGCGGTGGTACGCGTGTAGCCCTTCTCGATCAGGCAACGCTTCGCCCCGGCCAGCAGGTCTTCCCTGTTTCCCATGCCCAGACCGTAACACAAGCGTCTGAAAAATCTGTCCTAGACAAGCGTCTGAGACATGTGTACCGTTCAGGGCATGAAGAACGTCCTGATCTCCGGCGCGAGCATCGCCGGCACCTCGCTGGCCTACTGGCTGCGCCGCCACGGCTTCACCGTCACCGTCGTCGAGCGCGCCCCCGCCATCCGTACGGGCGGCTACAAGGTCGACATCCGCGGCGCCGCCCTCGACGTGATCAAGCGCATGGGCATGCTGGACGCGGTCACCGCCCGCGCCACCGGCATGCGCGTCGCCACCCACTACGACCGCAAGGGCCGGCCGCTGGCCACCATGGACGCCGCCCTGTTCGGCGGGCGCGAGGGCGACGACGTCGAGATCATGCGCGGCGAGCTCAACGAACTCCTGTACGACCTGACCCGCGACGACGCCGAATACCTCTTCGGCGACTCCGTCACCGACGTCTCCGACGACGGCCTGGTCACCTTCGAGCACGCCGCGCCGCGCCGGTTCGACCTGATCGTGGGCGCGGACGGCATGCGCTCCAACATCCGCAGGATCGCCTTCGGGCAGGACGACCGGTTCGTCCGCGACCTGGGCTACTACGTCTCGATCTCCACCGTCCCCAACACCCTCGGCCTGGACCGCGAGGAGGCCGTCCACGCCGCCCCCGGCCGGACCGCCAACGTCTACAGCACGGGGCGGAACGGCGCCGCCAAGGCCCTGTTCATGTGGGCGTCGCAGCCGCTGCCCTACGACCACCGCGACGTCGGCCGCCAGAAGGACCTGCTGACCGAGGCCATGGCGGGGGTCGAATGGGAGGTGCCCGCGCTGCTCGGCGCGGTGCGCGAGGCCGACGACTTCTACTTCGACTCGGTCAGCCAGGTACACATGGACCACTGGTCGAAGGGCCGGGTCGTGCTGCTCGGGGACGCCGCGTACTGCGCCTCGCCGGCCTCGGGGCAGGGCACGAGCCTGGCGATCGTGGGCGCGTACGTGCTGGCGGGCGAGCTGGCCCGGGGCGACGGCGCGGCGGGCTACGAGCGGGAGATGCGCGAGTTCGTCCGGGTCAACCAGGAGCTCGGCCCGGCGAACGTCAGGGGCATGGTGATCGGCTCACGCCTGGCGCTGTGGTTCCAGCTCAGGATGCTCAAGCTGCTGCCGCACCTGCCGGGCAAGGACAAGGTCATCGAGCGCGTCGCCGGGGCGATCCACCGCGCGGCCGTGGCGATCCGGCTCAAGAACTACACGGAATGAAGTGTTCCGTTCTGCTATATTAAGAGCAGAACATTCCGTTCCGCAGAAGTGGGGTTCAAGATGACCATCCTCGTCACCGGTGCCACCGGAACCGTCGGCCGTCTCGTCGTCGAGGAGCTCCTCCTGGCCGGGCAGCAGGTCCGCGCCCTGACCAGGAACCCCGCCAAGGCCGCACTCCCCGAGGGCGTCGAGGTCGTCGGCGGGGACCTCGCCGAGCCCGCCTCCCTGGCCGCCGCATTCGAGGGCGTCACCGCGGTGCACTTCATCAACTTCGCCGGCGATGACTACGCGCCGCTCCCCGACGGCGCCGGGCTCGCCGAGCTGGCCGTCAAGGCGGGCGCGCGCCGGGTCACCGTGCTCGGCGGGCGCGAGGACGGCGAGCTGGAGCAGGCGCTCGCCGCCACCGACTTGGAATGGACGCTGCTCCACCCGGTCGAGTTCATGGCCAACACGCTCCAGTGGTGGGCGCACACGATCAGGACCGAAGGCGTCATCAAGGAGCCGTTCGGCGACCGGCTGAGCGCTCTGGTGCACGAGCGCGACATCGCCGCGGTGGCCGTCGAGGTCCTGGCCGAGGGCGGGCACGGCGGCAGGACGTACGTGCTGACCGGCCCCCGCGCGATCACCCTCAAGGAGAAGGTCGCCATCCTGGGCGAGGCCATCGGCAAGGACGTCGAGTTCGTCGAGCTCACCGTGGACGAGGCGCGGGCCAAGTGGCGCGCCGACGGCATGGGCGAGCAGACCGTCGAGTTCCTGGTCGGCGCGCTGGGCGACACGCCGGAGGTCGGCTACACGGTCGTCCCGACCGTCCGGGAGATCACCGGCCGGGACGCGCGTGACTTCGCCGAGTGGGCGCGCGAGCACGCCGAGGCGTTCCGCGGGTGACCTACCCGGTGACCGCCGCGTAGTGGCAGGCGGCCTGGGCATCGGGAACCGCGGGCAGGATGCTCAGCGCCTGCGACCGGCAGGCCGCGTCCACGCCCGCCTCCGCCGCCCCGCCGGAGGCGAGCACGTGGCAGCGGGGATGGAACCGGCAGCCACCCGGCACCCTGGTCGGGTCCGGCGGCTCGCCGGTCAGCACGATCCGCTCGGGCGACTCCGGCAGCACCGACATCAGCGCCTGCGTGTACGGATGCCGCGGCGCCGTCAGCACCTGCTCGACCGGCCCGGACTCGACGATCCGGCCCAGGTACATGACCGCGACCCGGTCGGCGATGTTCCAGGCCAGGCCGAGGTCATGGGTGACGACCAGGGCCGACAGGCCGAGATCGGCCTTCAGCTTGAGCATCAGCGCCAGGATCTCGCCGCGTACGGAGGCGTCGAGCGAGGCCACGGGCTCGTCGGCGATCAGCACCTTCGGGTTCAGCGCGAGCGCGCCGGCGATCACGACCCGCTGCCGCTGCCCGCCGGACAGCTCGTGCGGGTAACGCAGGAAGAAGCGCTCGGGCGGTCGCAGCCCGGCCCTGGACAGGGCCGAGGCCACGATCTCCTCCTCGTCGGGCAGGCCGTGGATGCGCGGCCCCTCGGCGACCGCCTCGTAGACGGTCTGGCGGGGGTTGAGCGACCCCATCGGGTCCTGGAGGACGAGCTGGACCTGTCGGCGGTAGGACTTGAGCGCCCTGGAGCCGTAGTGCAGCGGGGAACCGTCGAAGCGGACCTCGCCGGACGTGGGGCGTTCGAGGCCGAGCAGCGTGCGGGCCAGGGTGGTCTTGCCGCAGCCCGACTCGCCGACCAGGGCCACGATCTCGCCCTGGCCGATCGCCAGGTTGACGCCGTCGACGGCGCGGGCGCTGCGGCCCCGGGAGGAGAACGCGACGTGCAGGTCACGGGCCTCCAGCAGCGCGCCCTTGCCCGTCGAGACGGTCTCGGCGGCGGTCTGCGTCTCGGTCATGAAGCCTCGACCTCCTCCTTGGAACGTACGTGCACGCAGGCGGCGGCGTGGCGGGGACCGGCGGGCCACAGCTCGACGTCGAGAGCCGCGCATTCCTCCAGCGCGACCGGGCAGCGCGGGTGGAACGCGCAGCCGGTCGGGAGCTGCATCGGGTCCGGCGGGTCGCCGCCGAGCCCCTTGGGGGCCAGCCGCGAGACCGGGTCGCCCACGGTCGGGAACGCGGCCGCCAGGGCCCGGCTGTAGGGGTGCCGGGCGTCGTGGAACACCTCGCGGGAGGGGCCGTGCTCGACCACGCGGCCGGCGTACATGACCGCGAGCTGGTCGCAGACGTCGGCCAGGACCGACAGGTCGTGCGAGATCATGATCAGGGAGATGCCGTGCTCGGCGATCAGCTCCTTGATCAGCGTCAGGACCTGCGCCTGGACCATCACGTCGAGCGCGGTGGTCGGCTCGTCGGCGATGATCAGGCGCGGCGAGCAGGCCAGCGCCATCGCGATCATCACGCGCTGACGCTGACCGCCGGACAGCTCGTGCGGGTAGCTGCGGGCCCGCCAGGCGGGCAGGCCGACCTGTTCGAGCAGCTCGCCGACGCGCTTGCGGGCGCCGTCCGGCTTGGCCAGGCCGTGAACGAGCAGCGGCTCGGCGATCTGCTCGCCGATCCTGCGCACGGGGTTGAGTCCGTGCTGCGCGCCCTGGAACACGATCGAGGCCTCGGCCCAGCGCACGGCCCGCATGCGCCCCCACTTCATGGCGAGGACGTCGTCGCCGTCGAGCAGGATCCGGCCGCCGACGCGCGTGCTCTTGGGCAGGAGCCTGAGCAGCGCCATGGCCAGCGTCGACTTGCCGGACCCCGACTCGCCGGCGACTCCGAGTGCCGCTCCGGAGTCGAGGGTCAGCGACACGCCGCGCACCGCGGGCACCTCGCCCGACGCGATGCGGTAGGTCACCGACAGGTCGTCCAGTTCGAGGAGACTCATGCCGCCCTCCTGAGCCTTGGGTTCAGCACGGCCTCCAGCGCCCGGCCCACCAGGGTGAACGCCATGACGACCACGAGGATGGCCAGACCGGGGAGGATGATGTACCACCACGCGCCCTCGTTGGCCGCGCCGTAGTCGTAGGAGCCGCGCAGCATGGTGCCCCACGAGGTCTTGTTCGCGCTGGCGCCGAGGAAGGCCAGCGTGGACTCGGTGACGATCGCGCTGGCCACCTCCAGCGTCGTGCTGGCCAGCAGCAGCGGCGCCACGTTGGGCAGCACGTGCCGGGTGGTGATGTGCCAGTGGCCGCCGCCGAGCGCCTTGGAACGTTCGATGTAGGGCCGGGCCTCGACGGCGAAGGTCTGGGCCCTGATCAGCCGGGCCGTGGACGGCCAGGTGGTGACCCCGATCGCCATGATGATGGTGAACGTGCTGCCGCCGAGGATCGCCGCCAGCACCAGCGCGGTCACCAGCGAGGGCAGCACCAGGAACCAGTCGGTGACCCGCATCAGCGCGCCGCCGACCCAGCCGCCGAAGTGCCCGGCGGCGATGCCGATGACCATGCCGATCACGATGCTGAGCAGCGCGGCGAGGAAGCCGATGAGCAGCGAGGCGCGCGACCCCCACCAGATCATCAGCAGGATCGACCGGCCCGACTCGTCGGTGCCGAAGGGGAAGGCCAGGCTGGGGGCGTCGAACTCCTTGCCCGGCGCGTCGATGACGCTCGTCACGCCCTCGTCGATGAACAGCGGCGCGATCAGCGCGAGCACCACCGCGACCAGCAGGATGACCGTCCCGGTCACCCCCGCGCGATGCCGGCGGAAGTCGGTCCAGAAGTTGCTCAGCGCCTGCCGCCTGCGCGTGGCAGCGACACTCGTCATGCCGACCTCACCCTCGGGTCGAGAACGTGGTAGAGCACGTCGGCCAGCGTGTTCATGAGGATCACGGCCACGGTGATGAGCATGAACGTGCCCTGCATGAGCGTGAAGTCGGGGACCCGGACGGCCCGGTAGAACAGCTGCCCGAGGCCGGGCCAGGTGTAGATCGTCTCCACGGTGACCGCGCCGCCGACCACGAAGCCGATGCGCATGAAGACCAGCGTCACCGTGGGCAGCAGGGCGTTGGGCACCGCGTGGCGGCGGCGTACCTCGTCGTCGCGCAGGCCCTTGGCGCGGGCCACGGTGATGTAGTCCTGGCTGACCTCCTCCAGCAGCGACGACCTCATGACCAGGAGGTACTGGGCGTAGATCACGGCCACGAGGGTCAGGCACGGCAGCACCATGTGCGAGGCCACGTCGAGCACGTACGCGAACCCGTCGGGCGCGTCGACGCTCTCGATGCCGCGGAAGGGCAAGATGCCGGGGATCGGGCCGATGCCGACGCCGAGCACCATCATCAGCAGCAGGCCGAGCCAGAACGTCGGCACCGACCACAGCACCAGCGACAAACCGGTGGAGAAGCGGTCGAACCGGCTCCCCCGCTGCCAGCCCGCCCTGGTGCCCTGCCAGAGGCCCAGGCTGACCGCGATGACCAGACCGGTCCCGGCCAGCAGCAGCGTCGGGCCGATGCGCTCGCCGATGAGGTCGAGCACCGGCCGCTTGTACTCGTACGACGTGCCCAGGTCGAGCCTGAGCGTCTTGCCGACGAAGTCGAAGAACTGGTCGAGCACCGGCTTGTCGAGCCCGAGCCGGTGACGTTCCATGTCGAGCTGCGCCGGGGTCATGTTGCGGCCCTGCGCCAGGTTCCGCACCGGATCTCCGGGCAGCAGGCGGAAGACGAAGAACGTCCCGACGATCACCGCGGCGATGCTGAACAGCGCCCCGCCTGCCTTCGACAACGCGTACTTCAGCGTGCCGTGGCGAGCGGGGCGGTCCTCACCAGGGCCCGCCGCCTGGACGGCGGCGGGCTCTGCTGCTTCGAGCGGTGTTGTCATTCGCGCTCGTCCGCGACGCTCTTGCGCCGCCTGGTCAGGAAGAAGGCCACGAGGCCGATGACGACCACGCCGCCGACCACGCCGACGATGAGACCGGTGTTGGAGCCGGAGTCGCCGCCCGCGCCGGAGCCGCCCGCCGCGCTCGCCTTGACGTCGGCCGTGTAGAACGGCCAGTAGCCGCTGCCGCCGTACAGCAGGCCCTTGTCCTCGGGGATCGGGGTGATGCTGGTGATCCGGTCCTTGCGGTAACCCTCAAGGTCGTTGGGGTAGTAGATCGCGATCACGGGGGCGTCGGTGTAGAGCCGCTGCTCCATCTGCTTGATGAGCTCGGCGCGCTTGGGGCGGTCGAGCTCCTTGAGCTGCTCCTGGTAGAGCTTCTCGAAGGTCGGGTCGCAGTAGAACGACTCGGTGCCGCCGCCCTCGCCGCCCGGCGCCGGCCTGCGGCTGCACAGGTGGGTGGCCAGGATCTCCTCGGGGTCGGGGTTGACCGACCAGCCGCTGATCGCGATGTCGAACAGCGCCGTGACGCCGGTCTCCTCGGTGAACTTGCTGGAGTCGAGCTTCTGGGTGGTCAGCGTGATGCCGACCTCCTTGAAGAAGCCGGTCAGGTACTCGGCGAGCTTGTCCTCGACCGGCGTGTCGGTGTGGATGCTGAAGCGGAACTCCAGCTTGCGCTTGCCGTCGGGCATCGTGCGGACGCCGTCGGCGCCCTTCTTGTAGCCGGCGTCGTCGAGGATCTTGTTCGCCTTGGCCACGTCGTAGGTGACCTTCTCCTCGCCCGTGGCCTCCCAGAAGAAGTCCTTGAACATGGGCGGGATGATCGAGCCGTCGGCCGGCTTGGCCAGACCGCCCTGCACCTCGTCGACCAGCTTCTGCTTGTCGATGGCGTAGTGGATCGCCTGGCGCACCTTCGGGTCCTTCAGCGCCGGGTGGCCGTCGCCGATGGGCTTGTTGTCGGTGGTGGTGGCGCCGTGGTTGATCTGCAGGTAAGCGGCCCGGCGGCCCTGGGTGTTCCACGCCTCGATGTTCGCGTCGTTCTCGATGGCCTGGAACTCCGGCGGCGTCATACGGCCGAGCAGGTCGATGTCGCCCTTCTTGAGCCCGGCGATGGCGGCCTGCGGGTTGTCGTAGAAGATGAACTGGAGTTCGTCGACCTTCGGCTTGCCCCGCCAGTAGTTGGGGTTGGCCTGAAGCTTGACGTACTGGTCCTTCTTGTGCTCGACCGCGATGTACGGGCCGCTGCCGACGGTCGGGTACGTCTCCGCCTCGTAGTTGGCCATGTCGGTGACCTTCTCCCACACATGCTTGGGCATGATCGGGACCGGGTTCTCCAGCATGGACGCCTGCGGGGCCTTGGTCTTGATGACCAGGTCCTGGCCGTTGGCGGTGACGGTCTCGAAGTTCTCCACGGCGGGCCCGTTGGCCGTCTTGGCCGCCTCGTCCGTCATCATCTTGTTGAACGTCCAGGCGGCGTCCTCGGCCGTCACCGGCTGGCCGTCGGACCACTTGGTGTTACGGATCTTGAACGTCCACGTGAGCCCGTCGTCGGACGTCGTCCACGACTCGGCCAGGTCGGGGCTGGGCTGGAGCGTCTTGGAGTCAGGGACGGTGAGGAAGCCGTACATCGTGCGCTGGATCGCGGTGGAGACCAGCCGGACCGCCAGGAACGGGTTCATGGAGTCCATCGCCTGGGTGGCGCCGACGCGAAGGATCTTCTTCCCCGCCGCAGGTTCCTGGGCCTGGGCCGCCGTGGCTCCTTGGCCGGCCACTAACAGCGCGACGCCCAGCACAGCCAGGCGTGCGAACCATTTCCTCATGATGCCTCACCTTCAGGCGGGGGATTTCCTGTGTAGACGAAGGCACACCATACGGAGACCGCGTGTCAACGAGTGGCGGAAAATTGTTTCATTCTCGTTTCCTTTTGCGGTGTAAATTTTCAGTAGCCTTGGTACTACCGTGATCGGGTGCCCCGCCTGCCCGTTCTCCTCGCCGCCGTCGCGACCGTCGTGGCCGGTCTCGGCGTCCGGCTGCTGTGGGACGGGCCCGTGCCCAAATACGCGGGTGACGCGCTCTACACCGTACTGATCTACGCGCTCGTCGTCCTGGCCCTGCCGCGCGTGCGGCCCTGGGTGGCCGCGGTGGGGTCGGGCGGGCTGAGCTGGGCGATCGAGTTCGCCCAGCTCGGCGAGATGCCGGCAGTCCTGCGGCCACTGCTGGGCAGCACCTTCAACCCGCCCGACCTGCTCTGGTACGCCGTCGGCGCGGCCACCGCCTGTGCCGCGCACACCCTGTTGAGCTCCCGGCGCCGATCACCCTGAGGGGTCAGCCGATCGCCCTGAAGGGTCAGTGGCAGCCGCCCGAGCCGCAGCACGACCCGGCCTGCGGCAGCAACTCCCTGCCGCCGCCCAGCTCGTAGCCGGCCTCGACCACGGCCGACTCGATGACGGCCGGGTCGATCGGCGCGCTGCTGGTCACGACCATCTCCTTGGCCGCGAGGTCCACCTCGACGACCTGGACGCCCTCGACCTTGCCGACCTCGGCCCGCACCGAGCCGACGCAGTGGCCACAGGTCATGCCCTCGACCTGGTACGCGGTGATCACCATGTCCGAACTCCTCACTTCTCCCGGCTTCGCGGCCACTCTATACCCCGTGGGGGTAAGTACGCATACTTCCTGATCGTCCGGATAGGGGGGAGGAAAACGAAGGGGACCGTCATGTTGAACGGCAAGACCATCGCGTTCCTGGTCGCTCCGGAAGGGGTCGAGCAGGTGGAGCTCACCGAGCCGTGGAAGGCGGTCAAGCAGGCCGGCGGCACGCCCCGGCTGGTCTCCACGTCCTCGGGGCGGATCCAGGCGTTCAACCATCTGGACAAGGCCGACACCTTCGCCGTGGACGCCACGGTGGACGACGCCGACCCCGGCGACTTCGACGCCCTGCTGCTCCCCGGCGGTGTCGCCAACCCCGACTTCCTGCGTACGGCGCCGGAGGCCGTCCGGTTCGCGCGCGCCTTCTTCGACGCCGGCAAGCCGGTGGCCGCCATCTGCCACGCCCCCTGGACGCTGGTCGAGGCGGACGTCGTCCGCGGGCGTACGCTCACGTCCTGGCCGAGCCTCCGGACCGACCTGCGCAACGCGGGCGCGACCTGGAAGGACCAGGAGGTCGTGGTCTGCACGGACGGCCCGAACACCCTGGTCACCAGCCGCAAGCCGGACGACCTCAAGGCCTTCTGCCAGGCCGCGACGGACGCCTTCTCGGCCTAGCGACCCGAAGCTGCCCCGCGACCACGTCAACCTTTCGTCGGGCCTTCTCGGCGACCTCAGCCCCTCGGTGGCCCCTCAGCCGCGCAGCAGGGCCTCGGCGACGCCGCGCACCGAGGCCCTGAGCCGGTCGGCCCCGCCCTCGGCCATGACGTGCCGGGCGAGGTCGGCGTCGAAGGAGGCCAGGAGGGTGTGCGCGGCGAACCCGGCGTCGAGCCCCGGCGCCGCCGCCGCGACCAGCGCCGTCACGTGGGCGTGCCAGCGCAGATAGGTGGGGTCGTGGTATTTGTCGGCCGCGCAGGCCCGTTCGTGCGCGGCGAACAGCGCCAGGTTGCGCTCGGCCAGCCCGGCCAGCTCGTCCAGGAACGCCAGCAGCCGATCCCGGGGCGGCGCACCCGGGCCGAGCGGCGAACCGGGCGACTCGATGGCCTCGGCCAGGGCGGCGGCCCGCTCGGCCAGCAGCTCCTGGAACAGGCCGGTCCTGCTGCCGAAGCGGCGGAACAGCGTGCCCTTGCCCACCCCCGCCGCCGCGGCCACCCGGTCGAGCGAGATGTGCTCGGCGCCGTGGGCGGCCAGGAGCTCTTCGGCGGCCCGCAGGATCGCCTCCCTGTTGCGGGTCGCGTCTGATCGCACCACGGCCCCTCCCTTGCAAGCGGACTGTCGGTCCCCATAGTATCCCGGCAACGAAGCGGACCGTCGGTCCGCATGGTTGCGAGAGGACTCTTCATGCGCGCATTGGTGGTCGGCCCCGGGGCCGTGGGGCGGCTCGCCGACGTTCCCGGGCCCGTTCCGGGGGCCGGGCAGGCGCTCGTCGAGGTGCACCGGACGTCGGTCAACTTCAGCGAGCTGCGGCACATGGACCGCCTGCCGGAGGGCACGGTCCTCGGCTACGACGCCGCCGGGGTGGTGCTGCGCCCCGCCGCGGACGGCACGGGCCCGGCCGAGGGCACGCGGGTGGCGGCGTTCGGGGCGGGGGCGTGGGCGGAGCGGGCGGCGTTCGACACCGATGCGCTCGCCGTGGTGCCCGACGGGGTGGACCTGGCGGTGGCCGGGGCCCTGCCGATGTCCGGCCTGACCGCGCTGCGCTCAGTGCGCGCCGCCGGCGTCTCCCTCGGTTCGCGCGTGCTCGTGACGGGGGCGTCGGGGTCGGTGGGCAGGCTCGCCGCGCAGCTCGCCCGGCTGGCCGGGGCGCACGTCGTCGCCTCGGTGAGCAGCCCGGACCGCGCCCGCGACCTGGCCCTCGGCGCGGGCGTGGAGGTCGTGACCGGCCTGGACGGCGTGGCCCCTGTGGACGTCGTCATCGAGGTGGTCGGCGGCCCGACCCTGGTGGCGGCATGGGGCCTGCTCAAGCCGGGCGGCGACCTCCAGAGCGTCGGCTGGGCCTGCGGGCAGCCGGCCGTCTTCCCGCCCGGCTCGACCTTCTCCCTCGGCCCGGCCCGATCCATGAGCTCGTTCGGCGACGCCGACTCCCCCGGCCCCGACCTGGCCTTCCTGCTCGGCCTGGTCGCGGCGGGGAATCTGTCCGTCGAGATCGGCCGGCGCGTGCCGTGGGAACGCCTGGAGGAGGCCGCCGCGGCCCAGCTCGACCGCACGCTCACCGGCAAGGTCGTGCTGGACGTCGGCCCGGCGGGACACGTTCATTCCTGACCACATCGAAACTCATCTGTCACGCCTTGTCCCACGGGGAGAAATGGTCTAGACCTAGACCAAACAGAGCGTCCTCCGCGCCCCCCAGGGAGACCTCATGTCACTCGAAGAGGATTCCAGGCGACTCGCCGAGCTCGGCTACAAGCAGGAGCTGGCCCGGACCTGGAGCGGCTTCTCCAACTTCGCGATCTCCTTCTCCATCATCTCGATCCTCGCCGGCTGCTTCACGACCTTCGGGCAGGCCTGGAACAACGGCGGCCCCATCGCCATCTCGTGGGGCTGGCCGCTGATCTCCGCGTTCATCCTGATCATCGGTTTCTGCATGTCGGAGCTGGTCTCGGCGTTCCCGACGGCGGGCGGCATCTACTGGTGGGCCGCCACCATGGGCAAGCCGATCCACGGCTGGTTCACCGGCTGGCTCAACCTGATCGGCCTCATCGCGGTCACCGCGTCGGTCGACTACGGCTGCGCCACGTTCCTCAACATCACGATCAGCCGCCTGACCGGCGGCGCCTGGGAGGGCACGCTCCCCCAGGCGTTCCTGCTGTTCGTGATCATCCTCATCCTGCACGCGCTCATCAACATCTTCAGCCACCGGCTCATCTCGCTGCTGCAGAACATCAGCGTGTGGTGGCACGTCGCGGGCGCGGTCGTCATCGTCGCGATCCTGGTCTTCGCGCCGTCCGACCACCAGTCGCTCGGCTTCGTGTTCGGCGGCACGATCAACAACTCCGGCTTCGGCGACGGCGACGGCGGCCTGCCCTTCTGGCTGTACGTGCTCCCGCTCGGCTTCCTGCTCACCCAGTACACGATCACCGGGTTCGACGCCTGCGCCCACGTGTCGGAGGAGACGCAGGGCGCCGCCAGGACGGCCGCCCGCGGCCTGTGGCAGTCGATCTTCTACTCGGCGATCGGCGGCTGGATCCTGCTGCTGGCCTTCCTGTTCGCCGCGACGAACGTGGACGAGATCAACAAGCAGTCCGGCTTCGTCGGCGCCATCTTCGAGACCGCGCTCTCCTCCCCGCTGGCCACGGCGATCTTCGCGATCTCCACGATCGGCCAGTTCTTCTGCGGGATGAGCTGCGTGACCTCGATGTCGCGCATGACGTACGCGTTCTCGCGCGACGGCGCGGTGCCCGGATGGCGGCTGTGGTCGAAGGTGGACCGCAACCGCACCCCGGTCAACGCGATCCTCGCCGGCTGCCTCATCGCCGCCCTGATCACCCTGCCCGCCCTGTACGCCCCGGCCGGCTCGACGACCCCGGTCGCCTTCTACGCCGTCGTGTCGATCGCGGTCATCGGCCTCTACCTGGCCTTCCTCATCCCGATCTGGCTGCGCCTGCGCATGGGCGACGCCTTCAGGCCCGGCCCGTGGACGCTGGGCCGCAAGTACCGGGTGCTGGGCTGGATCGCCTGCGTCGAGATCGTCATCGTGTCGATCTACTTCATCATGCCGTTCTCACCGGCCGGCGTGCCGGGCAACAAGGACTTCACGTGGACGTCGGTCAACTACGCGCCGATCGCGGTCGGGGTCGTGCTGATCGGCATCTGGTTGTGGTGGGCCCTGTCGGCCAGGCACTGGTTCACCGGCCCGCGCCGCACGATCGACGAGGTCCCGACCCCCTGACTCTCCCCTCGGCGGGCGGGCACGGCTGGTCCAGCCGTGCCCGCCTTTCGGTGTTGACAGCCATTGGCTAAAGAGTTTAGCTTTAGGGCTATAAGAGTTAGCCGAAGGGGTTGGGCATGACTGAGTTCCTGAAGGTCGAAGACGGACAGCTCGCCTACGACGTGACCGGCGAAGGGCCGCTGGTGGTGCTGACGCCCGGCATGGGCAACGGGCGGCGGGCGTTCAGATTCCTGGTGCCGGAGCTGGTGGCGGCGGGTTTCCGGGTGGCGACCACCGACCTGCGCGGTCACGGCGAGTCCAGCCGCGACTGGCCCTCCTACACCCGCACCGACGTCGCGGGCGACATCCTCGCGCTGGTCCGCCACCTGGGCGGCCCCGCGATCCTGGTGGGCCACTCGTTCGCGGGCGGGGCCGTCACGATCGCCGCCGCGCAGGCGCCCGAGCTGGTCAGCTCCGTGGTGGAGATCGGCCCGTTCACCCGGGCCCAGAAGATCGACGGCGGTGGCCTGCTGCGCAACGCCCGCCACCGCAAGGGGGTCATGCTGCTGCTCGGCACGGCGCTCCTGCGCAGCCTCGGGCTGTGGAAGAAGTACCTCGACCACGCCATGCCCGGCGTCAAGCCCGCCGACCACGCCGAGTACATCGCGGCGCTCGAAGCAGACCTGCGCCGGCCCGGCCGGATGGCCGTGGTCTCCAAGATGGGCCAGTCCGCCCCCACCGACGCCGGGGCCAGGCTTCCCGACCTGACCCGTGACGTGCTGGTCGTGATGGGCACGCTCGACCCCGACTGGGCCGACCCGCGCGCCGAGGCGGAGGGCATCGTGGCCGCCATGCCCGCCGGGCGCGGCCGGGTCGCCATGATCGAGGGCGCGGGCCACTACCCGCACGCCCAGTTCCCGGCGCAGGTGGCCGCCGCGGTGCTGTCGTTCGTCAAGGAGCCCGTGCGTGGCTAGGGCGGCGCTGTCCCAGGACGCCGTGATCGGCCTGGCGGTGAGCCTGGTGGACGAGAACGGCCCCGAGGCCCTGACGCTCTCGGCCCTGGCGGCCCGGGCCGGGGTCGCGACGCCCTCGCTGTACAAGCACGTGCGCAACCTGGCCGAGCTGCGCGAGCTGCTGTCGGTGCGGATCGCCGACGAGATCTCCGACGAACTGGGCCAGGCGGTGCTGGGCCTTTCGCGCGAGGAGGCCGTCGGCGCGCTCATGGACGCCTGGCGCGCCTACGTCACCCGCCACCCGCACCGCTACGCGATGGTCATCCAGCAGCCGCACCCCGGCATGCGGGCGGCGGGCGAGCGCCTGATGGGCATCATGCTCGCGGCACTGCGCGGCTACGGGCGGGCCGGCTCCGACGCGATCCACGCGGCCCGCTGCCTGCGCGCGGCGGCACACGGGTTCGCGGTGCTGGAGGCGTCGGGCGCGTTCGGCCTGCCCGAGCTGCTCGACGAGAGCTACGACCTGCTCAAGCACATGGTCGTGGCCGGGCTGACCACCCCCCGCTGACGGGTCAGGACGCCTCGAAGGCGGCGGCGACGGCCGCCCGCACGTTGTCCATGGTGATGTCGCCCAGCTCGCGCTTGAGCGAGGTCATGTCCACGTCGGGCATGCCGCAGGCCACCGCCCAGTTCCAGGGCGTGAGGTCGCCGTCGACGTTGAGCGCGAACCCGTGGCTGGTGACGCCTCTGCTCTGGCGCATGCCGATCGAGATGATCTTGCGGCCGGTCGCGGACGTCCAGACGCCGGTCAGCAGCTCCGAGCCCGGCGGGGTGTCGCGCCGCTCGGCGGGCAGGCCGAGCTTGCCCAGCGCCTCGACCAGGCGCAGCTCCACCTCGCGCACGTAGTCGACGATGCCCTGGTCGTCGCCGAGCTTGACGATGAGATAGCCGACGAGCTGGCCGGGACCGTGGTAGGTGAGCTGCCCGCCGCGCCCGGTCTCCAGCACGGGGATGCCGCGCGAGGGGTCGGGCAGGTGCTCGGCCGGGGTGCGCCGGCCGACGGTGTAGACCGGCGGGTGGCTGAGCAGCCAGAGCGTGTCCGGCCGTTCGTCCCGCTGGCGCTGCCCGACGAGGTCGGTCATGCGCTCCATCGCCGTGTCGTAGTCGACGAGATCGTCCTGGACGAGTGTCAGCGGCCTTGCCCTCATCCTTCGAGGATAAGACGCATCCCGGACACCAGCGCACGCAGCCCGAACTCGAAGTCGCCGTCGGGGTCCTCCTCCGGCCGCGCGTCGAGCGGCACGGCGGGGCCGCTGCGACGGCGGCCGGAGCGCGGTGCGCAGGCTGGCCGGGATCGCCTTCCCCGGCACCCCCGCCACCCTGGCCGCCTACGTCGGGGACGTCACGGTCACCGGCGGCACGCCGACCGGCTGGGTCCGCACCGGCCACGGCCTGTTCCAGTGGCCGTTCGTCCGGCCCGACGGCTCGACCAGGATCCTGACCGTCGACTACGGCCGGGTGCACAAGGACAGGGACGCGCCCGTGACGATCGAGGAGTTCTCGGCGAGCGTGCGCCGGCACCTCGGGGACGCCGCGCCCGGGATCACCGGGGCGACCTGGTTGTCCCGCTTCTCCGACGCGGCCAGGCAGGCCGAGCGCTACCGGGCCGGCCGCGCTCACGCGGTGGTTCGGCGGACGCGTCAGTGGGAGTAGCCCCTCGGCTCCTCCGGGATGAGGATCCACATGGCGACGTAGACCACCCAGAGCGGCCCCGGGATGAGCGAGAGCAGCAACCAGAGGATCCGGACGAGAGTGGGGGGCAGGCCCATCTTGTCGGCGAGCCCGCCGCAGACGCCGGCCAGAATCCTGTGCTCCCTTGAGCGGTACATGCTGTTCCTCCGTGTCGTGATGACCTACCGGTAAAACGGACAGCAGTGCCGCCGATATCCCGCTAGGGACCCTGAGAAAACCCTGTAAGGGTCAGCCACTCATGTGCCATGCCCAGATGTTCCCTGGTCAGTCCATGTCTGGGGTCGACGTGGATCAAGAGGAAATTCTCCAGACCCTGATGCACCCTGAGGTACTCCTCGTCCTGCGCCCACACCTGGTCGTCGAACCACACGAACGGCCGCCGCCCGGCGTACGCGGCGACGTGCGGCGTCTTGAACATCTCGCCGTGCTCGGTCCGGGGCCGGTCGTGGTCCATGGTGATGACCGGGAGCGCGGGCAGGCCGATCCTGGGGGCGATCCACTCGTTGGCGTGGTGCTCCCAGGTGGTGGCCCAGACCAGCTCGGCGCCCGTGGACAGGGCCAGGTCGAGGAGCCTGCGGCCGTGCCGGGGGTCGAGGTGCACGGTGTAGACCTCGGTGCCGATCGTGCAGCGGTAACGCCGGTAGTCGGACGTGGGGATGCCCATCGGGTTGAGCACGCCGTCGACGTCGAGCAGCAGGAGCGGTTTCACCTCACCGCTCCGGTCCGGTGTTCCTGGGGGCTGACCCCGCGTACGCGCTTGAAGGCCGCGCTGAGCGCGAACGGGCTGCCGTAGCCGACCCTCCTGGCCACCGAGCCGATCGTGGCGTCGGGCTCGCGCAGCAGGTCGGCGGCGAGCGCCAGGCGCCAGTCGGTGAGGAAGGACATCGGCGGCTCTCCGACCAGGTCGGTGAACCGCCTGGCCAGCGCCGCCCTGGAGACCCCCACCTCGGCGGCGAGCGCGGCGACCGTCCAGGGATGGGCGGGGTTGTTGTGCAACATCCGCATGGCCCTGCCCACGATCGGGTCGCCCATCGCGCGGTACCAGGCGGGCGCCTCGTGGGTGGCGAACCACGACCGCAGCACCGCGATCAGCAGCAGGTCGAGCAGCCGGTCGAGCACCGCGGACTGGCCGGGGTCGTCCTTGACGATCTCGGCGCCGAGCAGCGAGATGATCGGGCCGCCGGGCTGCACGAGCAGCGGGGGCAGCGCGTCCAGCAGCCGCCTGCTGACCTCGCCCTCCATCGTGTACGTGCCGGTGATCAGCACGGTGCCGCCCTCGGCGTCGTTACCCCAGGTGCGCACGCCGAGGTCCATCGACTGGTACAGCGACTCGCCGTCGACGGTGGTGCAGCGCTGGCCGGGGTGGATGACGATCTGCGGCGCGGTGCCGGGGGCGTCGGCCACCACGTACGGCTCCGGCCCCCGCAGGATGGCCACCCGGCCGGGGTCGAGGCGGGCCGGCTCGCCCTTGTCCGGCAGCACCCACGCCTCACCGGACACCAGCGCCACGAGCGTGAGCGGGGCCTCGTCCTGGATGCGCATCGACCACGGCGGGTCGAGGATCGACCGGAGCAGGAAGGCGCTCCGCGCTCTCGGTCCGTCGAGCAATGCCGCGAGCTGATCCATGGGCTAGACGATCGCATATGGCAACGCGCTTCTCAACCATGGAGAGTCTTATCGGTATGACGGCTTACTAGATGCATGACGATTTTGGTTCTGGGCGGAACCGGTAAGACCGGCCGCCGTGTCGCCGACCGGCTCACCTCTCTCGGCCTTCCCGTGCGGATCGGCTCCCGTTCGGCCGGCCCGTCCTTCGACTGGGCGGACCGCTCCACCTGGGCGGCCGCGCTCGACGGCGTCGAGGCCGTGTACGTGTCCTACTACCCCGACCTGGCGCTGCCCGGCGCGTACGAGGACGTCCGGGAGCTCACCCGGCTCGCCGCGGAGGCCGGGGTGCGGCGGCTGGTGCTGCTGTCGGGCCGGGGCGAGCCGGGCGCCGAGGCGAGCGAGCGGACCGTGCGGGACTCCGGCCTCGACTGGACGATCGTCCGCTGCGGCTGGTTCATGCAGAACTTCAGCGAGGGCTTCCTCTTCGACCAGGTCCTCGACGGCGTGCTGGCGATCCCGGTGGCCGACGTGCCCGAGCCGTTCGTGGACGCCGACGACATCGCCGACGTGGCCGTGGCCGCCCTCACCCAGGACGGGCACGCGGGCCGCCTGTACGAGCTGACCGGCCCGAGGCTGCTGACGTTCGCCGACGCGGCGGCCGAGCTGTCGCGGGCCACGGGCCGCACGATCACCTCGATCCAGGTCACGCCGCAGGAGTACGTGGCCGGGGCGGTGGCGGCGGGCGTGCCGATCGGGGAGGCCGAGGGCCTGACCGGGCTGTTCACCGAGGTGCTGGACGGCCGCAACGCCCACCTGGCGGACGGCGTCCGGGAGGCGCTCGGCCGTCCGGCCCGCGACTTCGCCGACTACGCCGCGGCCAACGCGACGGTGTGGGCCGGACGCTGAGAGCGGGCCGGCTCCGGCCGGCCCTCACCCGGCCTGCTCAACCTGCTGGGCGGGCAACTGCGCGGCCTCCGTTTCCGCTAACCTCACCCTGGTCACTCCCGTAACCGGAAGGTGTAGTCGTGATCGGCTGGCTCGAAGCGGTGGTGCTGGGGCTCGTCCAGGGGCTCACGGAGTTCCTGCCGATCTCCTCCAGCGCCCACATCCGTGTGGTCTCGGCCTTCTTCGGCTGGCAGGACCCGGGGGCGGCCTTCACGGCGGTCATCCAGCTCGGCACCGAGGCCGCGGTGCTCATCTACTTCCGCAAGGAGCTGTGGGAGATCGTCTCCACCTGGGTCCGCTCCCTGTGGGACAGGGAACTGCGCGGCCACTGGGCCGCGCGCATGGGCTGGTACGTCATCGTCGGCACGCTCCCGATCGGCGTGCTCGGCCTGGCGTTCAAGGACCAGATCGAGACCGTCTTCCGCGACCTGCGGGTGGTCGGCACGACGCTGATCGTCTTCGGCTGCATCCTGTGGTTCGCCGACCGCACCGCGCGCAACAAGCTCACGCTGGAGAAGCACCTCAGCTTCACCCACGCCGTCGTCTACGGCTTCGCGCAGGCGCTGGCCCTCATCCCGGGCGTCTCCCGCTCGGGCGGCACGATCACGGCGGGCCTGCTGCTCGACTACCGCCGCGAGGACGCCGCCAAATACTCGTTCCTGCTGGCCGTCCCCGCCGTCCTGGCCTCCGGCGCGTTCGAGCTGAAGGACATCGGCGAGCACCAGGCCCCCGCCTGGGGGCCCACCATCCTGGCGACGCTGATCTCGTTCGCCGTCGGCTACGCGGCGGTGGCCTGGTTCCTGAAGTACATCAGCACCCACCGCTTCACCGCGTTCGTGATCTACCGCATCCTTCTGGGCTTCTTCGTCATCCTGGCGGTCACCCTGAACTGGATCCCGGCCTAGGCCGGGACGGCCGTCCGGTCGAGGGCGGGCGAGGGGTAGTGGGCCGCCCACGCCTCGTCGCCCATGCGCAGGATCTTCAGGCCGGTCCAGCCGAGGCCGGCGACGGGCAGCGCCCAGAACAGCACGGTCAGGGGGCCGTACTCGACGGGGAAGGAGACGACGTACCCGACGAAGACCAGCAGCGGCACCCACCAGCCGACGAACCCGGTCCGCCACACGGCGGTCACCAGCAGCGGCAGGCCGAGCAGCCCGAAGAACATCCACGGGATCTGGAAGCCGAAGATCACTCCGGGCAGGTTCAGCATCTCGTCGAGGATCTTCTGCGCCTGGTCCGGCGGGTTGTGCCGGCCCAGCCACCACTCGACGGGGTCCATCATCAGCAGGGCGGACATCGAGATGTAGCCGACGACCGTCGCCGCGCCCGCGATGTGCCCGAGCACCGTGGCCCGGCGTCTGGTGAGGTGCACCAGGCCGAGGGCCGCCAGGGCCATCAGCAGCCAGCTCCAGTGGTAGAGCGCCGACTCGGCCTGGGCGAGCGCGGGGTTGTCGCCGTAGCTGACCGCCTCGCGGGAGTCGCCCCACGTGCCGGGGTCGAGGACGACGGCCACGGTCTGGAGGAGCGGGGCCACGATGAGCAGCGTGCCCGCCGCGACGCGGCGGAAGGTCACCTGATTCCTGAACATGCCGGCGACGGTACGTGCCGCCGCCGCCACCCGTCGTCCGCCTGCTGGGCGACCGGAGGTCACCTCCGAGGCGGAGAAGATCAGGCCGCCACCGGCGTGCGCGGGACGGCGGGGACCGCCTGCGCCCGGCGTCCCGGCAGGGCGAGCAGGACCAGGCCGAGCAGCGCCCACAGGGTCAGCACCCCGATCGGCGTCCACAGGGCGGCGCCGCCGAAGAACACGGTGTTGCGCACCGCCTCGGCCGCCGGGCCGACGGGCAGGACGCGGCCGACGGCGGCGTACCACTCGGGGATGTAGCGGGCGCCGAGCGGCCCGCCGCTCGCCGGCAGCCCGATCGGGATGAACAGCAGCGCCGCCACCCCGACGCCCGGCGTGCCGATGACCTTGACCAGCCCGGCGACCACCAGGCCGACCGCCAGCGCGATGCCCGCCGAGACCGCCACCAGCGGGCCGAACCTGCCCGGCAACGCGCCGAACACGACGTCGGCCAGCCACGCGTTCGCCGTGCCCGCCACCACCGAGCCCGCCGCCAGGACGCCGGCCCGTGCCGCCAGCCCGAGCCCCGGCGCGACCCGGGCGAGCAGGACGGGCAGCGCGATCCCCGGCAGGATCACGCTGAGCACGTAGAACATGCCGGAGATGCCGCCGGCGTCACCGGGCGGCAGCGGCACGGCGTCCTCGACCTTCAGGGTGCGGCCCTGCGCCTGCGCGGATCCCTGGAAGGCCGCGGTGATCACCGTGGCCCCGGTGCGGCCGCCCGCGCTCGCCACCACCAGCCTGCCCTCCCTCGGGACGAGCACGGCGTCGACCTCCCTGTCCAGCAGCGCGGCCCGCGCGGCGCCGGCCGAGCCGTACGCCCTCAGCTCGAACGCCCCCGCCCGCCGCCCGTCGATGCCGCTCTGGAGCTGCCCGACCTGCTCGGCCGGCGCGACGACGGCGACGGGGACGCCGTGCGGTTCTGGCGCGTGGAAGGCCCCGAGGAACGACCCGGCGAAGAGCATCCCCAGCAGGGCGACCCCGATGACGACGCCAATGATCCTGCGCATTTTTCACCACCTGATGAGTTCATCGATGTTGAATTTGAGGGTAGATGAATTCCACGTGGTTGAATAGCCCCATGGCCGAGGAACGCGGAAGGCGACCGGGGAACCCGCAGACCAGGCACGAGATCCTGGAGGCGGCGATCGAGTCCTTCGGCGCCCACGGCTACGGCGGCACCACGATCAGGGCCGTGGCGCGGGCCGCGGGCGTCGATCCGGCGCTGGTGATGCACTTCTTCGGCAACAAGGACGGCCTGTTCGAGGCCGCGATCAAGGCAAGCATGCCGGTCGCGCTGCTGGTCGGCGCCCTCGACGGCGACACGTCGGGCATCGGCGAGCGGCTGGTGACCCGCTACCTGGAGCTGTGGGAGCACCCGGAGCACGGCCCCCGGCTCTCGGCCGTGCTGCACGCGGCCGCCGCCACCCCGGCGACGGCCGCGCTGCTGAAGGAGCTGCTGGGCCGGGAGCTGCTCGCCCCGATCGCCCGCCTGCTGCCCGGCGCGCATCCCGAGGTCCGCGCGCTGCTGGCGGCCTCGCAGCTCCTCGGCCTGGCCATGATCCGCTACATGCTCAGGCTCGACCCGCTGGCCTCGCTGCCCGCCCGCCAGGTCGCGGCCCTGACCGCGCCCAACGTCCAGCGCTACCTGACGGGCACGCTCCCGCTCGACGAGATCGCCACCGCCCGGGGGTAGGTGAGCAGGGTGAACAGCACCATCCGGCGCGGCCCGTAGGAGTCGGTGAGGCGCCCGCCGAGCTGGTTGCCCACGATGCCGCCGAGCCCCCACGCCCACAACACGGCCGGCAGCGGCAGGTCGAACAGCGACCCGATGTAGGTGTAGGCGGTGAACCCGGCGCCGAACATCAGCAGCTGGGTGACCAGCACCACCAGCACCCGCCGGTCGGCCAGCGGCGCGAACCGCTCGCCGAGCCGCCCCGACACGGTGACCCTGACGTCGGGCACGAGCGCCGCCACCCCGGCGAACCCGATCACGCCCAGGCCGACGACCAGCCACAACGTCGCCCGCCAGCCCGAGACCACCACGCGCGTGGCCATGACCAGCAAGGGGATAGAGCCGGGAACTCATGGAACCTCCAGCCAATAGTTGGACGCCCGTCAAACTGTCACTATAGTTGGATAGTTGTCAAACAATAAGAGGGAGGTAGGGTGCCACCATGCGCCTGCTACCGCATCCCGCGAAGGAGGACATCCAGCTCACGGAGGTCCTGCGTGCGCTCGCCGACCCCGTCCGGCTGGAGATCGTGGTGCGCCTGGCCACCCTCGGCGAGATGACGTGCACCGCCGCGGGCGACCATCTCGGCGTCCACAAGTCGACGGCCTCCCACCATTACCGGTCGCTGCGCGAGGCGGGCGTGATCGTCTCCAAGCAGGCGGGCCGGCTCAAGTTCATCAGCCTGCGCCGCGGCGACCTCGACGAACGTTTCCCCGGCCTGCTCGACTCCGTACTGTCTGCCTCGCATGTCACGACCTGACCGGCTGCCCATCCACGACGCGCTCCCCGAACTGCTCGCCACGCTGGAGCGGCACGGCACGGCGGTGCTCACCGCGCCGCCCGGCACGGGCAAGACCACGGTCGTGCCCCTGGCGCTGGCCGCGACCGGGCTGCGGGTGCTGGTCGCCGAGCCCCGGCGGCTGGCCGTGCGCGCGGCGGCCCGGCGCATGGGCGTCAGCTACACGATCCGCGGCGAGCGGCACACCGGGGCGAACCCCATGGTCGAGGTCGTCACCACCGGCGTGCTGCTCCAGCGGCTCCAGCGCGACCAGGAGCTCGCCGGGGTCGACGCGGTCGTGCTCGACGAGTGCCACGAGCGCCATCTCGACGCCGACACCGCGCTCGCGTTCCTGCTCGACGTGCGCGAGACCCTCCGTCCCGACCTGCGCCTGCTGGCCACCTCGGCCACCGCCGACGCGGCCCCCTGGTCCCTGCTGCTCGGCGGGCCGGTGGTGGCCGCCTCGGGGACGGCCCACCCGGTGGAGATCGTGTGGGCGCCGCCGGAGCGTCCGGTCGCGCCGCCCCACGGCCTGCGCGTCGATCCGGCGCTGCTGTCGCACGTGGCCTCGGTCGTCCGGCGGGCGTACGCCGAGCGCGACGGCGACGTTTTGTGCTTCCTGCCGGGGGTGGGCGAGATCGGCAGGGTCGCGGGGATGCTGGGCGACCTCGACGTGCTCCAGGTGCACGGCCAGGCGCCCGCCCGCGTGCAGGACGCCGTCCTGTCGCCCGGGGCCGGCCGCCGGGTCGTGCTGGCCACGTCGGTGGCCGAGTCGAGCCTGACGGTGCCGGGCGTCCGCGTGGTGGTGGACTCGGGGCTGGCCCGCGAGCCCCGTACCGACCACGCCAGGGGGCTCGGGTCGCTCACCACGGTCAGGGTCTCGAAGGCGTCCGCCGACCAGCGGGCCGGCCGCGCCGGGCGGGAGGCTCCGGGCGCCGTGTACCGCTGCTGGCCGGCGGCCGAGCACGAGCGCCTGGCCGACCACGCGCGGCCGGAGATCGCGCTCGCCGACCTGACCGGGTTCGCGCTCCAGGCGGCCTGCTGGGGCGACGCGGACGCGGTCGGCCTGGCCCTGCTCGACCGGCCGCCGCCCGCCGCGATGGCGGCCGCCGTCCGCACCCTGGAGGCCCTGGGCGCGCTGGAGGCCGGACGGGTGACCGGTCGCGGGCGGCGCATGGCGCTGGCGGGCGTGCACCCCCGCCTGGCCAGGGCCCTGCTGGACCTCGGTCCGCGGGCCGCCGAGGTGGTGGCGCTGCTGTCGGAGCAGCTGCCCAGGGACGCGGGCGACGACCTCGCCGAGGTGTGGCGTACGGCCCGCAGGGGCGGCACGGGCTTCGCCGCCCGCTGGCGCCAGGAGACCGGCCGCCTCACCCGGGCCGCCGCCCAGCGCCCGGCCGGCCCGGCCCCCTCGGGGCCCCGCTCCGCCGGTGAGGGGCCCGGTGTGCGGGACGCGAGTGACGACGTGCTGGCCGGGATGGCCGTGGCGCTGGCGTTCCCGGAGCGGGTGGCGCGGCGGCGCGGCGGCGGGTACCTCATGGCGTCGGGCACGCAGGCCCAGCTCGCCGAGGGCTCCAGGCTGTCCACCGCGCCGTGGCTGGCGATCGCCGTCGCCGACAGGCCCACGGGCTCGGCCTCGGCCCGGGTCCGCCAGGCCGTGGTGATCGACGAGGAGATCGCCAGGCTGGCCCTGCCCGCGGTGGTCGAGGAGGAGGTCACCTGGCGCGTCCCGCCGGGCGAGCGGCGCGGCGACGTCTCGGCCCGCATGGTCGAACGCCTGGGCGCGATCGAGCTGTCCTCCACGCCGCTCAAGGACGCCGACGTACGCCCCGCCATCCTGCACGGACTCCGCACCGAAGACCTCCTGACCTGGACGAAACAGGCCAAAGAGCTCAAGGACCGCCTGACCTTCGCCCACCGCGCGATCGGCCCTCCGTGGCCCGCCACCGACGACCTGATCGCGCTGGCCGACCAGTGGCTGGAGCCGGAGCTGTCCAGAGCCCGCCGCCGGGCCGACGTCGAGCGCATCGACGTGGCCGCCGCCCTGCGCCGCCTGATCCCGTGGAGCGAACGCCTGGAGAACGTGGCCCCCGAACGCGTCGAGGTCCCCAGCGGCTCGCAGATCAGGGTCGACTACTCGGGCGAGCAGCCGGTGCTGGCGGTGAAGCTCCAGGAGCTGTTCGGCTGGGAGGAGACGCCGCGGATCGCCGGCGTGCCCCTGCTGGTCCACCTGCTCTCCCCGGCGGGCCGTCCATTGGCGGTGACCGCCGATCTGGCCTCGTTCTGGCGCGACGCCTACCGGTCCGTACGGGCGGAGATGAGGGGACGCTACCCTAAGCACCCATGGCCGGAGGATCCGCTCACCGCGCCGCCCACCCGCCGCGTCAACCGGAGCCGACCTTGATCGACGAAGCCGTCCGCGACAACGCCGCCTGGTGCGACACGATGTGCCGGGCGCACGGCCGTCCCGGCGTCTTCGGCCCGCTCGCCTGGACCAACCCGGCCAGGACCCCCGTCCTGTATCCCGACGCCGTCACGCTCTCCCCCGGCGCGGGGGCGGCCGACGTGCTCGACGGCATCGACGCGGGCTCGGGCGCCTCGGTCAAGGACAGCTTCGGCACGCTCGACCTGCCGGGCTTCGACGTGCTGTTCTCGGCCCAGTGGATCGGCCGGCCCGCCCCGGACGCGCCGCGGCGTCCCCTCCGGGCGGCCACCGGCGACCCGATCGTGTGGGAGGTGGCCGCCGACCCCGAGGCGCTGGGCGAATGGGCGGCGGCCTGCTTCTCCGGCAACGCGCCCGGCCTGTTCCCGCCCGCACTGCTCGACGAGCCGGACGTGCGGCTGGTGCACGGCCGGATCGGGGGCGACGTGGTCTGCGGCGCGGCGCTCAACGCGAGCGGCACGGTGACGGGCGTCTCGAACGTCTTCGCCTCCGGCTGCGACGAGTCCGCCGCCTGGGAGGGCACGGTGGCGATGGCGGCCGAGCTGTTCCCCGGCCGCCCGCTGGTCGGCTACGAGAGCGACCCGGCGGCCGCCCTCGCCCACGGTTTCACCACCCTCGGCCCCCTCCGCATCCTGCTCAAACCCTGAAAGCCCGGGTCCGCGCGGGCGGCCGGGCGCCGTCAGCCGGTCAGGTCGGCCAGTGTCAGGCCCGCGCGGACCGGGTGGACCTCCTCGCCCACCCCGAGGTCCTTGAACCCGCTCGACGTGCCCACGCACACCACCGGCCCGTCGAAGTCGCGGCGCAGCTTCCGGTAGGCCGCCAGGCCCGCGGCACCCGACAGCTCCTGCCACACGCCCTGCCGCGCCAGGTCCCGCTGGGCCGCGCGCATCTCCTCGTCCGTCACGAGCACCGCCTGGCCGCCGCTGTCGCGCACCGCCAGCACGCCCCGGTGCCCGCCGACCGACCCCGCGATCCCGTACGCCTCGCTGGCCCCCAGCTCGACGATCGCCGCGGGCACGCCCTCGGCCAGGGCCCGCGCGTTGGGCCCGCCGGCGGCCGGCTCGCAGGAGAACATCCGCGGCACGGCGCCGGCCAGCCCGAGCAGCCGCAGCTCGGTGAAGCCCTTCCACATCCCGAACAGCAGCTCGGCGTACCCCGTGGGCGCGAAGACCGCCGCGGGCACGCCTCCGAGCTGGCGGAACAGCTCGTACGCGATCGTCTTGTAGCCCTCGGGCCCGTACGGATGGCCGGTGTGGGTCACGGTCCGGTTGCTGACCGGGTGGTACCCGAGCCGGTCCACGACCTCCCGCAGCAGCGGCCACCGCTCCTCGGCCGGCACGGAGAACACCTTGGCCCCGTACGCCCGCACGAACGACTGCACCGCGGCCGGCGACTCCGCCGAGGCCAGCACGATGGCGGGCAGCCCGGCGCGGGCGGCGTACGCGGCGGCCGAGGCGCCGTGGTTGCCCGACGAGGCCACCACCACGCCGGGCGCCCCCTCCGCCACGGCCGCGCTGACCGCCACCCGGTTCAGCCGGTCCTTGTGGGACCAGGTCGGGTTCTGGGACTCGTCCTTGAGGTAGATCCCGTCGAACTCCAGCAGCGGCGTGCCGCCCTCGCCCAGCGTGGGCGCCTCCAGGGACGGCAGCAGCGGCGACCAGCGCCCGATGTCCGGCCCCGGCTCCTGGTCGAACAGGCCCTTGTCGACGCGGCCGTAGTCGTAGACGACCTCGACCGGATAGGCGATCTCGTCGGTGCTGGTCCGCGGACAGCCCTTCGTCAGGGGCGGGGACAACGGGAACTCGATCGAGGGGTCGCCCAGCGAGCGCTGACCGACGGCAAGTGAAGATCCGTTCACGTGCATGGAGTTTATATGGCTATCATGGTGATATCACTTCGATAGCAAGGAGTCGCGATGGAACGTCGTGCTTTCCGGATCAACGGATTCCTGGTCCTGCTCGTCCTCCTCCTGCTGGCGGGCGGCGCGGCGCTGGTCTCGATCGAGACGCTCGGCATAGCCTGGATCGTGCTCTTCGTGCTCGTGTCCTCCGGCTTCACCGTGGTCAACCCCAACGAGGCGAAGGTCGTGCAGTTCCTCGGCCGCTACGTCGGCACGGTCAACGTGGCGGGGCTGCAGTGGGTGACGCCGTTCACCACCAAGCGCCGGATCAGCCTCCGGGTCCGCAACTTCGAGACCGCCAAGCTCAAGGTCAACGACGCCGACGGCAACCCGGTCGAGATCGCCGCGGTGGTGGTCTACAAGGTCACCGACACGGCCAAGGCCGCCTTCTCCGTCGACGACTACGAGGAGTACATCGCGATCCAGTCCGAGGCCGCCGTCCGGCACCTCGCGACCACCCACCCGTACGACTCGCACGAGCCCGAGCGCACCAGCCTGCGCGACGGCGCCGAGGTCGCCGGCGAGCTGACCGCCGAGCTGCGCGAGCGCACCGAGCTGGCCGGGATCGAGATCCTGGAGGCCCGCATCACCCACCTGGCCTACGCGCCCGAGATCGCCCAGGCCATGCTCGTGCGCCAGCAGGCCAGCCAGGTGGTCGCCGCCCGCACCAGGATCGTCGAGGGCGCGGTCGGCATGGTCCAGCTCGCGCTCGACCGGCTGGCCGCGGAAGGGGTCGTGGAGCTCGACGAGGAGCGCAAGGCCCAGATGGTCTCCAACCTCCTGGTCGTCCTGTGCGGCGACCGGGCGATCCAGCCGGTGGTGAACGCCGGCAGTCTGTATGCCTGAGCGCAAGAAGCTCCTGCTCCGCCTCGACCCGGCCGTCTACGACGCCATCGCCAAGTGGGCGGCCGACGACCTGCGCAGCATCAACGCGCAGATCGAGTTCGCGCTGCGGCTGGCGTTGAAGCAGGCCGGGCGGGAGCCGGGCAGGAACTCTCGCAAGGAAGAGTGAAAACCTGCACACTCTAGACATGTTGTGGGCAGGCAGGACCGCCATCGAGATCGCGACGGCCGTCCGGCGCGGCGACGTCACGGCCACGACCGTGGTGGAGGAGCACCTTCACCGCATCTCCGAGCGGGATTCCCAGGTGGGCGCGTTCCGGCTGGTCAGGGAGCGGGCGGTGGACGAGGCGCGGGCCGTGGGGAAACGCCGTGACCTGGCCGACCTGCCGCTCGCCGGGGTCCCGGTGGCGGTCAAGGACAACCTGGAGGTGGCCGGCGAGCCCACCCGCGGCGGCTCGGCCGGCACCCCGGACACACCCGCCCGCGAGGACCATCCGGCCGTGGCCCGCCTGCGCGCGGCGGGCGCGGTGGTGGTCGGGCTGACGAACCTGCCGGAGCTGGGGCTGGTCGGCTTCGGCGACAGCCCGTACGGCGTCGTCCGCAACCCCTGGAACCTCGCCCGCACCGCCGGCGGCTCCTCCTCGGGCAGCGCGGCGGCGGTGGCGGCCGGGATGGTCCCGATCGCGCTCGGCAACGACGGCATGGGGTCGCTGCGCATCCCGGGCGCCTGCTGCGGCGTGCTGGCCGTCAAGCCGGGGACCGGCCTGGTGCCCCCGCCCGCCGACGACTGGGACGGGCTCACCGAGAACGGCCCGCTCGCCACGACCGCGGCCGACCTGTCGCTCGCGCTGTCCGTCCTGGCCGCCGACCCGGCGCTGGCCGAGGCGTGGCGTACGGGCCACCGGATCGAGCCGAAGCCGCGCATGCTGCGCTCGGTCTGGGCCGACGACGACGAGGTGTGGGAGCCGCAACCGCCCCAGGACAGCCCGGAGCCGTTCGACCTGCGGGTGGCCTACGCCCCCCGGCCGCTGCCGCCGGGCCTGCCCGTCGACCGGGAGTTCCAGGGGGCGGTGCGAGCGGCGGCCGAGACGTTGCGGCAGGCCGGGCACACCGTGGTCGAGCACCCGCACCGCCTGCCCGCCTGGCTCGGCCCCGCCGGCGTGGCCACCTGGCTCGGCCGGGCCGCCGCAGCCGCCGACGGCCTCGACCCGCGCGGCCTGGAGCGCCGCACCCGCGCGCTCGCCCGCGCCGGACGCGTGCTCACCAGGCTCGGCCTGGACGGCCGGCGTGGCCGTGAGCGCTGGAGCGGCTACGGCGCCGACACCTGGTTCGGCGACGCCGACGTGATGATCACGCCGGCGCTCGCCGCGCTCCCGCCGCGCGCCGACCGCTGGGGCGGGCGCGGCCTCCTGCCCAACCTGCTGGTCAACGTCAGGTACGCGCCCACCACCGGCCCCTGGAACCTGTGCGGCTGGCCCGCGATGACCGTGCCGGTCGCCACGCACTCCAGCGCGCTGCCGATCGGCGTGCAGCTCGTGGCGCCGCCGGGCGGCGAGCCGCACCTGCTGGCCCTGGCCGCCCAGCTCCAGGCGGCCCACCCGCCGCTGCGGCCGCCCGGTTTCTCCTAGACGCCGGCCGGATGCCAGACGGTCTTGGTCTCCAGGAACCGCGTCATCCGCCCGAGCCCCGGATCGGCCGTCCAGTCCTCGCGCACGGGACGCAGCACGCGCTTGAGGTTCTCGGCCGCCTCCTGCTCGCAGCGCAGCGCCAGGTCGGCGTCCTCGACCCCGGTCAGGTCGAGGCCGTTGACGTCCATGTGCGCGGCCAGCCAGGGCGCCAGCTCGGCCTGCCGCCCGGTCAGGATGTTGACCACCCCGCCGGGCAGGTCGGACGTGGCCAGCACCTCGGCCAGCGTGATCGAGGCGAGCGGCGCGGGCTCGGAGGCGACCACGACGCACGTGTTGCCGGTGACGATCACGGGCGCGACCACGGACACCAGCCCGAGCAGCGGATCGGCGGGCGCGACCACGGCCACGACCCCGGTCGGCTCCGGCGAGGACAGGTTGAAGTACGGCCCCGCCACCGGGTTGGCCGACCCGCGCACCGACGTGATCTTGTCGGACCAGCCCGCGTACCAGACCAGCCGGTCGACCGCCGCGTCCACCGACTCCAGGGCGGCCTTCTTGCCCATGCCCAGCTCTTCGGCGAACTGCCCGCGCCGCCCCTCCAGCATCTCGGCGACGCGGTAGAGGATCTGCCCCCTGTTGTAGGGGGTCGCGCCGGACCAGCCGGGGAACGCCTTGCGCGCGGCCACCACGGCGTCACGCGCGTCCTTGCGCGAGGCGCGCGAGGCGTTGGCGAGGAAGTCGCCCTTCGGCGAGGTCACGGGATAGGACCTCCCACTCTCCGAGCGCGGGAAGGCCCCGCCGATGTACAGCTTGTAGGTCTTTCTGACGGACAACCTACTCATCGCCCCGACCTCTCCACGTGGACTCCTGTGACGTCTGAACCGGGGCGAACACCTGGCCGCACCTGCTGACGCCGCAGCGGTGGGCGTACCAGCCGACGCGTACGGGCCGGCCGGCGCGGGCGAAGGCGTGGCCGCGGGTGGCCTGGGCACGCCGCCCGGACCGCCCGGCACGGCGATGATCACACGTCAAGGTAGGCCTCCAGCCCCGCGAGCCCGCCTTCACGGCCGTACCCCGACTCCTTGTAGCCGCCGAACGGCGAGGTGGGGTCGAACTTGTTGAACGTGTTGGCCCAGACGACCCCGGCCCGCAGCCGGTCGGCCATCCACAGGATGCGCGAGCCCTTCTCGGTCCAGACCCCGGCCGACAGCCCGTACGGGGTGTTGTTGGCCTTCTCCACCGCCTCCGCGGGGGTGCGGAAGGTCAGCACGGACAGCACCGGCCCGAAGATCTCCTCCCGGGCGATCCTGTGGGACTGGGCGACCCCGGTGAACAGGGTCGGCGGGAACCAGTAGCCCCGGTCGGGCAGCTCGCACGCGGGCGACCAGCGCTCGGCGCCCTCGTCGGCCCCGGCCTCGGACAGCTCGCGGATCTTGGCGAGCTGCTCGGCCGAGTTGATCGCGCCGATGTCGGTGTTCTTGTCGAGCGGGTCGCCGAGCCGCAGCGTGCCGAGCCGCCGCTTCAGCGACTCCAGCAGCTCGTCGTGGACGGACTCCTGCACCAGCAGCCGGGAGCCCGCGCAGCAGACGTGGCCCTGGTTGAAGAAGATGCCGTTGACGATGCCCTCGACCGCCTGGTCGATGGCGGCGTCGTCGAACACGATGTTCGCGGCCTTGCCGCCGAGCTCCAGCGTGAGCTTCTTGTCGGTGCCCGCGACCGTGCGGGCGATGATCCGGCCGACCTCGGTCGAGCCGGTGAAGGCCACCTTGTTGACGTCGGGGTGGGCCACCAGGGCGGCGCCGGTGTCGCCCGCGCCGGTCACGATGTTGACCACGCCGGGCGGCAGCTCGGCCTGCTGACAGATCTCCGCGAACAGCAGCGCGGTCAGCGGCGTGGTCTCGGCGGGCTTGAGCACCACCGTGTTGCCGCAGGCCAGCGCGGGAGCGATCTTCCAGGCCAGCATGAGCAGCGGGAAGTTCCACGGGATGACCTGGCCGGCCACACCGAGCGGCTTGGTGCCGAACCCGGCGTGGGCCAGCTTGTCGGCCCAGCCGGCGTAGTAGAAGAAGTGGGCCGCGACCAGCGGCAGGTCGACGTCGCGCGACTCGCGGATCGGCTTGCCGTTGTCGAGGGACTCCAGGACGGCCAGCTCGCGGGCCCGCTCCTGGATCAGGCGCGCGATGCGGAACAGGTACTTGGCCCGCTCGGCGCCCGGCAGGGCGCTCCACACGCCGAACGCCTTGCGCGCCGCCTGCACGGCCCGGTCGACGTCGTCGGAGGAGGCCGAGGCGACTTCCGCCAGCTTCTCCTCCGTCGCCGGGTTGACCGTCTTGAAGGGGGAGCCGGAGCCGTCCACGAACTCACCGTTGATGAACAACCCGTACGACGGCTTGAGATCGACA
Source organism: Nonomuraea sp. NPDC052265 (assembly GCF_044547985.1). Classification (NCBI taxonomy): domain Bacteria; kingdom Bacillati; phylum Actinomycetota; class Actinomycetes; order Streptosporangiales; family Streptosporangiaceae; genus Nonomuraea; species Nonomuraea sp. NPDC052265. The sequence continues at coordinate 165,409 of NZ_JBIUBJ010000011.1, forward strand.
ATGTCGCGCGACTCTGGCGCGGGTGCGTAGTCGAACATCGCCGTCAGCCCAGGGTGAGGTATAGGGACATCACCTTGCCAGCGTAGACGGTCGGTCCGAGTGCTCAGAGGGGCCCGGAGCTCCTAGGACAGGAGTGACAGGCGATGCGCCGCCGCGGCGGCCTCCCCGCGCGTGGTGACGCCCAGCTTGGCCAGGATGTTTGACACGTGCACGCTGACCGTCTTCGCCGAGATGAACAGTTCGGCGGCGATGTCTCTATTCGTGCGGCCCTGGGTCACCAGGCGCAGCACCTCCAGCTCGCGCGGCGTCAGCACGTCCGACGTCGCCTCCTGGGCCTGCTGGCCGCCGCCCACGCGGCGCGACAGCGCCTCGATCTCCTCGATCAGCGGGGTGGCGCGCAGCGCGGCGGCGAGCGGGCGCGCCTGCCGGAGCCGGGCCGCCGCGCCGTCCCTGTCGCCGCACCTGGCCGCGGCGGTGGCCGCCCGCAGCAGGGCCTTGGCCTGGTTGTGCGGACGCATCAGCCGCTCCCACGCCGCCGCCGAGGCGTCGAAGTCGCCGCTGTAGGACAGCCGGTACGCCTCCGCCACCGGCCCGCTGATCGTCAGCTCGGCCGCCAGCTCGGCGGCATGTGCCCGGACCGCGGCGGTCCGGCCGGGTTCGAGGTCTTCCGCCGCGTCGCAGACCGTGCGCAGCAGGGACAGCAGCCGCCAGCCCAGCATGGCCTTGCTCGGCAGCTTCGGATGCGACAGCGCCCGCTCGGCCACGGCCAGCGCCGCCCACGGCTCGCCCTTGAGCAGGTGCCAGCCGATGTGCAGGCGCGCGTTGCTGATGACGTCCTGGACGAAGTCCTCAGGGCGGTCCTTGAGCACGCCGATCTCCGACAGGATGCCCTCGACGAGCTGCACCTCGCCCCTGGCCAGCCCGATGTCGGCCCGGACGCGCAGCACGGCGTACCGGGTGCGCAGCACCGGCCCGTAGTTGAGCGCGCTCTCCACGCGGTCGAGCGCCTCGTCCCAGCGGCCGAGCGACTCCAGCGCCTCGGCCCAGTTGTTGAGGATGAACAGCCCGCTGCCGCGCAGCCTGCCGTACTTCTTGGCGTAGCGCCAGGCCTCCTCCGACAGGCGCAGGGCCTCCTCGGCGCGGCCCATGTCGATCAGCGAGTCGATGTTGTTGCCGAGCGCCCTGATGATGATCCGGCCAGATCCCTCGTCCTTGCCGAGGCCGATCGCCTGGTCGTTGACGGCGATGACCCGCTCCAGCTCGCCTCGCAGGGAGTGGCCGAGCGCCATGTTCATCAGCAGGTCGGCTTCGAGGCACCTGTCGCCGGACCGCCGGACCAGGTCGAGGCCCTCGACGATCAGCTCGTCGGCCTCGGCGACGTGGCCGCGGAGCATGAGCTGCCTGCTCAGCGTCATGACGACCTCCGCGCGCACCGGGCACGGATCGGGCACGAGCCGCAGGGCGTGCCGGAGCAGCTCGATGACGCCCATCTGGCCCTTCGACACCTTGAACGACGCCTGACGCACGATGAGCGCGGCCACCCGGCCCGGTTCCTCGGTCTCGTCCAGCTCGGCGAGGGCGGCCTTGACGAACTTCACACCCTTGTCCACCTCGCCACCGGCGTTCGCGGCCTCGGAGGCGCGTTCGAGCACGGCGGTGTGGTCGGCGCCGATGCGCGCGGCGGCGTCGGGGACCCGGTCCCAGAGCATGAGCACGCGTTCCAGCAGCGGCACGGCCTCGGTGTAGGCGTACGCCTTGAACGACTTCTGCGCGGCCTCCCAGGCCGAGACCAGGGCCCAGAGGTCGTTGCGGGCGCCGTACCAGTGGTGGGCCAGCTCGACGGCGGCCCGGCCGGGCGGCACGAGCCCGCGGTCCTTGGAGATCTCCTCGGCGTACCTGGAGTGCAGGCGCTGGTGCTCGCCCGGCAGCAGCTCCTCGTGCACGGCCTCCCGGATCAGCGCGTGCCTGAAGACGTAGGCGCGGTTGTCGGCGATCTGCAGCACGTTCCCGGCGATGGCGGGACGCAGGGCCGCCTCCAGCTCGATCTCGGACAGCCCGCAGACGGCGGCCAGCAGGGCGTGACCGACCCGGTTGCCGCCCGCGGCGGCCATGCGCAGGACGCGCTGGGTCTCCTCGGGCAGCCGTTCGACGGCGCTGAGAATGAGGTCCTGCATGGACTCGGGGAACGTGCAGTCCTCGCCGCCGTCGAGCAGGGCCTCCACGAACAGCGGAATGCCCTCGCTGCGTTCGTAGACCTTCTGGACCTTCACGTAGGCGGGGGCGGTGCCGAGGATGCCGGCCATCTGGGCGGCCACCTCGTCGCGCGACAGGCGGGGCAGGTCCAGGCGGTGCACGCCGTTGACCCGGCCGAGCTCGGCCAGCACCGGGCGGAGCGGATGCTGCCGGTGCAGGTCGTCGGAGCGGTAGGTCATGACGATGAGCACCTGCGGGGCGTGCAGGTTGCGGCTGAGGAAGGCGATCAGGTCGCGGCTGGACCGGTCGGCCCAATGGATGTCCTCGATGACGAGGACCGTGGGGCGGCTGTCCGCGAGGCGTTCGAGAAGGGTGAGGAACTGCTCGAAGAGCCGGGCGCGGCCCGTGTCGGTCTCCCCGTCGCCGCTGGGCTCGCCGAACTCCGGCAGCAGCCTGGCCAGATCGCGCTGGCCCCCTTCGGGCAACAGCGCGGCCACCGCGGCGGGGCCGTGCTCCCTGACGAGCTGCCTGAGCGCGGCCGTGAAGGGCGCGTAGGCCAGACCCTCGGTGGACAGCTCCACGCAGCCACCGACCAGCACCTGCGCGCCGTCGGCGACGCAGGTCTCGGCGAAGCGCTGCACGAGCCGGCTCTTGCCGACCCCTGCCTCTCCACCCATCAGCACGGCCGTCACCGTGCCCTTACGCGCCTCGTCGAAGCTCTCGGCGAGCGTGGCGAGCTCCTCCGCCCGCCCGACGAAGACGGGACTCACCGAACGTCCCAGCATGTCGTTCAGCATGCCATGCCCTATCAATCACATTCGACGGCTTTAGGGGGGTGCAGAGGCCCGGCCGCCACGATGGACGACGCGGCCGGGCTCTCTTGGGGCGGTCATGACGAACGGCGCTTGCCGAAGACCGAGCGACGCTCGGTCTTGTTTCCCTTCATGGCCTCGCGTACTCGGCGGTGCTCGGCAGCGGCCTGCCGGAGCTCGCTGGCGTGGGACTTCATGAGCTCGTACTCGAGTTCGGGGTTCATCGTGTTCTCCTGAACATTTGCTGCTTTTCCCTGACATCTTCAATGTTCGGGCTAAGGCCCACCCCGGCACATCGGGTGGATGCCCTATCTGCGGGCGTACGCGGGGCCGGACATACCTAGGACAGGGCCCACCCCGCCTTAGGCGGCGTTCCCGTCCGTCCGGTTTGGAGGTAGTGGCCCTGGTCGGCGATGCTGTGAAGGTGTCAACTGTGACTACCTCGCTCGCGGACGTCGCCTCGTCCCACGCGACGCTGCGCGCCTTCCTGCACGGCCTTCCCGGAGTCGACCGGGTGGGCGCCGACCAGCGGGCGGCCATGCTCGGCACCCGTTCCATCAAGACCACGGCCAAGGCCCAGGCCATCGACCTGGCCATTTCCATGGTCGACCTGACGACGCTCGAAGGCGCCGACACGGCGGGCAAGGTGCGGGCCATGTGCACCAAGGCCGTGCACCCGGGCGGCGGCGCCCCCAGGGTGGCGGCGGTGTGCGTCTATCCCGACATGGTGCCGGTGGCCGTCCGGGCGGTGGCCGGGTCGGGGGTCAAGGTGGCCTCGGTCGCCACCGCGTTCCCCAGCGGGCGCTCCTCGCTGGAGGTCAAGGTGAGCGACACGGCGCTGGCCGTGGCCGCGGGCGCCGACGAGATCGACATGGTGATCGACCGCGGCGCGTTCCTGTCCGGCGACCACATGAAGGTCTACGACGAGATCGTCGCGATCAAGGCCGCCTGCGGTCCGGCGCACCTGAAGGTGATCCTGGAGACGGGCGAGCTGGCGACCTACGACAACGTGCGCCGGGCGTCCTGGCTGGCCATGATCGCGGGCGCCGACTTCATCAAGACCTCGACCGGCAAGGTGTCCCCGGCGGCCACGTTGCCGGTGACCCTGATCATGCTGGAGGCGGTGCGCGACTTCCGCGACGCGACCGGCCGCCAGGTGGGCGTGAAGCCGGCCGGCGGCATCCGCACGACCAAGGACGCCATCAAGAACCTGGTGCTGGTCAACGAGACGGCGGGCGGCGACTGGCTCTCCCCCGAGTGGTTCAGGCTGGGCGCGTCCTCGCTGCTCAACGACCTGCTCATGCAGCGCGAGAAGCTCGCCACCGGCCGCTACGCGGGCCCCGACCACTTCACGCTCGACTGACGGCGACGGCCCTCGGGCGGCTCCACGAGGTGTTCGGAGCCGTCGGCCGGCCCGCGAGCGTGTCCGGCCGCCCCCACGGCGTGACGCCGGGCGCGGCGGCCGGCACCGTGGTGTGCGCCGTCGCCGCCACCGGCGTGGACCTCGCGCCCTTCCTCGACGCCTGGGGCAGCCCGGAAAGCGACGCCGGCGTCCACCAGGCGCTGCCGCCGCGCCCCTAGAGGATCGCGTCGACCAGCAGCACGATGCCGAACACCGCGAACGCGGCGGCGGCGCCGTACCTGATGGCCTTCTCGGGGAGGTGCTTGCCGAGCATGCGGCCGACGACGATGGCCAGGGCGTCGGCGGCGACCATGCCCACGGTCGAGCCGATCCAGGTGCCGACCCAGCCGTGCTGCGTGGCCAGGGTGATCGTGGCGAGCATCGTCTTGTCGCCCAGCTCGCTCAGGAAGAACGCCACGGTCACCGCGATCAGGACGTTCCTGGTCGTACGGCGGGCCTTGTCCTCCTCCTCCTTGGTCAGCTCGTCGCCCCGCAACGTCCAGAGGGCGAACCCGAGGAAGGCCACGCCGGCCACGATCGAGATGGCCGTCGTCGGCAGCGCCTTCCCGACCAGCTCGCCCACGGCCACGCTCAACAGGTGCACGACCGTGGTGGCGATGGTGATGCCCGCGAGCACGGGCCAGGGCTTGAAACGGGTGGCGAACGTCATCGCCATGAGCTGGCTCTTGTCACCGAGCTCGGCCACGAAAATGACCGCGAGACTGATCCAGAACGCTTCCAACCGGTCCTCTTTCCCGCGACCAGACCGGAAGCGGGCACCCGGGGGATCTTCGGGCACGACTTTCGGCCCGGCAGCGTCTTTGTCCATGACTGCCAGGCCGAAGGTCTCGTCCGCCCGTCAAGGCCCGTGTGACCGGGCGCGATCACGCGCCAGTATGTCGATCACACGATTGGGACTACTCCCCTTCGGAATTACCAACACACCATAACAGCCCACGCAGAGCCGTCATTCCGCCGGCTGTTCCCCCAGCTCGTCCGCCAGCGTGCAGCCGACCAGCACCGGCTCGTTGACCAGCGTGACGCCGAACTTCTCCCGCACCCCGTCGCGCACCTCCGCGGCCAGCGCCAGCAGGTCGGCCGTGGTGGCGGCGCCCTCGGGGTTGGCCAGGGCCAGCGTGTGCTTGGCGGAGATGCGCACCGGGCCGCGCTCGTAGCCCTTGGGGAAGCCCGCCTGCTCGATCAGCCAGGCGGCCGGCACTTTGACGCGGCCGTCGGGCATGTCCCAGCGCGGGTGGCCGGGAGCGCGTCCGGCCAGCTCGTCGGCGTCCTCGGCGGTCAGGATCGGGTTGGTGAAGAACGAGCCCGCGCTGCGGCTGTCGGGGTCGGCCGCCGGGTCGAAGACCATGCCCTTGCCCCGCCGCAACCCCAGGACCGCGTCACGGGCCAGGCCGAGGGGCACGCGTCCGCCGAGCTCCACCCCGAGCCGCCCGGCCAGCTCCTGGTAGGCCACCGGCCCGGACAGGTCCGACACGTCCAGCGCGTACGTCACGGCGAGCACCACGTGCCGCGACAGGTCCCGCTTGAAGGCGCTGTCGCGGTAGGAGAACCCGCACTGGCGCGCCTCCAGGTCGACCACCTGCCGGGTGCGCCGGTCGTAGGCCCGTACGCACCTGATGGTCTGCGCGACCTCCTGGCCGTACGCGCCGACGTTCTGGATCGGGGTCGATCCCACCAGGCCCGGAATGCCGGACATGCACTCGACGCCGGACCATCCCTCGGCCACGGCCCGCGCGACCAGCGGATCCCAGTCCTGGCCCGCCTCGACCGTGAGCAGCACCTGCTCGCCGTCCCTGGAGACCGCCACGCCCTCGGTGGCCACCTTGACGACCAGCCCGTCGAACCCGGCGTCACCGATCACCACGTTGCTGCCGCCGCCGAGGATCAGGGTCGGCACGCCCTTCATGTCGGCCTCGGCGACGAGGGACACGAGCTGCTCCGCCGTGGCCGCCTCAGCGAAGTCGCGGGCGGGGCCGCCCAGGCCCAGGGTGGTGTGCGACGCGAGCATCTCCATGGCCCCCAAGCTTATGAGCCCCCCAGCCCACCCGACACCCCACCCGGGCGGCCCCCAACCCGGGCAGCGCCCACCTGGGGGGCGCCCATCCGGGCGGCGCCCCATCCGGGCGGCGACCTCCTTGCCGGGAGCACATTCGGCCGTTCGGGGGCACCTGCGTCCCATTCGTGGGCACATCCGCTCGTTCGGGGCACGGGCTCCCGACGGCCGGCTTGCCGGGGTGGGCTCAGCTGCGGAGGGCCTGCTCGCCGTGGTGCTCGGAGTCGAGCCGGAGGACCGGGAGCGGGCCCTCTGGCACCACCAGGCTGCCCTCCAGCGCGTGCGAGAACTCCAGGTCGGCGTCCTCGCCGCGCTCCGCGCCCTCGGGGAACGCCCCCAGCGCCGCCGCCCTGCGCACCGCCATCAGGTCGCAGCGCAACGCCCGCACCCTGCCGGGCTCCTCGCCCTCGGCCGCCTGCCACCCCGCCGCCACCGCCCCTTCCACGATGGCCGCCACCAGCGGCGTCAACGCGTCGCCGGTCAGCGCGAGCGAAGGCTCCATCAGCACGTGCACCTCGGACTCGTCCAGCCGCAACAGCTTGGTACGGCCCTCGCCCCACCCCGCCGTGCCCCCGCATGCCCGCGAGGTCTCGGCGACGTGCCACACCGCGATCCGCTCCGGATACCGCTCGGCCAGCTCGTCCAGAACGTCTCCCGCGCCGTCGACGTTCCCCAGGTCGAGGGCCAGGATCCGGGTGTGCGTGTGGTCGATCACCGACTGGACGCACGCCAGCACGTCCCCGGGCCGGCCGTCCACGAGCAGTCCGGCGCAGACCGTCACGTCCCTGGTCTCGACGCGCTGGCGCTCGGTGTTGACGCCCAGGTCGTCCATGCGGTTCGTGGCGAGCGTGGCGTCCCAGACGCGCTGGGCGTGCAGCATCGTGTCGTCGGGATCGCCGTGCTGGCCGGGGTCGCCCGAGAAGCCCAGCGCGGCGGCGGGGTTCCCGTGCGCGCCGACGCCCCTGGGCCGGGCCCGTCCGGTGCCGACCCCGGTGGCGGAACCGCCCGTGGTGTCCCGTCCGCTGCCGGTGCTGCCCCCCACCTGTTCAGGGGACGCGGGACGCAGGTGAGCGGGAGGCTTGCCATCGGTCACGGACGACACGGGGATGGAACGGACGGTGGGCCAGACCTGTCGCGCAACTTCACTCATAACAACACGGGCTACCCGCGACCCGCCCGACATATCACGGCATCAGGAGAGCTGTATCACCGCACGTGCCTTCGACAGGACCTTCGCGTCGCCCGCCTTGGCCGTCAGCCCGACGACCACCCGCTTGTCCTCAAGCTTCTCCTCCACGACCCCGCTGACCGCGATCGTCGCCCCCTGGTCGTCGTCGGGCACGATCACCATCGACGAGAACCGCACCCCGAAGTCCACCACGGCGCCCGGATCGCCCGCCCAGTCCGTGACGAACCTGCCCGCCTGCGCCATCGTGAACATGCCGTGCGCGATCACGTCGGGCAGCCCGACCGTCCTGGCGAAGCGCTCGTTCCAGTGGATCTGGTTGAAGTCGCCGGAGGCGCCGGCGTACATGACGAGGTTCAGCCGCCGGACATTGTAGTCCACGGCCGGGAGCTCCTGCCCGACCTCGACCTCGTCGTACCTCACCGTGGCCGCCATCTCAGCCCGCCCCTCCGCGCTCGACGATCGTGTTGTAGGTCGTGCAGACCGGCTCTCCGGCGGCCGTCGACACGTCGCTCCTGATCGTCAGCAGCTCGTTGCGTCCCGCGCTCCGGATGTCGGTGATCGTCGCGGTGGTGACCAGCTCGTCGCCCGCGCAGATGGGCCTGACGTACTCGAACCGCTGCTCGCCGTGGACCACCATCGCGAGGTTCAGGCCCAGCTCGGGGTCGACCAGCGCCTCGCCGCCCGCCTGCAGGCTGAACACGATGGGGAACGTGGGCGGCGCGATCACGTCGGGGTATCCGGCGGCCCTGGCGGCCTCCCTGTCGCGGTAGACCGGGTTGTGGTCGCCGATCGCGGCCGCGAACTCCTTGATCTTCACCCGGCTGACCTCGTACGGGGCGCCGGATGGATAGGTCCTGCCCACGAAGTCACGGTTCAAGGCCATCAGTGCTCCCTCGTACGTCTTCAACGAGCGCTGCTGAGGCAGACGGTAACAGAACAAGGTTCGGCTGTCGCCGCTCATGACGTGCTTTTTGCCGGGGCCCGGGTCAGCGCCTAAGAAGGGCGCTCAAAGGTGCCGAAAACACGACAAACCGGCGCCCCGTACGGGGACGCCGGTTGTGCGATGTGGAGGCAGAAGTACCGCTAGCGGGTTTCGCGGTGCGCGCGGTGGCAGCGGCAGTTCGGGCAGTACTTCTTCAGCTCAAGCCGATCCGGGTCGTTGCGCCGGTTCTTCCGCGTGATGTAGTTGCGGTGCTTGCACTCCTGGCAGGCCAGCGTGATCTTCGGCCTAACGTCGGTGGCAGCCACTTGGGAGTGCCTTTCTACGTTCGGGACATGGACACACCCGTACCCAGGCCGACCGACCTGGGATTGGGTAGTAGCGGAGGCCGGACTTGAACCGGCGACACAACGATTATGAGCCGTTTGCTCTGCCTGACTGAGCTACTCCGCCTTGGCCGGAAACTCCCGGCCCGTAGAGGATACCCGAAGCTGGGAGCACATTAGTAACTCACCTGATCGGGTGGGGTGCTACCAGTATGCCCCAGGTACCTCCGACAATCGAAATCCGATCATGCCACCCAGGTATCGCCTGGGGAATCACCTGCGGAGGCCATCGCCACACTAGCAGCCGCCCCTTGCCCACGCGAACGCCTGGACCAGGCACGCAGTAAGAAACCGCGCCCGGCGGCGGAGGCGCCGGGGCCGAGCGTGACCCAGGGGCCGACGACGTCCGGGCTCCAGTCGCAGGTGATCACGGCGCGGTACACCCAGGTCTGTCCGGTGCGGTTGTGGCAGTCGGCACGGCCGACGTAGCCGTCCTCCGGGGCCCGGCCGCTGTTGCACTGCAGGCTGCAGGCTGCCGGCCGAGGCGGGAGCGGACGGGATGACAAGGCCGGAAAGGGCGGCGGCAATACCGGCGGCGAGGGCCGGCTTCCTGTTCATGTCGTCTTACTCTTCTGCCCGTTCTGCTAGGGGTTTCGTCGCTGCTCTGCGCTCGAATGCCAGGAAAGCGACCAGACGCCGGTGTCCAGCAGCAGGGCGGACAGGCTCGTCCGCAGTCGTCCACATGCGAGCCTGACTCGGACGCCACCGAAATCCCGCCGGACACGTACGGTCATCGTTCGTACACTGTCGGGCAGGACAAGGCCGGTCAGGGAGAGGGGCGATGGGCGAGGACCAGGAAGGCGCGGAACCCGGCGTCGAGTCGGTGAACTGTCATGAGGGCCTCGTGAGGCTCCTGGCCGAGCAGTTCGCGCGGGCCGACGTGTCGCTGCTGGAGCTCCAGGCGCGGGCGGACAGGACGGGCGGGCCCCGGCTTCCCCGGGCGACCTGCGCGGACATGCTGGCCGGATGCCGGTTTCCGAGGAAGGCGGTGATGGTGACGTTCCTGCGGGCTTGCGGGGTGCCCGAGCGTCAGGTGCCCGAATGGGAGCGGGCCTGGGAACGCGTACGGATCGCCCGCATGCCCCCGACCGGCTTCCAACTCACCAGAACGGCCCTCTCGCCGACCATCCCACCTCTCGAAGACCCCCGCCTACCGGCCCCCGCTCCCCTCGGCCACCCCAGCCAGCCGTACACCGCCCTCCTCGAGGACCTCACCGAACCCGGCACCGCGCCTCCCGGAGGGCCTGGCCGGAGCACCGCACCTCTTGGACGGCCCGATCAAAGCGCCACGCCTCCCGGTGGATCCGGCCGGCCCACCGCGCAGCCAACCGACGGCCCCGCCCTACCCGGAGGCGAGACACTGACCTCCTGCCTGGAAGCGCTGCCCTAGCTCCTGAGGGGTTCTCGACCTACCCCACCGGAGGCTCCGTTCCGCCGCTTTCCCGCCCGACGCTCTCCCCGCCGACGCTTCCCCGGTCGGCGGGGGGCCGGGCGTTCCGACAGGCGTCACTTCGCCTACCCGCCCCTGGACGAGACCGCCTGCCGACGGAACGCCGGACACGCGAAAGCTCCGGACGCTTCCCCACGTCCGGAGCTTTCGTGGATGGGCAACCAACCCTCACCGGCCCACTGCCCGCCAGCCCGCAATCTATGCTTTTGTCCGTTTTGCGTAGAGTGCTGTGACCGGGAAGGCCCACCGGGTTCGTGCGCGGCTGCCCCCTCCGGGCGGGCACGGCAGGGCTTGCGCCAACGCCATGTCCCTGATCACTCGAAATCGACGCTGAAGACGATGAACACGCACAGGAGTGCCGCCAGGCCAAGGACAGCGAAAATCGCCAGCATGATGGCGGTAACCGCCAATCTGCCCTTCCATGGCTTCAATGTCACCTCCACATGATCCCGTGGGACGAGTTCGCCTTGATGATCACATCATGCGCGGCGCCGTCGACGGCCGCCGGAAGAGCAGGACGTGAGGACCTACAGGTCCTTGCACCACATCCATTTGCCGTCGATCTGGCATTTGTACCAGCCGTCGTTCGCCGGGTTCCACGCGTAGGCGGGACTGCTCGCCATGCTGATCGTCAGCACGGTCGAGACGGACAGAAGGGTCAGAGCCAGCGCCCGGCGTACGCCCCGGGCCGCGAACATGTTTCTCATGACCGTCATGGAACACGCCCGCGCTTGGCGCCTTCTTGGCGCCGGCTGAAGGTCCGGAACAGGCGTCAGCGCGCTTCGGCCTGGACAACGAAAAACGCCCGGCCCCAAGTCATCTTGGTCCGGGCGTCACACCTGCTCTTTACAAGAGCCCCCAAACGGAATCGAACCGTTGACCTTCTCCTTACCATGGAGACGCTCTGCCGACTGAGCTATAGGGGCCTGTCCGCTCGCTGCGGACAGGTGTAACCATACACGGCACTCAGCCATGATGCGAACTCGTACGGACCTCCATCGCGTCGGCGGATCGGCGGCGCGCGGCAAGATCGACCACCTCGCACAGATCGGCCAGGTCGACGTGCCCGGCCACCTCCTCGACCGAACGACAGTCGGCGACCAGCCACCCGTTCCTGAGCACCCGCAGCACCTGCCGGCCCGCCCGCACCACCGGCACGACCTCGACACCGTCGAGGCCGACCCATCGCCTGTCCATAGCGGCACACCCTAGCCGCCGGGTCTCTCAATTTCCGTCCGGCCACACGCGTTACCGCCATGCCAAGTCGGCACAAGTCAGCACCAAGAACTGTCTAAGAGCCATTGCGGACGCTGGTGCCCACACGACAAGAGGAGCACCTAAATGGCACCCAACATGCTCGGCTTCCGCATCACGCACCGGGCCATGCGCGGGGACACCCGCCGGCTGGCGGCGGTGATGAGCGCGATCGCCGCCGGCGAGCAGCGGGCCGGTCAGGAACGGCTGCGGGCGATCGCGACGTTCACCGCGAAGCTCTGCGCGGGCATCCACCACCATCACCAGGCCGAGGACAACGTGCTCTGGCCGGTCATCGTGCGCTCGGCGGGCGCCGAGGTGGACCTGAGCGACCTGACCGACGACCACGCGGCGCTCGACCCGCTGCTGGAGGAGATCACGACGGCGTCGGCGCAGCTCGGCGCCGACGGGCAGGCGGCCCGGCGCATGGCCAAGTCCCTGACCGCGCTGGCCGACCTCCTGGACGAGCACATCGAGGAGGAGGAGCGGCTGATCTTCCCGGTCGTCGCCAAGTACGTCTCGGAGGCCGACTGGGAGAAGGTCGAGACGGAGGTCCGGAAGGGCGGGGACGCCCGCTTCGACCTGCCCAGGATCGCCCAGTACGCCCAACCGGAGGAGCTGGCCGAGCTGCGGCGCCTGGCCGGGCCGGTGCTCGTGGTGCTGCTCGCGCTCATGCGGCGCGGTCACCAGCGTCGCCAGGCCCTCATCTTCGGCACACCGTGAGCCCTCCGGGACGGTCAGCGGGCCGACCGGCGGCGGCGGGCCGCCTCCGCCCAGTGGGGTGAGCCGACGCGCTCGGCCACCTTCAGTGCCTGCGCGTAGTGGTCGTCGGCGGGCAGCCCGAGCAGCTCGGCCAGGTCCCCGAGCACCAGCGCGACCGGCCCGAGCGTGATCGACCCGCTGCTCATCCCGGCCAGCTCGCCCGCCCACGGCAGCAGGACGCGGTAGGACCGTGCGGCCACCTCGCGGTCCTCCAGGGCGACGGCGGTCTGACCGCGCATCGCCTGCCACATCAGCCAGTAGTAGTTGCGCGGCAGCCACGCCTCGGGCCGCCACACCCGCCGGGCCGCGTCGAGCTCGCCCGCGGCCGCCAGCGCCCCGGCGTAGATCTCGTGCATGGTGTCGCTGTTCACGCGTTCCCGGATGGCGGCCAGCTCGTCGAGGGAGTCGCGGACGTTCCCGCGGGCCATCCGGACGGCGAACCTGCTCAGAGCGCCCATGGCCCGCGCGTTGACGCCGCCGCGCTCGGCCATCTGCTCGGTGAGCCCGGTGTAGACGGCCTCCGCCTCGTCGAACTCGCCCTCGACCAGCTTCCGCAGCGCGCCGAACAGCGCCAGGATCGCCAGCGACATGCCGAGCTGGCCGCTGGTGGACACCGCCACGCCGCTGTCGGCGTGCCGCCTGGCCGCCTCCAGGTCGGTGCGTCCGAGGGCGGCCATGAGCAGCGCGCAGTGGCCCAGCGTGAGGTAGCCGACGAGCCGGTGGGTGCGGCCCAGCTCCAGCAGCTCGGCGCCGACGGCCTCCAGCTCGTCCCGCCGTTCGGGGCTGAGCAGCGCGAAGTAGCGGGCGTTGAGCGCCAGGCAGAGCAGGTCGGGACGGCCCAGGTGGCGGGCCAGGGCCACGGCCTCGGCGCCGGCGGCGTCCACGCGGTCGTCGTCGTGCCCCTCCAGCTCGAACACGAGCGCGGCCAGCAGCCGGCAGCGCGTCTCGTCGTCGGGCCCGGCGGCCAGCTCGCGCTCGACGGCCTCCATGAACTCCCTGTTGTAGAGGGAGTCCACCTGGATCGTCCAGACCACGGGGGCTTCGTACGAGGTCAGCGCGCGGGCGAGCGCGCCGCGGGCGGCGGCGAGCTCGATGGCCTGCGCCCTGGCGGCCAGCGCGCCCAGCACGTCGCCCGCGTGTCCCAGCGCCGAAACCAGTCCGCACAGCAGGTCGAGCCGGGTGCCGTCGTCGGTGGCGAACTCCAGCGCGGCGCGCCACAGCGCCGCCGCCTCGCGGTGCGCGTGCAGGCCCGACGCCTGTACGGCCGCCGCCCTGGCGTACCGCACCGCGCTCGGCGCGGCCGCCTCCAGCGCGTGGTGCGCCAGGGCCGCCACGTCGTTCGGCCGCAGCCGCTCCAGCACCGACACCACGCGCCCGTGCAGCCTGGTACGCCGGATCCGCGCGGTGTCCTCGTACAGGGCCTGCCTGACCAGGACGTGCGTGAACCTGACGCGGCCGGGTCCCGGCTCGGCCAGCAGGCCCGTCATGACGCCCGCCTCCAGGCCGTCGAAGACGGTGTCCTCGTCGCCGTCGTGCAGCGCGATCAGCACGTCCACGTCCGCGTCCCTGCCGACGACGGCGGCGTTGCGCAGCACGGTCTGGGCGGTCGCGGGCAGGCGGGTGATGCGGCGGCGGATGAGGTCGCGCACGCCGGGCGGCAGCGCCTCGGCGGCCTGCGGCCCCTCCGAGGCCAGGAGGCGGGCGATCTCGCAGACGAACAGCGGGTTGCCGAGCGTGCGCTCCAGGACCGTGCGGACGGTGGCGGCGTCGAGGCCGGTGCGCTGGGAGTGGCGTTCGAGCAGCGTGGCGACGGCTGCCTCGTCGAGCCCGGCGAGCTCCACGTGCCTGCTGCCGGTGGCGAGCGCGGCCAGGGTGGCGGTCAGGTCCTCGGTGGTCTCGGCCGGGCGGTAGGTGGCGACGACGAGGATCCGCGCGGCGGGGTCCAGGTGCCGCAGCAGGTGCAGGGTCTCGCCGTCGGCCCGGTGGACGTCTTCGAGCACCACGAGCAGGGGCGCGCAGCCCGCCAGGTAACCGGCCACGGCCCTGGCGAGCTGGAACTGGTTCTGGATGGCGACGCCGTCGTTCAGCAGGGGCGCCAGGCGGGCCGCGTCGGCGGCGGAGGGCGGCCGTACGGCGGCGAGCTGCCGGACGATCTCGCTCCACGCCCAGGCGGGCGGCGCGTCGCCGTCGATCTCCGGGCAGCGTCCGAACGCGACCCGCCACCCGCGCTCGGTCAGCTCGGCCGCGAACGCCTCGGCCAGCGCGCTCTTGCCCGCGCCCGGCTCGCCACCCAGCCAGACGGTGCTCCGGACGGGCCGCGCGGCCTCCTCCCGCAGCGCGGCCAGCTCGCGGACCCGGCCCACGATCGCAGGCTCCGGCGTGACCACGGGCCGTTCCTGGACGCGTTCGACGACCTCGGGCGCGTGCAGGGAGTCGGATTGGCGGAGGATGTCCTGTTCGAGCGCGCGCAGGGCCGGGCCGGGATCGACGCCCAGCTCCTCGGCCAGGCTCTCGCGGGCCTGGCGCAGCACGGCCAGCGCCTCGGCCTGGCTGCCCGAGCGGTAGTGGGCCAGAGCCAGCAGGCGGACGGCGTTCTCGCGCAGCGGGTGGGCGTCGGCGTGGACGCGCAGCTCGGGCACGGCCTCGGCGTGGCGGCCCATCAGCAGCGCGGCCTCGGCCCGGTACTCGACGGCGATGAGCCTGAGCTCGGCCAGCCTGGCCGCCTCGGGCGCGGCCCACTCCTCGGCGTACTCGGCGTAGGCGGGGCCCGTCCACAGGCCGAGCGCCTGGTCGAGCAGGTCGTGCGCGACGGCTCCCGCGCCCCGCTTCAGGGAGGCCCCGGCCGCGTCGATGAGGCCGGGCAGCCGCCAGGCGTCCACGGCCTCGTCGGGCAGGCAGAGCCGGTAGCCGGGCGGGGCGCTGACGATCACGCCGGCGGGGGCGCGCGGCGGCCGGTCGGGTTCGAGGACGCGGCGCAGGTTCGAGACGTAGACCTGGAGCGCGGCCAGGGCCTTGGGCGGGGGTTGCCCCTGCCACAGGTCCTCGATGAACCGGTCGGTGGAGACGACCTGGCCGTCGGCGGCGACCAGGCGGGCGAGCACGGCGCGCTGCCTGGCCGAACCGAGGTCGAGCCGGCGGCCGTCCAGGGTGGCGTGGAGCGGTCCAAGGAGGTGTAACTGGAGCATGGCACCCTTTTTCAGTACCGGTAGAAGCCCGCGAAGTCCGACCTTCGCCCGATATCGTCAATACGCACCGGAGCCCCCGTCTCAGGTGCGTTCATCATCTTCCCACGGCCCAGATAGATGCCCACATGATGCGTCTTGATCTTATTTTTCGTGATTTTTCCGAAGAAGACTAAGTCGCCGGGCAGCGCCCGCTCCACCGGCCGCATCCTGCGTACGTGGTCGTCGGTGTTTCCGGGGCCGAGCACGTCCGTGCCGTGGGCCAGGGCGTACACCCATCGGGCCAGGCCGGAGCAGTCGAGGCCGCGGGTCCGGGCGGCCGGACAGGGCTTGATCCGGCCGCTGTAGCCCTGGCAGGTGCCCTTCGTGGGGCCGGGCCGCGCGCCATGGCCGCCGCCCCACGAGTACGTGATGTCGTACCGCTCGATCTCGTACGCGATGCGGACGATCCTGGACGGCACGAACGTCGACAACGGCATGGACGCCGTACCGGCCAGCAGGACGACGAGCAGGGCGGCCACCGCCATGCCCAACCGCCGCCGCGCCACCCGTTTCTCCCTCAGGCCGAGATCCCGGGATTTATCCTACCTAGCGCGATTTATTAGCTTTTGAGGTCAAGCGTGACCGTTCCTACCTTGACGACCACTCCGACCTGGCCCGTCGGCTTCGGCTTGGTGGTGAAGGTGAAGGCGGCCTTCTGACCGCGGTCCAGCTTCTCGATCACGCAGCGCACCGCCGTACCGCTGAACTTGCAGCCGGGGGCCTTGACCACCTTCTGCCCGCCGTACGCGCGCCCGGAGATCACGATGTCCTCGACGGGGTGCGGGCCGGTGTTCGCGACGGTGACCCGGTAGAGCTTCCTGCCCTTGACCAGGCCGGAGACCGACACCCGGGCGGGCGGGTTGGCCAGCGACCTGAGCTGGGACTCCGTGCCGTTGAAGGAGTTCTGGCCGCCGGCCAGCGAGCCCTTCTCCGCCGACTGCCAGAACGTGTGCCTCTTCCAGCCCTTCGGCAGCTCGCCGGGGTCGCTCCCCCAGCGGGCCAGCCAGAGCGGGCCGGCCTTGAACGCCGCGGAGTTGCCCGTGCAGGTCTGCCACCAGCTCGTGGTGGTGTAGATGATCGCGTCGCGGCCGGTCCGCTGCCGGTACTTCTTGGTGAAGTCCTTGATCCAGGTGACCATGTCCTCGGCGGACAGGTCGTAACAGTTGTTCTTGCCGTTCTTGTCCTTGTACGGGTTGTCCTCGATATCGAGCACACCGGGCAGCGTTTGACCGTCGCTGGTCCAGTTCCCGCCGTTCTGCAGGAAATACTCGGCCTGCGCTGTCCCATCGGATTCATGCGGTTGCGCAAAGTGATAAGCGCCGCGCAGAAGACCGGCGGTCGCGGCTCCGCCGAACTGTGCGTCGAATCGTGGATTGCGGTAGTTCGTACCCTCGGTGGCCTGCACGAACGCGAACTTGCCGCCACCGGAGGCCACGCTCTCCCAGTCCACGTCGCCCGTCCAGTTGCTGACGTCGACACCGGGAACACCGTCGGCCGCCTCCGCGACCCCTGTCATGCCGACCGCGGCAATTACCGCAATTAACCACAGACTTTTCACGCCGGAGATCATTGCGGAGCCACCACATACACCGCAAGCACGGAAATATCACGTCTCTCCGCGAAAAAGCGTGAAACCCCATGTCGCGGCCCGGAAATCAGCCTCCCGAACCCACCTCCGGCGACGGCGTTTCCGCAGGTCAGCGCCTTATATGAACGTCACATTCGCGTTTGCCAAATCGCTACCGCCCGGCTCAGACTGAACCGATCCCCGAAAGGACCCCTGACCAGGGGCTTCTTCGCCATGCCCAGGAGGCGACCACTCATGATCCACACCCGGGGCCTCACCCGAGTGTTCACGATGAAGAAGGAGACCGTCGAAGCCGTACGCGGCATCGACCTCGACGTCGAACCCGGCCGGCTCGTCGCCTTCCTAGGCCCCAACGGCGCCGGCAAGTCCACCACCCTGCGCCTGCTCACGACCCTGCTCCCGCCCACCTCCGGCACCGCCGTCGTCGCCGGCCACGACGTGACCCGCGACCCGGCCGCTGTGCGCTCCCGCATCGGCTACGTCGGCCAGAAGAACAGCGCGGGCGAGAACTTCCGCGTCCGGGACGAGCTCGTCACCCAGGGCCGCTGCTACGGCCTGAACGTCCCCGAGGCCGTCGCGCGGGCCGGCGAGCTGATGCGCCTGCTCGACCTCGAAGACCTGGCCAACCGCACGCCGGGCACGCTCTCCGGCGGCCAGCGCCGCCGCCTGGACATCGCGCTCGGCCTCATCCACCGCCCCGACCTGCTCTTCCTCGACGAGCCCTCGACCGGCCTCGACCCGAAGAGCCGCGCCGACATCTGGCGGCACATCCTGCGCCTGCGCGAGGCGTACGGGACCACGCTCTTCCTCACCACCCACTACCTGGAGGAGGCCGACGACATGGCCGAACGGGTGGTGATCATCGACAACGGCACCATCATCGCCGACGGCACGGCAGAACAGCTCAAGAACGACCTGGCGGGCGACACCGTCACGGTCACCACGGACACCGTTCAGGACGCCGCCAGGGCCGCCGAGCTGACCGGCGGCCTCGCCGACGGCCTCACCATGCGCCTGCGGGTGGCGAACGCGCCCGCCGCGCTCCCCGGATGCCTGCGCGCGCTGGACGCCGCCGGGATCAAGGTGACCGCCGCCGAGACCGCCCGCCCCACCCTTGACGACGTGTTCCTCACTCTCACCGGGAGAAGCCTCACCGATGACGACCTTCCTGCGTGACACCGCCACCGTCTTCGCCCGCGAGTTCCGGCCGGCCCTGCGCGCGCCGGTCGCGCTGCTGTTCGAGATGGGCCAGCCGCTGCTGTTCCTGTTCCTGTTCGGCGCGCTGCTGGACGGCGCGGTGGGCTCGTCGTGGCAGTGGTTCGTGCCGGGCATCCTGGTCATGATGTGCCTGACCGGGCCGATGTCGGCCGGTTACACGCTGCTGGTGGAGCTGATCGGCGGCTCGCTGGAACGCATGCTGGTCACGCCGCTGAACCGGACGGCGATGCTGGTGGGCCGGGCGATGAAGGCGATGGTCGTCCTGCTGGCCCAGGCCGTGCTGATCATCGTGCTGGCCGTCCCGCTGGGGTTCGAGCTGTATCCGGCGGGCGTGCTGGCGGGGCTGGCGCAGCTCACCGTCTTCGGGGTGGGGCTGGGGGCGTTCTCGTTCGTCCTGGCCATCCGGTCGGCGCCGAGCGGGACGCTGTTCTACATCGTCAGCCAGTCGATCCTGTTCCCCCTGCTGCTGCTGTCGGGCGTGCTGCTCCCCCTGGACACCGCGCCGGGGTGGCTGCGGGCCGTCGGCACGGCGAACCCGGTCACGTACATCGTTGAGGCGCAGCGCGCGCTGTTCTCCGGCGACCTCGCGAACCCCTCCGTCCTGTACGGCACCGCGTCGGCCTGCGCGGTCGCCGCGATCGGGCTGTACCTGGGCAACCGGGCCATGCGGAAGGGCGTGTGAAATGGGGGCATGACACAAGTGGTGGCCTCCTGCGCCGTGCCGTGGATCCCCGTCGAGCACCGCCTCGACGTGATCCTCTCCTCCGCCCTCCCGCCCGCCGACGGCACGACCTCGGCCTTCGCGTTCGTCTCCGACAGCACCGGCAGGACGCTGCTGACGTGCGTCGACCGGGTGGGACGCGGCTGGGACGTGCCGGGCGGCCACCTGGAGGCCGGAGAGAGCGCCACCGAGGCCGCGGCCCGTGAGCTCCGGGAGGAGACCGGCCTTCTCCTGGAGCCGTCGGCCCTGTCGGTGTTCGCCTGGCAGCGCGTCGAGCTTCTGGCCCCGGCTCCCGCCGGCTACCGCTACGCGGCGCTGACGTACATGGTGATGTTCCGGGCCCGGCTGGCCACGCCCGGCGCCGCGACCGCGCCGCCGGCGGGGTCGGAGAGCACGGGCGCGGAGTGGCTGCCCCGGGCGCGGATCATGGAGCTGTGCGCCGGCCGCACCTGGCTGCCGCTGCTGGAGAGCCTCTAGAGGGTACGGGCCCGTTCGAGGTCGGCGCTGCGGTAGTGCCGCTCCGGGATGCTGGCCAGCGTGGACGGGTGCACCTGCGGGCCCAGTCCGTAGAGCTTCTGGAAGCTCATGATGAGCGGGCGCCAGGCGTCGGGGTCGATGTGGTCGTCGGTCCCCTTCAGTCGGATGTCCTCGTGCACCCAGACGCGCTGCACCCGAACCTCGAACGCGAGCACCCCGCCGTCGCCGATCGGATGCCTCTCCTCCACCACGACCTCCATGGCGACCGGGCACTCGGCCACCCTGGGCGCGGCCACCGTCTCCGACGGGACGGCGGTCAGCCCGGCCCGCCGGAACTTGTCCGGCACGAACCGGTAGCCGCGCTGGTACTTGCGCTCGGGCACCGGGTCGCTCCCGGTGGTCAGCGCCAGCCGGTCCACCTGCGGGGCGAGGGCGTCGGACGGCAGGTTGAGCACGCCTTCGCCGGTCCGCGACAGGTTCTGGGACGTCTTCGACCTGGCCCCGAGCCCCAGCATGCCGCGCCACCCGAGCCAGAAGGCCGACGACATGGGGGCGAGGTTGGGGGTGCCGTCCTCGTTCAGGGTGGAGATCAGGACGACGGGAGTGCCGAAGTAGAGGATGTTGGGTTCAATGCGGACGTGCTGATCCACGACAGTGTTCATGCGTTCCACTGTCGCCGCCGGTGGCGGCCGGGCGCTGGCGGCCTTCGGACTTCTCGTTGCCGGGTGGGTCAGGAGCGCGGCACGAGCCTGATCGTGGCGGCGCGGGCCTGCCCGCTGACCACCGAGTCCACGATGCTCTCCGGGTAGTGGCGGTACTTGGCCCGGTACGCGGCGTCGATCCGGTCGTTGAGCTCCTGGTCGGCGTCGGCGAACGTGACGCCCTTGTCGACGCCCCCGGCCTGGATCCGGCCCCTGCCCCGCTCCTGGGCGCCGCGGAACCAGGTGCCGTCGCGCCCGTTCACGGCCCGGACGTACAGGTCGTCACCCAGGCGGACGACCCAGATCGTCACCGGGCGGCGCAGCTCGCCGTCGCCGCGCAGGGACGCGATCTGCAGTTCCTCGGCGGCGGCGATCCGGTCGAGTTCGTCGTTCGTCCAAGCAGTCATGGTGGGGGACTACCCGGAACCGGTCGATGGCGCTGTCGGTCATCGTCCGTTGTTGGTAAACCCGCCGGGGTGTCAGGGGAGGTAGCCGGCGCGCCTGGCCGAGACCACGCTCTCCATCCGGGTGTGGGTGCCGAGCTTGCGCATCGCGCTGCGCAGGTAGCTCTTGACCGTCTCCGGCTTCAGGTCGAGCCGCAGGCCGACCTCGGCGTTGCCGCAGCCGACCGCGACCAGGGAGAGCACGTCGAGCTCCCGGGGCGACAGCGGGTTGGCCGGGACGGGCCCGACGTTCGGCGAGCTCAGCCGGTCGCAGACGCCCTGCAGCCGCTCGCGCAGCACCGGGTCGGCGACCTCCTGGGCGATCGAGCGCAGCTCGGCGTGCGCCTCGCGCAGTTGCTCCCATTCGGGGCCGGCGGGCCGTTCGCGGGCGGCGCCGGTGATGGCGGCCGTCTCCAGCGCCACGACCCGCCGCTCCACCTCGGCGCGTACGGCCAGCTCGACGCCGAGCCGGGCGGCGATCTGGTTCATGCCGTCGAGGACGCGGGTGCCGAGCGGAAGCGGCTCACGGACACCGCCGTAGAGCAGGCCGTAGACCGTCTCCCCCACCACGACGGGGACGGCCGCGATCGCGCGCAGGCCCTCCACCGCCACCGGTTTGTCGTATTCGTGGCTGATCCGGGAGTCGGTGACGTAGTCCTCGACGCTGCCCGGCCGGGCGGTGACCAGCACCCGGCCGCCCAGGCCGTTGCCGGTGTGGATGGCCAGCCCGCGCAGCACGTCCGTACGGACGCCCGTCAGCTCGGTGAGCCGCACGGCGCCGCCCGGGACCGCGGCCGCGCCGCCGAACAGGACGGGCAGCCCGACCACGTGCCGCATCCGGGTGAGGGCGGCCCGCAGGAGCACGGCGGCCTGCGGGGCCAGGGCACTCGACGGACGATGTGTCACCGCCATGTCACCAGCATGGCACGCGGCCGGCCACCCGCGGCTACCCCTGAACGGGGGTAGCGTGCCTCACCGCCCTGGCGGATGCTTCCGGCATGGGTGACTCACTGCTCTCCTACGCGTCCGGCGTCTCCACGCTCCCCCTGCTGGGCGAGACGATCGGGGAGAACCTGGAACGCGCCGCGGCCCGGTACGCCGACCGCGAGGCGCTGGTCGAGATGGCGAGCGGGCGGCGCTGGACGTACGCGGAGTTCGACGCCGCGGTGGACGAGGTGGCACTCGGCCTGCTGGCCAGGGGCCTCGCCAAGGGCGACCGGGTCGGCATCTGGGCCCCCAACTGCGCCGAATGGGTGCTGACGCAGTACGCCACCGCCAAGATCGGCGCGATCCTGGTCAACATCAACCCGGCCTACCGCGCCCACGAGCTGGACTACGTCGTCCGCCAGTCGGGCATGCGGCTGCTGGTCAGCGCCGTCGAGCACAAGACGAGCGACTACCGCGCGATGCTCGCCGAGATCGGCTTCACCCAGGTGGTGTTCATCGGCGAACCCGGCTGGGACGAACTGGTCGAGACCGGCCGCCGCGCCGACCCCGCCGAGCTGCGCGCACGGGCGGCCACGCTGTCCTTCGACGACCCGATCAACATCCAGTACACCTCGGGCACGACCGGCTTCCCCAAGGGCGCGACGCTGTCGCACCACAACATCCTCAACAACGGCTACTTCGTCGGCGAGGGCGTCGGCTACACCGAGGCCGACCGCGTCTGCCTGCCGGTGCCGCTCTACCACTGCTTCGGCATGGTCATGGGCAACCTGGGCGCGACCTCGCACGGCGCGTGCGTGGTGCTGCCCGCGCCCGGCTTCGACGCCGAGGCCACGCTGCGGGCCGTGGAGGCCGAGCGGTGCACGTCCCTGTACGGCGTGCCGACCATGTTCATCGCCGAGCTGGGCCATCCGCGTTTCGCCGAGTTCGACCTGTCGTCGCTGCGCACCGGCATCATGGCGGGCTCGCCGTGCCCGGTCGAGGTGATGAAGCGGGTGATCGGGGAGATGCACATGAGCGAAGTCGCGATCTGTTACGGCATGACCGAGACCTCGCCCGTCTCCACGATGACCCGCCGCGACGACGGGCTGGTACGGCGTACCGAGACGGTCGGCCAGGTGATGCCGCACCTGGAGGTGAAGATCGTGCACCCGGAGACCGGGCTCGCGGTGCCCCGGGGCGAGCCGGGCGAGCTGTGCACCCGCGGCTACTCGGTGATGCTCGGCTACTGGAACGAGCCGGACAAGACGGCCGAGTCGATCGACGAGGCCCGCTGGATGCACACCGGCGACCTGGCCACCATGGACGCCGAGGGCTACGTCAACATCGTGGGCCGGATCAAGGACATGGTCATCCGCGGCGGCGAGAACGTCTATCCGCGCGAGGTCGAGGAGTACCTGTACACACATCCCGACATCGCCGACGTCCAGGTGATCGGCGTGCCGGACGAGAAGTACGGCGAGGAGCTGATGGCCTGGATCGTCATGCGCGCGGACACCGAGCCGCTGACCGCCGAGGCGGTCAGGCGCTTCTGCTCCGGCCGCCTGGCCCACTACAAGGTCCCCCGGTACGTCCACCTGGTCAACGGGTTCCCGATGACGGTCACGGGCAAGATCCGCAAGGTCGAGATGCGCGAACAGGCGGTCACGCTCCTGCGCCTGCACGACTGATCCGCGCCCCGGGCGGCTGAACCGGGGCCGGTCGGGCTGCGTACCTTCGCCTATGCGCCTGAAGCAGACGATCGCCGCGCCTGGTCCGGGCAGGGACCCTGTGGGAGCATGTGGGGACCGCGCCCGCCCCGGGCGGCGCGGCCGGGTTCCTGGCCTCGGGCGACGTGGCGGGTCGGCTATGAGAGCTTCCGCACGGACGTACGCCGTGTTCGCGGTCGGCGTGGGCGTCCTGGTGCTGGTCGCGGTGCTGCGCTTCGGCGGCGGCGCCGGCACGGTGGAGGTCTTCGGGCTGCCCACCGCCGGGCCGGTCACCGACTGGGGGCTGCCGCTGGCCCGCCTCGCCCTCGACCTGTGCGCGGTGGCCTGCGTGGGGACGTTGCTGGCGGCGTCCGTGCTGGCCCCGGGCGGCTCGCCGGAGTCGGCGCGGTGCCTGCGCGCGGCGGGCTGGTGGGCGCTGGGGTGGGCGGTCGCCGCCCTGGCCGGTTACGTGTTCACGCTGTCAAGCTTCATCCCGATGCCGGTGGCGAGCCTGCTCGCCGAGCCCGGCATGCTCGACTTCGGCACGTCCCTCCCGCAGACCCAGGCGCTCCTGGTGGTGCTGGTCACCACGTTCGCCGTGGCGGTGGCCACGCTCGTCCGCCGGCTGCCCGCCTGGGTGCCGCTCGCCGTGGCGGCGTTCGGGCTGCTGCCGCCCGCCTACGTGGGCCATGCCGCCTCGGCGGCCGACCATGACATCGCCGTGTCCGCGCTGATGGCCCACCTGCTGGGCGTGTCGGTGTGGGTGGGCGGCCTGGGCGCGGTGCTGCTGCACTTCCGGCGCTCGGCGGACCTGCGGGTCGTCCTGCCCCGGTTCAGCACGATCGCGCTGTGCTGCTTCGCCGCGGTCGCCCTCTCCGGCCTGGTCAGCGCCTGGGTACGCCTCGACACCCTCTCCGACCTGTGGCTGAGCCGGTACGGCCTGCTCCTGCTGGCCAAGGTCGCGGCCCTGGCGGTGCTGGCCTGGTTCGGCCGGCGGCATCGTCTCCGTACGGTCGAGGGCGTGGCCGATCGCAGGGTGCGCCGCACGTTCGTCCGGCTGGCCGCGGGCGAGGTGACCGTGATGGTGGCGGCGACCGGGCTGGCCGTCGGCCTCTCGCGAACCCCGCCGCCGCCCGGCGCGGGTGGCGGGCACGACCATCCCGTCCTGGAATACGCCCTCGCGCCCTTCTCGCCCGGCGCGCTGCTCAGCGAGGTGCGGCTCGACCCGCTCGTCCTGCTGCTGCTGGCGCTGCCCGCCGCCGGCTATCTGACCGGCCTGCGCCGGGTGCCCGGCTGGCCGGTCCTCCGCACGCTCTCCTGGCACGCCGGGCTGGCCCTGGCCGCGGTCGCGCTGGTCGGCGGGGTGGGCGGCTACGCGCGGGCGATGTCGTCGGCCCAGGCCGTGCAGCACGTCGTCCTCGCCGTCGTCGCGCCGCTCCTGCTGTGCGCGGGCGCGCCGCTCACCCTGGCCGCGCGGGCCACCGGCCCCGGCTCCCAGTACGGGCCGCTCGGCGAGCGCGCCTTGGGGCGGCGTCTCACCCGTCCCGCGTTCCTGACGGCCGCCGTCCCGCTGCTGCTCCTGCTGCTGTACGGGACGGCGTGGCTGCCCTGGTCGCTCGCCGGGTACGCGCCCCACCTGGTCACCATGGCCGTCTCCGCCGGTGTCGGCCTGCTGGTCGCCTGGGCGGTGCTCGACCTCGACCCGCTGCCCAGGCCGTTCCCGTGGGCCGCGCGGGTCCGGCTGCTGGCGGTGGCCGGCGTCGCGTACCTGGGGCTGGGGACGTACCTGCTGGTGGGACCGGCGGTCGCGGCGGACTGGTTCTCCCTGGCGGCCCCGCCCGGGGTGCCCGACCCCCTGGCCGACCAGCGCGTGGCCGGGGCGGTGTTCCTGCTGGTGCCGCTGGCCGCCTTCGCGTTCCCGGCCGTGCGGCTGGCCCTGCGGCGGCAGGCCGCTCGCGCGTGGAACCCCCGGGGCGTCCTACACTCGTCCCCTATGGGCGATCTCCCGGTCTACGACGTTGTCCTGCTGCCGCCGCACGACGTCAACGCCCAGGCCGTACGCCTGAGCCGGCGCTGCGCGGAGGCCACCGCGACCGAGTTCGTCCTGCGAGAGGACGACCTCTACCCGCACATCTCGCTCTACATGGCCAACTTCACCCCCGACCGCCTCAAAGAGGCCGTGGCGCTGCTGCACGACCTCAGCCGGCGCACCTCGGCGATGTCCCTGGAAGGCGAGTCCTTCGCCGCCAACGACCACGGCATGGTCGAGCTGTTCTTCCGGAAGACGGACGCGATCACCCGGCTCCAGCAGGACGTCGTCACCGCGCTCAACCCGTTGCGCACGGGCCTGCGCCGCCGCGACCCGGTCGGCCGCGTCCTGGCCGACCACCGGCTCACCGCGCCGCCCACGGCCCGCGCCAACCTCGACCTCTACGGCTACGACGAGATCGGCGACCTGTTCCGCCCGCACATCACCCTCACCCGGCTCCAGCAGCCGGACCACTCGCTCGACCTGGGCCTCCTTGCCGAGCCGTCGGCCTTCACCGCCACCTACCCGGCCCTGGCGCTGTGCGTGATGGGCGAGCACGGCACCTGCACCGAGATCGTCGAGACCTTCACCCTCGACACCGCCCCCGTCACCCCGACCGCTTAGCCGCCCCCCGCCGACAGCAGCCTGCGCGCCAGCTCCCGGCAGCGTTCCCCCAGCTCCGGCGGGTCGAGCGCCTCGAAGTCGTGGCCCAGCAGGAGCACGTGCAGCAGCACGAAGTCGAGGCTGTCACCGCCGCTGACCACCTCGCACCGGTCGCTGCCCCGCTCCCGTACGACCGCCGCCGACGCCGGGATCTGGGCGCGTACCGTGGCGGCCGGGGCGTGCACGAGGAAGCGCGCCTGGTGCCGGTAGACCCGGCTGGCCACGCCCTCCTGCACGTACGCCGCCGCGTCCGGCGCCGGGCGCGGCCGGAACCGCCAGGTACGCGCGGACACCCCCGCCATCCGGTCCACCCGGAAGCTGCGCCAGTCGTCCCGGTCGAGGTCGTAGGCGAGCAGGTACCAGCGCCGGTCGGAGGCCACCAGCCGGTACGGCTCGACCCGCCGCCGCCCCACCCGCCCTCCTGACGGGTAGTCGAAACCGGCCTCGACCTCGTCCCGGCACGCCCTGGCCAGCGTCATGAGCACCTCCGGATCGACCGGCGTACGCCCCCCGCCGAACGACTCCACCGCCCCCGACAGCGCGCCCACCTCGTGCCGGAGCCGGGCGGACAGCACCGTGTCGAGCTTGGCCAGCGCCCGGATCGCCGCGTCACCGGCGCCCGCGACCGCGCCGTCCGCCCCGGCGAGCAGCGAGACGGCGGTGGCGATCGCCTCCTCGTCGTCGAGCAGCAGCGGCGGCAGGTCCTGGCCGGCCCCGAGCCGGTAGCCGCCGCCGATGCCCTGGCCGGCGTGCACCTGGTAGCCGAGCGCGCGCAGCCGCTCCACGTCACGGCGTACCGTGCGCGGCGTGACGCCGAGCCGTTCGGCCAGCTCGGGGCCGGTCCACACCTGGCGCTGCTGCAACAGGCCGAGCAGGGTCAGCACCCGCTCGGTCGTGCCCCGCTCCTCCAAGCCCGCCTGGTCCATGCCGCCACCTTGCCAGAAAGCGGACCGATCCTGTCCGCCAGAGGTGTCACCGTGGGCTCATGGACGCACACCCGCTCGACTGGAACCGCACGCTGCGCGAGCAGTGGGAGTTCCACTGGAACCACCAGCTCAGGGCCCGGCTCGACGGCCTGACCGACGAGGAGTACTTCTGGTCACCGGTGCCGGACGCCTGGAGCGTACGGCCGCGCGGCGCCTCGGCCGCGCCCGTACAGGCCGGGGCGGGGGACTTCACGATCGACTTCGCCTTCCCCCAGCCGGTGCCAGCCGCCTTCACCACGATCGCCTGGCGGCTCGGCCACGTCATCGTCGGCGTCCTGGCCGTCCGCAACGCCGCGCACTTCGGGGCGCCGCCGGCCTCGTACGAGACCTGGGAGTACGCCGGCAGCGCGGCCACAGCGCTCGACCAGCTCGACACGCAGGTCGAGCGGTGGCTGACGGGCGTGCGCGCCCTCGGCGAGGACGGGCTCCGCGTGCCCGTCGGCGACAAGGAGCCCTACCCGGAGGCCCCCATGGCCGACCTGGTCCTGCACATCCACCGCGAGCTCATCCACCACCTGTCCGAGGTCTGCCTCCTGCGCGACCTCCACCTGCACACGAACCGTCCCCTTCCCTGACCGGAGGCGTCGTTCTTTACCCTCTCCGCATGAGCACCGACATCTACGGCTTCATCGAGGCCCGTCACCCACCCGCCCACGAGAACCGGTACGAAGGCGACCCGTGTACGGCCGTCTCCATCCCCCTCCACCCGCTCTACGACGACCAGGATTACGAGTCGTTCGCCTGCCTCTTCGGCGTCCGCGACCGGCTCGGCTGGGTGCCGGTCGCGGCGGGTCGCGGCCTGCCGGACGACGTGTCGGAACCGGTCCGCGCCGACTACGAGGACGCCGCGCGCCTGGATGCCGCCGTGCACGGGTGCACGTGGATCTCCTGGGCGGAGCTCCGTGACGTGGACATGACGGTACGTCCAGCCGCCCGGGGCATGCTTCGGCTCCGACCGAGACAGAGCTCCTCGATCCACCTCTACCGCATCGACGACCGGTGGCCCGAAGAGCTCGTGCGGCGCTACCCGATGCCGCCCCTGGACGCCGCGCCGTCGCGCTGTTCTGCGGGGTGCACGACTCACCGAACACCGCCCTCCCGCCCCTGAGAGCATCCCCGGTGAACGCGGGGTCAGTCCGAGGGGAGCAGGGTGCCCAGGGGGCCGAGGTCGAGGTTGAGGTCGGCGGGGGACAGGCCGAACCGGTCGCACAGCTCGGCCATGGCCTCCTCCAGCCGCATCAGGGTCAGCCCCACCGCCTCAAGCTGCTCCTCGGACAGGTCGCCGTTGTCCATCCGGCGCACGCACTGGCGCTCCACGAGCTGGCGGATCAGCTCGACCAGCGTCAGCACCAGGCGGCTCAGGTCACGCTGCACCGAGTCGGCGTCCGTTTCCAGCCGCCATTCGCCACGTGTCCGCCCGTCAGTCCGGCCCGTCATGTCGCATCCCTCCTTCGACCGCGTCGCCCTCCCTGACGCTCACCAGCAAGGCCCTCAGGGAGATCCGTACGAGGTCGATGCCGGAGATGGACAGCACGAGGTCACCCGTCACCACCGCCCCACCCGCCAGCAGGCGGTCCAGCAGGTCGACGAGCGCCACCCGCTGCTGGGGCAGGCGGCCCTCGGCGGCGAGCCGGCCTCCTCTCGGCTCAGGAGCCGTCACCGTACGCCGCCTCACCCTCCTGGTCGAGCGCGGCGAAGGAGTAGGGCGCCCAGGGGCCGACGAGTTCCACGGCGACGCCCTGCTCGACGATGTCCTCGATCAGCCGGGTGAACTCGGCGGCGCGGTCCTCGTCCACCAGGTAGGCGCCGTTGAGGACCATCTGCTCCCGCCGCCCGGACAGCTGCGGGTCCTGGGCGCGGTGGCGTCGGCCGACGACGGCGACGTCCATCAGCGCCTCGTGCACGGCCTGGGCGTGCTCGGCGGCCCGGCGCCAGTCGGCCTCGCGTCCGCGCAGGGCCGCCCGGCGGCGGTTCAGGTACGCCGCCCCCGGCGACGCCCCCTGCGGGCCGTCCACCGGATCGGCCGCCGGCTCGGCGGCGCCCGGGACGGCGTACGCCTTGACGCCCCACTCCTGCCGGCCCGTCACCCGCGACAACACCGAGGTGAACTGCTCGTGCCGCTCGTCGAGAAGCTCCCGTACCTGCGCCTCTCCGGTGTAGACGGTGACCAGCCGCACCGGGGCCGTGGGCCGCAGGCGGGCGATGGCCTCCACCACCCGGTGATGGGTGCGCGCGGTCTCCTCCAGCCAGGCCAGGTCCTCCATCGAGCGCCGCAGCGCCTCCTCGCCGAACTCCGCCAGCGAGACCGTACTGAGGAAGGCGGCAAGACCCCGATGCGCGAGGCGGCGCACGGGCGCGCCTGCCACGCCCGTCAGAGCGTCGGGCCCCGCGCCCTCGTCACGCGTGACCGCGTACAGGTAGACGCCCTGATCAGTGGCCACGCTCGACCGCCTCGGGACCGTGACCGGCGGCGGCCCCGCCGCTCTGCACCACCCGCGCGGACACCATCTCCTCCAGCGCCGCGAGCCGGCGGCGCAGCTTGCGGTTCTCCTTCGCCAGCTCCTGGGTGCCGCCGGTGAGCCACGGGTCGTGCTCCCACCAGTCGATGCCCATCTCGCGGGCGGTGTCGACCGAGGCGATGAGCAGCCGCAGCTTGATCGTCAGCAGCTCGATGTCGAGGAGGTTCACCTGGATGTCGCCGGCGATCACCACGCCCCGGTCGAGCACCCGTTCCAGGATGTCGCCGAGGTTGGCCGACTCGCGACCGCCGTGCGACGACTGCAACGAGGACCCGGGGACGTACGGACTCTGCCGCACGCCGGCGCTCACCGCGAGCCCTCGGCGAGGTCGCCGCTGCCGCGCTTGTAGCGGCGCACCCGGCGGTAGGACAGCAGGCCGCCTGCCATGTCGAGCTCGATCTCGTACAGCGCCAGGGTGTCACCGGACGACGGGATCCGGCGGTCCTCCACCATCTCCACGCCGACCAGCCATCCGTCCTCCGCCGGCTCGACCAGCGTGACCGACTCGGCTTCCTTGCCGGTCAGCTCGGTCATCAGGCGCAGCCCCACCCCGGCCACCGCAGCGGCCGGGAGGTCCGCGGAGCTCGTTCGCGGCGGCCCCTCGCCGCCGGTGTCCGCACTCCCCGCTCCTGACGCGTGCTTGCTCTCGGTTCCCTGCCTGGCAGGCACGAAATCACCCCCGTACTTCCCCGGTGCGGCCCCCCGCTAGCGCCTCACCAACCGACCATCCCCTGCAAGATCTCCTCGACCGCCCGCTCCTCCTCCTCCTCGGAGATCCGGCCGGCGGCCCTGGCCTGCTCCACCTCCTCCAGGCGGCGCCGGACCACGGCCGGATCGTGCAGCTCCCGCTCGACCTGGTCCCTGAGCAGCTCACCGAGCTTGACGACCGCGTAGACCGGCATGAGTGGCCAGCCAAAAAGCAACGTCCCCAGTCCCAATGGTGTTCACTCCTCCCTGACCTCGCTGTCCGTGTCGGCGCCGTCAGCTCGTGCCGACGAAGTCGTACGGCGCCATCGGCCCCAGCAGGCGTACCTCGACCCGGCCCGACCACCGGCGGGCCAGCTCGTCCACCGCCTGCTCGAACTCGTCCTTCCTGCCCCGCTCCACCAGCGCGGCCACGTGCGCGGCGTCCCGTTCGTGGGCGGGCTCGCGCACGACCAGCTGTTCGCAGACGTCCGAGAGCTCGTCCACGACCGCTGCCGTGTCCGCCTCGCGTTTGTCCGCGATCGTGCCCTCGATGATCTCCCCCAGCCGCATGCGCTCGTTGCGCGTCGCGTCCTCGGAACGGCCGACGATCTGCTGCCGCAGGTCCGCGGCCTCTCCGTTCTCCCGCAGGATCTCGCGCAGGATCGCGTGCTCGTCGTACCTGCCGTTGACGACGTACTGCGTCCGGCCCTCCACCTCCTGGAGGGCGTCGGCGAACTGGTCGTGGTACGGCTTCAGCAGCTCCTCCACCACGGCGTCGGCGTCCGTCAGCACCGCTCCGAACCGGAACGGCAGCACCGGCACCTCCGCCGCGGTCAGGTCGAGCAGCCGCTGGTGCGCCTTGAGATCTCGCGGCCGGCCCAGCGGGCGGTCCGCCTCGACGTCGCTCACCAGAGCGGCGATCTGCCCGAACGACACCAATCGCACCTGCCCGGCGGGCTCCCCCACCCCCTCGGTCCCGGGCTCCACCTCGACATCCGTCGGTACGATCCCGTACACGTAGGATGCGCTGCCGTTCACGCTCGCCGGCGAGGTCTCCTCGGCCCCGGCAGCCCTGTCACGTGGCGACATCTCAGTCATCCCCTCCACGACGTGCCCGGCGCGGTTCTTCTTCACGGTCGCTGTCCACTTCACGGTCGCTGTCCACGACCTCACCCGAGAGCTCCTGCAGCGGGTCGGCCTCGTCGGACGCGGCTTCCAGCGCTCCCCCGGCAGGCTCGTTCGCCTGGCCGACGGCCTTCGCCTGCGTCACGCCCTCGACGACCTCCGGCAGTCCCTTCTCCGTGGCCGACAGGTCAAGGCGGTTGGCCGCCTCCGCGAAGCGCAGGTACGTGTCCACGCTCGCCACGACGATCCGGCTGTCGATCGTCAGCACCTCGATGCCGACGAGGGAGACCCGGACGAAGGCGTCGATGACGAGGCCCTTGTCGAGAATGGTGTCGATGACGTCCGCCAGGCTTGTCCCCGCGGTGCCGCTGCTGGCCGGCGTGCCGCGCCCGGCAGGCTGAACGGTCATGTCGTCCCCCCTGGTAATGGCTGGCCCGGCCTTCGGCGACAGGCCCTGACGAGTGGCTACTCGACTCGGCTCCGACGCCGGCGTACCGGCCGCTCGTGCTCGCGGGTGGGCGCTCCGGCCCGACGCCGCGCACCTGCCGGAGCCGCGGGACGCTCCTCCTCGGGCTCCTCCTCCTCTTCTTCTTCCTCCTCCTCTTCCGGCTCCTCCTCTTCCGGCTCCTCCTCCTCTTCCTCGTACTCCTCCTCGGGCTCCTCCTCGGGCTCCTCCTCCTCGGGCTCCTCCTCGGGCTCGCCCTCCCTCAGTTCGCCCTCGTCCTCGTGCTCCTCCTCTTCCGCCCGTTCGCCTTCCTCGGGCGCCTCTTCCTCGGCGCCCTGCCGGTCCTGTTCCTCCTGGACGGCGGTCTGGTGATCCTTGACGACCTCGCTGTCGTGGATCTCACCGCGCCAGCCCTGCAACTCGTCGGGCTTCAGCAGCAGGTGGGCCATCACGTGCCGCCTGAAGTGCTTGAGCTCCAGCCGTACGCGGCGCCCCTGCGCGCGCCACAGGTTGCCGGTCCGCTCGAACAGGCCCTGCGGGTGGTACTCCAGCACGACCAGGACCCGGGTCAGGTCGGGAGTGACCTCGTGGAAGGTCACGGCTCCGTCGACATGCCCCTTCTGTCCCTCTGACCGCCAGATGATCCGCTGATCCGGGATCTGCTCGACGATGTGCGCCTTCCAACTCCTGTGCGACAGGAAGACCTGGGCCTTCCAGGAAAGCTCCTCGTCGGAGTCCTGCTTGACGGTCTCGACCTTCTTCATGAACGTCGGGAAGTCCTGGAACTGGGTCCACTGGTCGTACACCAGACGCCGCGGCGCACCGACGTCGATCGTCTCCACGATGTTGGTGATCTTCTCGTGGCCCGCCTTTCCGCCGCCACCGCCGGTGAGCCGCTGGAATATGCCCTTCAGACCTCCCTTGAGGCCGCCCTTCAAGCCGCCCGTGAGGCCGCCCTTCAGGGCTCCGCTCATGAAGCCGCCCGGCTTGTCCGAGCCGGTGACCGCGCTCATCAAGCCCTTTCCGCCGTGTTCCACGTACTCGGAGAGCCGGCCGGTCAGTCCTTCGAGCTTGTCTCCCGCGGAGGACAGCACCCGCGTGCCCGCGGCCTGCAAAAGCCCCTGCGCGGACTGCACGAGCCGGTCCATCGGCAGGCTGTCGGCGATTCCCTGACCGGCCTCCCCGGCCTTGCCCGCGGCCTCTCCGGCCTTCCCGGCGGCTTTCCCTGCCTGCTCCTCGACCTCGCCCGTCGCGGCCCGGCCGGCTCGACGGGCCGTTCCGGCGACCTTGCCCACGGCTTCCCCGCCGGCTCCTGTCGCCTTCCTCGCTGTCTCTGCCTCAGTCACCGCACTCACCTCCGTGACTGGCCGACCCGCCGGACAGGACGCGTTCGCCGCTGCCCTCGGTGACCCTCGGGCCTCTGCCTGGCCTGCTCCGGTTCCTCGGTTGCCTCTTCGTCGCCGTCGTCCTGGTAACGATCTTCTTCCTCGTAGTCCTCTTCGTCGTAGTCCGCTTCCTCGTCCACGGGGGCCTGCCGCTTCGTGGGCTTGGCTTCGTCCTGCTCACCCTGCGTGGGCTGGGACTTCCCCCCGTGCTCCTGGAGCTTGTGGGTCAGGGAGTCGATCTGCCTGCTGGCCGCCGACACGGCCGCCGCCTTGCCGACCTCCACGAGCTCACCCCGAAGACGGCCGGTCATCCGCTGAAGCTCCGGATTGGAGCTGAGGGCCTTGACGCCTTGCGCCAGCAGGCCACCCTCGCCGCAGCTGGCACGTCCGGCCAGCCCCGCAGCCGCCAGTGCCGCCGCCATGCGCAACTTGTGGCGCCGTCCGAGGTAATACCCGGCGAGTACGGCAAAGGCCACCTGCAACCTGTTCGACATGATCAGCGCTCCTTCCCGCTCACTCACCACTTCGACCCGCACCGGGTCCGGTCCGCGCGGACAGACCCCGGACGTGCCGGCGTCTGCCTGGCCGCGCGCGGCATGACCTACCCGCAAATCCGACAAAGGACCACTTTGGCCGAAAAAAGGGACACGGAGTTGGCGAGGGACGGCGAATCCAAGCCACCCCATCAGCGCCCGTTTAGCCCCACCTCAGGAAGCGGATCGACGAGCCGGACGGGCCCACCGGCGGCACGGCGGCGGCCCATCGGCCCTAGGCATGGAAATCGTTGACGGACAGTAAAAACTTGCCTACTGTGAGTGCTCGACATCACTCAACTCATCGAGAGGTGAAGCTCATGCTCAGACGAGTCGAATCCGACCGGTGGCAGGAAGCGCTAGATGTCAACCCCCTCTACAACGGCCTGGTGCCTGAAGGGGGAGTGCCCCGCTTCAAGATGCCGACCAACCCGATGAACCCCAGCGCGGCCCAGGCGCTCATCCGCGACGAACTCCTTCTCGACGGCAACGCCCGGCTCAACCTGGCCACGTTCTGCACCACCTGGATGGAGCCCCAGGCCCGCGAGCTCATCGCCGAAACCCTCGACCGCAACATCGTCGACCACGACCAGTACCCGCAGACGGCCGACATCGAGTCGCGCTGCGTCAACATGCTCGACCACCTGTGGAGCGACCCCAACGGCGCCAGCGTCGGCTGTTCCACCGGCGGCTCCAGCGAGGCGGCCATGCTCGGCGCGCTGGCGATGAAGTTCCAGTGGCGCGCGCGGCGCCGGGCCGCCGGGCTGCCCATCGACAGGCCCAACCTCGTGATGGGCACAGCCGTCCACACCTGCTGGCCTAAGTTCTGCCAGTACTGGGACGTGGAGCCGCGCTGGATCCCGATCGAGGAGCCGGCCTACACCCTGTCCCCCGCCCGGCTCAGGGAATTCTGCGACGAGAACACCATCGGGGTCGTCGGCGTGCTCGGCTCCACGCAATGCGGCAAGTACGACCCGATCGAGCAGATGTCGGCCGAGCTCGACCGGCTGGAGGCCGAGCGCGGCCTGAAGATACCGCTGCACGTCGACGCCGCCGTGGGCGGCTTCATCACCCCGTTCCTGGAGCCCGACAGGGTGTGGGACTTCCGGCTCTCCCGGGTGCAGTCGATCAACACCTCGGGGCACAAGTTCGGCCTGGTGTACCCGGGCGTCGGCTGGATCGTCTGGCAGGAGCCCGACGCGCTGCCGGAGGACCTGGTGCTCTCCTGCGACCTGCTCGGCGGCAGCATAGACACCTTCACGCTCAACTTCTCCCGCTCCGGCGCCCCGGTCGTCGCGCAGTACTACAACTTCCTGCGGCTCGGCTTCGAGGGCTACCGGGCCGTCCAGCAGACCTGCCGCGACGTGGCGACCTACCTCGGTGAGGAGATCGCGAAGCTCCCCGAGCTCTCGCTCATCGCCGACGGCTCGGAACTGCCGGTGCTCGCCGTACGGACCGCCCCCGGTTACGACGGTTTCACCGTCTTCGACCTGGCCGACCGGCTGAAGATCCACGGCTGGCAGGCCCCGACGTACTACCTGCCGCCCAACCTGGAGCACATAGCTGTCATCCGCTTCGTCATCCGCAACGGCTTCAGCCAGGACATCGCGGGCAAACTGCTGGCGAACCTGCGTACCGAGGTCGAGTACCTGCGCAACAACCGCGTCCCGCGCCCACGCACGGCGGCCGACGGGACCGGCGTACCGACCGGGAGATAGGAACGATCCACAACCAAGACCGAAGGCGGCTCCCACACGTGGGGGCCGCCTTCCACTCATCTCTTGATCACTTCAAGAGTTGAAGCTATAAATAGATGGTGCATGAAGAGACGTCTGAGGACACGTTCTTCCGTGAGCTCGGCGGCGCCTGCGCCGAGCTTCGGCAGGCGTTCGCCCGGCACGTGGGCATGAGCCCTCACCGGGTCCAGTTGCTCATCCGGCTGCGGCGCGACGGCGAGACCAGCCACAGCGAGCTGCGCCGGACACTGGGCATCGACGGCGCGAGCGTCACCCGGCTGGTCAAGGAATTCGAGGCCGAAGGGTTGCTCGGCCGCCGCCTGGACCCGACCGACAACCGCTACACCCTGGCCGCGCTCACCCCCGCCGGCGAGCGGACCGCGGCCGATCTGGAGCGATCACATCAGGCGCACCAGGAGCGGCTCCTCGACGGCATCCCGCCGCACCAGCAGGACATCGTGCTCGGCGCCCTACGCCGCGTCCGCGAGAACATGATCGAACAGGAGAGCCGATGACCGAGGACGTGCGGGCCGCCGCCCAACGCATGTACGCCGCGTTCAACACCCGCGACCACGCCGCCACGGCGGAGATCTTCGCGGCGGACTTCCGCAGCCACCCCTTGGGCACGACCGGCCCCGAGAGCGTCAGCCAGGCGTGGCGGCGCTTCCATGAGGCGTTCCCCGAGGTCCAGGTGGTCGTCGAGGACGTGATCGTCGAGGGCGACACGGCCGCCGTCCGCACGAGCGTGCACGGCGTTCCCGGCGTTCCCGGCGTTCCCGGCGGGGAACCGTCGACCATGCTGGAGATCTTCCGGGTGCGCGACGGGCGCATCGTCGAGCTGTGGGGGCTGTCCTCGCTGCGACGCGACTCCTGAATCGGCGGTCCGGCGGAGAGCCGGAGCGGTTCCGGCGCAGGCGCCGGGCCGGTAGGTCTCGGCGATGCCGCCGCCGTGGACGGGCCCGTGAAACGCAGAAGAGGCCCCGAAGGGCCTCTGATCTGCTGTTACCGTTCAACTTCGCGCAGGCTGGGCCGACGCTCTTGCCGTCCCGCCGCGAGAGCGCCCTGAACTGCGGGCTCTCTCGATCGGCCGCGACGCCGGGACGACCTCGGCAGCTTGGTCCACCTCCCCCTCGGAGGCCGCGGGTCACAGGCTGCGGGCGCTGATGTCGCCGTTCGAGGTGGTGGCGTGGATGTCGAGCTCGACAGTGCCGTCGTTCTTGAGGGCGTTGGTGATGCGGCCGTGGCTGGTGCCGGCGTCCAGGGCCGCCGAGACCCCGCCGGCGGCGGCGATCGAGATGTCACCCGACTGGGTGCGGAGCACGACCTTGCCGCCCGCGGCCTCGGCGATCCGGATGTCGCCCCGTGCGGTGCTGATCTCCGCGGGACCGCCCAGCCGGCCGACCTCGACGTCGCCGTCGTCCGCGGTGAGGCGGAGGCTCGCGGCCTCTTCGATCTTGATCTGGCTGTACGCGCCGTCGAAGGTGACGTCGCCGAGGCGGCCGACGGTCCGCAGTTCGGCGCTGGCCGCCTTGCCCTCGATCCGGGAGCCGGCGGGCAGCTTGACCGTCACCTCGATGGAACCGGACGGGCCGAGGTACTGGTTCTTCACCGGGGTGTCGATGCGCAGGACGCCGTCGGCGTAGTCGATCGTGGTCTGCTCCGCCGCCTGCACGTCACGGCTCTTCGAGGCGTTCGCGGGCACGACCTCGACCGTGGTGTCGGCCTGGTCGGCGGCGACGAAGTGGACCCGTCCGGCGGGGACGTTGAGGATGGCGCGGATCGGGGCGGGGGTGTCGAACTTCTGCATGATGATCTCCTGCGACTCAGGGTTCTCGGGTAGGTGGCCCAGTTCGCGGCCCGGAGGCCGCATCGCTGAACCGTTCATGCATTCAGCATGTCCGTCCGCTCTGATACGGGACTGTCGCCGTCCTGACGCGGCCGCTGACATGGGGCGGCACGCGGTACATCGCGCGCCCACCGTCGCCCGGCGGACGAAATTGGCCCCCTACCCCTGCCCGTCGAAGTTGTCGTTGGTGGGCCGGTGGCATCATCAGCCTCGACATCAGCGCGCCGAAACCACAACCGGTCGAGGTAGAACCCCGCACGGCCTCGCTCCCTTGGTGGCTTCGGGAATCGTGCGGTGCGGGATCAGGACGCGGTCTGGGTGGCCGGCTGGTGGTG
The DNA here is from genome assembly GCF_044547985.1 of Nonomuraea sp. NPDC052265. Taxonomy (NCBI): domain Bacteria; kingdom Bacillati; phylum Actinomycetota; class Actinomycetes; order Streptosporangiales; family Streptosporangiaceae; genus Nonomuraea; species Nonomuraea sp. NPDC052265. Next base: position 203,162 of record NZ_JBIUBJ010000011.1, read on the forward strand.
CGGGGCGGCAAGGTCGTGGGCGGAACGGGCCAGCCAGACCATGATCAGGACGCTGGAGACCGCACCGAGAGCCTCGACGGCGCTTCCCTCGTCCGTGAACGGCAACGCCGCCAACATCAGGAAGATCGGCACCACCAGGGCGGCGATGCCGTACTTGGCGGTTACCGTTCCCCACCGGTCGTCGTCCCATTGGGCCCGCAGGATCAGAACCGTCCAGGCCAGGACGGCCAGGCCACAGATCAGCTCCACACTGTCCGGGACAGGCAGGCCGGCGAGGTCGAGCACACCGATGACGGTGAATCCGCCGTACCCCAGCACCCCCGCGCCTCGCATGTACTGCCGGCCGCGGCCCAGCACCCGCATGAACAGCAGCACGACCCCATACATCGCAGCGGAGTCGATCACCGTCGCATCCACCGGGATCCACGCGGTGACGTGGAGCAGCCACGTCGTGGCCGTCGCGACGTAGAGCGCCACGCGCAGCCGCAGGATTTTGCGGTCCTGCTGGGGCGGCGGCCCCGCGAGCGGCCCGCGCAGGACCTGCCAGATTCCCCATGTCCAGGACAGCCCGGCCAGGATCAGGAGGAGCAGGTTCCACCCTGTCGCCGCGACCCCTTCGGTCACGGTCGAGAACACCGTCAGCCCCCACAACGGGCCGAGGTCGCCGGAGATCAGGGCGACGACGGCGGCTGCCGTCAGCGCGGCACCGTACAGACCGGCGATGAGCAGGGCGGGCAGGGCTGAACGGTGACGACGTAACACGGGGTGCTTCCCAGAAGGGGGTTCGGAAGGACGGAGGTGAACGCCTCACCCTACAAGCGATCATGGTGAGTGGTGCCAGACAGAGGGCACGAGGGTTGGGACATGGCGACAGACACTGAACTTTCTTCACGTCCGTCACCTCTAACCCCGATGTGAACAAGCTCCAGAAGTTAGTCGTCCTGTCCGCGCTGCCGGTCGTCGCGGCTCTCATACCTCTCCCGGCCCAGGCGACGGCTCGGCCGGCCTGCCCCGTCCCGACCAAGGCTGAAGTGAAGCGGTCATCCGACTCCAGAACCGACACGCCGCCGCGAGGGGCCGCCGCCATCAAGGGAGTCCGTGTCGGCCATGTCCCGAAGGGGTTCACCTCCGGACAGGTCGTCGTCAACAAGCACGACGGCATCACCGAGTACGGCTACCAGTGGACGGACGACCGCGACGACGTGGACCTCCGGCATCGCTCGCTGTGGATCAGGGTGGTGTGCTGGCCGAAGGCCAGCACCCTGGCACAACTCAAGAACGGCCCGTTCGACATCGGGACGTTCTCCGGAAACACCAAGACCGTGAAGATCGGCAACCGTCAGGTGCTCACCCAGGAGGGCGACGGCGCGCTGGGCCACGGCCGGTACGCGGGCTGGGTCGAGCGCAAGGGAGTCGTGGTCACCGTCATGGCCAGCCAGCCGCTCGTACCTGAGCTTCCGAAGATCATCAGAGCCATCGAACTCTGAGCCCGTACCGGCCGCGCCTCTCGGGAAGGCGGACCGTCACAAGAGCGGCTGGATGTGGTCGGGGACCTGGCAGAGGTCACTTCCCGATGGGCGACTGCTGCGCCGAACACTGGATCGTCGTATGACCGGCTTTGTGCCGGTCATACGCGGCCTGCCAGGCTACGGGCAGGGGTCGGGGCGCTGTTGCCGAGGACGTTGCGCAGGACCGGCTGGACCCGGTTTCCGATCGGGACGGTGTGCGGGAGCCGTCCGGGGTGTCGAAGCCGGGTCGTACGGCGTGCCAGGCGCCGTTCATGGCCACCGTCATGTTCCGCCGCGATGAGATACGTGATCGTCGGCCGCATTCGCCTGGCACCCACAGGGGCGTTCCCCAGCTTCAGAACGACAGCTTGAACCCGTCATGACTGCGATCGAACCCGAGGGAGCCGTAGAAGCGATGGGCCTCGGTGCGCCGCTTGTTGCTGGTGAGCTGCACCAGGGTGCATCCACGGGCACGTGCACGCTCGATCGCCCAGGTGAGCAGCTCGCGCCCAAGCCCCGCCCCGCGTCGATCGGCACGCACTCGGACCGCCTCGATCAGTGCCCGCTCTTGTCCGTGTCGTCCCAGACCAGGGATGTACGTCAGCTGGAGGCAGCCGAGGACCGTACCGTCCCCCTCGTCCAGGACGATCATCTCGTTCCGGTCATCCGCATCGACGGCCTGGAAGGCGTGCTCGTACGCCTCGTCGACTTCCACGGTCCGGGGATCAACCACAGTGTCCTCATCAGCCAGAAGCGCAATGATCGCGGGGAGATCCCGACGCGTCGCAGTACGAGACATCACGACCCAGAGCATGCCAGCCCGCCGAACACGGTCACGCGACGGTCCCTCACATGGCCGACGTGCCTGGCGGAGAGGTCATTGGCCGACACGCCGGGGGCTGGGACCCACGTGGCGGGGAACAACGCGTCCTGCCGTGCTGATGTCGGCAGGCGGTCACCCCGATTCCGGCAGGTGCGAGGTCTCGCATGGGGTTTCGCAACCCCGGACCATGACGTCACCGACTCTCGCCACATCGTCATCCGGTTCCAGCCACCAGCCGATCATTCGTCGTCTCGGACGTGGTCGGACTTCTCCGCCGTCCCGGGTTGAAGTACGGGGAAGACGACCGGCGGCCGGGTCAGGATTGCCCTCTCGCCCGTGATCCGCCGATCTGACCGTCCGGAGTGCGCGCCCCGGCCCTGAGGGACGTCCTGTCATGGTCGGCGGATCCGAGCTGCGTCCCGTTGCGTGTTCTGGACGGCGGTGTCCACTGGCCGCCGAGCAGGACCGCACAGGACGCCACCGTCAGCAGCCCGCCGGCGAGGAAGGCGGTTCGTACGCCGGCGAGCGGCAGGATGAGTCCTCCGATCGCGGCACCTGCCGCGATGCCGGCGTTGTAGGCGCCGGAGTTCGCTGCGAAGGCAATGTCCGTGCGGCCCGGCGCGCAATGCAGCATCGCGTTCTGCGTGGTCATGAACACCGGGCCGAGCGCGCCGCCCATCAGCGTGAGGAACGTGATCGCCGCCACCGGGTGGGCGCCGAACGCGTACAGCCCGAGCATGCCCACTGCCTGCGTGGTCACGGCGACGGCCAAGGCGGCCCGGGGGAAGCGGTCCAGCACCGCCCCGGTGATACTCACTCCAGCCAGGCACGCGACACCGAAAACCACGAACAGGACGCTGACCGCGCTCGGGGAGAACCCGCTCACGTCGCCCAGGAACGTCACGATGTAGGTGTATCCCGTGAACGCCCCGGTGGCGGACAAGGTGCCGGCCGCCAGCACCGTCCCGAACCGCCACACATCGGGACTGGTCGCGTAGGCGGCTGGCTCTTCCTCCGGGCGCGACGTCGGCAGCAGTACGGCGATCGTCACCATGGAGACGAGCCCCAGAGCCGCCAGCATGGCGATGGGCACCTGCCAGGTGCTCTGCTGGCCCAGCCAGGTCCCGGCGGGAACACCGAACACCAGGGCGAGCGAACCGGCCACGGACAACGCCCCGACCACGCGTCCCCGGACCTCGGGCGCGAACAGGCCCACCGCGACCGGCCCCATCACGGCCCAGAACAGCGCCTGGGCGAGCGCGGTCAGCAGTCGCGCCACGAGGAGCAGCCAGTAGGAGGGGGCAAGCGCGGCGACGAGGCTGGAGATCACGAGCGCGGCCAGCAGTCCCGTGAGCACGTGACGCCGGGGCACGGCCCGCACGACGTGGGCAATCGGTACCGATGTGATGGCCACTGCGACGCCGTATCCGGTGACCAGGAGACCGGCCGCGGACAGGGACACCTGTAGGTCTTCGGACATGAGCCTCAGGAGGCCGACCGGCAGGTTCTCCGCGGTGTTGAAGGTGAGGGCGGCCAGCATCAGAGCCCCGAGCACCGCCAGCCTGTGCCATGGAGCCGCAGGTCGCGTAATCGTCCGGTTTCGTGCGGTGCCGACTTGTTGCGCCTGCTCAGGGGCACTGTTCATGCAGATACCCCACCAAGATCGACGGTCCCGTGCAACCTGATTTGTCCGTGAAATCCCGCTGGCCCGACTTCACTGCTGCCCCGGCCCAATGGAAAGGGATGGAACGCCCTGCCGGTAGAGACGACTCACCGCAGAGGGGCGAGGTTGATGCTGTTCAGAGGGATTCGATCGGTTCTGGTCGGGGCTGCCCTGGTGCTGGCGACCGGTTTCCACGCGTCCGTCGCGGTGGCCGACACCGCGCCCATCGTCCACGCATGGGGCTACAACTTCTTCGGCCAAGTGGGCAACGGCACGAACGACACCCCTGTGACCCGGCCGATCCCGATGGTCTCCGCGGGCGGACAGGACGTGGTCCAGGTGAGCGGCGTCTACCTCGAAAGCTACGGCCTGCACGCCGACGGCTCACTGTGGACCTGGGGCAACGGAACCCAGCAGATTCCCGAGCCGGTGCCCGGTCTGCCCCCGATCCGGCAGGTCAGCAGCGGCATCGGCCACACCCTCGCCGTCGGACGGGACGGCTCGCTCTGGGCGTGGGGCACCAATGACTTCGGCGAGCTGGGCGACGGCACCACCACCCGCACCCCGACTCCCGTCAAGGTGCCCATCACCGGCGTCGTCCAGGCCGCCGCGGGAACCGGTTTCAGTCTCGCCCTGAGGTCGAACGGTGAGGTGTACGCCTGGGGCCTCAACCGTTTCGGGCAACTGGGCGACGGAACGACCACCCAGCGTGCGACCCCGGTCCGCGTGAAGGTCCCGTACGGGATCACGCAGGTGTCCGCCACGGGTGAGTTCGGAATGGCGCTGCGCTACGACGGCTCGGTCTGGTCCTGGGGAACCAACTCCTCCGGCGAACTGGGGGACGGCACCACCACGGACCACCCCACACCCGTCCGCGTGGATCGGCACGTGTCCGGCATCACCCAAGATCTCCGCGGGCAGCGGCCACACGCTGGCACTCGGCGGTGACGGCACCGTCTGGGCCTGGGGCAGGAACTGGACCGGCCAGCTCGGCGACGGCACGGTGAACGACCACGCCACCCCGGTCCACCTCGGCCTGTCCGGCATCACCCACGTCAGCGTGGGTCAGGGGGAAAGCCTGGCCGTCGACTCCGCCGGCGTGCTGCGCTACTGGGGTGACAACACCTACGGCCAGGCCGGCAACGGCGTCGCGAGCCAGAACAACCCCGTCCTCAGTCCGGCCGTGGTCAACGGCCTCAGCGGTGTGGTGGCCGCGAGTGCCGGCGTCGTGGTCCTGGCCGTCGCGGCGCCGGGATCCGTCGTGGTGCCCGACCTGACCGGAACGCTGGGGATCCTGGCGAGCCGGCCGCTTCTCGCCGTCGGCCTCCTGCCGGGCACCAAGAGCACGACGCCGGACGACCGTCTGTGCAACCACGTGGGCGAGGTCGTCAGCCAGAGCTCTCAGCCGGGCAGCACCGTGCCCGCGGGCTCGCGCGTCGACATCGTCGTCGCGGTCCAGCCGGGCAACGGCTGCTTCTGACGCGCACGCGACCGACCACCCAAAGTGCCGATCACCTCAGGGACCACGCGCCCATGGGGGCCGCCCTCCCGGCACACAGCGAGAACATCAGACCTCCCGACGACACCACTCGACGGGCTCCGACTTCCCCCACGGCCTTTCGGCGTTGAAGGGCGGCTGCATCCCGCACACATCCCGGATCACGGGCGCCCACCTGGGGAAACGCCTCCAGATCCATCCCGCGTATATTGCGCGACCACCGACAAACGGCCGCTCAGGGCGGCTCACGGCTGCACACCCCTGAAACGCAGAAGAGGCCCCGAAGGGCCTCTGACCTGCAGCTACTGCTGGTGGCAGGTGCAAGGTTCGAACTTGCGTAGGCTGAGCCGACGGTTTTACAGCGGGCCGACGTTACTAGCCGCGCAGGCCCCCGACCTGCCGGTATAGCTCTCACCTTTCCTCTGCCGGGAAGATCATCCCGCACATATCCCGCAGCGCAAAGCCTGCCATGATCGCCTCCGAACCGTGGCAGGCGAGGGAACAGTCCACTGATACCCGACGGCCCGATCCACAGCATGGGGCTACGAGCACACCAGGCCCCGACACTATGCGCACTGCCACAGAAAGCGACCCTCTTTGCCATCAGCGCTGAGAAATCCGTAGCCAACACCGGCGTCGCCGAAATTGACTTCATAGAACTCGTCACTGCCCTCAAGCTGGAACAGGAAGTCCCAATCCCCGGGCGGATACTGCCCGTCTTGGAGCCAGGTGGGAGGACCGCCAAGTCGGGTGTCCCAGCCCGCTCCGAGCTCGGCAGGACTGGCCGGCACAAGTTCGACGGCAAGGTCCTCGCTCATTGTTGGCCCTTCTGCGTCGTCGGTCACCGCGATGAAGGGCGGCACGCGTCCGGGCTGCACGATCAGCGCGTTCTCGCCCCCTCGTCCTCCCAAGTACCATCGACGTGATCCTGACCACCGGTCATGAACAGGTAGGCCATCCGAATCCCCTCCCCGGGAAGCCGAAACTGGCCGAGAAACATCATCGGTGTTCCCAACTCGGTGGACAGTGGCCACTGCGGCTCGTCGACCCATACCGGCTGGCCACCCAACTTGGTCACCGGCTCCAGGACAGGCTCGTCAGCCTTGCTCAGCACCAAGCGCCGGGGGGACTCGCTCATCGTCATGGGAGCGACCGTAGCGCCCACGACCGACAACACGCCTCATGTGTTGCTCCCTGCCTGGTCTCTTGATGCTGAACCTTCTGTTTACAAGATCCCCGCACGATCTCCAGGACCGTTCAGAACCGTTGGCCCTGCTACTCACCGGGCATCCAGTCGTTCAGATCCATCCGCCTCAGTTCATGACCGTCCATCCGGGTGTCGCCCAAGATGGCTTCCCGAAATGCGATCGACTTCTCCAGCACTACCTCGGCATACTCGTATCCCTGCCTGGGATGTTTACTCGGCTACCGTCTCCGGCGTTGGCCACGGAGAACGAGGACATGTCGATACCGCAGCTCCCTGACGGCCTGCTCGCCGAACTCCTCGACTGGGACGAGAGCTCCTCCCACGAGCATTTCGACGCGATGGACCGGCTGTTCGAATCCCTCTCCACCCCCGAGGAGATCATGGCTCTGGCCCGAAGCTGGTGGTCTGACGAGGACCAAAGCGTACAAGCACTCGGATTCGATCTGCTGGCGGTTCAAGCTCTCGACTTCTCCTGGCACGTCCCGCCCCTGATCGAAGCGGCGAACGCCCTACCACTGGACACAGCCCACGATGCAGTTCGCTGGTGCGCCGCCCACGCACTCGGCGTGGTCTGCGACGAACGTGTGCTGTCATCGCTTCTGCGATTCGCCGGCGACCCGGACTCTGATGTCCGCTGGCTGGTGGCACGCGGGATTCCGGCCGGGATCGAGCTGCTTCCCGAGGATGCGGTCCATGTGCTACTGAAGCTGATGCGCGATCAGGACGCCCGGGTACGAGACTGGGCCACCATGATGCTGGGCAGTCGCAGCGAGAACGATACGCCGGAGATCCGAGACGCCTTCGTCGAGCGCCTGGAGGATACGGAGGAGGATACAGCGGGCGAGGCCGCGGTGGCCCTGGCGATACGGCACGACGCCCGGATCCTGCCCGTGTTGAAGCGCGTGCTCGCCACCCCAAGCGTGGGTAACCTCTATGTTGAGGCCGCAGCGGAGCTGAGTGATCCGCAACTCCTGCCGCTGTTACAGAAGCTCAAGGCCGAGGGCTGGCAAAATGACGAGCCGCGACCCCGCGTCCTTGACCAAGCCCTAGAAGCCTGCACGCCACATCCACCTCTGCTCACCTGATCTCTCCGCCTACATCGCCCCCCTCCCAAGGACAATCGGTGGGTACGGCCCCGATACCCAAACCGCATTAGCAGCTCTGATCCTGCCCGTCCTGATCAGTCCCACCTGGATCGACAGGGCTCCACGGTCTGCATGGAACGGTGATGTACGACGCTGGATTGCAACTAGAACTGCAACTAGGAACCGGTTGCCCCGGGCGGGATGATCTCGGTGATGCGCGCCGTCCCGACAGGAGGCCGTATCTCGTGCATGGTGATCACATCACCGGGCTTGAGGTGCCGCCAGTGCTCGAAGGTCAAGGGGAGCAGCCTCACCGACCCGCACCCGCCCGGCTCCAAGGGATCATGGCCTTCGACCCAGAGTATGGCGATGCCGAGCAGGGGTTCACCCTCAGGCGTGAGAAAACCGATGTCCCACATGGGCCGGAGCACTACGCCAGGAGGTACAGGTCTCGTCCGGCCTCCCTCCTCGGGGCTTCTGAGGCAAAGCTCGGCGAGAACGGTGCCGTTGCGAATCTCACAGCCTCGCCATCCGTACCAGTCGGCGTCCTTGTGGAGCCACAGCAGGCGGGCGGCGTCGGCCAGCAGATCCCAGAACTCGGGCGGCTGAGGATGCGCGTCGCCGAACTCTTCGAGAAGGAGAAGGGCCATCCCCCAGTCGTCGCGCTCCAGGCACTCCAGCACATCGGTCACATCGACGCCAGCCTCATTCCGGATGTCGGCCAGACAGAGCCGAGCAGCCTTCAAAAGCGGGGAATCCTGGAGATCCACGGTCTGATTGTGCCCGACCATGGGGTAGCTCTCAGCTCAGGAACCTCCTGATCCGTAGATCCCCAAACGATGTCCAGGGCCGTTCAGACCAGTTCGCCGCGCAGGTCGCAACCGAGTCGCCTGTTCAGATCAGTCCAGCTCGATCCGGAGCCGTACGGCCCTTTGGCTCCCAAGTTGGCTCCCGGAAATGGACTTGCCAGCGCCCGCGTGAGCTGCCCATACTCCTCGTGGTGATCCGTTCGGGAAGCCCGCCCCCGCATCTGCTTGGTGAGCCGTACGGCAACGCGTCAGGGCGCTGGCGCGGCGACGGTGTCTTGGAACTCGGCGGATCACCAACCTGCGGATTAAAAGAAGGCGCTTCGATCAAGGTCTGGGGCTCTAACCTGGACGTTCGGTGTCCGCGGATGTTCGCTGAGTTCCGCCGGTGTTCGCCCTCTTGGCTGTACTCGTGGCTGTACAGCCAGGGCACCGTTACCTGGCCTTCTGTTTACAAGATCCCCAAACGATGTCCACGGGCGTTCAGACCAGTTCGCCGCACAGGTCGTGAAGTGTCTGCCTGTTCATATCAGTCCAGCCGGGTGCGGGGTCGTACAGCCCGGTGGCTCCCCAACTTGGCCCCCAAAAATCAATCACTCGCGCCCAGGATGGGGAATCGCTTCTCCACCGCAACGAGCGCATCCACAAGTGCCGGGATGTCCGTCTGATCCAAGCCTTCGATCACGAAGCGAAGGGCGTTCCACATCCCTGGGTCGTCGGCCGCGATCCCGGAGATCGACAGAGAACCTGTGGGATGACATTCGACGGTGAGCTCTATCCAATGCTCAAGGGAGGAAAGAGTGGCACTTCCCTTGACCTCTGCGTAGACCTGTTCCAAAGCCACGCGGAAGTTGCGCAACTCCTCAGCCCGAAGCCCCGCATCAATCTTGGCGACGAACCCTCCGACCTGCACGTGAATCGGAGAGGTCAGCCAGTTCCCGTCCCAGAAGTCGGTACAGCCAGGATGCATACGACCGAGAACTCGGATCAGCACATGGTCGAACTGCCCGCCGCGACCGATGGTGATCTCAGCATGATCCATGTAGTCATCTTCCACGAGAGAACACATGTCCTCGCATGCTCACCAGTTTGGAAGATTTCGGCTCATGATCCACTGACGTGCTCCGCCTCTGGTCAGAGGTCGTGCGGCCCTGCCCGCGAGTCCCCGCGATTCCCCCTTGATCGCCGCCCCATCGGGCACGCAACGGGCACGCGCGCCCACTGGCGACGGTTTTACAGCGCGTGACCGTTTTGAAGGACAGATGGCCTTCCAACTGCACCGCAGCAGTGACTCGCTGCCACTACGTGCATGATCATTGCACGTATATTGCACGTCAAGGCTCCGAGGGCTCGAACCGAGCGTGAGGAGATCCTAGACAGCGATCCAGCAATAGATCATCTGGCCTTCCTTCTGTGCCCGCTGAGCAAGACCTCGCAGCTCTGTAACGAGCTCCAGAAGGTATCCCGTCGCGGGCGGTATGTCGGCGAACTCTTCGATCTGTTCCCACTGCTCAGCGAACTCGCCCAGCCTGTCGTCCGGGATGTCAGCGAGCGTGTCGCGCACGTCTGCGGGGAGCTCTTCGATTCCCGGCCCTTCCTTGTATGGCGAGTCATCCGGGAGAGCCTCCCACTCCTCGATCGTCGCTGGTGAGCCCTCGGGCGGCGGATAGACGCTGATCGTCTGCACCAAGTCCAGGTTGAACGGGATCTCCCTGACGAGGGCTATGAGCCGCCCGAGGATCACGTCAGGATCGATCCACTTGGCGTCCACCGCGTCGAAAGTCGGTACGCCGGGCATGGGCTTGTCCACGGCACGGGGGTAATTGGGCTTCTCCATGGCGGCCTGCCTGTTCGCAGCCCGGTAGTAGTCGTAGAAGACCCCTATCTGGACCCTCCGGTCTTGATCGCTTGGCTTCTATGCTCGCGACAGATTAGGGGATCGTACGTGCGTGCGAAAAGATGCCTGGCGCTGCCAGCAGCCATCCTGCCTGAGCATCCCGTCGCCGTCGTCCCACCCGTCAGGGAAGCGGGCCAAGGGTCTGGGGTGAAGGTGGAGCCCCCAACCGGAGGAACGACCTTCACCCCAGACCCTTGGTCTGCTTGGCTTGTCCTGGGGCGATGGCGACGGGATGCTCAGGCTTCCACCTCAACCACCAACGGTCCTGACGCCCAGCATGGCGAGCATCCCGGAGCCGGAGGCCCCCGCCGGAGGCGTAATTTGCTTCGGCAATCGGGGCATGGAAGTCACGCTGTAGGCATGCGATCATCATGGGCATGACTTCGATCAGAAAGGGCCATGCCGCGTAGGCGCCCTTCGGCGGTTCGCACGCGAAGATCCATGTGCGTAACCCACAGACCCTCGATTCATCAGGTTCCCGGTCTCGGGCCGCGTCCCATGGCCGCGGTGATCGCACTGGAGCACACCCGGATGGGGCCGGGTTATGTGGCGGCGGTGCTGCTGGCTTGGACGCGGGAAGTGATTCCCGGCACCTCCACCAGCCTCCTGCCCACCTGCACATGCCCCGCGTGTTGGGAACACGATCCGCGGGGGGAACTGGAACAGGTGCTCATCGCGTTGCCTCGCTGGGCGCGACCGTATCTCTACAGCCTGGTGTTACCTATCGATAGGAGCTTTCTCGCCCGAACGTCGCCGGATCCGCTCGCATCGCCTGATTGGCCATGGTGGCGGCAGCGGCGACGCCCGAACTTCTGGTGGAACACAGACTGACCAGGGGCGCCTCTGGGGAGCTGAAGTACCCCGCTGGAAGCGCTATCTGCGGCGGCGCAGCATCGTCATGGCAAGCCAGATGACGGTGGGCAGGAGGAGCAGCAGCACTACGAGGCCAGTCGCGACGGCGAGCTCGGTGTTGCTCCACAGCCGGATTGCGGGATCACCGTTGTCCACCCTGTGACGCTATCGGCATCAGCGTCGGCCGGAATATCCGTGCCCAGCGTGGCCCGAGCACGGCCGCGCGCGAGAACGGCCCCCAGGCCGCACGCGCAGCGTGCGGCCGAGCGCAGGGCCGCGCCGGCGGCGCGGAGCGCCGCCCTTGATACCTACAAGAGCTATTCGGCAATGCCCCGAGTGAGACCAGACAACTGTCTGTCAGCTCACGATAGCTCTTGACAATCAGCTGGCACGATTCCGGTCACCGCTGACCGTTTCCATTCGCACACGCGCCATGGCCCCCTAGCCCTTTCTAGCCCCGAAACTACCATTTGACGCTTATGTACCTTAATGTACGCTTCGGTCCGCCCGTAACTTACAGGTCCTTACATACGATCTACCAGAGTACGGATGGGATACGGAGGGATGAGATGGGACACCCAAGGCGCGCTATATGTGTAGGTATAGATGAATATGCGGGAGACGCGCGACTTGATCTCTGCGTGGCTGATGCTACTGCCGTAGCTGAATACCTAGGCCTTCCTCAATACGGCTTCGAGGTCGAGCTCATAATCAACGCTGAAGCTACGAGATCAAATATCAAGCGCGCCCTGGGTGCTGCCATGAAAGAGAATCTCGACTTTTTTGTGTTCTTCTTTTCAGGTCACGGAGCCGTTACGGATCTCGGCACCTACCTCGTAACAATCGACCACGAGCCCTACGAAGAGGGAATAAGCTTCGAAGATCTAACACGTTTCACGGAGCGCATATCCGCGAAAACACCCCACTGCCTCACCATTCTCGACTGCTGCCATTCCGGTGGAGGGAATATCTCCAGAGGCCTTCAACAGATATCGACAGACGACATCGACCGAGGGCTCCCGGCGCGAACCGAGTCTCGCACCCTACTGGCTGCTTGCCGCCCCGAACAGTTCGCAATCGAAGATAGTCGATTTGGGCACGGGCTGTTCACATATAGCCTTCTTGAAGGCCTATATGGCGACGCAGCGGATCCTTTCGGGAACGTCACAGTCGGAGGCCTGTCGGAATTTATTGTGCGGGGCCTGACATCTATAGGAGCAGAACAAGTAGCAGTCACTAAAGGCGACTCCGCTGGGCAGGTTGTCTTAGGCTCCAGATTCCGTCCAATCTCACGAGAAGAATTGCCGGAAAGTGAGCGCCTCCGCATCATTGCACAAGGAAGGCAGTTCCTCGAGGACTACACCTCCCAGTTGCAGAATCGGGCGGATGACTGGCGGAAGGTCGGACACCGGTCAGCCAGTAAGATGCTTGCGCCAACACTAAGGTGGTTCGAACGCAATCGAGCTGACCATAGAGATCTATACAATGACCCTGAATTCTCTCAGCTCTACATCTCTGCCTTCAATCGCGCCAAGCAGCTCGCGGAGATCGACTTAGGCACAGAGCTGGAATTCGGAACCGTCACGCGCATTATCGGCGGCGGAGGCTTTGGCACTGTCTACGAAGTCACAGGACGTGCCGAAAAGCTCGCATACAAGGTTTACCACCCGACCGAGTACGGGAACACAGAGAAGCGCAGTCTTTTCTCGCGTGGCTATCGGGCAATGGAGCAATTGGATCACCCACGAGTAGTCAAGGTTCGTGGTTACACAGAGGCCCCTCTAGGGTTCTTCATGGAGTACGTGGACGGCCCGAACTTCAAAGATCTTCCGAATATAATCGAAGATCCAGTAGATATTGTGCGTTTCTTGCTTCTAACGGCAGAAACGATCGCTCACGCGCATAGCAGAACTGTGATTCATCGCGATATCAAACCGCAAAATATTCTTGCTACCTACGATCTGCGTCGAGAAAAATGGCTTCCGTATCTATGTGACTTCGACCTCGCCTGGTTCGGCCAGGCGACTCAGGTGACACGCGAAGCATGGGGCAATTTGTCCTATGCCGCACCGGAACAGATGATCAACCCGAGGTCAGCGGCAGCACATGGCCCTCAAGTAGATATCTACGCCTTCGCTCAGCTAGCGTACTTCGCAATCACAGGTTCAGACCCGGTCCCTATGGGCCGAGCTAATAACGCTCGCCTACTTCAAGAGAAGCTAGCTTCATGGCCGGTGGGATCTGCAGCTCAACACTTCCTTAGCTGGTATCAGAAGTGCAGCGATCCGAACCCTAACGCTCGCTATGCGAATTTTCGTTCAGCCATGGATGTGCTTGCAGAGATAGAGTCCGAGTACAGATCGCCGAGCAACAAGCGCGTGCCTGTGTCTGAAACACTTAACGAGATCGCCTTCGCACTTTCTGGGTTCAGTGCGATAGAGGCTACGGACACTGCCACTGGCACTTTCGTAAGCCCATCCGGGATGACAAGCATAACTCTTAGCACAGAGAAGTCCGGCATAGACGAAAATAGCAGCAAAATTGATCTTGTCGCCAAATTAGCGCTAGGCAGGATTCCCCTAGAAGGACACATGTCAAACGAACGGAAAAGGGACCTGCTAAATAATCGTCTCGACGAGCTCGTTCGAGCGTATTCTGGCGTCAGACGGAAGGCTGGGACACACGGCACATTCGAGACCTTAATCACCATTCAAGGGGTGAAGTGTAATCGCGAGGGCATCGAATACGCGCGACTTGTGCTGAGCCGTGCGATCGAGGCTATCGAGAGATAACTCGAGCCGCCAACCAATACGAGGTATACCGAATTCGGACAACCGGACCGCTTGCGGCCATTTAGTCTCTAAGACTAATGGTTCAGAGTGGCCAAAAAGAAGTCGGCCATCAGCGGAGGCGGGTAGCACATGCGACATCCCACCCCAGCCTCGGTTCGAGGAGAACCATGTACTGCGGATGCCTAGGACGGTAGCGTAATTGTGTGGGTGATGACGCTGAGCTGACGCGCTGGGTAGTGCATGGCGAGCGGCTGGTCTATGACAACCGGTGGATCCGGTTGGGGTTGGCCGATGTTGAGATCCCTGGTGGGGAGCGGTTCGAGCATCATGTGGTGCATCTGGATCGGGCTGCCATCGCTGTCGTCGTGGATGAGCAGGAGCGGGTGTTGCTGATGTGGCGGCACCGGTTCGTGTTCGATCGGTGGGGGTGGGAGCTTCCTGGCGGGCTGGTCGAGGCCGGCGAGGATCCGATGGCGACCGCCGTGCGGGAAGTGGAGGAGGAGACCGGGTATCGGCCGAAACGGGTCGAGCACCTGGTGAGCTACCAGCCGATGGCCGGCATGGTGGACTCCGAGCACATTCTGTTCCTGGTGCATGGTGCCGAGCTGGTCGGTAAGCCTGAGGGTGAGGTGGAGGCTGATCGGATCGAGTGGGTTCCGATGGCCGAGATCCCCGACATGATCGCCCGCGGGGACATCTGGACGTCCGGGACGCTGATCGGGTTGCTTCAAGCTCAGCAGCGGCTCAACGGCCGAGAGCGCGGTTGACCGCTCGCGAGAGTTCTTCGATGCGGCGGCGTTGGCGGCGGCAGCCGGTCATGGTGGCCAGCTGCTTGGCGCGCTGGATGTGAGGCTGTGCTGCTTCAGGTTCGCCAGCCGCGAGCAGGGCGTGGCCGAGGTCGCAGCGGACACCTGCTTCGGCGCGGTTGTAGGTGCCGTCCATCCCGGCGAGTGAGGAGCGTAGGTCCTCGACGGTGCTGGGGTCGCCGAAGCGGAGCAGGCAGCTTCCGCGCCAGCGGGCGAAGTGGTGGACGTTGATGGACAGGTAGGGCATGTCCGGGTCTCCGTCGCCTTCTGGCAGCACGAGGGCGGCTTGGTCGAGCGCCCGGCGACACGCGTCTTCGTCGCCGAGGATGGCCGCGGCTTCGGCTTCGGCCGCTGCGAGCCATGTTCTGAGGCGGGCGGGGACGCGGTCGCGGTGGGTGGTGTGGATGTGCTGGAGGAGTTCGGCTGCTTCGGCGGGGCGTCCCAGGTCCATGAGGACGTACGCCTGTTCGCCGGAGACGTAGGCCAGGACGGCGGCGTCCTCGGCTTCGTGGGCGGCTGCCTTGGCGCGTTCGTAGTGGTTCCAGGCGTCGTTGAGGGCCACGGTGTTGATGGCCTGCCAACCGGCCAGCGAAGCTGTTTCGGCAAGTAGGTGCGCGAGCTGAGTACGGATGCGTGGACGGACGGCGTGGCGGTGGGCTCGTTCGATCTGGGCCATCTGGGCGTGCATCTTGTCGGCGATGGCGAGGCTGCCGAGTCTGCGGTCCTGGAGGCGGAGGTTGTTGGTGTCCGTACGCAGGATCATGACCATGGTGTCGTCGACGGCTGCGGCGGCCTCCAGGCGGGCGGTGAGTTCGTCGGTCTGCTCCTGGTGCTCGTCGTCGAGGTCTCCTGTCGGGGACGCGGTGTCGAGCGGGGCCAGGCCGAGGAGCATGCGGGCGTGGTCGGGCAGGCCGAGTCCGGTGGCGATGCGTTCGAAGACGGCCAGTTCTTCGATGGGGCCGGCCGTTCCGTTGAAGATCTTGTTGACGCGGGGCTGGGCGATTTCGGTCGCTGATGCGATGCGGACCTGACTGATTCCACCGTATTTGGCGACCAGGCGGAACAGTCCGGCGACGTCGCGGTTTTTCAGGCTTTCTCGCATATCGTCGCGTTCCCATACCGACGGCGGGAGCTTGATCGGCTGGAAACCACTCGCGCGCATGCGACCCTCCGGAACTCGTACTCCGAGATTGTGCATTGCTGTGCGGCGGACTCTATATGCCTCGGCGGTATATCGCCGTGGGATATGTATAAACGGTTGGTCCATTCATGCTCTGCCGCATGACAACTCCAGTCAGGTGCGAAGAATGCGAGGGGCGGGGATGGAAGATCGTCACCCGTCGTGGGCATGTGGCGGCATCGAGGTTGGATGCGGCCTCGTCGGCTACCACTGAGTGCCTTCACTGCGAAGGGGCCGAGCACGGTCCTGCCACCGGCGAGGCGTTCGAGTGGGAGGTCCGAGTTCAGTCCGGCCTCGGTGAGGAACTGGGGACGTGCGGTTCGAGCTCGTTCCAGGCGACTGCCATGGATGAGCTGCGCAAGGCCATGCGGGGCATGTCGGTGGACGCCGGCGCGGTGCTGGGGCGGATCGTCCACAGCGTCTACGGGCTCGGGGCCGTGCCGGACGAGGCCACCCGGCGCGAGATCTTCCGGGCCTACCTCGACGGGGCGGGCTCGGTGCGGTTCGAGCGGGTGGCCGAATGACGGCCCCCGTGGTGATCTCGATCGATCCGCGGCGTTCCGCCGAACTGCTCCGGGAAGCGCTGGAGCAGAACGGCGTCAGCGCGGATGTCCATGACGGGTACGGGCTCGCCCTGGTGTCGGTCTGGGTAGGGCTGGTGGTGTGGTGCGACGGTCGTCACTACTGGTGGCGGACCGGCTGGAATGTCGCCCGTCGTCGTGTCATCTATGCCTGGCATCCGGCGATTGATCCGGTGCGGGCCGCTCGTCGTATCTCTATGCATTATTCGGACCTGCGTAGGACGCAGCCATATTCGGCGTTGATCGCCGATCTTGTTGACGGGGTCGAGTAATGACCGACCGGCGGGTGTCGTGCGGGGTGGGGGCGGAGCGTCGTAATTTCTCGCTCGTGCAGCACGCGGTTGTGCGTGGCGCTTCCAAGGCGTTGTGCGGCGAGACGATTCAGCTCGTGGTGATCGGTGATTGGCAGGTGCCGTTCATGTCGACCGTCGCGAGTGCTTGCGAGGAGTGTGTACGCCTCCTCGCAGGGCGTTCTGAGTCCTAATCATGGCCTGACAAGTCTTGGCTCAGCCGGTACTGTACTTATGCGGACAAGCGCAAGAGTGAACGGACGGCCAACATGAGCATGGACTTCGCCCCGCCGAAATATGCGCAGGTCATGCAGGCGATCCAGGAGCGCATCGAGTCGGGCGAGTACGCCCCCGGCGACATGCTGCCGTCCGAGACACAGCTTGTTCGCGAGCTGGGCGTGGGGCGCACCACGGTGGTGCGGGCGCTTCAGACGCTCGCCATGCAGGGGTGGATCGAGCGCGAGCACGGGCGCGGGTCGTTCGTGAAGGGCCGGCCGGAACGCGAGGCCGAGACCGTCCGTCCGGGCCTTGGAGCTGCGGAGCAGGGAGAGAGCGCCGACAGTCTTGTTGAGGTGGCGCGGGTTCCGGCGCCTCGGCATGTCGCGAAGTTGCTCGGGGTCGCTGAGCGTACGCCGGTGATCGTGCGTAAGCGGGTGGCTCGTCAGGCGGATCTTGTCTCGGCGGTGGAGACCGTGTGGGTGCCGCTGGAGATTGCGGTGGGGACCGATCTGGACAAGGCCGAGCCGTTGCGGGGCGGCATCCGAAAGCATCTCCAGGCGGTCAAGCATGTGCGGTTCGATCGCATCACCGAGCGGCTGTCCGCGCGTAAGCCCACGAAGGACGAGGTCGAACTGCTGGGCTCGTCCAATCCGGTGCTCGACGTGACGGCGACGGTGCACGACCCTGCGGGGAACGTCCTGCTGGCCATGAGTCTGGCGCTGCCTGGCAGCCTGCATGAGCTTGAGGATGTCTACAAGGTGAGGTAATTCTTACCGCGCCACTCCGGCTCAACCACTTGTGCGGACGAGTGGCCACAGCCTACTCTCAACTCATGCGGACAAGTGGACAAGCGAACGAAGGGCTCTCCACCGCTATCGAGAGGAACCACATGGCAATCCAGGGACCCATTCCCGTCAGCTACACCATGGTCTTCCCGCACGGCTGCTACATCGTCGGCGAGGTCGAGCCCGTCAAGGACTTCGACGCCTCGTCCAACGGCCGGTTCGTGCAGGCCCGCGACAAGCAGACCGCAGAGCTGGTCTGGCAGGTCGCGGTCATGGACGGTGACCCGACCCTCAAGCCCGCCCAGAAGACCGTCGCGGTCAAGATCCTCGCGCCGGTCCAGCCGGTGCCCCCGCAACCGATGCCGGGGCTGCCGTTCACGCCGGTCGAGTTCAACGGCATGTCCGTCACGCCTTACGTCAACGCAGCCGGCCGCCTCGCGTACTCGATCAAGGTTCGCGAGATGTACGCGCCTCGCCAGACTGCCCAGCCCGCTCAGAACAAGGCTTCGGCCGGAAAGGACGCCGCCTGATGACTCGTCGCCGTACCCCGCGCAACAGCGTGATCCGGCTGACCACCGGACACGCCGCCCGCACCCTCAACCACCCGTTCGCCCGCCGTGAGCCCGTCCTGGCGCTCGACTTCGGCGCCACCTCCGTCCTGGTCACCACCAGCGGACCGGTCACGGTGCAGGATCTGGAGTTCGCCCGCCAGCTCGCCCACGCAGCCAACCGCTTCGCCCGCTCCGTCGAGCGCAGCTTCTACGGCCTGTCCGACGGCAAGGGGGTCGCGGCATGAGTCTGCGCCCGTACACCTACGTCACCCTGTCCCTGCGACCGGAGTCCACGCCGCACGTCGGCGTCTCCTTCCACACATCCGACCTCAAGGTTGGCGCTGGTCTCCTGCTCAGTGGCCCGCGCCCGTACCTGGAGCTCTACTCCCACGAGGCGAACGTGCACATCTCCACCACGGGGGCCGGCCCGGTCACCGACGCCGACCTGAGCACCGCCCGCGAGATCTTCACCGCCGCCGCTCGCTACCTGGCCGACTGCGAGCAGTTGCACGCCGAACAAACGGCCAACGACCAGGACGCCATCGCGGACACCACCGGCCCGGCGGCCTGACATGAGGCGGGGCCGCTGGAAGCGGCAACTTCCGGCGGCCCCTCGGTTCTCCCCTGACTCCACATCACGAGAGGTTCCAAGCTTATGTTCAAGCGGCTGCCTGGCGACGAGGCGCGCAACCTCGTCTCCACCACGCCCGACACGGCCGTCGTCTTCCGCCCGGCCGTGGTCAAGACACCCGCAATCCTGACCATCATCATCCTCATCGGTCGCACGGTCGCCAGACTCGTCCGTACGATCTGGCGTCACCCCATCGCGACCGCCATCCTCGTCGCCCTCGGCGCTCTCTGGTACGTCTACGGCTGGCCCGTGGCGGCGTCCATGTCCGGGACAGTCGTCATGGCCCTGGCCTCCTGGGCGTTCCTCAACCGGCCTTCGTTCGCCCGTCTCGTCGGCTACCGGCTGCTGGCCTGGTGGCGACTCGTCTGGATCTACCGGCGGCACTGGCAACCCGTCATGATCGTCTCTGGTCTTGGCCGTCACATCCGGGGGCGTGACTACCTGCCCAGGCTGGGCAAAGTCACTTGTACCTCGTGGGCCGACGTGGTCACCGTGCGCATGCTCAAGGGCCAAGCCGTCAAGGACTGGGCCGATCGCACCGACCACCTGGCCCATGGCTTCGGCACGAAGTCGTGCCGCGTGGCGCTGTCTCACGCTGGGCGGCTGACGCTGACCTTCCCACGCAGCGATCCACTCGCCTCTCCCCTGCCGGCGCTCGCCATACCGAACGAACCGACAGTGGGACCGATCGAGATCGGCAAAGGCGAGGACGGGCGGCCATGGCGACTCAAGGTGCACGGCACCCACGTCCTCGTCGCAGGAGCGACCGGGGCTGGCAAGGGGTCGATCATCTGGTCCGTCATCCGTTCCCTACTCCCTGCCGCCAGCGCAGGCCTGGTCGAGTTGTGGGCGCTGGATCCCAAACTCATGGAGCTGTCCTACGGCCGCGCCTTGTTCGGCGATCGGTACGCGGCCACTCCCGAAGAGTGCGCCGACCTCCTGGACGAAGCCGTGTGCGTCATGCAGAAGCGGGCGGCTCGGTTCGCCGGACTCCAGCGCTCCCACACCCCCACCGTGGTTGATCCGTTCGTCCTGGTCGTCGTTGACGAGGTGGCGTTCCTGACCGCCTACCAGTCCGACCGGCAACTCAGACAACGCATCACCGCAGCACTGGCCACCCTGACCACTCAAGGACGCGCGGTCGGCGTGGGCGTCCTGGCCGCGCTTCAGGACCCACGCAAAGAGGTCATGAACATCCGCAACCTCTTCCCGGACAAGATCGCCCTCCGGCTCGATGAGTCCGAACAAGTGGACATGGTCCTCGGCGACGGCGCCCGCGACCGAGGCGCCCTGGCCGACCACATCTCACCCGTCCCGGAGCTGGGCGCGGGCGTCGGCTACGTCCGGCTGGAAGCCAGCCCCGAACCCGTCCGAGTCCGCGCCGCCTACGTCTCCGATCACGACATCCGCGCCATGGTCGACGCCTACGCCCCGCGTGGGGAGGCAGCGTGAAGATCTGCTTCCACTGCACCGCCGACGAAATCAGCCGGGTCGCCGGCCGCCCCCTCCTGGTCCTGCTGACTGCCCGTGACCTGCCCCGAATGCGGGTCTTCGAGCTCTACCAGCCTCACGTCCACGCCTCCCCCTCCCACGAGCACTACCGGCTCTGCGCCGTGATGACCGAGACCACCGACGAAGGGAGGACCGCATGACCCATCCGCACGACCGTGCCCTACCCCGGGCCATCCGCCAAGCCATGCCGATGGCCCGAGATGTACTCGTAGAGGTCGCCAAGCTCCACGGCGTCTGCATCCGGCCTATCCCGCTGCGGCGGCTCGACATCGTCACCGGCAAGTCCGAGATCATCGATGTCCCCTGCGGGGCCACTCTCGCCAGCAAGTGCCCGCCGTGCGCCAAGCGCAACCGGCAGCTCCGCATGGCCCAATGCCGCGAGGGCTGGCACCTCGACAGCGAACCCACGATCACACCCGACGAGTCGAACGAAGAGCAGCGCTGGCTGATCGAGTTCCGCGCCGACATGCAGGCCCGACGGGATGCCGCCGAGCAGGTCGGCGACGACACCACCGACCTGGACGCCGTCCTGTCCGGCCTTGATGACGAGATAAACGCCGCTGGCATGAGAGGCAGCGTCACCGGGTCCGCGGTGCCCAAGCGCACCCGATCGACCCGCCGGCGGCAGGACGCACCCGACCTGCCCAAGCGCAAGATGACCAACACAACCCTTGGACGCACCTTCACCAGCACCGACGGCAAGACCTACCGGCCGTCGCTGTTCGTCACGCTCACCCTGCCCAGTTACGGCAAGGTCCGCGACGGCGTCCCGATCGACCCCGACACCTACGACTACCGGCGCGCCGCTCGGGACGCGCTGCACTTCCCCAAGCTCGTCGATCGGTTCGTGCAGAACCTACGCCGGGTCGCGGGCTATGACGTGCAGTACTTCGCGGCTGTAGAGCCTCAGAAGCGGCTCGCGCCGCACCTGCACATGGCCATTCGCGGAACGCTCCCGCGCGCCGAGATCAAGCAGATAGCTGCGGCCACCTATCACCAGGTGTGGTGGCCCTCAACCGACGATGTGCGCTTCGACGGCGACCACCTGCCCATCTGGCAGGACGGGAACGGCTACCTCGACCCGAGCACTGGCGAGCTTCTGCCCACCTGGGACGAGGCCCTTGACGCCTTGGACGAGGACGCCGAACCCCTCCACGTTCTGCGCTTCGGTGACCAGGTGGACGTGCAAGGTGTTCTCGCCGGTACCTCGGACGCCGACCAGTGCATCCGGTACCTGTCCAAGTACCTGACCAAGTCCATCGGGGACAGCCTCGACGGCGGCCAGGCCCGGCGCGAGCACGCCGCGCGCATGGTGGATGCCCTGCGCTACGAACCTTGCTCGCCGTCTTGCCCGAACTGGCTGCGCTACGGCGTCCAGCCCAAGAACGCCAAGGCGGGGATGGCTCCGGGCCGGTGCCGCTCCAAGGCACACAAGGCCGAACACCTCGGCTACGCCGGCCGCCGGGTCCTGGTTTCCCGTAAGTGGTCGAACAAGACGCTCGCCGAGCACAAGCAGGACCGCCGTACCTGGGTCCTGGAAGCCCTCGGCCAGGCAGCCGAACCAACCGACCCGCACCGCTACGTCTGGCGTCCCGTCCCGGCCGGCGACGCGAATGTGCCGCCGCTGGCCGTACGCCTCCTGCGAACTGTGGCCGAACGCCAACGCTGGCGAGCCCACCTCAGAGAACTGGAGGCCAGAGCGGGCGGACCAGATCTTTCGGCAACTGAGGAGGTCGGGAGGGCGGCATGAGCAGGCGAAATGAACTCCTCACCGTCGCCCAGGTCCTCGACGAACTCGGCGGAGTCTCCCGCCGCACGTTCTACCGCTGGCGCGAGATCGGCAAGGCACCGAAGGGCATCCGCCTGCCCAACGGCGAACTCCGCATCTACCGCAGCGATCTCGACGCCTGGCTCGAATCCCTCCGGAGTGCAGCATGACGACCTCGTACGACGTGAAGTTCTGGGAGATCCGCCGAAACAAGTCCAGCAAGTCACCCTCCTATGAGGTGCGCTGGAAGGTCGGCGGCCGGGAGAAATCCAAGACGTACAAGACCAAGGCCCTCGGCGAGAGCTTCCTGACCGACCTACGGCAGGCCGCACGACGGGGCGAGGCGTTCGACCTGGAGACCGGTCTCCCCGAGTCGATGACGAAGGCCAAGGACGCTCGAACCGTCCTGGACTTCGTTAAGGCGTACGTCGAGGCGCGTTGGCCGTACGCGGCCGCCAAGAGCCGCGACAGCATGTCTGATGCCCTCGCAACAGCTCTCCCGGCGCTGACGACGGACAAGCCAGGACGGCCGGACTCGGGCCTCCTCCGCACTGCCCTGCGTCAGTACGTCCTCCTGCCCGAAGACAAGCGCCCCATCATGCCCGCCGACATCGCGCGGGCCGTCCGCTGGCTGGAAGCGGCCTCGCGGAGCATGGAAGCACTCAACGACACCAAGGCCGTTCGTCCGGCCCTGGATGTCCTCGCGCTGCGCCTCGACGGCCAGAAGGCCGGCGCCAACACGATCAGGCGGAAGCGTGCCGTCCTTCACCACGTCTTCGAGTACGCGGTGGAACTGGAAGAGCTGCCCTCCAACCCCCTGCACCGGATCAAGTGGAAGCTTCCGAAGACGACCGAAACGGTGGACCCGCGCGTCGTGGTCAACCCTCGCCAGGCCAGGGAACTGCTCGTGGCACTGACCTACGTGGGCAAGCGCCAACGTGGCGGAAAAGGGCGAGGGCAACGGCTCATGGCCATGTTCGCCTGCATGTACTTCGCCGCTCTCCGGCGCGGCGAGGCGGTCAGTCTTCTGGAGCAGAACTGCCACCTTCCGGCGGAAGGCTGGGGACGGCTCACCCTCGACGGCTCACGTCCGGAGGTGAACCGCCGCTGGACGGACACGGGAGACGCCCACGAGCTGCGCGGCCTCAAGCACCGGGGCGAGGACGACGTCCGCCGGATCCCGATCCCTCCAGAACTGGTCAAGATCCTTCGGCAGCACATCGCAGAGTTCGGCGTAGCCCCTGACGGACGTCTGTTCCGCAGTGAGCGTGGCGGCGTAGTCGCTTCGACGGCCTACACAGAGGTCTGGCAGGAAGCCCGTACCCTCGCGCTCACACCCGCCCAGGTCGCCTCACCACTCGCCCGCCGACCGTACGACCTCCGGCACGCGGCCGTCTCGCTCTGGCTCAACGGCGGCGTACCGGCTCCAGAAGTGGCGGCCCGTGCCGGCCATGGGGTGGACGTCCTGCTGCGTGTCTACGCCAAGTGCATCGACGGCCAGGAGGACATCGTCAACCAGCGGATAGCGGACGTACTGACCGCATGAGATCACAAACGGCACCACTCGAAGGGCTCCGGCTTCCCCCGGGGCCTTTCGGCGTTGGAGAGCGACAGCATCCCGCACACATCCCGAATCATGGGCGCCCACCTGGGGAAACGCCCCCAGATCCATCCCGCGTATATCCCGTGACCAGCGACAAACGACCGCTCAGAGATGCCTACGGCTGCATACCCCTGAAACGCAGAAGAGGCCCCGAAGGGCCTCTGACCTGCAGCTACTGCTGGTGGCAGGTGCAAGGTTCGAACTTGCGTAGGCTGAGCCGACGGTTTTACAGACCGCTCCCTTTGGCCACTCGGGCAACCTGCCGTGCCATCCGCTCTCGCGGCGACAGACAGAAGAATAGCGGACTTCCGAGGTGTACGTGACACCAGTTTGTCCCCAGCCGGATCGGGGTCACCGGCTGCGCCGGAACAGCAGGCGTCCCATCCCGCGTGCGTGCTGGTCGAAGCCTGCCGCGTCGTTGGTTCTGGGGAAGGGTTCGCTCGGGACGGGTACGTCCAGGAAGTCGCAGAGCGGCTGCCAGCCCTGGGCCACCTCGAACACCAGCAGGCGGTCCTGGGGGATGGTGGCTTTGACCTCCTCCACGTGTTCTTTGAAGATCTTCAGGGCCAGTTCGGTGTCGGGGATGCCGCCGCCGAAGACGCGTTCGCTCACGACCAACCGGGTCATCCGGATGAATGCCGCGAAGTCCGTGTCGAGGAGGCGGGAGATCGTGGCCATCGTCCGGCCCGACCAGGTGCGGGCGCGGGCGGACTGTTTGAAGATGGTGGCGTTCATGCTGGCCAGCCAGCGTTCGGGGTCGCGGACGGTGAGGATGACCTTGGCGTCCTCGTAGTGATGGGCGAGTTCGCGCCAGTACGCGGCGGCCGGCCAGTCGACGCAGGAGTCGTACCCGGACATGAGGGTGTCCCAGGTGACGGGGCGGCCTTCGGCGAGGTCCAGCCAGCGGCGGATGTGGACGGGATTCTGCAGCACTTCCGTCATGTGATGACATGGGCCGAAGCCCAGACGTTCCAGCGCGGTCTTCGTGGACAGCGTTCCTGTACGGCCGAAGCCGGCTCCGATGACTCGCATGATCCCTACCAATACGATCGGAAACTGCGAAATGTGGGCTCACAGGCATGATCCGTCGCCAAGGGCCCGGCATCAAGCCGCGTCCGGCGAACGTGGACTGCACGGCGCGCCGATGCTGGCTAGGCTCGTTCGCTGGGTCCACGCATTTGTCGTACGACGGAGCGGTTTCGCGTACGGCGGAGAGGCGGGATCTCGAATATCGCTTTCACAGCCGAGAGGATGGGTGTTTTGGCCGATTCATCTTTCGACATCGTCAGCAAGATCGACCGCCAGGAGGTCGACAACGCGCTGAACCAGACGGTCAAGGAGATCGGACACCGCTTCGACTTCAAGGGCACCGGGGCGAGCATCAGCTGGTCCGGGCAGGACAACATCGAGATCAAGGCGAACAGCGAGGAGCGCGCGGATGCCGCACTCGACGTGTTCAAGGAGAAGGTGGTCAAGCGCGGGCTCTCGCTGAAGATTCTCGAGGCGGGCGAGCCCAGGCTGTCGGGCAAGGAGTACCGCATGCTGGTCAGCCTCAAGGAGGGCATCGACCAGGAGAACGCCAAGAAGATCTCCAAGCTGATCCGCGACGAGGGGCCCAAGGGGATCAAGGCGCAGATCCAGGGCGAGGAGCTGCGGGTCAGCTCGAAGAAGAAGGACGATCTGCAGGACGTCATTTCTCTGCTCAAGGGCAAGGATCTGGACATCGCCCTGCAATTCGTGAACTACCGCTAACAGGTCGGCATCCGGGGCACATGGCGGCGTACGCGCCTTCTTGTGCCTCGGGCCTGCGTTCTCCTTGGAGCGGGTGAATCCGGCATCGTAAGCTCGGCAACCGTGACGAAGATCCCTCTGCGCCGCTTCACGGCACGCGTCCTGCCCCTTGACGCAGAAGACCGGGTGCTGCTGCTTCACGGCTTTGATCCGCAACAGCCGGACGAGCCGTTCTGGTTCACCATCGGCGGCGCGGCGGAGGCCGGGGAGGAGCTTCAGCAGGCCGCCGCGCGCGAACTGTACGAGGAGGCCGGGATCCGGCGGGAGGCGGCGGAGTTCGCCGGTCCGTACGGGACGAGCACGATCGAGTTCGTCTGGTCCGATTACGCGATCACGCAGGACCAGACCTTCTTCGCGATCCGGACGCACGACACCGCCGTCTCGTTCGATCACATGGAGCAGATCGAGAAGGAGACGACGACCGGCCATCGGTGGTGGAGCGCGGAGGAGCTTGAGAACACCGAGGAGACCTTCTACCCCGAGGACCTGCCGGCCATCCTGAGGAAGATCACGGCGGCCGGAGAGCTCGGGTAGCACCCGAGGGAACGGTGAAGCCCGCCGAGCCGTACACGAGCCCTTGCGGCCTTCCGAGGTGGAACTGAACGGCCTGATCGCTCTTCCAGGCGGGACCACAAGGACCTGATCACTCTTCCGGAGCGGGGCTGGAAGGCCCTGATCGCGGTAGCACGGCCAGGCGGAGAGCAAGCGGCGAAAGCTCGACCGGTGAGCCGAATCGGGGGCTCACGGTCGATTTCAGCGGCCCTGGCGCATTCGAGGCAGACGCGTTCCCCTCGACTTCACCGGCCGGGAAGGTCAGCGGCGGTAGCCGGCCATGCGCTCCAACCTCGCCACCCGCTCCGACGTGGGCGGATGCGTCGAGAACAGGCGGCCGAAGCCGGATCCGCTGAACGGGTTCGCGATCATCATGTGAGAAGCCGAGGTGAGGCGGCTGTTCTCGGGGAGCGGCAGCCTGCGGGCACCCATCTCGATCTTGCGAAGTGCCGAGGCCAGGGCCAGCGGGTCACCTGTGAGCCTCGCGCCCGATTCGTCGGCCTGGAACTCTCTCGTCCGCGAGATCGCCATCTGGACCATCCCGGCCGCCACGGGCCCGAGGACCATCATCAGCAGGGCGCCCACGAAGCCGGGCCCCTCGTCGTCGTCGGAACCGCCGAAGAAGACGGCGACGTAGCTCAGCCACGTGATCATCGTGGCCAGCGCCCCGGCCACCGAGGAGACGAGGATGTCCCGGTTGTACACGTGCGACAGCTCGTGCCCGATCACGCCGCGCAGCTCGGACTCGTCAAGCAACTGGGTCAGTCCGTACGTGACGCACACGGCGGCCTTGCGTGGGCTGCGGCCTGTCGCGAACGCGTTGGGCTGCACCGTCGGGGAGATGTACAGGCGCGGCATCGGCTGGCGCGCCTCGGTGGAGAGCTCGCGGACGATCCGGTAGAGCGTGGGGTGCTCGACCTCGCTGACCGGCCTGGCGCGCATGGCCGACAGCGCGATGCGGTCGGAGAAGAAGTAGGCGACGCCGTTGCTCAGCAGGGCCAGCACCAGCGCGATCTGCAGGCCGGTGCCACCGCCCAGCCACGCGCCCACCACGATGATGAACGCGGACAGACCTCCCAGGAGGATGGCGGTACGCAGACCGTTGTGGTGCAAGGTCTCCCCCCTTCGTGGTCCGGGTTTCACCTCGTCCAACGACGATGACCCGGTCTATCGTTCCCCGGCGTGCTCAGCTGCGGGCGGAGCGCGACTTACCCCGTTTTTTCGGGGAAGCAGGGCGGGTTGCGGCCCGGCTGTCCGCATGGGGACAGCCGGTGGACCCGTCCATGGTCAGCTCGTGGCCGATAAGGAGGTCACGTCCAGGACCAGCTGGGGAGCGACCGAGAAGAGGATCGCCACGGCCAGGGCCAGGCCGACGGCCAGCCACGCCGCCGGGGACGGGCTACGGAGGCGTTTCTCTCCGGACGGTGCGAAGAGGCGGGCCGCCCAGACGGCGTAGTAGTAGAGGCCGATCACGGTGTTGACGGCCATGACGAGCGCGAGCCAGCCCAGGCCGCCCTCGACGATCGTCCGGAACACGAAGACCTTGGCGAAGAGGCCGGCCAGCCCCGGCGGCAGCCCTGCCAGGCAGACCAGGCAGAACAACAGCGCGATCCCGGCGGCCGGGCTGCGCAGGACCAGACCGCGATAGTCGTCGAGCTCGTTGCGGGGGGCGGTTCTGGAGACGAGCATGACGACGGCGAAGGCGCCGAGGTTCATGGCCGCGTAGATGACCAGGTACGCGACGGACGTGCCGGTCGCGGCCTGGGACGTGGCCGCCGTGGCGGCGATCGCCAGCGGGGCCAGGATGTAACCGGACTGCGCGACCGAGGACCAGGCCAGCAGGCGGACGGCCGAACGCTGGCGCATGGCGAGCAGGTTGCCCACGGTCATGGTCAGCGCCGAGATGACGGCGATCACCGGCCCCCAGGTGGACGACTGGCCGCCCAGCGCGGTGACCAGGACGAGGATGAGCCCCGCGAACCCGGCCGCCTTGGAGATGACCGAGAGCAGGGCCGCCACCGGGATGGGCGCGCCCTGGTAGACGTCCGCCGCCCAGGAGTGGAACGGCACAGCGGCGATCTTGAACGCGAACCCGGCCGCCACGAGGACGACGCCCACCGTGACGACCGCGGGCAGCCCGTGGGCCGTCTCCAACGCCGTGGAGTACGTGCCCGCCGCCACACCCGGCGCCGGGATCCGGCCGCTCAGGACGGCCGCCAGCCGGGAGAGGAAGACCGTCCCGGAGACGCCGTACAGGAGGGAGACGCCGAACAGCATGATGGCCGTGGACACGACCGACACGACGAAGAGCTTGACCGCGGCTTCGGAGGCGCGGCCGTCGTAACGTTTGAGCGCGGTGAGGGCGAACACCGGGAGCGAGACCAGTTCGAGCGCCACCACGAGCATGACCAGGTCGCGGGAGGCGGGCAGGGTCACCGCGCCGACGAGGGTGCCGAGCAGCAGGAAGTACCACTCGCCGGCCGGGATGCCGCCCCCGGCCAGCTCCGTCATCGACATCAGCACGACCACCAGGGCCGCGACGAGCACCAGCCCCGCGAAGGCCGTCGTGAACCGGTCGGCGACGAACGAGCACAACGTGCCCGTCCCGCCGGTCGCGAGCTCCGGCGGCACGCAGAACGTCGCCCGGGACGTACCGCTCACGGCCTGCGCGATCACGAACCCGAGGGCCACGACGACCCCCGCCAGTGTCACCAGGCCGAGCGCGGTCCGCGTGCGCGTCGCGGCAGGCAGGAACAGGTCGAGCAGCAGCACGAGCCCGGCCACCACCGCCAGCGCCAGCGGCGGCGCGATCACGAAGTAGTCGATCTGCTGAGTCATGACAGGGCTCCCAGCAGCGTCTGCACGGCCGGCGTGGTGAGTGAGAGCAGGAGGCCGGGCCAGAGCCCGAAGAGCAGGATCAGGACCACCAGCGGGGTCCACGCCGCCAGCTCGTAGGGCCGGATGTCGTCGATCACTCGCGGGACGTTCTCGGCTTCGAGCGCCGCGGTCGGCGGCTGTCCCGCGAGCGAGGCGTCCGAGCCGAGGGGCACTACGGGGCGTTCGTCCGGTGTCTCACCGAGCGGCTGAGCCCCCCGCTGCGGCGGGAGCCCCGACGGGCGGCCGTGGGTGACGCGGGACAGCATGAGCACGAAGTACGCGGCCGTCAGCACCGCCCCCAGGCCGCCGATCACCATGTACGCGACGAAGAGCGGACGCGGCAGGCCGCTCGCCGGCTGGAACGCCCCGAACAGCGCCAGCATCTCCCCCCAGAACCCGGCCAGGCCGGGCAGCCCGAGTGAGGCGATCGCGGCGAAGGTGAGCACCGATCCCAGGCGCGGCATCGTGGCCAGCAGGCCGCCGCCGAGGCTGGGCATGTCGGCCGTGTGGTAGCGGTCCTTGATCGCGCCGGCCAGGAAGAACAGCAGGCCGGTGATCAGGCCGTGGGCAACGTTCGCGAACAGGGCGCCGTTGATGCCGACCGGGGTCAGGGTGGCGAAGCCGAGCAGCACGAAACCCATGTGGCCCACGGACGAGTAGGCGATCATGCGTTTGAGGTCACGCTGCGCCAGGCAGGCCAGGGCACCGTAGATGACGCCGACCACGGCGAACGCCCCCAGCCACGGCGCCACCGCGGTCGCCCCCTCGGGGAGGACGGGGATGGCGATCCTGGCGAAACCGTACGTACCCATCTTCAGCAGCACGCCGGCCAGCAGCACCGAGCCCACGGTCGGGGCCTCGGTGTGGGCGTCGGGCAGCCAGGTGTGCAGGGGCCACATCGGTGTCTTGACCGCCAGGCCCACACCGATCGCCACGAACGCAAGGATCTGCACGGATCTGGACATTCCAGCGCCGTGGGCCGCGGCCAGTTCGGCGATGTCGAGCGTGCCGGTCCGGGCCCGGACGAGCAGCAGGCCGAGGAGCATCACGACCGAGCCGAGCAGCGTGTAGAGGATGAACTTGATCGACGCCGCCCGGCGCCCGGCTCCGCCCCAGACGCCGATCAGGAAGTACATCGGGATCAGCACGATCTCGAAGAAGACGAAGAAGAGCAGCAGGTCGAGGGCGAGGAACGTGCCGATCATGCCGACTTCGAGCACCAGCAGCGTGAACACGAGCGCTCTCGGCCGGTTCCCCAGGAAGCGGCTCGGCGTGCGGGGCCGCCCCCAGGAGAGGTAGCCGAAGCAGAGGAACGTCAGCAGCGCGGTCAGGACGATCAGCGGCAGCGAGATGCCGTCGACGCCCAGGTGGAAGCGGAGCCCCAGGCCGGGGATCCACGGCTGGTCGACCGTGAACTGCAGGCGCGTCGGCCGCCCGTGGTCGAACCTGGCCGCCATGACCAGGGTCAAGGCCAGCGTGACCCCCGAGAGGACCAGGCCGTACGTGCGCAGGGCCGGGCGGAGCGTGTCGGGGGCGAGCAGGAGCAGGAGCGCGCCGAACAGCGGCGCGGCGAGCAGTGCGACCGGCAGCCAGCCCGTCATGAGATCACCACCGTCCCGTGCGGATGCGAGCTCGTGCCCACCAGGCGAGGGTCCGTCGTGCGGGCCACCTTGGCGCGGCTGGGGGCCGTCATGTGAGCATCACCGCTCCCACCGCGATCAGCAGCACGCCGGCGAGGACGCCGCTGACGTAGAGCTGGACGTTGCCGTTCTGGGCCAGGCGCAGCCATCCGGACAGGCCGCGGGCGGTGCGGCCCGACCCGCGGACGGCGCCGTCCACGACCACGTCGTCCGTTCTGACGACCAGCCGGGCCAGGGCCATGATCGGGCGGACGAACAGCGCGGCGTAGAGGCCGTCCACGTGGAACGCGCGCTCGCAGGGCACCCGCAGAGGGCCCAGCAGGCGTGCCGGATCGGTGACGGGGTCGCCGCGCCAGACGACGTAGACGACACCGGCGCCGAGCAGGGCGAGCACGACGCTGATCGCGGCCACCGCCAGGTCCACGTGCGGCTCTCCCGCGAAGCCCAGCAGCAGGGCGGGGACAGCGAGGAGCATGACGGGCACGAGCATGGTCCTGGGCGCCTCGGTGACGTCGATGACGTGGGCCGTGCCGGGCTCGGGCTCGGGGAGCGCCACCACTCGCGGCGGCCCGAAGAACGTGCGGAGCCAGGCTCTGGTGGCGTACGCGCCGGTGACGGCGACGGTGGCGAGCGCGCAGCCGTACAGGAGCAGTGCGGCGGCGTCCGTCAGGCCGCCACCGGCCAGCGCGCCGTCCATCGCTGCCAGGACGGCGTCCTTGCTGAAGAAGCCGCTGGCCGGGGGGAGGCCCATCAACGCGGCGAACCCCACCGTCATCGTCACGAACGTGACCGGCAGCTCGCGGCGCAACCCGCCCATCTGGGTCATCAGGTTGGAGCCGACATGGTGGATCACCGCGCCGGCGCACAGGAACAACAGCGCCTTGAACGCCCCGTGCGTCACCAGGTGGAAGACGGCCGCCCGGTCGGAGCCCGCGGCCAGGCCGCCGGCCATGTAGGCGAGCTGGCTGACCGTGGAGTAGGCGAGCACGCGTTTCAGGTCGTCCTGGGCGAAGGCTGCCAGCGCGGCGCCCAGCATGCCGATCGCCGCGACGACGGCCAGGACGTCGAGCGTGGGACGGGCGGCGAGGAAGGCGGGAAAGAGCCTGGCCACGATGAAGATGCCGGCGGCGACCATGGTGGCGGCGTGGATCAGCGCGCTGATCGGGGTCGGGCCGGCCATGGCGTCGGGGAGCCAGGTGTGCAGCGGCACCTGGGCGCTCTTGCCGGCGACACCGCACAGCAGCAGCATGGTGGCCGTCGTCAGGGTGGCCGCGGACATGTCGGGCACCTTCGCCAACACGTCGGCGACGCGGAAACTGCCCGCCGCCGTGCCGAGGACGAAGATGCCGAACAGGAAGCCGACGTCGCCGAGCCGGGTGACGAGGAACGCCTTGACCGCCGCGCGCGAATTGCCCCGGTCTTCCCACCAGTGACCGATGAGGAGGTAGGAGCACAGGCCCATGATCTCCCAGCCCACGTAGAGGACCAGGAGGTCGCCCGCGTAGACCACCAGGAGCATGGCGCCGGTGAACAGGCTGATGAACGCGCTGTAGGACGGGTAGCGGGGGTCGTCTTTGAGGTAACCCACCGAGTAGACCTGTACGGCCAGCGCCACGAGCGTCACGAGGACGCCGAGGACGGCTGACAGGTCGTCGGCCTGGAGGCTGAGCGAGATCGGGACGCCTCCGGTGACGATCGTGCCGTACGTGCGGCCCACGGGCTCGGAGGGTGTGCCGCCTTCCAGGAACGTGAAGCCAGGCCCCCAGGCCAGCCACAGGGCCAGGACGGCAGAGGCCGCGGTCGGGACGACGGCGATCCAGGCGGCTCGGGTGTTGACCCGTTCACCGATGGTCTTCTCGGCCGCAGGGGTGTGGGGTGGTGGTTGCTTGTGGGCCGGTGTGCGGGGGTGCGGCCAGCGGGAGAGCAGCAGGGCGGTGGCGGCGGCGATGACGGGCAGGAGTACGGCCGGCAGCGGGAACGTCGTCACGGCTTGCCCCCTCGCCCGGCGCTCTGGTCGTCTGCGTGACCGCCGTCCGGGGCCGGGGTGGTGGAGGCGGCCTGGATGGGAAGGTGGGCGCCGCTCGGGACCAGGTCTGCTGGTTCGTCGGCGGGCTCGGACAGGTCACGGAGGTGGTCGAGGTCGACGGTGCGGCGGTTGCGGTAGAGGGCCAGGACGATCGCCAGGCCGAGGCCGACCTCGGCGGCGGCGATGACGATGACGAAGAGGGTGAGCACCTGGCCGCTGTGCAGACGGTCGCGCAGCCACACGTCGAACACGACCAGGTTGAGGTTGACGGCGTTGAGCATCAGCTCGACCGACATCAGCACGAGGATCGTGTTGCGCCTGGCGAGCACGCCGTAGACACCTACGGAGAACAGGAGCGCGGAGACGACCGCCGGGTAGACGATGTGCACTAGTGACCCCCCGTCTGATCGGGCGGCGAGCCGGGAATGTCCGTACGGGACAGCACGATGGCTCCGATCAATGCGGCGAGCAGCAGCACGGACAGCGCCTCGAACGGCAGCACCCAGGTGGCGAAGACGCTGGCGCCCAGTTCCTTCGCCGCCCCCTGACCCGGCGTCAGCGGCGTGTACGCCGCGCGGAAACCGTCGATCACGACTGTGACCAGGACCGCCGCCGTCGCCACCGCCACCACGGCCGCCACCGGCCGGTTGCCGCTGTCGAGGTCGGCGGAACGGCCGATCGGGGCACGGGTGAGCATGATGCCGAACAGCATCAGGACCACCACCGCGCCCACGTAGATCAACACCTGGACCCAGGCCACGAACTCCGCGGTCAGCACCAGATAGCCGCCCGCGAGCGCGCCGAAGGAGACCACGAGCCACAGGGCCGCGTGGACGAGTTGCCTGGTCGTGACGACGAGCAGCGCCGATCCAACCGCTACCGCTCCCAGCAGCAAGAAGACGATCTCTTGCCCGGTGGGTGACAGGTAGGAGGGCACCGCCTCGGTCACGACTCCTCCTCGGACTCCTCTGGGTCGTCAGGGCCGAGCCGCCCCGGCGGTCGGACGGACCGTGGGTCCGCCATCCTGCGCCTGCGGGGGCTCGCGGAAGAAGTCTGCTCCTCCGGCCCGGGTTCCGGTGACGGTTCACCCGCGCCTGTGGAAAACCTGTTCGAGGGCGGCTCGCCTGTGGATGAAGCCGTTCCCGGCGGGTGCTCCTCCGAAGCTCGTCGGCCCTGGTCTTGGGTGGGGGTGCGGTTCGGCTGCTCGCCTGCGGGGGCAGCGGCGTCGTCCTCGTTGGCGCGAGGCGCGTCGCCCTCGGGCTCGGAGGGAACCTCTGACGGCTTTGCCCCTGTTGAGGGCTTCGTCCCGCGCGACGGCCTTGCCCCTTCCGGCCGCTCCGTCCCGTCTGATGGGCCTGCCTCCGCTGACGGCTCCGCCGGCTGCGGGGTGGGCGGGAGTGCGCCTGGAGGACGGATGCCTCGCACGTTCGACATGGGCCTGCGCGTACGCTCGCGGCGGTCTCCAGCGGGCGGAGGCGCCGCAGGGCCTTCGCCGGGGGCGGCTTCAGGAGCTTCCGCGGAACCGGCCTTCCCGCGCGCCCGTTCCCTCTGGTCAGCGCCACGGGGAGCCCGCTCTTCGACGCCTCCGGCCGACGGGCCATCGTCGGTACGCCCAGGAGCCGGGGGCGCGCCGGCCTGCCCGGCGTCCTCACCGCCTTGAAGGGACGGCCCTGCCTCGGGAGACGGCGCTGCTTCGGTGCCGGGGGTTGCGCTTACGGCGGAGTCGGGGCCGAGCGCCGGTTCGACTTCGGCCCCGGGCTTGGCACCCGTGTCTTCACCGGAGACCGCCGCTGAGGCAGCCGTCGCCTGCCTGCGGGTGCGCGCGTCCTGAGGGCCCGCGTCCTGCCGGGAGGTGGCCTCTTCCTGGGGGGCTGTTGGCGCCCCCGTGTCGGCCTCGCGCGGTCCGGTGACGCCGGCGCCGCCCTCTCGCGTGGCGCGCCGGGCGCCCGCTCCGGCGGGGCCGGGCGTGCCGGGCGCCGCTCCGGGGCGGGCGGTTCCGGTACGGGCCGCGGGACGGCGAGGGGCGGCCGTCAGCTCCTTCGGGGGCTCGGCGCCGGGATCGTGGGCGGGCGGCGGCGGGACGGTCTGGGTCCAGGACGCCAGCTTGTCCTTCTCGTGGAGAAGATTACGGATGTCACCCTCGGCGTACTCGAACTCCGGAGACCAGAAGAGGGCGTCGAAGGGGCAGACCTCGATGCAGATGCCGCAGTACATGCACAGGGCGAAGTCGATGGCGAACCGGTCGAGCACGTTGCGCTGGCGGGGACGTCCGCCTTCCGGGGCCGGGATCGTCTCCTTGTGGGAGTCGATGTAGATGCACCAGTCGGGGCACTCTCGGGCACAAAGCATGCAAGAGGTGCAATTCTCCTCAACCAGGGCGATAACGCCTCGACTGCGGGGTGGAAGGACCGGCTTGACCTCGGGATACTGCTGGGTGACGGATTTGCGCAGCATGTGGCGAAGAGTGATGGACAGCCCTTTTGCCAGTCCGACTCCCGGTATCCGCGCCATGGTTCAACATCATGACGTACTTGGCGGCGGAGGTGAATGAGCCAAGACCGTTGTCCCCAGTTTTTCCACAGCCGTCCACAGGTTCAGTGGAAGTTATCCACAGGCTGGGTGACTGTCCGATATGAACGACTGCATGGCGATAGTCTCTCGGCCATGCCGTACAGCCATCCGGTCCGTCCCAGTAGTGGGGCGTGGGCGGCCGCCATCGGGTGGGCCACCCTGGCCCTGGTCTCGTGCGGGCTGGCGACCCCGTTCACGATCGGGTTCGCGGCGTACTGGCTGCGGAGCACCTGGCAGGCCATCGGCGCCTGCGTCTACCTGGTCCTCATCGGCTCGTTCGTCATCGCCATCATCCTGTACGACGACTTCGACAACATCCCCGAGCCGATGTCCACCCTGATCTCGTTCGGGTTCGTGATCGGCTGGATCGGCGGGATCACCCATTCGGCCGTGCTGGTGCCGGCGATGGCGCGGGCCCGCTACCGGCCGCCCGTGCAGACGCAGGCGCCCATGCCGCAGTACCGGCCCACCGACCTGCATCAGCGCACCACGGCCCCCACCCGTCAGCAACATCCCGGGCAGCCGGAGTGGATCGGGCATTACCGGGTGCTGAACCAGCTCGGGCGCGGCGGGCAGGGCGCCGTCTACCTGGCCATGGCGCCCAACGGGGTGCGGGTGGCGGTCAAGGTGCTGCACGATCTGGTGGACGAGACGGCACGTACCCGGTTCGCGCGGGAGGTGGACGCGGCTCGGCGGGTCGCCACGTTTTCCACAGCCCGGGTGCTCGATGTGAACATCAACGGGCAGCACGCGTACATCGTCTCCGAGTACGTGGAGGGGCCGTCGCTGGAGCAACTCGTACGGCGCCACGGGCCCCGCGACGAGGACGGCCTGACCCGGCTCGCGTTGTCCACAGCCGGAGCGTTGGCGGCCATCCACAAGGCCGGAGTGGTGCATCGTGACTTCAAGCCGAGCAACGTGCTGATCGGGCACGACGGGCCGCGAGTGATCGACTTCGGGATCGCCCGGGCGCTCGACAGGATGACCATGACCTCCGGGAAGATGGTGGGGACGCCGCCGTACATGTCGCCTGAGCAGCTGACCGGGGAGCCTGTGGGGCCCGCGTCCGACGTGTTCAGCTGGGCGGTGACGATGATGTTCGCGGCCACCGGGCGTCCGGCGTTCGGGGAGGACACCGTGCCTGCCGTCTTCAACCGGGTGCTCACGTTTCACCCGGACCTGTCGCCGTTACCGCCTGCCTTGCGGGGTGTTGTGGGGGCTTGCCTGAACAAGCGCCCTCAGGAACGTCCATCGGCGTCGGACGTGATGGTGGCGATCGTCCACTAACGCCGACGCTTCCGTACGACCGGCGTCCCCAACGGACGGCCCGGCGTGGCGGCGGATTTCCCGCCCCCAGGGATCGAGATGAAGCAGACGCGCTGCCCCTGCCCGAAGGGCAGACAGCAGCAGCGGGCCATCCCCATCCCAAGGAGCCGAGTACGTCAACCCCGGCTCAGAGGGGCGGACGCGAGGGTCAGGGGAAGGCTTGGGGGCAGTGGGTGGTGAGGGTCAGGTATTCGTCGCGGGGGATGCGGTGCATTGCCAGGCCCAGTCCGTGGCGTTCGGTGAAGCGGTGGAGAGCGGCGGGGTCCCAGCGGCCGGGAAGGTGGAGCAGGGGGTTCCCCGTGGGGTCGAGGAGGAAGATGCCGGACAGGTCGTCGTGGCGGTACCGAAGGATGCTGCTGCCCCGTTCGGCCGGAAGTTCGGCGATGACGCCCGAGCGCCGATACACCGACAACCTTCGGGACGACTTCATCCGCAGGTACGGCCCTCCCGGCGGCCCCACGATCAAGCCGCGCCCCGCCTGCCACCGACGCACCCCGCCCAGCAGGGGCCGGACGACCAACAGGGCAGGGCTGAAGGCGACCACCAGCCATTTGGCCTCGACCAGCTCCATCAGGACACGCCCGAAGGTGGAGAAGCCACGCCAGGCGCCCCACATTCCGATGGCCCCCAGATACACCATCACCCCCAGCCCGGCGACGCCCGCGCACACACCCAGCGCCAGGTTCCATCTGGCCGTCCGCGGCACCGGGATGCCGCGGACGCGCTCCCAGCCGGGGGCGCGGGCGGCGAGGATGCGGCGCGTGCGCTCGGAACCGTCGTCCCTGCCGTCTCTGAGCGGGATGCCGGCCTGGGCGGCGAAGTCCCGCAGGTGGGGCAGGTGCCAGTCGCCGGGGAGGTCCAGCAGGACCAGTCCGTCGGGGTCGAGGGCGGCGACGCCCGTCAGGACCTGCGACTTCTTTCCGGAACCGTCGATCGAGTAGTCGTAACGGTAGAGCGACGCGGGTGTCAGGGTCGTCGTACGGCCCCCGGCCTTGTCGGTGACGGTCAAGGTACGGCCGTCGGAGGTCAGGCTGACTTTCGGGCAGCGGGCGCCTTTCATCGCACCCGCGACGGGCAGGATTTGTGCGTTCACGAACCATCCCCTTCATCCGGGCCCCCTATGCCGGATATGACGGCTAAGGACGACATAAAGTTTCCACCACCGCAAACTCAGCCACCGCGAAACCCGACCGCCGCGAAACCCCAGCCGCCGTTAAGCCCAGCCGCCGTTTAGCCCAGCCGTCGCGAACCGACCCACCGCGAAACCCCCGGCCGCCGTGAAAGTCAGATGAGGACCTTCACCACGCCGGTGAGCGCGAGCTGGACGAGGGCCAGCGGCACCAGTCCGGCCCAGGCGAGCTTCTGGAGCTGGTCCTCACGCAGCCGCGGATAGGTCACCCGCAACCAGATCACCACGAACGCCAGTGCGAAGACCTTGACCAGGGTCCAGATCCAGCCCGGCAGGAACGGCCCGTGCCAGCCGCCCAGGAAGAGCACGGTGGTCAGGAAGGACAGGACGACGATCCCGACGTACTCGGAGAGCATGAACAGGGCGAAACGCATGCCGGTGTACTCGGTCATCGGGCCCATGATGATCTCCGACTCGGCGATCGGCATGTCGAACGGCGGACGGCGCAGCTCGGCCAGCCCCGCCACGAAGAACACCACGCCGCCGATCGCCTGCCACGGCAGCCACCACCACTGCCACGCCTCGACGATGCCGGGCAACGACAGCGTGCCCGCCGCCATCGCCACGGACGCGGCCGCCAGCACCAGCGGCAGCTCGTACGACATGAGCTGGGCCGCCGCCCGCATCCCGCCGAGCACCGAATACTTGTTGGCCGACGCCCACCCCGCCATGATCGCGCCGAGCACGCCGATGCCCATGACGGCGAGCACGAAGAACAGTCCGAGATCGAGATCGACGGCGACCAGGCCGCGGTCGAGCGGGATGACGATCAGCACGACCAGGTAAGGGACGAGGGCCACCCCTGGAGCGATCATGAAGATGCGGCGGTCGGCCGCGGCCGGGATGATGTCCTCCTTCTGCATGAACTTCACCCCGTCGGCGATGAGCTGCGCCCAGCCGTGGAAGCCGCCCGCGTACATGGGGCCGAGCCTCGACTGCATGTGGGCCATGACCTTGTGCTCGGTCTGGCCGACGACCAGGGGCAGCACCAGGAACACGACAAGGATGACGACGAAGCTCAGCACCACTTCAAGCATCAGGCGGACCCCAATCGGCCGGTACTCCGGGCGGAAGCGTCTTGCGGCGGCTCGGGGCGCCGTGCCCGGACTCGCCCGGCTCCTTGGCGCCCGGCCACGGCTTGGCCACGCGTGCGGCCAGCACGAAGTCCTTGCGCAGCGGATGGCCCTCGAAGCCGTCGGGCAGGAGCAGCGGCACCAGGTACGGGTGCTCCTCGAAGATCACCCCGAACATCTCGTACGTCTCTCGCTCGTACCAGTTCGCCCCCCGGTAGACGCCGACGGCGGACGGCAGGCGCGGGTCGGCGCGCGGCACCCGGGTGCGCAGCAGCAGCCGCTCGCGGGTGTCCAGGTTGTAGACGTGGGCGACGACGACGAGGGCGTCGGGCGGCTCGTCCACGCCGGCCAGCCAGTCGAAGAAGGCGTGGCCGAGGTCGTCGCGGGCGAAGGTCAGCAGCTCGATCCAGTCGGCGGGGGCGACGTCGATCGTGGTCTCGCCGTAGGACTCGCTGATCTCGGCGCGCTCGCCGAAACGGGCGGCGACGGCGGCGTTCACGCCTGGTCCTCGGAGCCGTGCGAGCGGGACCAGACGTAGCGGTCGCTGAGCTTCTCCTCCGCGATCTTCTCCTGGAGCTTCATGATCCCGTAGAGCAGGGCCTCGGGGCGGGGCGGGCAGCCGGGCACGTAGACGTCGACGGGGATGATCTGGTCGACGCCGTTGGTCACGCAGTAGGAGTCCCAGTAGGGGCCGCCGGTGTTGGAGCAGGCGCCGAACGAGATCACGTACTTGGGATCGGGCATCTGTTCGTAGAGACGCTTCACGGCGGGGGCCATCTTGTCGGTGACCGTGCCGGAGACGATCATCAGGTCGGCCTGACGGGGGCCGTTGGCGAACGGGATGACCCCGAACCGGATGAAGTCGTGCCTGCTCATGGAGGTCGCGATGAACTCGATGGCGCAGCAGGCCAGCCCGAAGTTGAACACCCACAAGGAGTAGCGCCGACCCCAGTTGAGCACGAACCGCATGGGTTTGGGCGCGAGCCTGGAGACAGGTCCGACGGTGGGCATCGGGAGATCCGTTGCTGCCATGTCGCCCATTCTTGCGCGAATCGCAGGTCAGGCAAAGGACGCACTCCCCGCTCAGCGGTACAGGGCCGCCTGGGCGTCCTCCTTGAGGCCGCGCGCCACGCGTTCCGCCGGCAGCGCCAGCTCCTCCTCGATCTCCTCCATGGCCTCCGCCCGCACCCGTGCCTCCGCGTACGGCAGCGTCGCCAGGTGCTCCCGCCGCAGGTGCGTGGGCGGATGCGTCCTGTCCACCCGTAGTTCGTCCAGCGCGGCCTCCACGCGCAGCCGTTCGATCTCCGCCTCCGAGATGCCGGCGACGTGGACGCGCAGTTCCTCCCACAGGTCCTGCCGGCCCACCGCGAGGGTCTGCGTGCTCAGGAACCGGACGGCGGGCACGACCCGCGTGCTCAGAGCATCCATCAAGGAGAGCGCCGCCTCGGTCCCGCCTACACGGGCCTCG
This sequence comes from Nonomuraea sp. NPDC052265, assembly GCF_044547985.1. Taxonomy (NCBI): domain Bacteria; kingdom Bacillati; phylum Actinomycetota; class Actinomycetes; order Streptosporangiales; family Streptosporangiaceae; genus Nonomuraea; species Nonomuraea sp. NPDC052265. Next base: position 243,732 of record NZ_JBIUBJ010000011.1, read on the forward strand.
ATGGCGTCGGCGCGGTACTCGGCCCGCTGCGACGACCGGTAGAGCAGCAGCTCCAGGACGACGATGAGCCCCCGGACGGGCAGCCCGACGACCGCGAGCAGGCATTCGGCGGCCAGCTGGGACAGGCCGTCGCCCGGCCGCCAGCAGAACCGGGTCACCTCCCGCAGTTCGACCAGCGAATGCAGCGCGCCGCCCACGGCGAGCCCGTGCCTGGCGTCTCCGTTGCGCGAATGGGCCATCTCGTGGGCGAGCACCGACACGCGTTCGGCCGGGGTCAGGAGCATCCAGAGGGGGTAACCGATCTCCACCAGCGGGCGTCTGCGCCAGCCGTACGTGGTGAACCCGGCGTTCACGGCACCGCTGAGCACGACGAGGTGGGTCCGAGGCGCGCCGACCTCCGCGCCGACCCGGTCGATCAGCTCGTACAGGCGAGGGGCGTTCTCCCGAGTGAGCGTCTCGGCTCCCCCCGGGACGCGCACGGGACGGGGACGCAGCAGCCAGGCGAGGTCGAGCACTATCAGCCCGATCGGCACGCTGAGGACGGTGAACCTGGTCACCAGATAGACGCCGAGGGCCAGGAAGGCGAACGGGAGCAGGTGGACCAGCCCGGCGAGCACGTAACCGGCCGTCCGCGCGATCCCGGCCGATCCGCCCGCCCGGTCGGCGCCGCCGGCGACGGCGGCCCGGATCACGTCACGGTGGAGGCTGTGGACGACGGCTGCCTGCCGGCGCGCCGCCCATCCCTTCCCGGTGCTCGACATGGCTGACAAATGTGCCGAAACACCAAGCGGTCGTCAACAGCGATCTACGTCCAGCTGAGGACGCGTTTGCGCCAGGCGTACAGGATGCCGAGGGCGATGAAGCCGAGGAACACGAACATCTCGACCAGCGTCGTCACCCCGTAGCCGGGCGCGTCGAAGACCGTGGCCCACGGGAAGAGGAAGACGGCGTCGACGGCGAAGACGACGTAGAGGTAGGTGAAGACGTAGTAGCGGACCTGGGACTGCGCCCAGCCGTCGCCGACCGGGTCGACGCCGCACTCGTACGTGGTCAGCTTCTCGGGGGTCGGCCTGGTGGGCCGCAGGAGCCGGTTGACCATGAGGGCCCCGGTGACGATGGCGACACCGATCGCGAACAGCACGGCGACCAGCACGTAGGACCCGAAGTAGCCCTCCATGACGTGATCGTAACCCAGTCAAACCTCGGACCCCATAACCCCAAGACGGGGCAAAAGGGAAGATCCCCCACATACCCTGACAGACATGCACCAAACGCGATTCTTGCTTGGAATCGCTCTGCTGGCCCTCTCGGCCGGGGGCTGCGGGCTGGCCGCCGCCACGCCCGAGCGGGACGTGCTGGTCCCGGCAGAGCCGACGGCGATCGACTTCGTCGACCCCGCGACAGTCGTCGGCCTGTCCACAGCGACCATCACCAACAAGGACGACCACAGCAGATATGTGCACATCAGCTACCCCGAACTGGCCGACGCGCCGGGCCTGAACCGCGCGCTGCGCGCGGAGGCCGAGCGGCAGCTGCGCGCCTTCCGGGCCGCCAAGAGCGTCAACGGCGGCTACCCGCGCTCTGAGCTGAACGTGGACTGGCAGCTCGCCGCCCGTTCCCCGCAGGCCGTCGCGGTACGGCTGCGCACCGGCGAGTTCCTGGGCGCGAGCTGGGGCAACTCCACCCGTACCTTCTGGTTCGACCCGCGTACCGGCACGGCGTCCGGGTCCATGGCGCTGCTCGGCGGACAGCAGGCGCTCGACCGGCTCACGGTGCTGGTCAAGGAGCAGCTCAAGGGACGCGAGCCGCAGGTCGAGCGGGACGGCGTGCGCGCCGACCCCGGCCAGTTCGACTCCATGGCCTTCAACCAGAGCGGTGACCTGGTGGTCGAGTTCGACGACTGCCAGATCGGGCCGTGCTCGCTCGGCCGGGTCGCCGTGGCCGTCCAGGCGGGACGGGTGGCGCCGCTGCTGTCCGAGCTGGGACGCCGAGCGCAGGAGAGCGTACGGGAGGCCGCCCGCAGCGCCCCCCCTGCCGGGCCGGAGACGACGCCCCCGACCGGCCCCGAGGCCTCCAGCAACCGGGCCGGCAGCGTGAACTGCGCCAGGACCAAGTGCGTGGCGCTGACGTTCGACGACGGGCCGGGGCCGCGGACCGGGCGGCTGCTCGACCTGCTGGCCGCCGGCAAGGCGCGGGCCACGTTCTTCACCGTCGGGACGAACGCCGTCACGCAGCCGGGCCTGCTGCGCAGGATGAGCGCGGAAGGCCATCTGGTCGGCAACCACTCCTGGGCCCACCGGGACCTGTCGAAGCAGGGCACCAGCAAGATCTCCGACTCCTTCCGGCGTACCGACGACTCCGTCAGGGCGGCGATCGGGCAGGAGCCCACGCTGGCCCGCCCGCCGTACGGCGCGATCAGCAAGGACGTCCGCGACGTCGCCCGCGAGCTCGGGCTGTCCCTGGTCGGCTGGGACGTGAACTCCAGGGACGAGCCCGGCGCCAAGGCGTCGGAGATCACCGACCGCGTCGTGCGCAAGGCCCATCCGGGCGCGATCATCCTGCTGCACGACACCAATCCGGAGTCGATCGACGCGATTCCGGGCATCCTCAAAGAACTCAGCGGGAAGGGTTACACCTTCGTGACCGTTCCAGAGCTGTACGGCTCCGCAGCGATGCGCGCCGGACGCCTGTACGAGACGGGGAGCACGCAGTCGCGCAAGCAGCCCCTGACGTAGCACACGTGTTGGGGGGACGTATCATTGGCGCTCGTGACCCGAACCGTCCTCTTCGCACGCCTGCATGTAGACCTCTGCAGGCTCGCGTCAGGGCTGTGTCGTCGTTCTCCCGCCTGCCCCTGACTTCCGACCGCGTTACCCGCTTTCGCGGCTGGCAAACGCGTGACCTTCCGAGGATCTAGCATGGAAACAGAGAACGCGCCCAAAGCAACCGCGCCTTGGCGCGTCGAGGAGGACTGAGCTGTGACGAAGCAGGTCCAGCAACTCGACCGCGTTATCATCAGGTTCGCCGGCGACTCCGGCGACGGCATGCAGCTCACCGGCGACCGCTTCACCGCGGGCACGGCGGAGTTCGGCAACGACCTGTCGACGCTCCCCAACTTCCCCGCCGAGATCCGCGCCCCCGCAGGAACCCTGCCCGGCGTGTCGAGCTTCCAGCTCCACTTCGCCGACCACGACATCCTGACGCCCGGCGACGCGCCCAACGTGCTCGTGGCGATGAACCCGGCGGCGCTGAAGGCCAACCTCGGCGACCTGCCGCGCGGCGCCGACATCATCGCCAACATCGACGAGTTCTCCAAGCGCAACCTGCAGAAGGTCGGCTACGCGGCCAACCCGCTGGAGGACGACTCCCTGAGCGAGTGGCGCGTGCACGCGGTGCCGCTGACCTCGCTGACGGTCAAGGCGCTCGAAGGCTTCGAGATCTCGAAGAAGGACGCCGAGCGCGCCAAGAACATGTTCGCCCTCGGCCTGCTGTCGTGGCTCTACCACCGGCCGACCGAGCAGACGATCTCGTTCCTGCAGCAGAAGTTCGCCAAGAAGCCCGACATCGCCAAGGCGAACATCGCGGCCTTCCAGGCGGGCTGGAACTACGGCGAGACGACCGAGTCGTTCTCGGTCTCCTACGAGGTCAAGCCCGCCAGGCTGGCTCCCGGCGTCTATCGCAACATCTCCGGGAACCAGGCCCTCGCCTACGGGCTGATCGCGGCCAGCGTGCAGTCGAAGCTGCCGCTGTTCCTCGGCTCGTACCCGATCACGCCGGCCAGCGACATCCTGCACGAGCTGTCCAAGCACAAGCGGTTCGGCATCCGCACCTTCCAGGCGGAGGACGAGATCGCGGGCGTCGGCGCGGCGCTGGGGGCGGCGTTCGGCGGGGCGCTGGGCGTGACCACCACCTCCGGTCCCGGCGTGGCGCTGAAGGCCGAGACGGTCGGCCTCGCGGTCACCACCGAGCTGCCGTTGATCATCGTTGACGTCCAGCGCGCCGGTCCCAGCACGGGCATGCCGACCAAGACCGAGCAGACCGACCTGCTGATGGCCATGTTCGGCCGCAACGGCGAGTCGCCGGTGCCGATCGTCGCGCCGCTCTCGCCGAGCGACTGCTTCGACGCGGCCGTCGAGGCGGCGCGGATCGCGGTCAAGTACCGCACCCCGGTCATGTTGCTCTCGGACGGCTACCTGGCCAACGGCTCGGAGCCGTGGCGCCTGCCCGAAGTTTCCGACTTGCCCGACATTTCGCAGGAATTCACGACCGAGCCCAACGGCGAGGGCGGCGAGTTCCTGCCGTTCAAGCGTGACGCCGAGACGCTGGCCCGCCCGTGGGCCATCCCCGGCACGCCCGGCCTCGAACACCGCATCGGCGGCATCGAGAAGGCCGACGGCACCGGCAACATCTCCTACGACCCGGACAACCACGACCTGATGGTCCGCACCCGGGCCGCCAAGATCGCCGGGATCGACGTGCCCGACCTTGAGGTCGACGACCCCGACGGCGACGCCAGGGTCCTGGTCGTCGGCTGGGGCTCGACGTACGGGCCGATCGCGGCGGCCGTACGGCGCATCCGGCGCAACGGCGGCAAGGTCGCCCAGACGCACCTGCGCCACCTCAACCCGCTGCCGGCCAACACCGGCGAGGTGCTCAAGAGCTACGACAAGGTGCTGCTGCCCGAGGTCAACCTCGGCCAGCTCGCGCTGCTGCTGCGGGCCCGCTACCTCGTCGACGTGATCAGCTACAACCGCGTGCGCGGGCTCCCGTTCAAGGCCGAGGAGCTGGCCGGAGTCATTCAGGACGTGATGGACAGTGACTGAGCTGGTGAACGGGAAGGGCCTGAGCCTGGTTCCCAAGACCGACGTCAAGCAGGGGCTGAAGGACTTCAAGTCCGACCAGGAGGTGCGCTGGTGCCCGGGTTGCGGTGACTACGCGATCCTGGCCGCGGTGCAGAGCTTCCTGCCGGAGCTGGGGCTGCGGCGCGAGAACATCGTGTTCGTCTCCGGCATCGGCTGCTCCTCGCGCTTCCCGTACTACCTCGACACCTACGGCTTCCACTCGATCCACGGCCGCGCGCCCGCGATCGCGACCGGCCTGGCCGCCTCCCGGCCCGACCTGTCGGTGTGGGTGATCACCGGTGACGGCGACGCGCTGTCGATCGGCGGCAACCACCTGATCCACGCGCTGCGCCGCAACGTCAACCTGAACATCCTGCTGTTCAACAACAGGATCTACGGTCTGACCAAGGGCCAGTACTCGCCCACCTCCGAGGTCGGCAAGATCACCAAGTCGACGCCGATGGGCTCGCTGGACAAGCCGTTCAACCCGATCTCGCTGGCCATCGGCGCCGAGGCGTCGTTCGTGGCCCGCACGATCGACTCCGACCGCAAGCATCTTCAGTCGGTGCTGCGCGAGGCCACGGCCCACCGGGGCACGTCGCTGGTGGAGATCTACCAGAACTGCAACATCTTCAACGACAACGCCTTCGAGCAGCTCAAGGACCCGGCGGTCCGCGACGACATCACGCTGCGCCTTGAGCACGGCGAGCCGATCGTGAGCGCGTCCAAGGCCGTCGTGCGCGGCGCGAACGGCGGCATCGAGGTCGTCGCCAGGGACGGCGTGAGCGAGGAGCAGATCCTCGTGCACGACGCCCACAACCCCGACCCGTCGGTGGCCTTCGCCCTCAGCAGGCTCGACGAGCCGGCCTTCGAGCACGTGCCGATCGGCATCTTCCGCCAGGTCGACCGCCCGGCCTACGACGTGCTCATGGCCGACCAGCTGGAGGAGGCCGTGGCGCAGAAGGGCCCCGGCGACCTGAGCGAGCTGCTCATGGGTGGAGACACCTGGCGCATCGGCTAGTTCGTGTATTAGATGGAGCCGTCGGCCGAACGGCTCCATCTTCCACGGAGGTCAATCCACGATGTCGCATTGGCCTGAGGCCGTGGTGCTGGTGACGGGTGCGGCCGGGTTCATCGGATCGCACCTGGTCACGCGCTTACGCGCGCTCGGTGCGCAGGTGCACGCGATCAGCCGTCGGCCGCAGCAGGCCCGCCACGGCGAGATCTGGCACCAGACCCGGCTCGACGACGCCGGCGACACCTCGCGGCTGTTCCGGTCGGTACGCCCGAACCTGCTGTTCCACCTCGCCGGCGAGGTCACCGGGTCGCGCGGCGACGAGGTCGTCCGGGCCACGCTGGAGAGCAACGTCGTGGGCGCGGTCAACGTGTTGTCGGCCGCGCGCGAGCACGACGTCCGGGCCGTGTTCACCGGCTCGATCGAGGAGCCGCGGCCGGGCAACGACCACGCGCCGCCCTCGTCGGCGTACGCGATGTCCAAGTGGGCCGCCACCGGCTACGCGCGGCTCTACCACCGGCTCTGGGACCTGCCCGTCACCGTGCTGCGTCCCAGCATGGTCTACGGCCCGGCCCAGCCCGACACCAGCAAGCTCGTGCCGTACGTGACGCTCTGTCTCCTGCGCGGCGAACGTCCCCGGCTGACCAGGGGTGCCAAACTCGCCGACTGGATCTACGTGGACGACGTCGTGGACGCGTTCGTCCTGGCGGGCGAGTCCGGCAAGGCGGTCGGGCACACCCTCGACATCGGCACCGGCATACGGACCGCCGCCCACGAGATCGTCGAGCGGCTCTACCGCGTCACCGGCGCGAGCACGCGGCCCGAGTTCGGCACGGCGCCCGACCGTCCGCACGACATCACGCAGGTCGCCGACATCGTTCCGGCGGCGGACCGGCTCGGCTGGCGTCCTGCCACGGAATTGGACGAAGGGTTGCGCCGGACGGTCAATTGGTACGCATCCCAAGAATGTCACGAAGAAACGCGCACTTAGCCGGGCAGGCGAAATTCTGGGAGCATAGGGCTACTTATTCCGGCCGGAGGAGTCCCTTTATGAGCCGCCTCAACGCATTGCGCAGTCGTTTCGTGGACGCCCCCGACTCACTGGGCGCGAAGGCGCGGGCGCGAAGGTGGCAGTGGTTCGCCGGCCGCTTCCCCGACCTCGACCGGATGAGCGTCCTCGACCTCGGCGGCACGGCCGGGGCCTGGATGCGCGCGCCGGTCAGGCCCGCGCACGTGCACATCGTCAACCTCGAACAGCCGCCCGCCGACCTGCCGTCGTGGCTGCGGGCCGACGTGGCCGACGCCTGCGACCTGCCGACCGCGATCCGCGGCACCCGCTACGACCTGGTCTTCTCCAACGCCGTCATCGAGCACGTCGGCGGCCACCAGCGCCGGCAGCGCTTCGCCGACACCGTGCACGAGATGGCCGAGCGCCACTGGGTGCAGACGCCCTATCGGTACTTCCCGGTCGAGCCGCACTTCCTGTTCCCCGGCTTCCAGTTCCTGCCGCTGGCCGCGCGTACGACGATCCTGCGCCGCTGGCCGCTCGTCCACACCCCGACCTCCGACCGGGACGCCGCCCGGATGATCGCCATGGAGGTCGAGCTGCTGAGCGTGACCGAGATGCGGCACTACTTCCCGAAGTCGCAGCTCCGCTTCGAGCGGCTGGCCGGGCTGGTGAAGTCGGTCATCGCGATCCGCAGCTAGCGGCTAGTCCGAACCCATGATGGCGGCGCCGCCGCTCTCCCAGGAGTTGCCCCGCCAGACGTTGCCCGGCCCGTTCGCGTCCCAGTACGACACCGGGCCGGCGTAACCGCCCTTGGGCCAGACCTTGCGGCTGAAGACGTTGTCGATCACCTTGATGTTGGACGACAGGCCCTTCCGTCCGGCGCCCGCGTACAGCGACCAGCCGCCGCCCGCCAGGAAGTTGCCCTGGACGGTGACGTTCCTGGTGACGCCGAAGTCCTGGAAGAGGGCGATGGCGCCGGTCTGGTCGAGGGTGTTGATCACCGTGTTGTGCCGGATGACCAGCTCGGTGCCGGGGGCGGCGGTGCCGGTGGACATGATCATGTCGGTGTGGTCGCCGGAGTAGTACTTCGGGTCGTGCACGTAGGAGTCCTCGACCAGGCCCTGGTCGGTGAGGATGCCGTTGGAGATGGTGTGGATGTCCACGCGGCGGATCGTGATCATCTTGCCCTGGTTGAGTATGCCGAACTGGGTGCGGACCCTGCCGTTGCCGAAGATCTCGCTGTCCTCGACCTTCAAACCGGAGAAGCCCTCGCGCTGGAGGATGCCCCAGTAGTCGCTCTGGCCGCGGACGCGGGTGTTGCGGATGGTCACGTTGTCGGCCTCGACGGTGATGTCGCCGGTGACGTCCCAGCCGTCGATGACCTTGCCGTCCTCCTTGATGACGATCGAGCCGGTCTTCTTGATCAGGTCGGTGCCGCCGGGGACGCCGGTGTTGCCCGCGCCGGGCCAGCCGCCGCTGGGGGGCGGGGTGGAGGTGGGCGCCTTGGTGGGCGTCTGGGTCGGGGTGTGGGGCGGGCTCTGGGTCGGCGTCTGAGGCGGTGTCTTGGTGGGCGTCCCCGTGGGGGTCGCCGTCGGGGTGGCCGTGGATGTCGCCGTGGGGGTCGCTGTCGAGGTCGCCGTGGGGGTCGCGGGCGGGGGGTCGCTGGGCGTCGGGGTGGGGGTGCGGGTGTGCGTCCTGGTGGGCGTGGGGGTCGGGGTGCGGGTGGCCGCGACGGTCGGCGTGGCGGGAGGGGGCGCGGTGGGCGTCACCGAGGGCGTCCCGGGCAGGGTGTCGGTCGGCGTCGGGGTCGGGGTCGGCCGGTGCGTCGGCCGGTGGGTGGGACGGCGCGTCGGGCGCGCGGTCGGCTTCCTCGTGGGCCGCCTGGGCCACCACCACGGCTCCCGGCTCCGGACCTTGGTGGGCCGGGGCTTGTGGGTGGTGGGACGCGGCCGGGACCGCCGGCCGGCGGCGGCGTGCGGCGTGGCCGCGCTCCTCGCCCCGCTCGCGTCCGTCAGGATCGCCCGGGGCTCCAGTACGTCGGAGACGACGAGGCCGTACCCGCCGGCCAGCACCGCCACCACGGAGACACCGGCCAAGGATAACCAGCCGGTACGTCTCTTCCCTCTTCGATGCCGCGACACAGGCGACTCCTTCCGATCATGGCCGAGTCCCCCAAGGGGAGAGAGTAGCCATGCCGAAAGAAGAAGTGGTGCCTTTTACCGAAATAAACTCGTTATCCTCCAAATTCCCAACAAGCTCATCTTTTCCAATCATCACGGCAAATCCGACAAACGGTCGTTATCCCGGCGTTACCGTCTCGCCGCTTTCCCAGGTGTTGCCCTGCCACCGATTTCCGGGCCCGTCCTTATCCCAATATGAAACCGGCCCCGCCGCTCCCCCTTTGGGCCAGACGCGGCGGCTGAAGACGTTCCCGATCACCTTGATGTTGGACGACTTGCCCTTCACCCCGGCACCGGCGTACAGCGACCAGCCGCCGCCGGCCAGCAGGTTGCCCTCGACGGTCACGTCCTTGACGACGCCGAAGTCCTGGAAGAGCGCGATGGCGCCGGTCTGGTCGAGGGTGTTGATCACCGTGTTGCGCCGGATGACCAGCTCGGTCCCGGCGGCGGGCGGCCCGGTGGACATGATCATGTCGGTGTGGTCGCCCGCGTAGTACTTCGGGTCGTGCACGTAGGAGTCCTCGACCAGGCCCTGCTGGGTCAGGATGCCGTTGGAGATCGTGTGGATGTCGACCCGGCGGATCGTGATCAGCTTGCCCTGGTTGAGTATGCCGAACTGGGTGCGCTGCCGGCCGTTGCCGAAGATCTCGGTGTCCTCGACCGTCAGGCCGGTGCGTCCCTCGCGCTGGAGGATGCCCCACCAGCCCTTGGTGCCGCGCACCCGGGTGTTGCGGATGATCACGTCGTCGGCCTCGACCGTGATGTAGCCGGTCACCTCGACGCCGTCGATGACCGTGCCGTTCCTGGTCACCCGGATCGAGCCCGACTTGCGCAGCGCCACGCCCTCGGGCACGCCCGTGTTGTGCGCGCCGGGCCGGCCCGGCGCGGCCTGCTCGGACGGCGGCGGCGTGCTCGGCCTGGACGTGGCCACGGCGGGCGACCTCGTGACCTCGGGCCTGTCCGGCGAGCCGGTGCAGCCGCCCAGCAGCACGACCAGGATCGCGACGAGGCACCAGCCGCCTCGGACGTACGGCCTCACTCGCCCTTGGTCCTCCGGCCGCCGACGAGGTCGGCCAGCGCGGGCGGGGTCCAGCGCTTGGCGACCTGGCGCAGGTTGCTCTTCCACGCCTCGCCCGGCCGCTGCTTGAACAGCGTGGTGTGGCCGTCGGCGACCTCGGCCTCGGGCCTGCCGTTGGAGTAGTAGTAGAGCGCCATCGAACGGCGGGCCCGGTCCTGCGGGCAGGTGAGCGGGTCGGGGTGGCCGTGGTTGGCGTCGTCGGTCGTGGCGAACAGCACGAACCGGTTGAAGACCGGAAGGATCTTGCCCTCGCACTCGGTCATGTCCTTGTTCCACAGCTGGAGGTGGCCGCCGTAGCTCTCCTCCCACCCCTTGTTGAGGTAGAGCAGGCCGTTGAGCCGGCGGTCGAGGTTGAGCCTGCGGCTGCGGTTGAAGTCCGCGTGCACCTTGAGGAAGCCGCCGGGCCGGATCTGGTGCAGGCCGCCGCCCTCGAAGTGCGGGTCGGAGACCAGTTGCGTGATGCCGGTCAGCCGCTCCAGGAACTCGACGAACACACCGCTGTTGAACTCGGCCAGCAGGCGCCGGGTCGCCGGTCCCATGCGCTCGGTGTCGGCCAGCGCCAGCTTCACCTCGCGCGCGCTGTCGAACCGCTGCCAGGTGGCGTCGCGCGGCTCGGGGAACTCGTCGAGGACGGGCTCCAGCACCTCGGGCGGCAGGAAGTCGTCGATGACCACGTGACGGAACGGCGAGGCGGTACGGAACTGCTCGGAGTACTTGTCCGCGAGCGGGAACAACTCGTCCCGGCGGAAGGTGAAAGCCTGCAGATCCTGCATGGATTGTGTCTCCGTCTTCTACGACACCCGGCCCCTACCTCCTCATCGCCTCATCAGTGCCTTCTGTTACCTGTAACGATCCATTCCCGGCCGGCGATGGCGACATGTGACGCCCGGCCCTCCCCGAGTCGCGATCGTGATCGTGACCTACAACAGCGCGCCGGTCCTCGGCGGTTGCCTGGCCTCCCTGCCCGAGGGCGCGAAGGGGGTCCGGCTCACCGACGTCGTCGTGGCCGACAACGCCTCCAAGGACGACTCGCTGCGCCTCGCGGAACAGGTCGACGGCCTGCCCGTACGGCCGCTCCAGGTGGGCAGGAACGCCGGGTACGCCGCGGCGATCAACGCCGGGGTCGCCTCGCTCGACCTGGACGACCTCGACGCCGTCCTCGTCCTGAACCCGGACTGCCGCCTGCGCCCCGGCGCGCTGGCCGTGCTGGGCGCGGCCCTCGACCGGCCGGGCACCGGCATCGCGGTCCCCCGGCTGGTCAGCACCGAAGGCGTGCTCCACCACTCGCTGCGCCGCACGCCCGCCGTACGCCGCGCGCTGGCCGAGTCGCTGGTCGGCGGCCGGCTGGCGGGCCGGATCGGCACGCTGGGCGAGATGGTCGTCGACCCCGCCCGCTACGAACGTCCCGGCCCGGCGGACTGGGCCACCGGCGCCGCCATGCTCGTCAAGGCCACGGCGCTGGCCCGGCTCGGCCCCTGGGACGAGTCCTTCCTGCTCTACAGCGAGGAGACCGAGTACGCGCTGCGCGCCGCGGACGCCGGCTGGACCCTCTGGTACGAGCCCGCCGCCGTGGTCGAGCACATCGGCGGCGAGGCCAAGACCAGCCCGATGCTGGCCGCGCTGCTCACGGTCAACCGCGTCCGGCTGTTCCGGCGGCGGCGGGGCCGGGTCGCGACCGCGGCCTTCTTCCTGGCCGTGCTGCTCGGCGAGGCGATGCGGGCGGCGGCCGGCCGGCGTACGGCCAGGGCCTCGGTCGTGGCGCTGCTCAGGCCGTCCCGCCGGTTGCGGGCGCTGCCCGGATGAGCCGCGGGCCCTTCCACAGGAGAGGAACACCATGAGAGTCGAGCGACTGGAGCTCGAAGGCGTGCTGCTGTTCGTGCCGACGCCGAGCCACGACGACCGCGGCCTGTTCACCAGGACCTTCGACGCCGCTATCGCCGCCGAGCACGGGCTGGACCACACGGCGTTCATCCAGGACAGCCAGTCGCGCTCACGGCTCGGCACCGTCAGGGGCATGCACGGCCGGTCGGGCCGCGGCGAGGCCAAGCTGGTGCGCGCCGCCCACGGCGCGGTGCTCGACGTCCTGGTGGACGCGCGGCCGGGTTCGCCGACGTTCGGCTCGCACGTCGCCGTACGGCTGGACGACGTGACCTTCGCCCACCTGTACGTGCCGCCGGGCATCCTGCACGGCTACCAGGCGCTGACCGAGCAGGCCGACGTCTGCTACCGCATCGACAGGGAGCACGACCCGGCCGAGGACCTGGCCGTCCGCTACGACGACCCCGACCTCGCGCTGCCGTGGCCGTTGCCGGTGACCGCGATCAGCGAGCGCGACAGGTCGGCGGGCTCGTGGAAGGAGCTCAGGACCATCCTGTCCGCCTGATCGCGGCGTTCGAACCGCATCAGCGCCCCGGCCGCGCCGACGAGCAGGAACAGCACGCTGGTGATGCCGGGGAAGGACAGCAGGTCGAAGGTGGCCGCGCCGAGCAGCGGGATCACCAGGCAGGCGGCGATGGTCAGGCCGAGGTTGCGCACGTTCGGGTCGGTGCTCATGCGGCGTACCCGCAGCGCGACGACGATCCCGCACACGATCACGCCGACGAACCCGAGCACGCCGATCACCCCGGTCTCGACCAGCGACAGCAGGTACTGGTTGTCGAACACCTGGTGCTTGAAGGGGTACCAGGTGCCGAGGCCGCGGCCGAAGATCGGGCTCTTGGCGAACTCCCGCATCGCGAAGGGATAGTCGTGGGTGCGGTAGATGACGCTGCTGTCCTCGCCCGCGCCGGCGAACAGGTTGTAGAACGTGCCGATCAGGCCCGGCGCCAGGACCTTCATGAAGCCCAGGAACACCACGAACGCGCCGATGGTGACGATCCGCCGCCGGTTGGACCAGCCGAGCAGCAGGATCAGCCCCGCCCCGGCCAGGCCCAGCACGGCCGTCCTGGAGACCGAGAACATCAGGCCGGCCGCGATGACGGCCGCGCAGATCCACCAGCGGGTGGCGGCCTGGCCCCGGCTGCGCGCCTGGAAGCCGAGGTGGGCGGCCAGGGGCAGCAGCATCGCCGACAGCGCGCCGAACTCGATCGGGTGGCCGAGCGTGCCGGCGACCCTGCGCAGGTCGGACCGGGAGATCACGGTCGGCACCTCCTCGACCGAGGAGTGGCGCAGACCGGGGACGCGCATGTACTCGGTGAGGTCGAAGTCCAGCCGGAACTGCAGCAACGCGACGATCGCGGCGAACGTGCCGCCGATGACGACCGCCTTGAGCACGAAGTCGAGGCGCTCGCGGTTGCCGATCCCGTCGCACATGACCAGCAGCAGGCTGGCGTACCCCAGGTAGAGCACCAGCGTGTGGTCGGCGAGGTTGAGCTCGTCGGAGGGCAGGTAGCGGTAGGTCGTGTAGCCGTAGACGGCCAGCAGCAGCATGCCGTAGACGAAGATCGAGGTGCGGACCGGGTTGCCGCCCTTGGCGACGCCGGTCGTGCCGACCATCTGGGCGCACACCCACACCAGGCCCAGGAACAGGGCCATGATCTCGGCGGGGGTGAGCGAGAGCGGGAGCCCGGCGACCGCCAGGCGGGCCGGCAGGATCAGCAGGAACAGCACGAACAGGCAGGCCAGGGTGGCGCCGTCGGCACGCCGCGGCAGGACGGTCGCGCTCATCCTTCGCGTCCCGCCGGCGTCCGGGCGCCGTTGGTGAACGCGGGCTCGAACCGGACGGCACCGCCCCCCGGCCGGCGGCGCGCGCGGCGGTGCCGGGCGAAGCTCTCGACCGCGAAGGCGGCGAACAGGCTCATGAAGAACGCCAGCGCGCCGGTGATCACCGCGCTGCGCATGCGGCTGCCCTTCTTCTCGTCGGGCGCGGTCGGCGGCACCACGACGGTGGCGGTCACGTACGTGGTGGGCGGCGCCTTGACCTGCTGCTGCCGGGCCCGCAGCTCCTTCTGGGCCAGGGCGGTGACCTTCACGACGATGCCGTGGGCGAGCTCGGCGGTCGGCGCCTCACAGATGATCACGATGAACGGTGTCGCGGGCATCAGCTCGGGGTTGGTGCCACCGCTGGTGATCTTGAGGGTGACGTCGCCGCCGATGGGCGCGCCGACCGCGGCGGCCGTCCGAGGCGTGTTGAGCGCCTGGATGAGGATCGAGGAGGTCATGCTGAGCCCCTGGTCGAAGGAGACCAGCGGGTTGGTGCGCGGGTTGGGGAACTTGGGGTCGCTCGGCACGCTGCCGCCGGTCACCGGCAGCGTCAGGACGAGCGCCGAGCTGGAGATGTAGGTCTTGGGCGCGACGGCGAAGACGCCGAGGGCCGTCACGACCGTGAGCAGGAACGCGGGAGCCGTCACGTACCAGCGCTTGAACAGGATTTTCGCCGTCGCCCAGAAGTCCATGGCGAGCCCTCACTCCTCGCCGTCGTCCTGGTTCGCCTTCCTCGGCGCGGGGACGGGCGACAGCGGCCCGGCCCGGTAGGCAGGGAACTCCATGGTGGCCGAGCTGTCCTCGTCGAGGGCCTGGAACTCGGCGGGCTCGGGCCCCTGGGCCTCCACGGGCTCGGGCGCCGGAGCCGGGGTGGGGACGGGTGCCGGAACCGGGGGCGCGGCCCGGGGGGCCGGCTCGGGCTGCCGGAGCCGTCTCGGCTCCCGCCGGACCACCATGCCGTAGGCGATGCCGAGGCCCAGGAACAGGGTGAGCAGGGCGCCGCCGATCGCGCCCTGCCAGTTCACGCTGTGGTCGGCCTCCGGCCTGGACGGCGGCACGATGTCGGTGGAGGTGATGAAGGTGTTCGCCGGCGCGCCGAGCGCCTTCTGCCATCTGAACAGCTCGCTCGCCACGCGCTCGCGGGCCGCCATGAGGACGGTCGTGGCCTGCCGCGGGGACTCGCTGTCCACCCTGATGTAGATGTAGGGCCCGTTGATGTCCAGGACGTTGGGGTTGGTGCGCCCGTCGTCGATGGTGATCTCGGTCGGGCCGTCCTTGGGGGCGCCGAGCTCGGTCCAGACGTCCTGGGTGTTCATCGCCAGGATGACGATGCTGGCGCCGGTCTTGAGCGCGTCGTTGAAGGAGAGGAAGGGGTTGGTCAGCCCTTGCTTGGTCCTGTCGGTGTTGACCGTGCCGCCGTTCACCGGGGTCGCGAGGACGAGGGAGACGTCGGTCGTGTAGTGGGCCGGAAGGATGGCGTACACCGCGACGCCCATCAGGATCGACAGGAGGATCAGCGGCGGGCCTATCAGAATTCGTCGGAGAAGACCAAGGATCGCCTTCCAGAACTCCATTTTGGTACGTTCCCCCGCATCAGCGAACTTGCCCTATAGGGGACCATCGCACAATCACCGGCAGACGTTACATCCCCCCAGAACGGTTACATCGGCCGCGGTCATCGCGATAGACCTACGACTACGGCGACGGGGGCTTCTGGTGGGGCTGACATTCGAGCGTCCGGCGACACGCAGCAGGCTCGCCGGGCTCGACGGGTTACGCGGTCTGGCCGCGCTGTTCGTGGTCCTGCACCACTGCTGGCTCCTGTCGTTCCCCGGGTTCCCGGTCAACGACGCGCCCTGGTGGACGGGATGGCTGCTCTACGGGCACTTCGCGGTCGTGGTGTTCATCGTCCTGTCCGGGTTCTCGCTGGCGGTCTCGCCCGCCCGGTCCGGATGGCGGCTCGGGAGCATCCCCACGTTCTTCAACCGGCGGGCCTGGCGCATCCTGCCGCCGTACTGGGCCGCGCTGCTGTTCAGCCTGGTGATCGCGTGGACGGTCATCCCGCAGCCGGGGCAGCAGGTCCCCACCGGCCAGTCGGTCCTGTTCTACGGGCTGCTGCTCCAGGACGTCTTCGGCTCCCCCAGCCCCAACGGCGCCATGTGGTCGATCGCGGTCGAGGCGCAGCTCTACCTGGTCTTCCCGCTGATGGTGCTGGTGCTGCGCAGGTGGGGCGCGACGGTGATGCTCGGCGCGGTGACGCTGATCGTGGCGGCCGTGGGGGCGCTGGCGCCGTACGTGCCGGCCGTGGAGCTGCTGATGCGGCTGACCCCGCAGTTCGCCGCGCTGTTCGCCGTGGGCGCGGTGTGCGCCGGGGTGGTGCGGGCCTCGGAGCGCACCGGCCGGCTGCCGTGGCACTGGCTGGCCGCGGCGGCCGCGCTCCCGGTGCTCGCGCTGGTCGTGGTGGCCGGTCCGGTCTGGGTGGTGGGGCACTTCTTCTGGGTGGACCTCGCGGTCGGGCCCGCCGCCGGCCTGCTGCTGGCGGGCGTGGCGACGGGCCGGCCGGGATGGCTCGTACGGCTGCTCGACACCCGTCCGGTACGGCGGCTGGGATCGTTCTCCTACAGCCTCTACCTGATCCACGCGCCGCTGGTCGTCATGGTCAACCGGCTGGTCGTCGCCCCGCGCGTCCCGCCGGGGATGCCTGCCTTCCTCCTCACGCTCGCCCTGGCCGTGCCGGCGAGCGTGGGGGTGGCGTGGTTGTTCGCTTCCGTCTTCGAGCTGCCCTTCCAGCGGCACAGGGGCTGGAGGAGCCTGCGCGAGGCCGCGCGAGCGCGGTTCGGGTGACCCGGTTCAGGTGACCTTGGCCAGCGCCTCGGCCTCGTAGGCCGCCGCGAGCTCCTCCGGAATGCGCGAAAGGTCGTCAGCCCGGTGGAAGTCGCGCAGGGTGGTGCCGCGGCAGGCCGCGTCCACGTTGGGGGCGGCGGCGCGGGAGCGGACGTCGTCGATGTGGACGGTGCGGAAGTCGATGCTGAAGCGGGTCCTGCCGGAGGTGTTGGCGACGGTGGAGTGCAGGTGCGCCCCGGAGAACAGCATCATGCCGCCCGGCTCGGGGACGAGCCGGAGCTCGGGGTCGAGGTCGAGCGCCTCCTCCGGCTTGGGCTGCTCCCTGGTGTCACTGTGGACGTGCTGTGCGGCGGTGGGCCGGCTCACGGCGGTCCATTCCGCGTAGTCGTAGCGTCCGCTGCCGTTGAGCACGGGACGGTCGAAGTACTGCGGGTGCAGGGCGAAGACGTTCTCCGGGACCACCTCGTAGATGGGCATCCACCAGTTGACCTGGCAGAACGGCGCGGAGTACCAGCAGTCCCTGTGCGCGTGGTAGGCGTAGGAGATGCCCGAGTCGAGGTAGTGGTCGGCGGTCGAGGTGCGCAGTCTCGGCACGTCGAAGTAGGTCTTGTCGGGCGCCATGCCGAGCTCTTCCAGCAGGGCGGTGAGGAGCTTCTTGCTGGTGGGATGATGGATGAAGCGGGGCTTGAGCTCGGCGAGCAGCGCGGCGAAGTCCTCCACCGCCATCTCGTGCTGGGCGGTCTGCGGGTCGCGGCCCTCGAACGCCTCCTCGATCAGCTCACGGGCGAACTCGATCAGCTTGGTCGAGGCGGGGGTGGCGGAGTAGAGGAACACGTCCCCTTTGAAGATCATTTGGCGCCGAACATCATCCCGAATCCGGCTGTTGGTTAATATAACGGACATAGCGAGATTTACCCCCTCGCGTCGTTCTTTTCCCTTCTCTCGGCCAAGCCTGCTCGTTCGTTACAAGGGGCTACAGAGGCAATTGTGTCTCGGTGTCCGGACGGGCGACGTAGGTCGAATAGTCGGGGTGGTCGAACCGGTGCAGCGCCTGGATGTTGTCGTTCCAGGGGGCCGGGACCGGGCGCTTGTGCCGCAGGCCGTTGATCGGGGCCAGCTTCATCGCCTTGTTGTCCTCGTTGAACTCGCGGATCGCGCTCAGCTCGCCGACGTAGTCGTTGTGGATGACCTGGTCGTCGTCGCCCACGGTGTCGTCGAGGTAGACGAACACGCGGGGCAGGAAGTACCGGTGATCGCCGGCGAACAGCCTGAGCGCGGCCGCGGTCGAGGAGTAGAAGTCCACGTCGATCGAGACGAACCCGATGGGCGCGGGGCGCTCGCCGTCCAGGAAGTCCCCCACGGTGTCCTCGATGTCGCCCAGGATCAGGTGCGCCGCTCCGAGGCGGGCGCGCAGGGCCTCCACGTCCATGACGAAGTCGCCCTCGCGCCAGATGTAGGGCAGGTCGCGGTAGTCGGTGGGCTTGGGCAGGCCGGCGCCGGTGTCGAAGCCGTACACGTCGATCTTGACGCCGGTCGCCGCCGTGGCCAGCGCCGCCATGCGGTTGAGCTCGACCATGCCGGCGCCGCCCGCGACGCCGAACTCGACCACGCTGATCCGGCCGACGCCGAGCCGCCTGGCCAGCTCGGCCGCCTGCTGGACGCCGTACGCGTAGTGCGGTCTCGGGTAGAGGTCGAGCGCGCAGCGCAGCTCGTACGAGCCGAACGGCAGGCGCCGCAGGACGGCCAGCAGGATGCGGCCCGGCTGCATGAGCAGCCGCACGATGCGAATCAGCACGTGGGTTTCACCCTTTCGAGGAGACGAGTCGGGCGGCCAACCCGGCGATCTTGCGGCTGCGGTGCGTCAGCATCTGCTGCTGGCGCCGCCAGTACGTGCGCAGCAGCACGGCCCGCGCGCGGGCGCGTTGCTCCGCCGACAGTTCCGTGCCGCCGAGGGCCCGGTGCATGGCACGGAACTGCAGCGTGGTGGCGAAATGGGCGGTCCAGGCCGGTACGCCGAGCGCCGCCGCGATCCCGGACAGGCGGCGTTCGCGCAGGTTGCGGTGGGCCAGCACCTCCGGGACGTGCCCCCAGGGCGCGGTCAGCGCGAGCATGGTGGCGAAGACCTCGTCCTCGCGGATCATCAGCGGTCTCGGCACGGCGGCCACCCGCTCGCGCCGCATCAGGCCGTAGAGGGGGTCGAGGCCGTGGTGCTGGGTGGTGACCACGTCCCACAGCTCGTCCAGGCGGTCGACCGGGTCGTCGGAGAGCATCCGGGTGCCGCGGTAGCGCGGCTGGTGGACGGTGCCGTCCGCGCCGGTGTACCGGACGTCGGAGGTGACCAGGATGAGCCGCTCGTCGGCCAGGAACGGCTCCAGGGTCCGCGAGACGTAGCCGGGTTCGAGCAGGTCGTCGTCGCCCATCCAGCGGAAGAACTCACCGCGCGCGCGGCGCAGGACCTCCACGAAGTTCCCGACCACGTGCAGGTCGTGGGGCTGGCGGTGGTAGGAGATGCGGCTGTCCTGGCGGGCCAGCTCGCGGCAGAGCTCCTGCGTGCCGTCGGTGGAGGCGTTGTCCGAGATCACGACCTCCAGCTCGGCGTGATCCTGGGCGAGCGCGGAGCGCACGGCCGTCTCCAGCCGGTCCGCGCCGTTGCGGACCGGGATTCCGATGGACACCAGCATCGCTTCTCCTCGGGGTCAGCGCGCGCGGGCGGGAAGCAGCCGCACCAGACGGTCGCTCACTAGGTGGAACTGGTCGCGGGTCACCACGACCAGCACGTACGCCAGCAGACCGCCGCCGCCGGCCACGACGAGCTGGACGAACGGGCTGCCGTGGGTCAGGCTCGCCAGGCCCAGCATGACGGCGGCGCAGACCACCGCCCCGATCGCCGGGCGTGCGAGACCGGGCAGCGCCGGTCCGAGCCGGACCCCCGCCCGCTGCACGGCGATCATGGCCAGCGGCAGCGCGACCAGAACGGCGGCGGCGGCCTGGCCGATCGCGGCGCCGCGGATGCCGTCGAGGTTCGTGCCGACGACGACCGCCGGGATCATCGCCGCGGCGTGGCCGAGGTTCATCCAGACGGTCGAGCGGGTGGCGCCCTGGCCGTTCAGGATGTCGAGCGCGAAGGCGGTGAGCATGCGCACCACCATCAGGACCGCCAGGAAGCGCAGCACCCCGGCGGACTGCTCCCACTCCGGGCCGTAGATGAAGATGATCAGCGAGTGGGCGAGCACCGCCATGAAGACGGCCAGCGGCAGCACCATGGCGACGAGCAGCGGCACGGACCGCTGGACGCCGAGCGACAGCGACTCCTCGTCCCGCTCGGCCAGCCGGGAGAAGCCCGCGATCGACACCATGCGGATGGCGCTGCCGATGATGCCGGGCACCCAGCTCGACACGTTGAACGCCATCAGGTAGAAGCCGAGCCACGACTCCCCCATGATGTTGCCGACGATGATGTAGCCCACGTTGAGCAGCAGGACCTCCAGCGCGATCCCGGCCGCCGAGGGGATCCCGAACCTCAGCAGCCGGCCCGCGATCTGCCGGTCGAACCCGAACCGGTACGGCAGCCGCGCGTAGATCAGCATGAAGACGCCGGTGACCACGGCCCCGGCGAGCTGCCCCCAGGCGAAGCTGTAGGCCCCGGCGCCGTTGACCGCGAGCACGATGGCCACCGGCGCGTTGACCAGGAAGCCCGCCAGGACCGCCTTGGCGTTCTTGCCGGTGCGGAACCAGCGCAGCAGGGCCGCGCTGCGCACCGCCGTGACCGCCTCGACGAGGATGACCGCGGTGAGGATGCGCACCACGGAGGTGGCCTCCTCGCTGCCGGCCAGCGCCGAGAAGTACGGCGCCCCGGCCCAGAAGATCCCGTACAGGCCCAGCGCGGAGATCATCGTGAGGGTCGTGGCCGTGGGCGCGATGTCCTCCAGCCGGCCGCGCCACTGGACGACGGCCGACATGACGCCGACGTCCTTGACCACCATGACGAACTGGGTGGCCGCGAGCGCGACGGCGTACGTGCCGAAGTCCGCGGGTGCGAGGAGCCTGGCCAGGATCAGCCCGAGGATGAACGAGCCCGCACGGGTGACCAGCGTGCCGAGCAGGCTCCACACCGCCCCTCGACCCGCTTTGCGCCCGATGTCACTGATGTCCGGGCTCGCCTGTTCCACCATGCTGTGCCCTACTTTTGCTCGTTGACCCGCTCCAGCCAGATCTCCCGCCAGAACGGGATGAACGCGCGGGGGCAGTTGGACTTGTACACACCGTCGCAGATGATTCCGTCCAAGGCGATGCACGGATTTTTCATCTCAAGCAGCTTTCCGGTCTTCTCGTCGATGCAGCGCTCGACCCGCGCGGTCACCCGGGCGACCTTGCCGCACGACCGCGCCATGTCCTCCTCGAAGCCCAGCCCCCGGTTGAACCCCTTGGTGGTGAGCGTGGCGACGATCTCGTCCTTGGACTTGACGCGGACCAGCTCGCCGGGCTGGAGGTCGGTCGTCCCCGTCGGGGCGGGGCCGGTGTGCGGCCCCGGCTGCACGAACCCCCAGTCCAGGCCGCCCCTGAAGCGCAGCGCCCGGGGGAACTTCCTGGACAGCCGCTGGTAGCGGTTGAACAGGCCGAAGAACAACGTCCGGACGGTCGAGGCGATCCCGGCGTTGCCCACCCGGATGTCCGTGACGTACTGGCCCAGGTCGCGGAACGGGAGCAGCTCCGGCGCGGCCCGCAGCAGCTCGGTCGCCTGGCAGCGGAACAGCTCCTCGCCGTCCGGTCCCGGCTCCCTGCGGGTGTTGACCTCCAGGATCGGCAGCAGCGGCCGCTCGGGACGGACCTGCCCGCCGGCCGTGGGCGGCCCGTCGACCTTCCGCAGCCAGGACGTCTTCCAGTAGAGCAGGCAGGCCGTCTGGCAGCCGCCGTGGGCCGTGCCGTCGCAGCGGGAGCCGGTCAGGTGGACGGCGTCCTCCATCTTCCGCATCCCGGTCCTGGTCATCGTGTCGCAGAGCTTGTTGGCCACCTTGTGGACGGTGAGCCGTTGCCCGCAGAACCGCAGCATCTCCGGCATGAACGGGAGGCTGTCCAGCTCTCCGCGCTCATCGAGGGTCGCCAGGATCTCCTCGGCACTGAGAACCTCGACCACGTCGCCGACTTTCAGCGCCAGGCTCAATCCACCCACTCCTTCAGCAGGCCCGCGTTCTGCAGGGCGTTCGCCGCGTCCGCCAATGCCTGGAACGGCAGGTGCGACCGTTCCGCGATGTCGAGCAGGCTGTGCAGCCCGTCGGAGAGGTTCAGCACCCACAACATCGCCATCTGGGCCTGTTTCGTGTCACTGCGGCCGCCCAGCGAGCCGTACAGGCCGCGCGCCCCGAGCTGGGGCTCGCCGTACGGGCTGAGGTTCTGGTAGCGGCGGTTGCCCTCCAGGACCCGTACGGCGCTCCACAGCGTCTCCAGGGTGTCCTCCATGGCCTCGGGCCGCACGAAGTCCGGGTTGTCGGCCGAGGTGTGGTACTCCGGGTAGCTCCCGTAGGGCGTCCTGGTCAGCGAGCCCACGGGCAGGTCGAACCCCGGCGAGCAGTACTGCCGCTCGTCGTAGCCGTAGGGCGAGAAGTCCAGGAGGGTGTGCGGCCGGTCCTTGAGCACGTGCGCGAAGACCTGGTCGATCTCGGCGTCGCCGCGCCTGCTGCGCTTGTAGGTGATCGTCCCGGCGTCCCCGGCGCAGGCCAGGGTGAGGCCGTGCCTGATCCGGTCCGTGCGCTCCCGGTTGAGGTCGAGCCAGGTGATCGCGCCGATGGTGCCGGGCGCGAAGACGAACCGGTAGGTGTACCAGGGGTCGGCCCGCCGCCTGACCAGCTCCGCCAGCGACACCGCCACCGCCACCCCGGCCAGGTTGTCGTTGGCCAGCGAGGGATGGCAGACGTGGCAGGAGATCAGCACCTCCTCCTGGCTGCGGCCCCGGATCACGTGCTCGCCGTAGGTCAGGTGGCCGTCGGCGAGCGTGGAGTCGATCCGGACCTCGTACGGGCCGTCCGCCAGCCCGTCCAGGGTGTTCTGGCTCAGGCAGAAGCCCCAGGTCTCGGCGTAGTAGCTGGTCCGGTACGGCACCAGGTCCGGCTGGCCGGGCAGCGTGTGCAGGCGCCCGCGCAGCTCCTCCAGCGACATGGTGGCCTCGACCGGCGCGCTGTAGCCGACGACGTGCAGGTTGCTCTCCTGGAAGTCGACGACCCGGTTCCCGGCGGCGTCCTTGACGTAGGCGTCGCGGATGTTCCACTCGCGGGGGATCGTCCAGTCGAGCACCTTCGTGCCCGTCGGCACCTCGGTGATCTCCAGCGGGAGCGACCCGTCGATGATCTCCAGGGTGCGGCGGAGGCCGTCGCCGGTGATGCTGCGGCACAGCGGGTAGAGCCGCCGTACCAGGTCGTGCATCTCGGGGCCGGTCATGGCCGCAGGGTGTCGTCGACGGTGCCGGACTCGCGCCGGTCGGCGAGCCGGGCCAGCCTGGTGAAGCGGCGGTCGAAGTCGTGCCTGGTCAGGCCGTACTCGCGGTAGGCGTCGATGAGCTCGACGGCGCCCGCCTTGACCGTCCAGCGGGCCTCGTGGCCCAGGGCGGACCTGATCCGGGAGAAGTCGACGCGGTAGGAGCGCGGGTCGGCCCCCGTCTCGCCGGTGATGGTCAGCGCCGAGCCGGGCACGGCGGCGACGACCTCGGCCGCGATCTCGGCCACGGTCACGTTGTTGACCTCGGTGCCCACGTTGAAGGCCGTGGCGTGCACGGTCTCGCGCGGCGCGGTCAGGGCGGCGGCGAACGCGTCGGCGATGTCCCTGGCGTGCACCAGCGGACGCCAGGGGGTCCCGTCGGACAACACCCGCACCTCGCCGGTCAGGTGGGCGTGGCCCACCAGGTTGTTCAGCACGATGTCGGCGCGCAGCCTCGGCGAGAACCCGAAGGCGGTGGCGTTGCGCAGGAACACCGGGGTGAAGTCGTCGTCGGCCAGCGCGCTCAGGTCGTCCTCGACCCGCACCTTCGACTCGGCGTACGGCGTGACCGGGCGCAGCGGGGCGTCCTCGTCCAGCAGGTCCGCGCCGCCGGAGGCGCCGTAGACCGAGCAGGTGGAGGCGTACAGGAAGCGGCGCACGCCCGCCTCCTTGGCCAGCCTGGCCAGCCGTACGGAGGCGTGGTGGTTGATGTCGTAGGTCAGGTCGGGCGCGAGCGCGCCGAGCGGGTCGTTGGACAGCGCGGCCAGGTGGATCACCGCGTCGAACCCGGCGACGTGCTCGGGACCGGCGTCGCGCAGGTCCACGGCGTGCGCCTCGACCGGCTCCGGCTCGGGCCCGAGCACGCAGTCGGCGAACAGGCCGGAGTCCAGGCCGACGACCTGGTGCCCGGCCTCGGCCAGGACGGGGGCCATCACGCTGCCCAGGTAGCCCTGGTGGCCGGTGAGAAGTACCCGCATCAGTTCTCCAGATCGATGGTCAGCTTGGACACGTGGAACGCCTCCGCGTAACGCGCGTGGCACTCGATGCCGCGAATGCGGGCCAGGCCCAGGAACGCCTCGCGGTCGTACCAGGGGCGGTGCCGCTGGGAGGCGTAGTGGCGCTGGAGCAGGTCCACCTTGCGCTCGGCCACCTCCGGGGCGAGCGGCTGGTAGAGGGCGGGCGCGGCCAGGTCGCCGTCCCATTTGACGATCTCGTAGCCGAGCGTCAGGTGGTCGCGAAAGGCGGTGGGCACCAGCTCGGCCAGCCCCCGGTGGTCCTGGTGGGCGTCGCCGCGCCAGGGCGCGAGGATCAGTCCGGGCTCGGTACGGGCGCGCAGCTCCTCGACCGCGGCCTTGGCCTCCTCCCAGCGGGCCGGCAGGTAGCCGTCGGGCAGCTTGAGCACGCTCACCCGCAGGTCCGCGCCGGGGCAGAAGTCGGCCAGCGCGGCGCGCTCCTCCTCCTCCCGCCCGGTCCCGCCGCCGGACAACACCAGCGCGTCCACGCGCAGGCCGGGACGGGCGGCGCAGATCGTCAGCAGGCTGCCGCCGGCTCCGATCGCCAGGTCGTCGCAGTGCGCGGCGAGCGCCACGACGGAGGTCACGCCTCCGGGACGCAGTCCGATCACTGGGACCGTTCCCACAGAGCCCACGGGCGCACACCACGGGAGTACGCCTCGTCCAGCTCCATGCGCTGGTTGACGGTGTCGGTGGGCCGCCAGTAACCCCGGTGGGGGTAGGCCAGCAGGCGTCCGCGCTTGGCCAGCTCGGCGCAGCCGTCGGCGACCAGGTCGCCGTTCTCCGGGATGTGCTCGAAGACCTCCTGGGTGAGCACGAAGTAACCGCCGTTGACCCACACCGGCATCTCGCTGACCGGCGAGATGCCGCCGACCAGCCCGTTCTCGCCGACGTCCACGCAGTGGAAGGTCTGGGACGGCGGCACCACCATCATCGAGGCGGCGGCGCCGGACTCGGTGAACCGGTCGATGATCTCGGGCAGCGGCGCGTCGGTGAGCACGTCGGCGTAGTTGGCGAGGAACACCTCGTCATCGCCCAGATGGCGGCGGACCCGGCGTAACCGCTCGCCGATCGGGGAGTTCGTCCCGGTGTGCACGAACGAGATGGACCAGTCGGAGATGTCGCTCGACAGCAGCTCGACCTTGCCGCCGCGCAGCACGAAGTCGTTGGACGTGGCCTCCTGGTAGCCGAGGAAGAAGTCCTTGATGTGGTGGGCGCCGTACCCCAGGCACAGGATGAACTCCTTGTGTCCGAAGTGGGCGTAGTAGCGCATCACGTGCCAGAGCAGCGGTCGCGGACCGACGAGCGCCATCGGCTTGGGCACCTCGCCCGGCACACCGGTCCGCATCCGGGTGCCGAATCCTCCGCAAAACAGAACAACCTTCACACGACCTCCAGGTGTGGGATCGGGAAGACCAGCCGGCCGCCCCATTCGTACACATAGGAGAGCTGAGCGGTGAGCTCTTCGCGCAGGTTCCACGGCAGGACCAGCACATAGTCCGGGCGGTCCTGGGCGATGCGCTCCGGCGGAGCGATCGGGATCCTGGTGCCCGGCGTGAACCTGCCATGTTTGTACGGATTGCGATCCACCGTGTAGGCCAGCAGGTCCGGCCGGATCCCACAGTGGTTGAGCAGCGTGTTGCCCTTGCCCGGCGCGCCGTACCCGGCGACCGTCTTGCCCTCCTCGGCGGCGGTGATCAGGAATCGCAGCAGGTCACGACGGACCCGGGCGACCCGTTCCGCGAACCCCGCGTAACCGGAGAGGTCGTGCAGCCCGGCGGCCTTCTCCCTGGCGAGCACGTCGAGCACCCGGTCGGACGGGCTCCCCGAGGGCCGCGCCCACAGCCGGATCGACCCGCCGTGGGTGGGCAGCAGCTCGACGTCGACCAGGGTCAGGCCGCCGCTCGCCAGCGCCCGCTGTGCGGAGGCCACCGTGTAGTACTGGAAGTGCTCGTGGTAGATCGTGTCGTACTGGTTCAGCTCCACGAGCGTGAGCAGGTGCTGGACCTCGATCGAGACCCATCCGTCGTCGGCCACCAGGGCGCGCAGGCCCTGGGTGAAGCCGATGACGTCGGGGATGTGCGCGTAGACGTTGTTGGCCACCACCAGGTCGGCGGGACCGTTCCCGTCCCGCACCGACGCGCCCGTCTCCGGCGTCAGGAACGCCGTGAGCGTCGGCACGCCCTTGTCCTTGGCGGCCTGCCCCACGTTGGCCGACGGCTCGATGCCGAGGCACCGGACGCCGCGCTCGACCACGTGCTGCAGCAGGTAGCCGTCGTTGCTGGCCACCTCGACCACGAAGGACGGCTTCAACCGTTCCACCGCCGAGTCGACGAACCGTCGCGCGTGTTCCACCCAGGAGGCGGAGAATGACGCGAAGTAGGCGTATTCGGTGAATGTCTCTTCCGGCGTGATCAACGGCGGGATCTGGGCCAGCCAGCAGCCCGTGCAGACCCGCAGATGAAGGGGATAGGTGAGCTCGGGCTGATCGAGTTGTTCCGCGGTGAGGAAGAGCTCACAGGGCGGAGTAGCCCCGAGATCCACCACGCCGACCAGGTCCGTCGAGCCGCACAACCGGCACGATGTCATCAACAAAGGGCCCCACCCAGAAATGACAAGATTTCCCCCTTTGGAAACCCACAGCCATACTTCGGGTGGGTGGCAATGAGTGTTACAAGTGTCTTCATGAAACGCCTGAGCATCGATGGAGCATTGCTCTACACCCCCCGCGTCCACGGCGATCCCCGGGGCGTTTTCCTGGAAAGCTTCCGCGCCGCCGACCTGCGGGAGGCGACAGGGCGCTCGATCGAGCTGGCCCAGGTCAACTGCTCGGTCTCCAGCCGCGGCGTGCTGCGCGGCATCCACTTCGCCGACGTGCCGCCCGGCCAGGCCAAATACGTCATGTGCGTGGCGGGCGAGGCCTTGGACGTCGTCGTGGACGTCCGCGTGGGCTCGCCGACGTACGGGCGGTGGGAGGCGGTGCGGCTGGACGACGTCTCGCGCCAGGGCATCTTCCTGACCGAGGGGTTAGGTCATGGCTTCATGGCCCTCAGCGAGTCGGCCACCGTCGTCTACCTCTGCTCCTCCCCGTACGACCCGGCGCACGAGCACGGCATCCACCCGCTGGACCCCGACCTCGCCATCGAGTGGCCGATCGACGTGGAGCCGGTCCTGTCGGCGAAGGACGCCGCCGCCCCCACGCTCAAGCAGGCCCGCGACGCGGGGATCCTGCCGTCGTGGTGAGCGTCGTGATCCCGGCCCACAACGAGGCCAAGGTGCTCGGCCGCCTGCTGGACCGCCTGCTCGGCGAGGCGGCGCCCGGCGAGTTCGACGTGGTGGTCGTGGCCAACGGCTGCACCGACGACACGGCGGAGGTCGCGCGGCCCTACGACGTCCGGGTGCTGACCACGCCCGTCCCCTCCAAGAGCGCGGCGCTGCGCCTGGGCGACGAGGCGGCCCGCGGCTACCCCCGCCTGTACGTCGACGCCGACGTCGAGCTCAGCACCGCCTCCGCCCGCGCGCTGGCGGCCGTGCTGAGCGCGCCGGACGGGCCGCTCGCCGCCGCGCCGGAGCGGGACCTGACGCTGGCCGACCGCCCGTGGCCGGTGCGCGCCTACTACGCGATCTGGACGCGGCTGCCGCACGTCCGCGCCGGGCTGTTCGCCCGTGGCGTGATCGCGGTGAACGGCGCGGGCAACGAGCGCCTGCGCGCGCTGCCGCCCGTGATGGCCGACGACCTGACCGCCTCGCTGGCGTTCGCGCCCGACGAACGCGTGATCGTCGGCACGGCCCGCGCGGTGATCCATCCGCCACGCACGGTCGCCGACCTGCTGCGCCGCCGGATCCGGGCCATGACCAGCGTCACCGAGCTGGAGCGGACCTCGGCCACCGCCGGCGAGCGCACCGGCCCGCGCGACCTGGCGGCCATCGTGGCGAAGGAGCCGCGCCTGGTGGGCGCGGCGGTGGTCTTCGCCGCGATGGCCGTGCTGGCCAGGCGGCGGGCCGCCCGCGCGATCCGCGCGGGCGACTACACCACCTGGCTGCGCGACGAGAGCAGCCGGAGCTAACCGACCGGCGTGCTCATGCCGGAGCTAACTGACCGGCGTGTTCATGTCGGTGGCGATCTGGGCGGCGGTGAGCGCCTTGTTGTAGACGCGCACCTCGTCGATCAGACCGCTGAAGTAGTCACCGGAACCACTGTTCCCGCCGATCCGCAGCGGACTCGTCCCGGCGCGCAGGTTGCCGCCCGTCGGATTGGTCGCCACCTGCGTGCCGTTGACGAACATCCGCAACGTCGA
This sequence comes from Nonomuraea sp. NPDC052265, assembly GCF_044547985.1. Classification (NCBI taxonomy): domain Bacteria; kingdom Bacillati; phylum Actinomycetota; class Actinomycetes; order Streptosporangiales; family Streptosporangiaceae; genus Nonomuraea; species Nonomuraea sp. NPDC052265. The sequence goes on from NZ_JBIUBJ010000011.1 coordinate 272,180, forward strand.
GCCGTCATAGGTCGCCGCCACATGACTCCAGGTGTTCAACGGCAAATTGGCCGCCGCCGGAGCGTTCGCCCCCGAAGAGGTGTAGACGAACGCCGCCGGGCCACTGCCGCCGCTGCCCATGACCGCGTACGCCAGATCCGCCCCGAACTCCTTCATCACCACCGTCCGCCACCCCGTCACACTCGACGGACGCACCCACGCCTCCAGCGTCATCCCGTTCGTCAGCCGCAACGAAGCGGAGTCGGCCACCGTCACCCAGCTCGACGTGCCGTCGAACGACAACGCCTGGCCGTACTTGCCGGCCGCCCAGGTGACCGCGGTGGCGGTGCCGTTGTTGCCGTTGCCGGAGGCGTCGGCGACGGCGGTGCCGGTGCCCGCGTTCATGCCGTACGCCGCCACCAGGCCGCTGACCGTGGGCGGCTGGGTCACCACCGCCGACGCCTCGTTGGACGACGGGCCGGTGTTGCCCGAGCCGTCGAAGGCCACGACACGGTAGTAGTACGTGCCCGCCGCGACCCCCGAGTCCGTGAACGACGTGCTCGCGGTCGAGCCCACCTGGTTGGCCCCGGACGGCGTGAACCCGGCGGTCGCCGACCGGTGGACGGTGTACCCGGTGACGGCCACGTTGTCGGTCGAGGCCGTCCAGGCGAGCTGGGCGCTGCCCTGACCGCCGGTCGCGGCCAGGGAGCCGGGCGCGGTGGGCGGCTGGGTGTCGGGCGGTCCCTGCTGCCCGACGGGGGTGTTCATGTCGGTGGTGATCTGGGCGGCGGTGAGCGCCCTGTTGTAGACGCGCACCTCGTCGATCAGACCGCTGAAGTAGTCACCGGAACCACTGTTCCCGCCGATCCGCAGCGGACTCGTCCCGGCGCGCAGGTTGCCGCCCGTCGGATTGGTCGCCACCTGCGTGCCGTTGACGAACATCCGCAACGTCGAGCCGTCATAGGTCGCCGCCACATGACTCCAGGTGTTCAACGGCAGATTGGCCGCCGCCGGAGCGTTCGCCCCCGAAGAGGTGTAGACGAACGCCGCCGGGCCACTGCCGCCGCTGCCCATGACCGCGTACGCCAGATCCGCCCCGAACTCCTTCATCACCACCGTCCGCCACCCCGTCACACTCGACGGACGCACCCACGCCTCCAACGTCATCCCGTTCGTCAGGCGCAGAGAGCTGGAGTCGGCCACCGTCACCCAGCTCGACGTGCCGTCGAACGACAACGCCTGGCCGTACTTGCCGGTCAGGGACCAGGTCGTGTTCGCGGCCGTGCCGTTGTTGCCCTTGCCCGAGGCGTCGGCGACCGCCGTCCCGGTGCCCGCGTCCATCCCGTACGCCGCCACCAGGCCGTCCGGCACCTGGGACTGCTGGTACGTCGCGGTGTAGGTCGTCGCGGTGGCCGGAGCCGTGACGTTGTGGGTGGCCGCGCCGCCGTCGGACCAGGAGGCGAGCGTGTAGCCGGACCCGCCGGAGCTCTGCGGCGAGGGCGCGGAGACCGAGTTGTGCGAGCCGACGATCACCGTCCTGGTGAAGGGGGCGACGGTCTGCTCGCTGTTGAAGCCGAGCTGCAGCCCGGCGGGCACGGTCTGGAAGGTCAGGTTCACCGTCTTCGGCTGGAGCAGCACGCTCTTGGTGTCGGTCAGGCCGTGCGCGTCGGTCACGGTCAGCCTGAGCTCCAGGTGCGAGGGGTACTCGTGGTCCGGGGGCGCGAAGGAGCCGCCGGTGCCGGTGAAGGTGGTGATCTCGTGCTCGTGGCAGGTGCTGGGGCAGTGATGCATGATCAGCTTCCACTGCATCCGCGAGCCGGGGATCGTGCCGTCCTGGGCGTCGGTGCCGGTGCCGGAGAACGTGATCGTGTCACCGACGGCCCACGTCAGCGAGGGCGACGGGGAGTTGATGGTCGCCGTCGGGGCCGTGTTGTTCACGTTGATCGTGACGGTCGCGTTCCCCTGGCCGCCTCGCCCGTCGTCGGTCCGCAGCCGCACCACGTAGGAGCCCGGTTGCGCGTAGGTGTAGGACGGCGTGGCCGAGGTGGAGTCGTCGTGGTCGCCGTCGCCGTCCAGGTCCCAGCGGAAGGTGAGCGGGTCGCCGTCGGCGTCGGTGGATCCGGCGGAGGTGAAGTTGACCGTGAGCGGCGCGTTGCCCGAGGTCGCGCCGGCGCCGATGACGGCGGTCGGCGGGGTGTTGTTGTACAGGTATCGGATGATCTGCCCGTTGGTGTAGTCGACCGCGAACAGGTCGCCGCCGGGGCCGGTCTGCACCTCCACGGCGGGCATCCCGGAGTCGAACGTGGTCACCGTCGCCGGGTCGGGCAGGCCGTTCGCGCCCTCGGTCATGACCCAGACGCACGACCTGCTGAAGTCGGAGAAGAACAGCGCGCCGTCGTAGGCGGCCGGGTAGGAGCCGCCCTCGTAGAAGGCGACGCCGCTGGAGGACGAGCCGCCCGACGGGCACGGGTCGTTCGGCGCGGGCTTGGAGGCGTGGTTCCAGGCGAAGTACGGCTGCGTCACCGCCGTCGGGCCCGCCGCGTACAGGTTCTCGCAGAGGGTCAGGTTCAGGTTGTCGTAGCCGCCCTGCCGGGCCGGGCCCTCGTAGCAGGGCCAGCCGAAGTTGCCGACCGGGCCGGTCGGAGAGGTGATGCGGTTGATCTCCTCGTAGGTGTTCCAGCCGACCTCGCCCGCCCAGATCTCGTTCGTGCCGGGCCGTACGGTGATGCGGAACGGGTTGCGCTGGCCGTAGGCGATGATCCGGGCCGCGTTGGGGTCGGCGCTGCCGGCGTTCGGGTTGCCGGGAGCGGCGGCGCCGGTGTCCGGGTCGATCCTGATGATGCTGCCGTTCAGGCCCGCCGGGTCGCCGCCGGTGCGCAGATCCTGCGAGCGCAGCGCGCCGCCCTCGGCGGCCGGCGGGGCGAGCGCCGTGCCGACGGGCGAGGGCGGGTCGCCGCAGGGGTTGTCCGGGGTGATGTCCGAGCTGGTCAGGTTGTCCTGGCCGTAGTCGGCGAAGTTGAAGCTGGCGCCGTCGCCGCCGCTGGCGTAGAGCATGCCGTCGGGGCCGAACGCCAGGTCGCCGACGGAGTGGCTGGGGTGCTGCTGGCACCAGTCGGTGATCAGCGGGGTCTCGACGACCGAGCCGCCCGAGGGCGCCAGCGAGGACAGGCGCCCGGTGATCAGGCAGCCGTCGCCCGTCGCGCCGGGCGGGGTCGGGCACGGGTCGGCGCTCGCGCCCGCCGTGCCCCAGCGCGGCGCGCTGCCGCCGGGCACCGCGTCGTAGGAGTACAGCACGTAGATGCGTGGGTCGGCCGGGAAGTCGGGGTGCAGGGCCAGGCCGAGGAGCCCGCGGTCCCAGAAGTTGTGCACCTGCGTGCGCAGGTCGGCGTAGATCGCCGGCGTGGTGTCGGCGAGGGAGTCGAAGACCTTGATCAGGCCGCTCTTCTCGGCGACGAACACCCGGCCGTCCGAGGCGAACTCGATGTTGGTCGGATTGGTCAGGCCGCTGAAGACCACCTGTCTCTGGAAGCTGCCCGGCAGTGCCTGCGCGGCCGGCGACGCGACGATCGCCAGGCCGGTCGTGATCAGCAGGACGGAAAGGAGCGCATGGCGAAGCCGCCGTAACACGGGAACCCCCTTGAAACGGAAAAATCCCCCGAACCCTGAATCGATCTATCGCACCGATTCAGGGCTAAGTCACGCGCTTTGTCCGCATCTGGCCAGCCACGCGTACAGCAGCCACCCCAGCTCGTACGGCCGGCACTCCCGGTCCACGGCGACCGGCGGGTAGACCCGGTCCAGCACGCCGAGCCGCAGCCCCCTGTGCACGCCCGTCGCCATCGCCCGCAGCCCGCGCACCAGCTTGCGGGGGTCGTCCCTGGCCTCCTTGCGCCAGGTCAGCGCCAGGTCGTCGAGCACGAACGAGGGCCGCTCGATCATCCAGTCGAGCCCCTTGGAGATCTCCGCCACGTATGCCGTGCCACCCGCGTCGGCCAGGTCCAGCAGCGCCATCGGCCCCATGGAGAGCTGGTGGACGCTGTAGACGGGATACCCCTCGACCACCGAGCCGGTACGGGCGTCGTAGTGCCACCACCACTCCCCCCGCGGCCCCTGGGCCCGGCAGATGCCCGCGGCCACCTGCTCGGCGGCCCGCAGCGCCTCGGCGTCGCCGGTGGCGGCGTGCAGCCTGGCCAGCGCCTGGAGCGGGTAGACCTGGTCGGCGAAGCACCCCACGTGGGCGCGGTAGCGGGGCACCAGCCCGCCCTGGCCGAGCGCGTGCGGGTAGAGCCGGTTGCCGGCCAGCCCGCCGAGCAGCCGCTCGCGGGCGCGCTCGGCCCGGCCGTCGCGCACCCCCGCCGCGACCAGGGCGGCCAGCACCCACGCCGCCTCGACGGTGTGGATCTGCCCGCCCGCGTCCAGCTCGGCGAGGCGGCTCAGGGCCAGGTCGAGATCGGCGTGCCCGCTCTCGGCCGCCGCCCAGCAGATCAGCGCGGCGTCACCGGCGCCGGTCACCTCGGGCAGCCGCTTGACCAGGTTCCCCACCAGGTCGAGGACGTCGTCACCGGCCAGCGCCGCCCGCTGCCGGGACTCCTCCAGGGTGGCCACGCCGAGCGCGACGATCGCGGAGTAGCGGATGCTGCGCCCCTCGGGCACGGCCGTCCAGGTGCCGTCGGACTGCTGCCGGCCCCGGCGGGTGAAGACGAAGCCGCCGTCGCCGTATCCGGGGGGCAGGCCGCGTACCGATAGGTCCAGCATGCCCCGCACGAAGTCCTGGTGGCCGGAGCTCAGCAGAGCGATCCGGTGATCCGTCACGTCGTCTCCTCGATCCTGCGTCTGACACCGGCCCACTCCCTGACCACCAGGAGCAGGAATCTGCCGTTGGTGCGCACGTAGCGCGGCCCGAGCCGCAGCGGCTCCTGGAGCATGCGGTAGAGCCATTCCAGCCCTGATCGCTGCCAGCCCAGCGGCGCCCGCCGGGTACGCCCGGCCAGCACGTCGAACGAGCCGCCCACGCCGTGGATGATCCGCGCCCCGGTGCGCTCGCCCCACTCGCGGATGAAGATCTCCTTCTTCGGCGAGGTGATGCCCAGGAACAGCAGGTCGGCCCGCGAGGCGGCGATCTCGGCGGCGACCTCGGCCGACTCCTCCGGCGCGAAGTAGCCGTCGCGGGAGCCGGCGACGGCCAGGCCCGGGTAGCGGGCGCGCACCTCGTCCAGCACCCCGGCCAGCACCTCGGCGGTCGCGCCGAGGAAGTAGGCCCGGTAGCCGCGCCGGGCGCCCTCGGCCATCAGCTCGGTGAACAGGTCGATGCCCGCCACCCGCTCGGGGACCCGGTGGCCGAGCACCCGCGCGGCCCAGACCACCGCCTGCCCGTCGGCCAGCACGAGATCGCTGTCCAGCACCGACTGGCGCAGGGCGGCGTCCGCGCGCATGTTGACGACCTTGGCGGCGTTCACCACACCGATGGTCAGCCTGCCGTCCGCCGCGACGGCCGCCACGCAGCGGGCGATCACCTGGCTCATGGTGAGGGCGTCCAGCACGGTGCCGAACACCGTCTTCCTCTCCGGCAACCTCGTCATCCGTCCCCCTGGGTGTCCATGACATATCGGTCTCAGCTCCGGAAACGTCACATCAAGGAAGGACCAGCTCGGTGAGCGTCGCCCGGTGGTCGGTCCTCGGCACCCGCAGGGTCGTGAAGCTCCGGATCGCGATCCGCCGGTCGGCCAGCACGTGGTCGATGGCCACCTTCGGGAACAGCCGCGGCTGCTCGTAGTAGGGCCAGGTCATGGCGAGGCCCTTCCCGGTGACGTCGGCGGCGTCCCGGTAGCCGGTGGCGATCAGGTCGCGCAGCACCGCGTGGTCGAGGGTGGAGTTGAAGTCCCCGGCCAGGATCCGCAGGGGCCCTCCGGCGGGCGGCAGCGCCCGGATGCTCGACGCCCAGCACGCCGTCCGCCAGCCCTCCGAGGGCGCGCACGCGTGCACCGCGACGATCTCGGCCTCCCGCCCGCCCGGCAGCGTGACGACGGCGGGCAGGTGGCGCGGGCTCTCCTCGAAGGGCGGCGCCGCGATCGGCTCGTCCGCGGCCCGCAGCGGGTACCGCGAGTAGATCGCCGCCCCCGACGAGTCCTCCCCCGGCAACACGATCCGGTACGGCAGCAGCCGCGCCAGCCCCAGCTCCTCCACCCGCTCCCGCATCAGGCCGGTGAACTCCAGCAGGTGCAGCACGTCCGGCCGCTCGCGCTCGACCGTCTCCACCAGCACCGGCGGCAACACGGAGGAGTGCAGCAGGTTGACCGCCATCACCCGCAGCACCGGCCCGGCGGCCTGCGGATTGCCCTCGGGCACCGCGCGCGGCACGACGGCCACCGCGAACGCGCACGTCACGGTGAGCGCGGCGGCGATCAGCGGCCCGGAGCGCAGGTAGAGCGCGAACCCCAGCGGCACCACCGACAGCGCCGCCGCGTACGGCGTGAACGACACGAGCTGCGACCACAGGAACTTCGGCTCCCACCCGAACAGCCGCAGCCCCGCCCACCCCGCGAGGCCCGCCACCATGAGCCACAGCACCGCGCCGCCTACGCGACGCCGCACCGGCGCCCGCGCGTCAGCACCGGCCACGCCGCGCGCAGCGCCTGGTGCCACTGCCGGATCGGCTCTCCCCTGGTGTGCGCGAGCACGCTGTTGGCCGGACGCCGGGCCGGCCGGGGGAAGCCCGCCGAGCTCACCGGGCGCACCCGATCCGGGTCCAGGCCGAGCAGCGTGAAGATCTCCTTGGCCAGGCCGCACCATGTCGTCTCCCCGGAGCTGGTGCCGTGGTAGACGCCCGGCGGCAGCTCGGACTGCGCCAGCCGTACCAGGTAGTCGGCCAGGTCGGCGGTCCACGTCGGCTGGCCGTGCTGGTCGTCGACCACGTCCACGGTGTCGCGCTCGGCCGCCAGCCTGATCATGGTCCGCACGAAGTTGGGGCCGGCCGCGCCGTACAGCCAGGCGCTGCGCACCACGTGGTGCCCGTGCTCCAGCGCCGCCCGCTCGCCGGCGAGCTTGGTCCTGCCGTACGCGTTCACCGGCGCGGTCGGCGCATCCTCCGGGTACGGCGCCGGCGCGGTGCCGTCGAAGACGTAGTCGGTGGACACGTGCACGAGCCGCGCCCCGGCCCGCGCGCAGCTCTCGGCCAGCCAGCCCACCGCGTGCCCGTTGATCTCCAGCGCCTCGTCCTCGTGGGTCTCGGCGTCGTCCACGGCGGTCCAGGCGGCGCAGTTGACCACCACTCCCGGCCGGTAGGCGGAGACGAAGTCGCGGACCGAGCGCCGGTCGCGCAGGTCGAGCTCGGAACGGCCGAGCGCGAGCACCGGCTCGCCGGTCAGCGTCGCCCGTTCGAGCACATCGGCGGCCAGCATGCCGCCGCCGCCCGTGATCAGCCACCTCATGGCAGGCGCCCGGTCACGCGGGCCACCAGTCGCGGTGCTCGGCGTACCAGCGGACGGTGTCCTTCAGCCCCTGCTCGAACGGGATCTCCGGGCGGTAGCCGAGCTTGCGCAGCTTGCCGTCGTCCAGGGAGTACCTGCGGTCGTGGCCCTTGCGGTCCTCGACGTAGCGCACCGAGTCCCAATCGCGGCCGCAGGCTTCGAGCAGGCGGGCGGTCAGCTCCTTGTTCGTCAGCTCGGCGGTGCCGGCGATGTGGTAGATCTCGCCGGGCTCGCCCTTCTCCGCGACCAGGCGGATGCCGGCGCAGTGGTCCTCGGCGTGGATCCAGTCGCGCACGTTCCCGCCGTCGCCGTACAGCGGGACCGGGCGGCCGCGCAGCAGGTTCGTGACGAACAGCGGGATCAGCTTCTCCGGGTACTGCCGGGGGCCGTAGTTGTTGCCACAGCGGGTGATCGACACGTCCAGGCCGTAGGTGATCGCGTACGAGCGGGCGATCAGGTCGCCGCCCGCCTTGCTGGCCGCGTACGGCGACCGCGGGCGCACCGGCGCGGACTCGTCCCAGGAGCCGATGTCGATCGACCCGTAGACCTCGTCCGTCGAGACCTGGACGACCTTCGGCGTCCCCGCCTCCAGGCACGCCTGGAGCAGCGTCTGGGTGCCGAGCACGTTGGTCCGCATGAACTCGGCGGCGGCGCCCTCGATCGACCGGTCGACGTGGGACTCGGCGGCGAAGTTCACCACCAGGTCGTGACCGGGCACGACCTCGCGCAGCAACTCCGCGTCGCAGATGTCGCCGTGGACGAACTCGTGGCGCACGCCGTCGAGGTTGGCCCGGTTCCCGGCGTAGGTGAGCTTGTCGAGGACGGTCACGTACGCGTCGTGCAGCCCCCGGACGAAGTGCGAGCCGATGAACCCCGCACCGCCCGTCACCAGAATTCTTGTCATGTAGTGATCTGTACCTTGCTGTGATCGCCCAGCACGAGACGGTGGGCTCTGGGCGTGTTGGGCGCTCGGGTGACCTCGACGTCGTGGCCGATCAAGGACGCCTCGATCCGGCCCACGCCGTCGATGGACGCCCGGGGCAGCAGGATCGAGTATTCGATCTCGCTGCCGGTGACCACGCAGGACGCGCCGACCGAGGTGAACGGCCCGACGTAGCTGTCCTGAACGCGCGCGCCCCGGCCGATGATCGCCGGGCCGACCACGCGGGAGCGCTCGACCACCGCGCCCGGCTCGACCACGACCCGGCCGATCAGCTCGCTGGCCTCGTCGACCCGCCCGCGCACGCCGGGTTCGACCGACTCCAGGACCAGCCGGTTGACCTCCAGCATGTCGGTGACGTTGCCGGTGTCCTTCCAGTATCCCGAGATCACCGACGACTCCACGCGCAGCCCGGCCTCGATCAGCCACTGGATCGCGTCGGTGATCTCCAGCTCGCCCCGCCACGACGGCTTGAGCTCGGCGACGGCGGCGTGGATCGCCGGGCTGAACAGGTACACGCCGACCAGCGCCAGGTCGCTCTTGGGCCGGGCCGGTTTCTCCTCCAGGCCGACCACGCGGCCCTTCGCGTCCAGCTCGGCGACCCCGAACTGGCCGGGGTCGCCGACTCTGGTCAGCATGATCTGCGCGGCGGGCCGTTCCCTGGTGAACCTGTCCACCAGGTCGTTGATGCCGCCGACGACGAAGTTGTCGCCCAGGTACATGACGAAGTCCTCGTCGCCCAGGTACTCGCGGGCGATCAGCACGCCGTGCGCCAGTCCGAGCGGCGCCTCCTGGCGGAGGTAGGTCACCTGCAGCCCGAACGCCGAGCCGTCCCCCACGGCCGACTCGATCTCCGCCTGCGTGTCGCCGACCACCAGGCCGAGCTCCCGGATCCCGGCCGCCGCGATGGCCTCCAGCCCGTAGAACAGGACCGGTTTGTTGGCGACGGGGACCAGCTGCTTGGCCGAGGTGTGCGTGATGGGCCGGAGCCGTGTGCCCGACCCTCCGGCGAGCACGAGTGCCTTCACTGCTAGTAAGCCCCTTCTCCACGGGTGACGACGGACCAGGTCTTCCACAGGATCTGCAGGTCGAGCAGGAGCGACCAGTTCTCCACGTAGCGCAGGTCGAGCCGTACGGACTCCTCCCACGTCAGGTCGGAGCGGCCGCTGACCTGCCAGAGGCCGGTCATGCCCGGCTTGACCACCAGACGGCGGCGCACGTCGGCGCCGTACCTGGCGACCTCCTCCGGCAGCGGCGGACGGGGGCCGACGAGCGACATCTCACCACGGATCACGTTGAGGAGCTGCGGCAGCTCGTCCAGCGAGTAGCGGCGCAGGAAGGCGCCGACCCGGGTGATCCTTGGATCGTTCCTTATCTTGAACAGCACCCCGTCGAACTCGTTCGCCTCCAGAAGCTGGTCCTTGAGCCGTTCGGCGTCGACCACCATCGTGCGGAACTTCACCACCCGGAACTCTCTGCCGCCCCTGCCCACCCTGGTCTGGTGGAACAGCGCGGGCCCCCGGCTGGTCAGCCGGATCACCAGGGCGAGCGCCAGCAGCGGCAGCGCGAGCACCAGCAGGGCCGCGCCGGCCACCAGCCGGTCGAAGGCCGCCTTCAGGAGCTGCCGCGTGCCGTCGAACTCCGGGTGCTCCACGTGCAGCAGCGGCATCCCGGCCACGGGCCTGATGCTGATGCGCGGGCCGGCGACGTCCATGAGCGCGGGCGCGACGAACAGGTCCGTACGCGCCGTCTCCAGGCTCCAGGCCAGCCGGCGCAGCGCCGCGCCGTCGAGCTCGGGACAGGCCAGGACGGCCACCGCGTCGGCCCGCGAGTGGGCCACGACCTCGGCGACGTCGCCGAAGGCGCCCATCACCGGGATGCCGTCGAGGTCGACGTCCAGCGTGTCGTGCGGCAGGCACGCCCCCACCACCTGCATGCCGTGGTGCGGCTGGCGGCGGAACTGCACGACGAGGTCGAGGATCGACTCCCGGTGCCCGACCGCGATCACCTGGCGCATGTACTCGCCGATCGCCCGCCTGCGATGCAGCCGCTTGCGCATGCGGTAGCGGAAGTAGAGCGTGGCCAGCAGCACCAGCGGCAGCATCGCCATGACGAAGCTGCGCGCGATGGCCGTCTGCGTGGCGTAGGCCAGGATGGCCGTGGTGGCCATCAGCCCGATGCCGCCGGTGAAGACGGCCTTGAACTCCTCCGTGCCCTCGCCGTTGGCGCGCTGGCGGTACGCGCCTCCCATCATGAGCGCGACGGGCCAGGCGACGAGCAGGCCGAGCCCGAGCACGTACTCGGCGATCGGCACGTACACGCCGGAGGCTAGGCGTACGCCCAGCACGCACACGCACGCCAGCAGCGCGCATGCCGTGTCTCCGCCTAACAGGAGCCGCAGGTACGCCCGGGTCCAGATGCTGGATTCCAGGCGCGGCGCGGCCTCGAGGAGCACAGCAGTGGACTCCCCAGTCCCCACCCTCATAGCACCACCCTGTGATAACTGCTTTCACCGCGATAACAGGACGTTCCTTGTGCCGCATAGGTTGTCAATGACCCATGCGTTATCAAGGGCGGCGGCCCCCACTAAAGAGTAAAGATCGATTCCAACCTGGGGAATAACGGGAAATGTCCACAATCGGACGTCGATCTAGGGGTTTCGGGGGTTGACGGAACGATCCAAAAGTGCAGCGCACGGGCGAGGAAATATGAGGTTTATTGCGACATTTCGCCAGGTGACCGGCCGATGGACCCGCTAGTCGTACTCCAGGTCCGGCAATGCGGACGGCGGATCAGGGCTGCGCCACACGACCACAACTCCGTCACGCGCGGAATCGGCGGCCAGGTTCAGCCGGTCGAGATCGAAATCGGGCAAGTAGCGTAGACGGGCGAGAAAGGTGGCATCGGTCGCGGAACGCGGCACCACACAGCCTTCGCCCTCACGATCGAGCAGGATGTAGAGAACGTCTTCCCCGGATTCGGTGGCGACACGGACCTCCGCCACGTCCTCCCACGCAAGGGCCTCGACGCTGCCGTCGGCGTAGTGACGGGTGACGCCCTCTTCGGTGACATATACGTAGGAGTCCGGCATCGGGTTGCCGTGCATGGCCGCGATTCTCGCGAGTTCCGGGGTTGTCCCGCAAGGGCTCGCGCTCAATGGCGCACATGGCGTTGCGGTTCAGGGACGCTCGGGACTGCCCCAGTTGTGGCTGAGATGCGCCGCGACGGCCGCCCGCGCCGCCTCCGCCGGACCCGCCGCGATGGCGTCGAGCAGTTCGCGGTGCTCGCGGACCAGGACGTCCCGGTCGCGGTAGACCTCGCGCAGGCGGACCATGCCGAGCCTGGTCTCGGCGGCGAGCGTGGCGTAGAGGCGTACGAGCCGCCGGCTGCCGGCCGCCTCGATCAGCGCCTCGTGCAGGGCCATGTGCTCGGCCACGGTCGCCGACCACGGTGCGTCGGCGGGCAGTTCCTCCCACCTGTGCAGCGCGGCCTCGGCGTCGGGGACCCGGTGGCCGGCCACGGCCTGGGCCATGAGGTCCTCCAGGGGCCGGCGCACGTACATGAGGTCCTGGAGGTCCGCGATCGTCACCTCCGGGACATAGGCGCTGCGGTTGCGCTCGCGCCTGAGCAGTCCCTCGTGCACCAGGCCGGCCAGCGCCTCGCGCACGGTCGGTCTGGCCACGCCGTACGACGCGGCGATCTCCTGCTCGGGCAGCGACGTCCCCGCCGCGATCTCGCCGGAGAGCACCCGGCTGCGCAGGGCGCCGGCGAGCGCGCCGACCGTGGAGACGGGTTTGAGGGGCAACATCACGGCTGTGATGCTAGTGCCGTTTCCGCGACGCGTTCCTTGCCGCGCTCCGGCACGGCCACCGCCACCAGCCCGAGCACCAGCATCACCAGCCCGGCGACCGAGAGCGGGGCCAGGCGCTCGCCCAGCACCAGCAGGCCCAGCAGCGCGGCGACGGCCGGCTCGGTCAGCGCCAGCGTCGAGGCCGTGGCGACCGGCGTGCTGCGCAGGCCGCGCCCGTACAGGATGTAGGACAGCGCGGTGGTGCCGAGGCCCAGGTAGAGCACGGCGAGCAGCCCGCGCGGCTCCCCCAGCCAGCCGACGCCGTTGATCAGCAGCACCGGCAGCATGACCACGGCGGCGCCGCCGAACAGCACGCCCATCACGGCGTCCGACTCGGCCCCCTGCTCGATGGCCCTGGCCGCGGAGACCGCGTAGAAGGCGTAGAGCAGGCCGCCGAGCAGCGCGAACAGCACGCCCGACACCAGCCGCCCGCCCGCCTGCGCACCACCGCCGACGATGAGCGCCGCGCAGCCGCAGACCGCCGCCGTGGTCGCCAGCGCCCACCGGCCGCTCGGCCGCCGTCCGTGCAGCACCCAGGACAGCAGGCCGGTGAACACCGGCCCGCTGCCGATCGCGACCACCGTGCCGATGGCCACCCCGGTCCGCCCGACCGCCGCGAAGAAGCAGAGCTGGTACGCCGCCACCGCCAGGGCGGCCGGCAGCAGCCCCGGCCGGAGCGCCCGCCTGACGCCGGCCCTCGCGAGCAGGCCGAGCGCGGCGCCGCCGATGACCAGCCGGGCGGCGGCCAGGGACACCGAGTCGGCCGAGACGAGCAGCCCCGCGGTGCCCGCGGTGCCCCAGAGCGCGGAGGCGCCCACGACGGCGAGAGGTCCGTTCTTCATGCCCTCATTGTCAGACAATTAGACAATTTCGTCCAGCAGGCCGTCCAGCATGCGGTCAGCGGGGGCGGCGACGTCGCCCGCGTAGTCGTCCAGGACGGTGAGCGCGTCGTGCACGTTCGGCAGGCTGCGGCGCGGCAGCTCCAGCAGCGGCTCGTCCTCGACGGTGATGCCGCCCTCCACGTGGAAGGCGTCGCCGGAGGCGGTGAGGGAGACCTCGAAACGCACCTCGCGGCCGTCGGGCAGGGTGAGCGCGGCGCCGGTGCGCACGCCCGAGGGCGGGACGAAGCAGGAGAAGGGCCTGCCGCGCACGAAGGGGTGGCGTAAGTCGGCGAGGATCTCGGCCGCCCTGCTCAGGGCCGCCAGCAGCCCGGCCGCGGCCCGGCTCTCGCTGTCCACCCGGGAAAGGGTAGTTCACCCCGCCACCACGTGGCCAGGTCAGTCGGTGACCAGGTCAGTCGGTGGCCAGGTCAGTCGGTGGCCAGGCGGGCGTGGCGCTCGACGTCGTGGCGCACGCCCTCGTGGCGCAGCTTGCCGCGCTCGATGCCCTCGGCCAGGAACCCCGCCTTGGTCGCCACCCGGCACGACGCCGGGTTGTCGGTGCGGTGCCCCAGCTCCAGCCGGAAGAGCCCGCGCTCGCCGAACGCCCACCGGGCCAGCTCCCGCGTGGCGACCGTCGCGATCCCGAACCCCCGGTGTGCGGGCAGGACCCAGTAGGACACCCACCCGTTGTCGTGGGCGTCGATCCCGGCCACCGCCACGTTCCCGACCACCGTGCCGCCCCCGACGGTCACGGCGAACGCGTGCCCGACGCCCGTCCAGGACGTGATCCAGCCCATCGCGTCCTTGAGCGTGATGACGGGGAAGGGCGACTGGCGGCGCAGATCGGGCGTCTCGAACGCGCTCAGCACCACCGGGGCGTCGTCCGCACGCCACTCGCGCAGCCGGATGTCGATGGGGGTCACGCTGCCCGAGACTACCTCCGGCTCACGACGGGCCGATCTGGTGCGCCGCCTCGAACGCGCTGACCAGCGGCCGGGGCGCGGTCAGGCACCACGCCTCGGCCATCAGCTCGAACAGCTCGTCGGCGTCGATCCTGTCGAGGTGGACCACGACCCACCCGAAGCGCCCGGCGGTGAACTGCACCTCGAACACCTCGGGCCGCTCGGCCACCAGCGCGAGCTGCTCCTCGATCGTGGCCTTGACCCCGACGGTCTCGGTCTTCTCCCACAGGTAGCCGAAGCCCTTGCCGTTGACCTTGAAACCGACCCACTCCGCACTGGGATGCTCGGTCACCTCCGGCAACCCCCGCACCAGATCAAGGAACTCGTCGACGCTCACACCCATGCCGGCTGTCTACCAAACCCCACCGACAACCCCGCCGGCTCAGCGGTAGTAGCGGACCTCGATGACGTTGCGGTCGGGGTCGGGGAAGAAAATGGTCTCGGGGGCGATGCCCTGGGCGCCGAAGGAGTTGGAGCCGGTGCCGGTGACCTCGACCCCGTGGTCCTTCAGCCGCACCTGGAGCGCGTCGAAATCCTCCCGGCTCACCGACAGGCAGAAGTGGTTGATCTGGTGCCCGGCGCTGCCCGTCACCCCCGTGCCCTCCTCCACACCCTTCGACACGTCCTGCGCCATCAGGTCGATGATCGTCTCATCGGCGATCCGTACGCTCGGGAACCCCGCCTTGCCTTCGCGGAACTCCTCCCCCCGGACCCCCGGCAGGCCCACCACCTGCTCGTAGAAGCGCAGGGCGGCGAGCTGGTCGGAGACCCAGAGAACGAGATGGTCCAGACGCGCATCCATGTAATAGATCCTCCATTCCCGTCCAATATCCGTTGCGCGCATGCCGCTGTCCAATTGAGGGCCCCTGCCGCGGACGATCGTCTCCTGATCGAAAGGTGGGATTCACGCGTGGTTCCTCTGTCCCGGCGGGTGGCCGGTCCGTCATCATTTGCCCTATGACGGACACGGTCGGGGGCGAGCCGATGCCCTTCGTCGTACGGGCCGCCAGGTTCGTCATGACGCTTCAGGTGGCGTTCGGCCTCGTGGGGCTGGTCTTCCTGGGCGGCGCGGCGTTGTCCGTCTTCGCGCCCGCCATACTCCTGCTGTTCGGGTGGCAGGCGGCGTTCCTCTGGCTGGTCGGGTGGCTGATGGGACGCTTCGGCAGCCGCAGGACGTGGGTGCTCTGGGCGGTCGTCGCCCTGGAACTGCTCCAGGTCGGCGGGTCCGTCGTGATCGACGTGACCGACTCCGGCCGTCTCGACCTGGTGGGATTGCTGCCCGAGAACGCCGCGGGGCCGCTGCCCGTCGTCGTGCTGCTGCTCCTGCCGCCGTCCTGGCGCTGGTTCTCCCGGCGGGAGCGGGCGGACCGTCCCCTCTTGACAGGAGCGGGCGAAGATCGTCCATGATCGAGCATGAATGCGTTGATCCGGGCGGCGCTCGTGGGAACCGTGGTGGGCCTGGCACAGGCGATCATCGCCTTCCACGGCCCTGGGGACGCCGTGGGCAACCTGCTGCTGATGCTGTTCGCGACCCTTCCGCTCGGGATGCTGCTGTCCTGGTACGGCATGTTGCGGAACTGGTGGCTCGCCTCGCTGCTGGGGCAGTTCGCCCTCATCGCGCTGTACGTCGGCCTGACCATGACCGTCCCCGTCTCCGTCCTCGTCGGCTTCGGCGGCTGGCGCGTCGGCCTGATCGCCATGGCCGCCGGGGCGTGCGGCTACGCGCTGGGAGCCGGGATCGCCCTGCCGGTCGCCGCGCCCGTACGCGTCTCCGCGGTCGGCGTGGCCGCGTCCCTGTTCCTGGCGGCGTGGTCGAACCAGGAGGTGATCGCACTCGCCGCCCAGTCGCAGGCCATGGCCGGCCGGGACACCGCGAACGTCGTGCCCGACCTGCCGGGTTTCCGGCTGGTCGAGGTGGACGTCTTCGGCCCGGAGCTCTCCCTCAGGTACGAGCGCGCCACCGCCACCGTCCTGGTCGACGTCTCGCCGGAGACCATGTCCCCGGAGCAGGCCTGCGATGACGAAGTGATTCCCCGCGAGGACATGACCTGCGTGGAGGCGGCGCCGGACCTCTGGATACTGAGGGGTGACTACGGCAGCACCGTGTTCACCGCCCACGAGGACACCCTGGTGCGGCTCTCCAGCGAGGACGTGCACGAGAAGCGGTTGCTCGCCGCCGCGGACACCCTGCGGCCGGTCGGCCTCTGGGAACTGGCCGCGCCCGCGTACGAGCGACAGTGACGCTGCAAGGCAGTCGGAAAGTGATGAAAGATGCTGGATAGGCTGGGTTTCAGCGACGAGGAGGAGGTCGTCTACATCGAGCTCCTGCGCCGCCGCCGGGTGACGATCCCCGACGTGGGCGAGGCGCTGGACCTGCCGGTGGCGGCCGTGACGGCGGCCGTGACGCGGCTCGTCGCGCTCGGCCTGGCCAGCCGCGACAACACCGGGTTGTACATGGCCGTGCCCCCCGACGTGGGCCTCGGCACGCTGATCGCCGAGCGCCAGGCCGCGCTGCAACAGGTGCAGGGCAGGCTGGCCGAGCTGGTGGAGGTGTACCGCACGGGCGCGGCCTCGCCCGCGGGCGAGATCGAGGCGCTCACCACGCCCGAACAGCTGGCCACCTGGCTCGGCAACCTGGAACGCGGCGCCCGGCGGGAGGTGCTGGCCTTCTTCCGGCCCCCCTACGTGCTCGACGTCAACCTCGACGACTCCACCAACACCCTGGCCACCTACCGCTACGTGTACGAACGTGCCGCACTGGACGACCCCAGGGCCCCGGCCGAGATCGGCAGGTTCCTGAAGGGCGGCTACGAGATCAGGATCGCCGTCGAGCTGCCCAGCAAGATGATCATCGTGGACCGGGAGGTCGTGCTCCTGCCCATCCTGCCCGACCAGACGAGCGTGGAGCCGGGCTTCCTCCTGGTCAGAGGGCAGTCCCTGGTCCATCTGCTGGTCGCGCTGTTCGAGCGGGTGTGGCAGGCGGCGACCCCGCTGCGGCTCACCGCCACGAGCGTGGCCGAGGGGGTCGCGGCCTGGGACGACACCGATGTCGCGCTGATGACGTACCTGCTGTCCGGGATGCCGGACAAGACGGTCGCCAGCCGGCTCGGCACCAGCGAGCGCACCGTCCAGCGCCGGATCCGGCGGCTGATGGAGCTGGCCGGGACCGACAGCCGCATGCAGCTCGCCTGGTACGCGGCCCGGTCCGGCATGATCCCGCTGTGAGGGGCGCCCCCGGCGGGGACGCCCCTCACCCGGAACTATCGGCGTAGCCGGTACGCGCGGGTCACGGTCTGCTCGACGGTGTCGCCGTCGGCGTCGGTGGCCTGCACGCGCAGCGACACGAACCCGCCGGGGGTCGCGGGGTTCCTGATCGTGCCGGTGAAGGCCCGCTCACCGGCGGCGGCGAGCCGTACCGGCTGCCAGGTGGCGCCGTCGTCGGTGGAGGTCCACAGGGCGGCCCTGGTGATGCGCGGCCCCGCCAGGCCCTTCGGGTAGCGCAGGCCGAGGCCGACGCGGGTGGCGGCGTTCGCGCGGGCGCTGTTGGCCTCGTCCACGTCGAGGTCGTAGTCGATCGACAGGACCGGCAGCAGGGCCGGGGTGGCGGCCTGCTCCGAGCGGAACGTCCAGTCGGTGCGCACCTTGGTGGAGGTGGTCCAGAAGGGCTGGTCCCGCTGCACGTCGGTCACCACCCGGTACTGGGCGCGTTCGGGCACCATCGGGAAGGCGACGGCCGACGACGGCGCGGAGCCCAGCAGCTCGCCGTCGCGGTAGACCGTCGCCTGCTCCTTGTCGGTGAGGGCGCGGAACAGGTACACCTGGCCGGGCGCGGTGTCGAACAGCCCGCCCGCGAACACCACACCGATCGCGCCGTCCCGGACCGCCGACTTGTCCATCGTGTTCGGCAGCGCCGTGCGGACCACCGCCTTGTTCCAGTCGCGCGACACCCGCTGACCGGCCCTGAGCGCGGACGGCGCGGTCTGCTGCCACGCCTGGCCGCCCTCCCAGACCGATCCCACCTGCATCGACTCCCAGGTCCGCAGGTCGGCCGTGACGTACTCGGTGAGGGGCCGCGGGATGGTCAGCCGGGTGAAGACCTGGTAGGCCATGGTCTGCATCGGCGAGACCAGCGCCCGGGCGTACCCGGCCTCCGTGGCCGGCGCCGACGCGTGGAACGACGACTGCACCGTGGCCAGCTCGCCGTCGCGCACCTTGTACCGCTGGTCCGCCGGGACGCCGCCGTTGCGGTACTTGACCAGCTCGTAGGCGTACGGGCTCACCGCCGTGCCCGTGAACCGGACCTGAAGCCCGCCCTTGGCCGCCGACGCGGCCAGCCGGGCGCCCTGCTCGCCCGCCAGCGTCATCGCCGGGATCTTGGTCGGCGTCGTGCTCCAGTTGTCGGCGCCCAGGTTGCCGGGCTTGTCGTTGTAGACGATGACCGCGCCCGCGCCCGCGGCGGCGGCGTTGTCGACCTGCTGCTGCGGCGTGAGCTCGTCGCTGCGCTCGACCAGCGCGAGCCGTCCCCGGACCGCCTGCCCCGCGTAGTCCTCGGGACGTCCGGTCCCGGCGTCCGTGGCCCGCATGACCTGGGTGCCGTCGATGCGCGCGGAGCCGGCCCGGCCCCGGAAGTACGCCGGCTCGATCGGCCCGGCCCCGGCGCCGAGGGCCTGCGCCTTCAGCTCCGGCGCGGTGAGCGACCAGCCGACACGGGCCTCGAAGCGGCTGCTCGTGCCCTGGGACGGGACGGAGTACACCTTCGTCTCGCCGTTCATCCACTGTTCGAGGCCGTAGGCGTTGGTGCCGGCCGAGCTCTGGATCGCCAGGCCGAGCCGGATCCGGTTCGTCTGGTTCGGCTTCGGGGTGTCCATGGTGACCGGGCCGGCCTTGGCGCCGTCGAAGGTGACGGTCCGGTCGGAGTCGATGACCGCGCCCGGCTCGGCGCCGTAGGTGTACTCCCAGACCCGGTTCCCGTCGGCGGCGTAGTGGAAGATCTCCGCCATGAAGGCGTGCTCGCCTCGGGGCAGCCGGACCTTGGCGGTGCCGTCCGCGCCGATCAGGTAGCTGTCCGGAAGGGTCAGCTTGTCGAGATTGATGTCGTGCACGACGGCGACGCCGGTGGTCGGCCTGCCGTCCCGGTCGAGCACCTTGAGCGTGACGTCGAAGCGCTCCACGTCCCGGACGAAGCCGACGGCCGTGGTCACGACCGTCTGGCCGTCGGCGGTGGTCGCGGTGACGTGCGCGCCGTGCGCCCCCGCCGTCACGGCCGAGGCGTCCACGGTGACGGCCGCCGACGCGGTGCCGTGCGCCGGGACGGTCACCGTCTGCGCGCCCACGGTCAGCGCCGCGGCCGGCAGGTCCTCGCCCGCGCCCTTGGCGCTGAGCGTGAGGGTGACGGGCTGGTCGCCGTCGTTGACGTACTCGATCTCCTTGGTGGCCGGCTCTCCGGCGTCCCAGTCGGTGAGCCTGAAGTCGAGCACGCCGGAGCCCGAGACGGGCTGCCGTACGGCGCGGCTCACGTCCACGCGGCCGGCGCCCTGGCTGTGCACGGGGGTGCCGGCCGTCGTCCTCGCCGTGCTGACGAGCTGGCTCTTCAGCCTCGCGGCGGTCCAGTCGGGGTGCCGCTGCGCGAGGATCGCCGCGGCGCCCGCCACGTGCGGGGTGGCCATGGACGTGCCGCTCGCCGTGGTGTACGTGCCGTCCACCGGCGTGCCCATCGAGGTGCCCGCGGCACGGGCGGCCACGATCTTGAAGCCGGGCGCGGTGATCTCCGGCTTGAGCGCCCCGTCCCCGCCACGGGGACCGCGGCTGGAGAAGTCGGTGACCGCGTCCGCCGAGTCGACCGCGCCGACGGTGAGCGCCGCCTCGGCCGCGCCGGGCGAGCCCACCGTGGTCGCCCCCGGGCCGCTGTTGCCCGCGGCGACGGTGAACAGCACGCCCGTCTCGGCGGTCAGCTCGTTGACCGCCACGGCCAGCGGGTCGGTGCCGTCGGCGCCCTCCTGGCCGCCCAGGCTCATCGAGACGACCTTCGCGCCCGAGTGGGCCGCCCAGCTCATCCCGTCGAGGATCCACGACTCCATGCCGGCGCCCTCGTCGGCCAGCACCTTGCCCACGATCAGCCGGGCGCCTGGCGCCACGCCCTTGTACCTGCCGCCCGAGGCCGCGCCGCTGCCCGCGATCGTGGAGGCGACGTGCGTGCCGTGCCCGTGGCCGTCCTTCGCCGTCTGGCCGGGGACGAAGCTGCGACTCTCCGCGATCCTGTCGGCCAGGTCGGGGTGGGCCGCGTCCACGCCGGTGTCCAGGACGGCGACCTTGACGCCGGTTCCGTCGTAACCGGCGGCCCACGCCTCGGGGGCGCCGATCTGCGGCACGCTCTTGTCGAGCAGCGTCTTGACCTTGCCGTCCAGCCAGAGCTTCTCGATGCCGCCGGAGAGCCGGGCCTTGGGCGTTCCCGCCTTGGCGGTGTCGTCGTCGACGGCCTCCCAGAACGTGCCGCCTCGCTTCTTGCCCGCGGCGACGGCCGCTCCCCGGATGCCGGGCAGGGACCGGGTGACCCGGCCGCCGTCGGGCGGACCGGCCTTGGCCAGGCCCTTGCCGGAGTACCGCACGATGGTCGGGGTCGACTCGCTGTGCGCGTCGTCGTACCCCTGGGCGATGAGCTGGGTGACGTTGAACAGCCGCTTGTCCACCTGGCCCGAGGCGACCAGGGGCGCGGCCTCGGTCGGCAGCACGTACACGTCGGAGCCGACCGTGTAGGTGCGCAGGTCGCCGGCCGACCGGTCGCCGGGGCTGACGGTGACCGAGACGGGACGGCCGGCCTGGCTGGCCACGGTGACCTCGTCCCCGGTGATGAGGGTGACCCGCGCGGTGGTGACCGACGACGCCGGCACGCCGGTGACGCCGGCGGCGGGGGCCGTCGCGTCACCGTGCGCGCTTCCGGTGCCGGCCGCGACGAGCGTGGCGGCGAGGGCGGCGCTGAGCAGCGCCGCTCTACGACTGAATGGCATGGCGGTGGCTCGCTTTCTACCGGTTGGGGGGTTGCGCAACCGGCAGAAGAAAGTTTTGCCAGAACGGGACGTATACGCCATGACTAGGGCATGGCGGACAACCGACATGTCAGATCGTCGCCACCGGCCGGGTCAGCGCCGACTGTCAAGGCGTGAGGTCGCGGGCGGTTCCGGCGGCGACGGCCCGGAGCTTGTCCGGGTTCGCGACGTTGTGCACGGCGGTGATGCGCCCGTCGGCGTCGAAGTCGAAGGTCACGGTGGCGACGACCCGCCCGTGGCCGCTGAACACCATGCCGGGGCCGCCGTTGATCTCGGCCGGCTCGGCCCTCATGTCGCCCGGCTCGACACCCTGGTAGGTGACCGTGCCGATCGCGGCGAACCACGAGGCCACCGTCCGCGCCCCCACGACCGGACGCAGCGCCTGGCGCACCTTGCCGCCGCCGTCGGTCCACAGGGTGACATCGGGGGACAGCAGTTCCATGAGCGTGTTGATGTCGCCGCCGGTCGCGGCGGCCAGGAAGCGCCGCGTGACGTCCCGCTGCCGCGTCCGGTCCGCCGCGAAGCGCGGCCGCCGGGCCTGTACGCCTCTTTCGATCTTCGCGATTCGCCCTGTCCCCGCGCCCGGACGACGCCGGGGGCGTCTGCTGGAAGGTCACCGGCGTGACAGCAGGCGGTCCAGCAGGATGGGGACGATCGTGATCACGGCCAGGCCCGCGCCGATCCACGGGACGGCGGTGAGCCCCGCCCCGGCGTCCAGCGCGGCGGCGGCCGACACCGGCACGAGGCTGATGCCCAGTTGGAAGGCCGAGACGGTGGTGGCCCCGGCGAGCGTCGGCGCCCCCGACGCGATGGCGAACACGCGCCCGTAGACCGCCGGGTTCAGCACGAACCCGGCGACGCCGAGCAGCAGCACCAGCGGTACGACGGCCGGGACGTGCCGTCCGAGCACGGCGAGCAGCACGGAACAGGCGGCGATCCCGAGCGCCCCGGCCAGGAGCGCGTGCGTGGGCAACCGGTCGGCGATGCGGCCGCCGACCGACAACCCGGCGAAGGCACCCACGCCGAACAGCGTCAGGATCGCCGGCACCCAGACCCCCGGCACACCCGTGACCTCGGTCAGGAACGCCGCCAGGTAGTTGTAGGAGATCATGTAGGCCGCGGTGCTCAGCAGGGTGACGGCGTACACGATCCAGAGCTGGGGCCGCCGCATCGTACGGAGCTCGCTGCGGACGCCCGCCTGCCCGTGCCCGCTGGTGGCCGGCAGCGCGACGAGCGTCAGGACGGCGCCGGCGACGGTGAAGGCAACCACCGCCCAGAACCCCGCGTACGCGAGACCACAGAGGAACCGCGTGACCAGCAGCACCGGATAGCTGTCGGTGAGGATGCCGATCGCCACGCAGGCGGCGAAGGCCGCCTGGGCGACCACCAGCGTCGTCCGGCGCGGCCAGCGGAGGGTCATGATGGCCAGCGGCGGCCCGCCGATCACGACGCCCGCGGCGAACGCCGAGATCAGCCCGCCGGCGGAGGACAGCGTGATCCGCAGGTCCTCGGCGACGGCCGGCAGGACCCCGGCGAGCAGGAACTCCGCGCTGCCCATCGAGAACAGGCCGAAGGACAGCAGGTAGATCCCCAGCGGAAGCCTGCCGCGGGCCCCGGCTCGCCCTCCAGCCGTACGGAGAAGCCGGGCTCGACCTCCTCCACGCGCCCCCCGGACGAGCCGCACGCCGTACCGGGCGATCTCGGCCCGTCCGAGCTCCAGCAGGGTCGACGGCGGCAGGCCGTCGCGGGACAGGTAGCCGTGCATGTGCGCGGCGGGGGCGTTGCGCGGCGCGCCCGCGTCGACCACGACCACCTTGCGCCGCGCGCGCCCGAGGAGCAGGGCCGCGCTCAGTCCGGCCGCCCCCGCGCCGACCACCACCACGTCATGCTCGGTGTCCTTGCTGTTAATCGCCTTGGTCATGACGATCACCTCCGGCCCCGATGGTGCGATCCGGCACGCGGAGATGACAACTTCTGTTGCCATTTCCGGGACGGCGAAGGTGGAATGGGCCCATGGAGCAGCAATCCCGGATCGACGCCACGCTGGCCCAGGTCGGCGCCCGGCTCAGACACCTCCGCACCCAGCGCGGCGTGACCCTGTCGGCCCTGGCCGAGGCCACCGGCATCTCCAAGAGCACGCTCTCGCGGCTGGAGTCGGGGCAGCGCCGTCCCAGCCTGGAACTGCTGCTGCCGATCGCGGGGGCGCACCAGGTACCGCTGGACGAGTTGGTCGGCGCGCCGGAGGTCGGCGACCCGCGCGTCCGCCTCAAACCGCTGGTCCGCAACGGCCGGACCGTGCTGCCCCTGACCACCCAGCCCGGCCCTCTGCAAGCCTGGAAATCGGTCATCCCCGCCGACCAGAACCAGCCGCAGCCGGTCACGCACGAGGGTTATGAGTGGATGTACGTGCTCTCAGGGCGCGTCCGCCTGATCGTGGGCGACCACGACCTCGTCATGGGGCCCGGCGAGGCCGCCGAGTTCGACACCCACCTGCCCCACTGGTTCGGCCCCGCGGGCGATCACCCGGTGGAGGTGCTCAACCTGTTCGGACGGCAGGGGGAACGCATGCACATGCGCGCCCAGCCCCGCCCCCGGCAGCCGTCCTAGGGGTGTTCGATCACTGGCTGGTGCAGCGGGTGGGCCGCACGACGATGACCACCCTGCGCTCGGCGTCGCCGACGGGCCGTTCGTAGTCGAGGCCGTACCGCCTGGCCAGCACGTCGAAGAAGTCACCCTGGGGGTCGGGTTCGACCCGCTCGACCGTGCCCCGCACCTCCAGGTAGCGGTACGGCTGCTCGGGATCGTTGACCGAGATCGCCACATGCGGGCGGGCGCTCGCGTTGCGCCCCTTCTGCCGGTCGCTCGTGGTGGTGAAGCGCAGGAACTCGCCGTCCCAGACGGTCCACACGGGCGTCACCTGCGGGGTGCCGTCGGGCATCAACGTCGCCAGATGGACGTACAGGGGGCGGGTCAGCAGGTCGAGGTGGCTCTCCGGAATCACAGACATGCCTCGAACACTATCAAAGCCTTTATATCTATAAGAGCTTTTAGTGCCTGCCGACTTGTAGGCTCCCTGCATGGACATGCCCCCGGAGGAGCGGCTCGGCCTCGACGTCAAGCGCGCCGAGCAGCGACTCATGGCGGCCAAGCACGCCGCGGTCAAGACCGCCGGGCTGACCGTGCCCCAGTACGCCGCCCTGCTCGCCCTCGACGCCAACCCGGGCATCTCCGCCGCCGCCCTGGCCAGGGAGTGCCTGGTCACGCCGCAGGCCATGAACGTCGTACTGAAGAACCTGCTGGAACACGGCCTGATCGAACGTTCCCCGCACCAGTGGCACCGCACCATGCTCGAAACCCACCTCACGGACGCCGGCCGCGAGGCCCTGCGGGTGGCGGACGAGGCAGCCGTGATCATCGAACGCCGCATCTCCACCGCCTTCACCCCCGAGGAACGCACCACCCTCCGCACCCTCCTCACCCGCTTCACCAACGCGATCTGACTGGTCGTTGGGGACTGACGCCGACGACCTGCCGCGAACAGATCGCCCCTCTCCTGATCAGCGCGGCCCCCAGCCTGGCCAGGGCGGCATTGACCGGCCAGGCGTCCGCAGGCCCGGCAAGCTCCTCATCCAGCCGGCGGAGCGTGGCGCTCGTCCGCAGCGGCCCTGCCGAGGATCAGGCCGGCCATCCCTGATGCCCTTCCCAAAGCACCAACACTTCGTCGAACACCTCTGGCGACACCTTGCCCACGCGCCGCAGATACGGTCAGCGCTCTATGCGAAGGCTCACCTGCGACCCCAGCTCGCGGAATCCGAGAGCTCGGGCCACTCGCCGCGACGCCGCCGGACGCGCCCTCCACTGCGGCAGCAGCCCCGCACCGAGCGCGTCGGCCACCGCCGCCGACGCCACCACCCGAGCCAGCCCCCGCCCCCGAAACCCCTCGGCAGTCAGTACGGACAGATGCGCCGCCGTATCCGACCACGTCCGATATCCGGCGGCGGCGACCACATCACCGCCTTCACGAACCACCCAGACCGCCGAACCGACCTCCGCCAGCCCGCTCTCGTCGGCGTCCTGCTCACTCACCGCCGCCACGAGCCCGCCGACGTCCCGATCCCCCGCCGCCAGTCGTTCGACATCCGCCCCGACATGGCAGGGAACGAACTCCTCGGCATCGACGTACGCGAGCGTCGCCGGCCCCAGAACCTCGCGGACCTCCAGCCGCTCGGAAAGCCGCGAAAGATCGACGCCATCCTCGCCGAGACCGCCGCGCAGGGCCTGACGCAACGGCTCTGCCAACCCGGCATCAGGCACCGTGACCAGCGCCCCGCCGTTCAGCACGACGATCCCCGCCCACCCAGGCGGGCACAACCCCGACCCGGAGGAGACGACCACCGCGACCTCTCCCCGCCCGGGAAACCCGACAGGAACCCGAGCCAGGTCCGCCCACAACCGCCCCGCCACATTCCGCACCACACTCAATGATCCCAAACAGCGCCACATCCCTCACAATGCCGGACGAACAGGCACCGTGGGACATGAAGACCTCCTGTTGTGGTGAAGACAGCGTCTCCACCACAACAGGAGGTCCTCCCCATCAGCGCCGGCCCGCTAGTTGCTCTCCGGTCGTTGCCGCAGGTCCGGATGGCGCAGGAGGTTGCAGCCATGGCCGTTGATGTGGTGCCGTAGCCCGGCGATCTCGTCGACCAGGGCCTCGTGATCTCGTCTCAGCTCGGCCTGGAAGGCAGCGAGTTCGGTCATCATCAGAACGATGCTGATCATGGTGATGTCGTCCGCGGGAAGAAGATGCCGCGCCGGTGGCCCGGCGCGTGCCCTGACGTGAGCACAGTGACAGGTGGACGGCCAAGAAACCGAGCCGCGGTCAGACCCGAGGTGTAGTTCTTTCTCCTACCACCAGACGTCTTTCCTCCCGGGAATGTGGTTTCTCACCAGCCCCCTTCACACAAAACGCAGCCGACCAAATCGAAAGCGGCGTAAGGGGGCCGGACAGCAAGTGAGTCCGCCACTGCGGCATCAAGGGCGGTGCCGCCATCCCGACCAAGCCTCGAAGGCACCCCAACCGCGCCGGGCCCCATCGGGCCAGATCGCCCGCAGCACGGCACTCGCCCGGCAGCCCGTCCCGATACCGCTCGGCCGGGATCACGACCTTCAGCACACCGCCGAGGTCGAGTACCGCGCGAGCGAAGATCTGATCGGCCCCGTCCGCCGGACAGACAACCCACTGAAGCCGGGAAGGCACTCCACAAGAGCCGCACGTATCGCCCGATCGACCAGCACAGCAGCTTCTTCCGGCAAGCTCCTGTGCCCGGACACCGCGATGCGCACCATGATCACCTCCGGAGCAGGACGCCATCAAGACGTTCGCGCACCGGCAGCCAGTTCCACCCCTTACAGGTGGAACCAGTGAATCCGCCGACAAGTGGTACAGACGAAGCAGGTCGCGTCTCGGTTGGCCCAGTCCAGGCCCATGAAGGTCATTCCGGTCGTCTGCAGCGCTGCTCCTCCAGAAACAGGCAAACTCAACCACCTGTGCCGCGGCACGTAGCGGTCGCGGGCGATCGCGGGAACAGCGTCTCTGTCCCAGAGGGGTGGCACAGTGGGCATCAGTGACCGAGGAGGAGTTGAAGGACTATGGGTGACTTTTTCGAGCGGATCGTCGATGTCGAGGTGACCGGCGAAAAGGCTGAGTCCCTTGCAGAACGTGTGGTCGACTGGATGGTCGCCGAGGGGCTGATCACGCGCGAAAGGTCCAGCGACGGGATGTACAGCCTGCAAGTGGACGACGGGTACGAGGCCGGCCCCAATTGGGAACGGGCAGTGGCTGATTCCTCTGACCCGTCGTGGATACCGGGCCCGGTGGCGGTCATCGTCGGACGGGATTACCACGTCGGGGGCCAGGGGATGAGCGAGGCGGACTCGGCGACCTGCCCGCGATGTGACACGACAACCGTAATCATCGACTACCCGAATGCGTGGGAAGCGGACCAGAAGGCCTGGCAGCCGTTCAGCGACGGCATCGACACCTGGAAGGAGACCGGCGAAGGAAGTATCACCTGCTCCTCGTGCGGAGCCTCCGTCCCGGTCACCGAGTGGCAGTTCGGGTCCGGTTTCGACCTCGGGGCGCTCGCATTCGACTTCTGGGGATGGCCACCTCTCAGCGTCAGCTTCCACACGGAATTGAGCAAGCAACTGGGTCACCGCATCGAGGTACAGTCGGGCAAGTTCTGACCCCCGCCACAAGCGATCAACCGGGTGACGATCACCCTCGCGACCAGCCGTGAGTGACCGCCCCCGCCCGTCCCGCACAGATCTGGCATGCGCCCAGGAGGTCTCACCTCCTTCGAGGAGCCGGGGCTTCGGTGCGCGGCCGGAGGACGGGGGGGCGGCGGCGCGCCGTCCACTCGTCCTGATCTGGGGGTAAGCACCCAGCTTCACGAAGTGATGACCACCTACTCCGTCTCCTTCGGGTGGCGAGGGGATGCGTAGATCACCCAGACGGGACGAGTGGTGTCATCGATGACATACCGCACACGTCCACCGCTGGTGATCTCGAACTCCTACTGCTCCAGATCCTTGCCGTTGTGACGATGGGAGGCGAGATCGCCACACAGACGATGCTGTCGATCAGGACCAGCGCCTGCGCGAGGATCAAACCGCAGGGTCTCGAAGCATCGACGGGTATCGGCCAAGGCGTGGCGGCACAGCTCTTCCCAGCCGCGGGTGGAGCGGGTGGTGTCCAGCAACGGCAGCCTGAAGGTGGCCGGCCGCAAGGTTCAGGTCGGCCAGGTGCACCGGGGCAAGGTCGTCACCGAGGTCCTGGAGGAGACGCAACTACGGGTGCTGTTCGAGGGCGAGCTGCTGTCGGTCCACCCGCGCACCGTCGTCAAGGAGGTCAACCGGCTGCGAGCCGGCGGCCACATCGACTACGAGATCCAGGCATGGTGTAAAGCATCAGCCGATGCCAAACCGTCAAGCATCAACTGAAGGTTGACAAACGGCTCTGGCCCATGATCTACGCCGGACCATACCGGGCGACCACGGGCCAGGATCTAGCTATCTCCGCAGGTCTACGCCTCGCCGGAGGTCAAACCCACCGGACAGGCCACGCCCGTTCCGCCGATGCCGCAGTAGCCTTTGGGGACTTCGTACAGGTACTGCTGGTGGCTTCAGTTCAGGCATCAAATGCCTCCCACTCAGGCACTCACGACGGGGACCGCCCTCTGGACGGCTTCGGCATGTCCTGTGGCGTAAGGCTGAAGCGGACGGCACCCTTGACAGTGCCTCTTGGAGGTTGAGGCGAACATCTCGCAATCTTGTTCGGCGTCTCCTCCCCGCACTCCTGACCGAGAGGCCGGGCCGCTGCTCGGCAGATCAGCCACTACAGATGCGGCAGATCCGCCAAGACCTGTACGGCAAATCTGCCATCACTGCATGTCGGTGCGGAGTATTCTCCGCACCGAGGACACGGATGAACTCACGCTCTTCCCTCGTCGCGCGGAGGCCATGGCGATGGAAGCCCTCACCGACACCCGTGTAGTGGTGATCAATGGCGCCCGGCAGGTCGGCAAGAGCACTCTGGCCCAGGCGATCGTGCGTCAGACGGCAGGAGCCGGCGAGATCTACTTGGATCAGGCAGCCGTACGCGCGGCGGCGCGACAGGATCCCGATGGGGTCGTGCATCATGACGGACTCCTTCTCATCGATGAGATCCAGCGCGTACCGGATCTCCTTCTCTCCATCAAGCGGGAAGTAGACGCCGATCCGCGGCCAGGGCGCTTCCTGCTGACGGGATCCGCCCGGCTTCTGGGCCTCCGGGACTTGCCGGACGCGCTTCCCGGCAGATCCGAGACAATCGAACTCTGGCCGCTCTCCCAGGGGGAGATCGAACGGAGCGACGACAGCTTCGTGGACGAGGCATTCGGGAAAGGTCCTGATCTCAAGGTCGCGGCTGCCGGACTTCGTCGTCCTGACTACTTGCATCGCGCGCTACGCGGGGGCTATCCGGAGGCCGTCCACCGCCCGTCCCATCGCAGAAGAGCCCGTTTCCTCGAGTCCTACATCTCCGATCTGATCAACCGAGACGTCAAGCAGATGTCCGATATCGAGCGACCCGCCGAGATGCGCCGTCTGCTCAACATCCTCTCCGGACGGATGGGTGGCTTGACTGTGATCGACAACATCAGCCGCGATCTCGGGCTGCCTCGCAACACCGTGAAGCGCTATATCGACCTGCTCGACCTGGTGTACGTCATCAGACGGATTCCGGCCTGGTCGTCCAACGCGACCACACGCGCGATCGCGACACCCAAACTGCTGCTGGTCGACTCCGGACTTGGCGCCCATCTGGCAGGCCTGACCCCATCCCGCGTGTCCGACATAACGGCACCCGTGGGTCCGCTGATGGAGAACTTCGCCCTTGGCGAGCTGGCCCGCCAGCTCACGTGGTCCGAGGAGCCTGTACAGCTCTATCACTACCGAGATCGAGATGGGGTCGAAGTCGACGGCATACTCGAACGAGCCTCTGGCGAGATCATCGGCATCGAAGTCAAGGCCACCGAAACCGTACGCGCCGATGACTTCAGAGGCCTGCAGCATCTGGCCCGCAAACTGGGCGACCGACTCATTGCCGGGTACGTCCTGTACGCGGGCCAGGAAACGCTTCCTTTCGGGGACCGCATGCGCGCTCTTCCACTATCCGCATTGTGGACCGCGTCTTCCACGACCTGATGGACGGGCTCATGTGTCCCCGAACGCGGGCCGCCCCGGCGGCACGGCCCGCGCCCGGCAGGTCAAGCTTTCGCCGGAGGTCAGACCGACGGGGCAGGACACGCCGGTGCCACCGATCCCGCAGCACCCGTGTGCATCCCCCCGTAGCGTGGAGACCGAACCGGGAGAGGTTTGGTCGTGGCAGCAGTCACGCGGCGGCGCTTTGATCCGGAGTTCCGGGCTGGG
>NZ_JBIUBJ010000012.1:0-298161 GCF_044547985.1 Nonomuraea sp. NPDC052265
CACCTGGCCCGCATGGAACTCCGCACCGCCCTCGACGTCTGGCTCCAACGCATCCCCACCTTCACCCTCGCCGACCCCGACGCCGTCACCTGGGCGACGGGCCAGGTACGCGGCCCCCGCACCCTCCCTCTCCGCATCACCTGACCCTCCCCCACCCGCCCGCCATCGGGGAAAGGCACGACGCTCCCCCTGCCTCCGCCACCGCCAGGGACGGCACGTCACTCACTCCACCTCGGCCGTGACCAGGAACAGCAGGGCCGAGGCCAGGAAGGGTCGCGAGGCGAGGTCGTCGAACCACTCCTCGGCGCCGGGTTCCAGGTACCCGGCGCCGACGGCCCTGACCAGGTTGCGACGCAGGCCGAGGACCTGGTCGGCGGTGGCGATGTCGCGGAAGACCGGCGCGACCGTCACCACCGACCGCACCGCGAGGCCCGCCTCCGCGCACAGCCGGGCCAGGCTGCGGCCGAGCGTGCCGTGACGGATCATCTCGGTGGCGATGAACCGGGTCAGCGTCCGGCCCACGTCCGGGCGCGGCGAGTCGATCAGCAGGCCCTCCCAGTCGGGTTCGGCCATGACGATCCGCGCCCCCGGACGGGCCACCCGGCGGAACTCCGCCAGTACCCGCGCCGGATCGTCCACGTGCTGCAACACCCGGTCGGTACGGGCCCGGTCGATGCTCCCGTCCGCGACCGGCAGCGCGTGCACGTCGCCGGGACGCACCTCGACCAGCGGCCGTCCGGCCAGGCGGGCTCGGGCCTGGGCGACCATCACCGGGTCGCGGTCGAGGCCGATCACCCGTCCGTCGGGGGCGACGGCGTCGGCCATGGCCGCGAGGTCCGTCCCCGGGCCGCAGCCCAGGTCGAGCACGGTCTGGCCGGGCCGCAGGTCCAGCAGGTCCAGGACCTGCCGCTTGTAGCCCTTGCCGGCGTCTGTCGAGGCGACGTGGTCGAGGTAGGCGATCGGGTCCGGACGGGAGGCGGGGTCGATGTCGATCATGCGCCCAGCCAACCAGACAAGTTCGCAGATCCCAGGCACACCAGGTGAAGATCCCGTGCAACCGAACGGTCCGGGCCGCACGGGGGACCGCGATGATTCCGTGCGGACCGGGCAGCCCCGGCCCCGGCAGGACTCGCTCGTCCCGTGCGACCAGGCGGCCCCGGCCGCAGGCGGGTCCGCTCCGTGCGGCCGGGCTCCGGCCTTCGGGGGGGGCGGGAGTGGGTGGGATCAGGTGCGGCGGAGGCGCCAGAGGGAGGTGATCTCGCTCGCGCGGGCCGCGTGCAGGGGGTCGGACTCGTCGGAGGCGCGCGGGTGGCGGGGGCGGGTCTGGAGACGGCCCACGACCCGGAGGCCCGCTGTCGCGAAGGCGGACAGGAGTTCGGCGCGGGTCCGCAGGGCCAGCCGTTCGGCCAGGTCCGACAGGATCAGCCACGCCTCGCCCTCGGGTTCCAGGTGCTCGTCCAGGCCGTCGAGGAAGCCGCGCAGCATGCGGCTTCCAGGGTCGTAGACCGCGTGGTCGAGGGGCGAGGCGGGCTCGGCCGGCAGCCACGGGGGGTTGCAGACGACGAGCGGCGCGCGTCCGGGCGGGAAGAGGTCGGCGTGCCGGACGTCGACGCGACCGTCCAGGTCCAGCCGTCGCAGGTTGTCGCGGGCGCACGCCACGGCGCGCGGGTCGCGGTCGGTGGCCACGAGCCGCTCGACGCCCCTGCGGGCGAGGACCGCGGCGAGCACGCCGGTCCCGGTGCCGACGTCGAACGCCCCGGCGCGCGAGACCAGCGGCGCCCTGGCCACCAGGTCGACGTACTCGCCGCGCACCGGTGAGAAGACGCCGTAGTGGGGGTGGATGCGGTCGTTCAGGGCGGGCACCTCGACGCCTTTCCTGCGCCATTCGTACGCACCGATGATGCCCAGCAGCTCGCGCAGCGAGGTCACCGACGCCTCCGTCCCGGGGCCGTAGACCTCCGCGCAGGCGCGCCGCACGTCGGGGGCGCGCCGCAGCGGGACGGTGTGGTCCGGGTCCAGCGGCACCAGCAGCCGGCCCAGCGTGACGGCCCGCCGCGAGCGGGCCTGGCGCTGCCGGTAGAAGGCGTGTGCGAGTGAGGAGTCGGTCGCCGGTGAGGTGTTGGTGGTCGCGTGGTGGTCGGCTCGGCGGGTCATGGCGCGTAGCAGGCGGCGGGCGGCGTGGAAGTCGCCGCGCCACAGCAGTGCCGTGCCCTCGCAGGCCAGGCGGTACGCGGTGGCGGCGGCCAGGCGGTCGTCGGCGAGCACCACGCGCGCGGGCGGCGGCGAGCCGTTCTCGGAACGCCAGCGGGCCGACCGGGCCTCGCCGTCTTCGGTCCAGCGGATCTCGAGCACTCAGGGCTCCTCATGATCGAACCAGTGATGGCCATGAAGAGCACTTCGACGCGGTGGATCAGCCTGTGGCGGCCTCCCGCGAGGAAGTGCGCGCCGGGGCGTCGCCGAGAACCATGCCGGGCGGTGGGAACGACATGATCAACCTCCTCGTGGGATCTGGAACCCCCTCATCCTAGGGCGTGGCCCTCACGGGCGGACGTCGAGCGGTGTCAGATCGCTCTTGACCGCGTTTCAAGGACAGATCCGGTCAGGCCGGAATACGGTGGGCCGTTGACGATCGGCCAACGCCCGCAAGCCTACGGAGCATCTCCATGCGTACCGCAGCGGCAGTCCTCTCTTTCGTGCTCGCCCTCGCCCTCCTGCCCGTCCAGCCGGTGACCGCCGTCACCACCGCGACCACCGCGACCGCCACTGCCACGGCCGCCGCCGCGCCGCTGCCGGGCGGCAAGTCCACCTTCGTCGTCTCCCAGGGCCATCTCCAGGCCGCCTCCCGGCAGAACTGGGTGCGCCTGGGCACCTACCGCTTCGCCGCGAACGGCACGGTGAGCGCCGCCCTGTACCTGTGGTGGCAGCGCTTCCCCAAGGCCAGGCAGCGCACCGGCACCGTGCCCGACCCGAGCTGCACCACCAAGGCCGGCGGCGTCGCGACGCGCCCGCGAGGCTGCGAGGTGCTCACCGCGGGCGGTTACACCGGCGGGCCCGGCGAGACCCGTACGGGGACGTACACGCTGGCGGGCAACGTGCTCACCATCCGGTGGAAGATCGCCCAGACCTGGACCGAGCAGTGGTACGTCCGCACCTCGCCCGACGGCAAGCTGGCCCGCCTCGACCTCAAGGGCAGCAGCCTGGCCACGCACGGCTACGGTTACGGCAGCAACGCCGCGATCGGCACCCGGCGCGCGATGAGCTCGGTGCGGGCCTTCCCCGGCTCGCTGCGGCAGGACCTGACGAGCTGGGCGAGCGGCACGCTGGTCAACTCCGGCAACCAGCCGTTCGGCCACTCCTCCTTCCGCTCCTGCAAGGCGACCACCTCGTGCCTGACCTACCTGCAGCCGTCCTCGCGGGGGGCGTGCCAGAAGTCGGGCGGCTGCCCCAAGTACGGCGGCGGGACGCGGGCCAACGTCAGCTCCATCCAGTACTACCTGACGACGATCTCCAAGTCCGACCGCCGCGACACGCTGTGGCACTGGTGCACGTGCCTGGCGATGGAGCGGGGCGAGTTCTGCTACACGGGCAACTCCCACGTCAAGCCGCTGATGCAGATCATCGACGACACGGGGGCCTTCCGCGGCTGGGTCGGGGTGGAGGCGTCCTTCTCGACCGGCTCGCGGGCGACGGACATGCTGGCGGTGCTGCGCATCTCCGACTTCCGCTGACCCGCCGCGGGCTTGCGCCGGCGCGCGGGCCGGGTCAGGAGCCGGAGCGCAGCTGCTCGGCGGCCTCCTGGTAGGCGCGGGCGGCCCGGTCGAAGTAGTCGAGGAGCACGTCGAGGTGCTCGGCCGGGTACTCCGCGAGGATGTCGCCGATCTTCTGCCGGACGGGGGCCATGACCTGGTCGAGCTGGGCGGGCTTGCCGACCGGCTCGACGATCACCTTGCGGCGGTCGTCGGGGGCGGGGACGCGGCGGACGTACCCGGCCTGCTCCAGCCGGTCGATCAGCCGGGTGGTCGGGCCGGTGGTCAGGCCGGTGCGGGTGCCGAGCTCGCCAGGGGTCATCGGGCCGGCCAGTTCGAGGATGTTCAGGGCGTACAGGTCGGTGGCGCCCAGGCCGCAGGCTTTGGCGCCGGCGTGGCCGTGCAGCATGACCGCGCTCAGGTAGCGGCGGTAGCGCCGCCCGGCGTCGGACGGGTCGGGGATGTTCGGCACACGATCCTCACTTCCTGTTCTCCCTCTTGTGGAAGATAAATCCTGCAAGAAGTAACTTCTTCTGCGAAGTTACCATGCGGCAGGGGCGCAGGCGTCCCAGCGCGAGCAGGACGAGGGTCGTGAGCCCGACGGCGGTGAGCAGGACGGCCAGATTCAGCGGCGTGCGCAGGAAGCCGAGCGCCACGATGAGCGTGGTCGCGCCGCCGGGCGGGTGGGAGCTGTCGGTGGCCAGCATGCCCAGCGTCGTGCAGGACAGCGCGATGACGACGGCGAGCACCCGGCGGCCGTCGATGTGCCCCAGGTCCGGCGCGGTACGCGTCAGCCCGGTGACGGTGAGCGCCAGGTAGCCCCCGGCGGCGCTGATGGCGTGCCCGGCGACGGTACGGCGGGGGGCGGCGGCGGGCGCCCCCGGCGCGGTGAGCACCAGGTAGATCGTCGGCCCCAGGGAGGGGAAGACGAACGGCTGGTGGGCCAGCCAGGCGACCAGGGCGGGCACGCTGATGCACACCGCGGCCTTCCCGGCGACCGCGCACGCGCCCGCCACCCGCGCCCTGACCGCCCCCCGCTCCCGGACTCCGCCTCCCTCCGCACCGTCCGCGGCGGCCTCGGCGCTCATCGGGGCAGGGCGCCACCGCGGGAGCGGTAGACGATGTACGGCCGGGCCAGGTACGCGACGGGAGCGGCGAAGGCGTGGACCAGCCGGCTGAACGGCCACAGCGCGAACAGGGCCAGGCCGAGCAGCGTGTGCGCCTGGAAGACGAACGGCGCCGAGGCCATGGCGTCCACGTCCGGCTCCAGTTCGAGCAGGCTGCGGAACCACACCGACACGCCGAGCCGGTAGTCGTAGTGGCCGGACGGCCCGAGCAGGGTGGCGATCAGCCCCGCGAGCAGCACGGCGGCCAGCACCGGGTACAGGACGCGGTCGGAACGGCCGGTGGCCCGCCGCACGGCCCGCACGCGCAGCCGCCGCCACACCAGCACGCCGAGCCCGGTCACGGTGGCCAGCCCGGCCAGCCCGCCGACCACCAGGGCGTTGAGCTGGTACATGGGCTCGGTCACGTGCACGGCCTCGGTGAACCGCTCGGGGACGAGCAGGCCGACGAGGTGACCGACGATCACGAACAGCAGCCCGAAGTGGAACAGCGGCCCGCCCACCCGCAGCAGGCGGCTCTCGTGGAGCT
The DNA here is from genome assembly GCF_044547985.1 of Nonomuraea sp. NPDC052265. Lineage (NCBI taxonomy): Bacteria > Bacillati > Actinomycetota > Actinomycetes > Streptosporangiales > Streptosporangiaceae > Nonomuraea > Nonomuraea sp. NPDC052265. Next base: position 5,400 of record NZ_JBIUBJ010000012.1, read on the forward strand.
GGCTGGAACGGGTGGTCAGCCCGAACCGGTCGTAGCGGTAGCGCCAGGCCGCCCCGGCCGCGAACAGCACCAGGACGACGTAGGGCAGCACGCCCCACAGGGCGATGTTGAGATGCCTCATCAGCGGACTCCTCCAGGAACCTCGGGCAGGACGGTACGGCCGACCCGCTCGGCGGGCGGGCCGAGCGCCGTCCGCTCGTCCACGGTCCGGCGGTCGGCGGACGTGGCGCGGGGCAACGTCAGCAGCACGGCCTCCACGACGGCGGCGTAGCGGCTGCGGCGGGCGGTCAGGCCGGTGTGCAGCAGGTCGAGGCCGGGCCGGTGGTCGCGCAGCAGCCGGCCGCCGGGGCCGGGCACGCGGGCGGCGAACTCCAGCATCACCGGCAGGTAGTCGGGCAGCTCGCCGGTGCCGGGCTGCCAGCCGTGGTCGCGGTAGAGCGTCTTGAGCTCCAGGAGGGACTCGCCGCGCCTGCGGGTGTCGCCGTCGCCGTAGTAGGTCATGTGGAGCGTGCGGCGGCCGCTGCGGTCGAAGGTGGCCACGTACGCGGCGCCGGCGTCGAGCGCGGGCAGGGCCGCCGCCTCGGCGCAGAAGCCGCGCAGGCGCTGCGCGGCGGCGCCCCCCGTGCCATCCGCGCCGCCGAGCGCGGCGCGTACCAGGTCGAGGCGGGCGGTCCAGTCCTCCCCCGGGTAGCTCAGCAGGAGGGAGGCGGCCTGGTGGATCAGGCGGGACGCGTGCCGGTTCACTCGCCCGCCTCGCCCCTGGACGGGAAGAGGCCGTCTGGCGTGCCCTTGCCGTCCCAGTTGAGGAGGTTGACCCGGCCGCGCAGCCGTTCGTCCTTGGTGACCGGGGCGCTGTGGAAGCTCTCGGCGAGCATGCCGGGGCCGCCGGGGGCGTCCAGGCTGCATCCGGCGTCCCCGGCGTGGTCGGAGGTGACGTAGGCGGTGGGGATGACGTACCGCTCGTCGTACTTGGCGAGGGCGAGCAGGCGGTACATGCGTTCCAGGTCGGCGGCCGAGAGGCCGGTCCCGGCGGCGATGCCGGGGTCCGGCTCGTCGCCGAGGTTGCGGGCCCGCATGTGGGAGCGCATGGCGGCCAGGCGGCACAGCGCGGCCTCCACCGGGGCCGGGTCGCCCGCGGTGAACAGCTCGGCCAGGTAGCCGACCGGGATGCGCAGCGAGCCGATGGCGCCGAACAGGTTGCCCGCGTCCTCGCCGTCGTGCCCGGTCTCGGCCAGCGCGTCGACGATGGGCGACAGCGGCGGGACGTACCAGACCATGGGCATGGTGCGGTACTCCGGGTGCAGGGGCAGCGCGATCCTGAACTCGGTGATGAGCTGGTGGACGGGCGAGCACCGGGCGGCCTCCAGCCAGTCGTGCGGGATGCCCGCCGCCTCGGCGGCGGCGACCACCTCGGGGTCGGCGGGGTCGAGGAAGCAGTCGAGCTGCGCCCGGTACAGGTCACGCTCCTCCGGTACGGAGGCGGCCTCCCCGACGCGGTCGGCGTCGTAGAGCATGACCCCGAGGTAGCGCAGGCGGCCGACGCACGTCTCGGAGCAGACCGTCGGCTCCCCCGCCTCGATGCGCGGGTAGCAGAAGGTGCACTTCTCCGCCTTGCCGGTCTGGTGGTTGAAGTACACCTTCTTGTACGGGCAGCCGGACACGCACATGCGCCACCCCCGGCACCGGTCCTGGTCGACCAGGACGATCCCGTCCTCCATGCGCTTGTACATCGCCCCCGACGGGCAGGCGGCCACGCAGGAGGGGTTGAGGCAGTGCTCGCAGATGCGCGGCAGGTGGAACATGAACGCCCGCTCGTAGTCCAGGCGCACGGTGTCGCTCACCTTGCGCAGGACGACGTCGGCGGCGAGCTGCTCCGGGCCGCCGCCCAGGTCGTCGTCCCAGTTCGGGCCCCAGGTGACGGCGGTGGGCCGCCCGTCGATCAGCGAGCGGGGCGGCGCGGTCGGCACGTCGTCGCCGAGCGGCGCGCTGATGAGGTTGTCGTAGTCGTAGGTCCACGGCTCGTAGTAGTCGTCGAGGCCGGGGAAGTCGGGGTTGGCGAAGAGCGTGGTCAGGCGGCGCAGCCGGCCGCCGGCGCGGGGCACCAGGCGGCCGTGGCGCAGCCGCCAGCCGCCGCGCCACCGCTCCTGGTCCTGCCAGCCCCGGGGGTAGCCCTGGCCGGGGCGGGTCTCGACGTTGTTGAACCAGACGTACTCGGTGCCCGGCCGGTTGGTCCACGTCTGCTTGCAGGTCACCGAGCAGGTGTGGCAGCCGATGCACTTGTCCAGGTTCATCACCATGGCGATCTGGGCCATCGGTCGCATCAGTAACGCACCTCCTGATCCCTGCGGCGGACGACGGTCACCGCGTCGCGCTGGTTGCCGGTCGGGCCGTAGTAGTTGGGGGCGAAGGAGAGCTGGCCGTACCCGCCGATCAGGTGGGTCGGCTTGACCAGGAGCTTGGTGAGCGCGTTGTGCACGCCGCCGCGCCGGCCGGTGGCCTGCGACTTGGGCACGTTCACCAGGCGTTCCTGGACGTGGTACATGAACACCGTGCCAGGCGGCATGCGGTGGGAGACCACGGCGCGGGCCACCACGACGCCGTTGACGTTGACGGCCTCGATCCAGTCGTTGTCGGCCACCCCGATGGCGGCGGCGTCCTCGACGCTGATCCAGATGACGGGCCCGCCCCTGGCCAGCGTCTGCATGAGCAGGTTCTCCTGGTATTCGGAGTGGATCGACCATTTGGAGTGCGGCGTGAGGTAGCGGACGTTCACCGCCTTGCCGCCGTCGGGCGCGGCGGGCAGGCTCTCGCCCAGCGCGTCGAGGTCCAACGGCGGCCGGTAGACCGGAAGCTGCTCGCCCAGCTCGGCCATCCAGTCGTGGTCGAGGTAGAAGTGCTGGCGGCCGGTGAGCGTGTGCCAGGGCTTGCGGTGCTCGGTGTTGATGGTGAACGGCGCGTAGCGGCGGTCGTGCCCCTCCGCGCCCGACCACTCGAAGCTGGCCCCGGCCGGCACCGGCCGGTCCTGGGTGTCGGAGAACACCGTGCGGTGCCCGGCGACCGACGCGCCCAGCTCCGACAGCCCCGAGCCGGGGCCGCAGCGCTCGGCGAGCCGGTCGAAGCCCTCGGCGGCGATCCTGCCGTTGGTGGTGCCCGACAGCGCCAGCACCGCCTCGCACAGCTTGACGTCGCTGTCCAGCAGCGGACGGCCCTCGGCGGGGCCGCCGGCGGCCGTGCCGCAGCGCGCGGCGAGCCAGGCCGACTCGGGGACGGGCCGCACGGTGACGCCCTTGACGGTCATGCCCTGCCGCTCGGCCAGCGGGCCGAAGGCGGCCAGCTTGTCGGCGATCGCGGTGTAGTCCCGCTCGACCAGCGTCACGGCGGGCATGGTGCGGCCGGGCTCGGGCGCCGCGCCGCTCTCGCGCCAGTCGGGGACGCCGCCGCCGGGCTGGGCGATCTCGCCGGGCGTGTCGTGCTGGAGGGCGGTGCTCACCAGGTCGTGGGCGACGTCGAGGCGGCCGGCGGCCAGCTCGCTCAGCTTGCGGGCCAGGGAGTGGAAGATGTCGAAGTCGGTGCGGGCCTGCCAGGGCGGGTTGATCGCCGGGGTGAAGGCGTGCACGAACGGGTGCAGGTCGGTGCTGGACAGGTCGTGCTTCTCGTACCAGGTGGCGGCGGGCAGCACCAGGTCGGCGAAGAGCGTCGTGGAGGTCATCCGGAAGTCGAGGGCGAGCAGCAGGTCGAGCTTGCCGCGCGGCGCCTCCCGCCAGGTGACCTCCCGCGGACGGTCGGGCGGCGGCGCCTCCTCAGCGGTGGCGTTGTCGCACGCGCCCAGCAGGTGGCGCAGGAAGTACTCGTTGCCCTTGGCCGAGGATCCGATCAGGTTGGCCCGCCAGACGGTGAGCACCCGCGGCCAGTTCTCCGGCGCGTCGGGGTCCTCGCAGGCGAACGCCAGCCGTCCGGACCCCACCTCGCCGGCGATCCAGCGGGCCGGGTCCTCGCCGCTGTCGCGGATGAGGTGGCCCAGGTGGAGCGGGTTGGCCGCGAAGGTGGGGTAGCTGGGCATCCAGCCCAGCCGGGCCGACTGCGCCACCAGGTCGGCGGTGTGCCGCCCGGCGAACCGGCGGGGCCCGGCCGGGCTGGACAGCGTTCCCGCCGAGAAACGTTCGTAGCGCCACTGGCCGGTGTGGATGTACCAGTACGGCGTGCCGGCCATCTGGCGGGAGGGGCGCACCCAGTCGGCCGCGGTGGACAACTGCTGCCAGCCCGCCAGCGGCCGGACCTTCTCCTGGCCCACGTAGTGGGCCCAGCCGCCGCCGTTGACGCCCTGGCAGCCGGTGAGCAGCAGCAGCGTCAGGAAGGAGCGGTAGATGGTGTCGGAGTGGAACCAGTGGTTGGTCCCCGCGCCCATCACGATCATGGCCCGGCCGTTGGTGCGCTCGGCGGTGGCGGCGAACTCCCTGGCGATCCTGATCGCCTGCGCGGCCGGGGTGGAGGTGATGCGCTCCTGCCAGGCCGGGGTGCCGGGGGCGTCGGGGTCGTCGTAGCCGGTGGGCCAGACGCCCGGCAGGCCGGGGCGGGCGACGCCGTACTGGGCCATGAGCAGGTCGAAGACGGTGGTGACGAGCCGGTCGCCGACGCGCCGGACCGGCACGCCCCTGCGGACGACGCCGGGCTCGTCGAAGCGCGGCAGGACCACCTCGGCGCTGTCGCAGCCGGGCGCGTGCAGGGTGAGCAGCGGGTCGAGGTCGCCCAGGTCGAGGTTCCAGCGTCCCTGCTCGGCGCTCCAGCGGTCGCCCAGCGTGCCGTTGGGCGCGACCGGGCGGCCGGAGGCGGAGTCGAGGATCATCGGCCGCCAGCGGGCCATCTCCTCCTGGCCGCCCAGGTCGGCCGAGGTCAGGAACTTGCCGGGACGCAGCCCGCCGTCGTCGTGCTCCTCCAGGTCCACCAGGAAGGGCAGGTCGGTGAAGCGCCTGACGTACCCGGTGAAGTGCGGGGCCTGCCGTTCGGCGAAGAACTCGCGCAGGATGACGTGCCCCATCGCGACGGCGAGCGCGCCGTCGGTGCCGGGATGCGGGTGCAGCCACTCGTCGGCGAACTTGGTGGCGTCGGAGTAGTCGGGCGAGACCACGATCACCTTCTGGCCCCGGTAGCGGGCCTCGGTGACCCAGTGGGCGTCGGGGGTGCGGGTGACCGGGACGTTGGACCCCCACAGCATGAGGTAGGCCGCGTCCCACCAGTCGCCCGACTCCGGCACGTCGGTCTGGTCGCCGAACACCTGCGGCGAGGCGACGGGCAGGTCGGCGTACCAGTCGTAGAAGGACAACATCGGCGCGCCGATCAGCGACATGAACCGGGCGCCCACCGCGTGCGAGGCCATCGACATGGCCGGGATCGGCGAGAACCCGGCGACCCGGTCGGGCCCGTACGTCATGATCGTGTGGACGTGGGCCGCCGCCGCGATCTCCAGCGCCTCGTCCCACTCGATCCGGACCAGGCCGCCCTGGCCGCGCGCCGACTGGTAGCGGTGTCGTTTGCGGGGATCGGTGGTGATCTCGGCCCAGGCCGCGACCGGGTCGCCCAGGCGCGCCCTGGCCTCCCGGTACAACTCGACCAGGACGCCGCGGGCGTGCGGGTAGCGCACCCGGGTGGGCGAGTAGGTGTACCAGGAGAAGGCGGCGCCGCGGGGGCAGCCGCGCGGTTCGTACTCGGGGCGGTCGGGGCCGACGCTGGGATAGTCGGCCTGCTGGGTCTCCCAGGTGATCAGGCCGTCCTTGACGTAGACCTTCCAGGAGCACGAGCCGGTGCAGTTCACCCCGTGGGTGGAGCGCACCACCTTGTCGTGCGCCCATCGACGCCGGTACGGGGAGTCGTTGACCTTGTCCTCGCCGCGGTACACCGCCCGCCGGTCGGGCGTGGTGTCGGCGCGCAGGAGCTGGGTGCCCGCCGCCAGCAACCGTGCGGCCGCCGTGTCGGCGGCGCGTTCGGCTCGTGTCAGATGCATGCGTATTCCGCCAGGCACGACACATGACCCCCTTACGTGGAGATGACGCTGTGGGTATCGCGCCGGCCCAGCCGGAATGCGGCCCTTTCCCGAGCCCCCGGACACCGGCGAATCGACTGAAAGTGATGCGCGCAGTCAGACGACTGTTTCTAGCATGCGACAGTGTCCATATGGAATGTGTTAGTTCCCTGAGAACTTTTCGCCGCCACCGAAAACACCATTAGGTCTATCGACCGAAATTTCTTTAAAAAGGGGATATGTCGGCGGATCGGGTGATCAGGAGTCGGCCGCCTCGGTCAGCCGCCGCAACACGTGGACGAGCGTCCTGCGGTCGTCCGGGGGCAGTTTCTCCAGCGCCTGGCCGATGCGCTGCCGCCGCGCGGCGCGCAGCCGCTCCAGCACCTCCCGGCCGGCCGGGGTGGTGCTGATGCGGATCTCCCGGCGGCTGTGGGCGGCCGGAGCCCTGCTCAGCAGGCCGGCGGTGTCCAGGCGGTCGACGACCCGGCCGGCCGCCGACAACGACATGTCCAGGCGGCCGGCGAGGGAGCGGAGGTTCATCGGGCCGTGCCGGTCGACCGCCAGCAGCACCCGCAGGCGGGGCACCGACAGGTCCCCCAGCGCCGCCATGGCGTCGAGCGTCGCCTCCACCAGCACCAGGGACGCCTCCTCGATGTGCCATGCCGAGTCGTCCATGACCGCACCTTCAAGCGGTGTCGCGGAGCGGCCATGGAATACCGAAGCCGCTGGTCCGACATTTTTCCACATAACGGGCCACCTATTCATCACTCCGCCGACGATCGGAAAGGAAAGTCCTAGCAGCGGCCGGCTCGTGACGCACCCCCAACCGGTACGAGCAGGGACGACACCGCCGCCCGGCTGAGCGATGGTGTTCACTACCCATTACAGGGGTTCTCACCCGAGGTTTTCACATGGTGATGAATGACGGGAGGCCCCCGAGCCCAGGCCGACATGACTCGGCCCCCGCGGCAGCCGTTCTGCGTCGCGGGGGCCACCCGTGGGAGGTCAGGGGATGCGGGCCACGGCTCCGTAGTTGCCGGAGGAGCTGGGGGCGTCCGCGCAGGCCGGTTCATCCCCGGCCGGACGCCACTCGGGCACCCATACCAGGCCGGGCGCCACCAGGTCGAGACCGTCCAGCAGGTCCGCGACCTCCTCCCGGGTGCGCACGGTCAGGCCGGGCAACGTCATGGTGAGCATGCCCCGCACGGCCGGGGCCAGCTCCGCGGGCACGCCGTCGAAGGTGATGTGCAGCAGTCCGAGGAAGCTGCCCTCGGGGGCGGCGTGACGCAAGCGCTTGATCACGGTACGGGCGCATTCGTCGTCAAGGCTGTGGGCCGACAGCAGCAGCACCGCCATCGGCCTGTCCCAGTCGAGGAACGTCCGCACCACCGGGTCCCCGAGCATCTCGTCCATCTCCCGCACGTCACCGTCGACCACGCGCACCAGGTCGCAGAAGGGCTCGATGGTGGCCTGGGCCAGCGTCAGGGCCATCGGGTCGCTCTCGACGTACACGACGCGGACGTCCGGGCCGGCGGAGGTCAGGCGGGCCACCTCGTGCAGGCGGCTGCCGCCCGACGGGCCGTTCGGCACCCCGCTTCCCACGATCATGAACTGGTCCACGCCTTCGACAGCGGCCAAGTGACGGATCACCCGCGACAGGTATTCAAGAACAGCACGGGCCGCGGTGGTGGCGACGGGAGTTACTTGATCGAAATGACGGACCAGGTCTCGATCGGCGAGGAAGTTGTTCTTCCCGCCGGCGGCGGCGTCCAGTATCCGCGTGATCCTGGCGTGCGCCGTGCCCAGCCTGGCCAAGTTGCGGACAGCACGCTGGCGCATGAGCGTTGCCCCTTTCCCCTCGCCGCCACCTTCTTGCGGTAGGCGATCTTTGGACTTCACTCGTGACTCAGACCATATGTTCCAACAATTCCAGTTAATGACAATGGGGCAGACCGGTTATTTCGGGAAATGTTTGTTACCAGAACTTCCGGCGAGATCATTTGGACCGGCGTCCGCGCGTAGGATCGGCGGATCGACGTGGAGGTGGCCGTGCCGGACGATCATGCCGCACCGCTGGCCGGGATGCGGATCGTGGAGCTGTCCAGCTTCGTCGCCGCGCCGCTCGGCGGGATGACGCCGGCCCAGCTCGGGGCGGAGGTCGTCCGCGTCGATCCGGTCGGCGGCGGGCCCGACGCGCGGCGCTGGCCGATCGCCCCCTCCGGCCGCAGCCTCTACTGGGCGGGGCTGAACAAGGGCAAGCGCTCGGTCACCGTGGACCTGCGTTCGGAGCGGGGGCGCGAGCTGGTCGCCGACCTGGCCGTCGCCGCGGGCACGGTGCTCACCGACGCGCCGCCGCGGGCCGGGCTGTCGTACGAGGAGCTGGCCGCGCGCCGCCCCGACCTGGTGTACGCGCGGCTGCTCGGCCACCGCGACGGCCGTCCCGCCGTGGACTACACGGTCAACACCGGGCTCGGCCTGCCGTACGTGACCGGTTCCGCCGGCCACGACGGCCCGGTCAACCACGTGCTCCCGGCCTGGGACGTCGCGTGCGGCCTCTACCTGGCCGTGGGCCTGCTCGCGGCCGACCGCCACCGGGCCGTGCCAGGAAGCTCACCGACCGTTTCAGCTTGCCCGAAATAGGCATTACGGGCCCGAAAGATGAGAAGTCGCGGGAGCGCTCCCAACCCCCAGGAAAGCTCTCTGAGCTGCACTTATCCGAATGCGGTCCAAGTTTCACTTAAAAAGCGCCGGACGGAAGACCTTTCGTCCGATCCCGACGCCGGCCCTTGACATCGCAGGCAGGCCCTCTGCGGTCACTCGTGCCGTGAATCGTTCCATCCTCCGGCTCATGGGCGTTGAGCTGGACTTTCAGGCGGGCACTACCGTTAGTCAGCCCGTCCGCAAGTTCCGGTGGGTCCGTTATCTGCTATTGCGCTGGGCGTCGCGGGGACAGGTGACATACTGCGTTGGGAGCGCTCCCGTGACCCTTCGATGACGCCCAACGAGGACCGGTAGTGAACCATCCCGACCCCCTGCTCGACGCCCCGCGCCCCTGGGCCGCCCACATCTGGTGGATCGCCCTGGCCGTCGGCGCGGCCGGCTTCGCCTTCGTCTGGCTGGCCACCCCGCACGCCCGCGAGATCGACGCGGCCTGGCAGCTCGCCGCCAAGCTGCTCGCCTTCGCCTGCCTGTGCTGCGCGATCGCGTTCTTCCCCTGGGTGTCGCCGCGCCTGCACTGGCTGCTGTACGTGCCGTTCGTGTTCCTGACCGGCTATCTCATCCCGAGGATCAGCTGGTTCTACTACGGCGACGGCGCGCGGGCCCAGGGCGACAACTTCTACACGCACCTGTACCTGCTGCTCTACCCGGGGATCGTGCTGACGGTCGCCGCCGCGTACCGGATCGGGGGCGGCTCGCCGGGCCGGTGCCTGAAGATCATGGCGAGCGGGGTGCTGATCGTGTTCTCGGGCTTCCTCGACGTGATGTGGCAGGTGGTCAACCCGGTCGCGATCCCCGACCGGATCGACGCCCCGCACATCAACCTGTTCACCGGCGGGCCGATCCCGTTCTGGGGGGCGATCGTGTTCACGCTGGCGCACGTCCCGGTCATCGCCGGGATCAACCTGCTTCCGCTGGACCGCTGGATCGGGCGCCTGACCGGGGCCGGCGCCGACACGGACGCCACCGGGAGGAGGTGACCCCTTGCCGAACAGGCCGGCCGTCGACGTATCCGTGGCGGCACCCGCGTACAACGAGGCCGAGAACATCGCCGCCGCGGTGACGGAATGGCGGGACTACCTGGAGCACCACCCGGGAGTGGGCACGTGGGAGATCGTCGTGTGCGACGACGGCAGCTCCGACGCGACCGGGCAGATCCTGCGGGAGCTGCGGGAGGACTGCCCGCAGCTCGTCGTCGTCACCTTCGAGCGCAACCGGGGCGCGGGGGCCGCCATCGCCGCGGCCGTCGCGCGCACCCGGCTGGACTGGGTGGTGCTGCTCGACTCCGACGGCCAGTTCCCGATCGCCAACCTCGACGCGTTCCTGGAACGCATCCACGCCGGCGGCGGGCCCGCCTTCTCGGGCGCGCGGGTCAGGAAGGCCGACAGCCTGCCGTACCGGTGGGGGTCGGCGGCCAGCGGCGCGGTCAGCAACCTGCTGCACCGCACCCGCTACCGCGACTTCAACTCGATCTTCAAGGTGGTGCGCGGCCCGCTGTTCAGGGCGCTGCCGCTGGAGTCGGCGGGGATGAACTGCTCGACCGAGATCACCGCCCGCGTGGCCGAGCTGGGGCACGTGTGGGAGGAGCTGCCGATCGAGCACCGCGAGCGGGGCGGCGGCAGCCGGGGCTGGCGGTTCTGGCGGGGGGCGCGCGACCGGGCGCTGTTCGTCGGCTACCTCGGGCTGCGCCGGTGGCTGCTGCGCCGGGGCGTGCTGCGGGCGCCGCTCGCGCCGTTCCCGCTGGGCCGCTCCTCGCTGGAGGAGGTGCGATGAGCCGGGTGTCGGTGGCCCTGTTCGGCGGCGGGCGCGGCGGGGCCAGCATCGCCCGCGCGCTGCTGCGGACCCCGGGGACGAGCCTGTCCCTGCTGGTCAACGGCTACGACAACGGGCTGTCCACGGGCGCGCTGCGCCGCTGGCTGCCGGGCATGCTGGGCCCGTCGGACTTCCGCAAGAACCTCCTGCTGCACCTCGACCCCGGCGACCCGCGCCACACGCTGCTGGAACGCCGGCTCCCGTCCGGCACCACCCCGGCCGCCCTGGACGAGCTGACCGACGCCGTCGCCGCGACGGGCCTGGCGGGAGCGGCGCGGGAACTACGGGTGGTCGCCGAACGCCTGGCCGCCCGCCCCGGCGGGCTCGACCTGGCCGACTGCGCGCTGGGCAACCTCGTGTTCGCCGGGGCGTACCTGCGGCTGGGCGAGGACTTCAACGCGGCGGTACGGGCGTGCGCGCGCACGTTCGGCTCGCCGGTGCGGCTGCTGAACGTGACCGGCGGCGAGAACGCCTACCTCGTCGCGCTCAAGCAGGACGGCCGGGTGCTGGCCGACGAGGCCGACATCGTCGCGCCGCAGGACGCCGGGACCATCACCGGGCTGTTCCTGCTGCGCGAGCCGCTGACCGCCGCCGACCGGGCCGCGCTGGCGGGCCGTCCGGCCGGGCGGGTGCGCGAGCTGCTGGCGCGCCGGTCCGCCGACGTCACGCCGAACCCCGAGGCGCTGCGGGCCCTGGCCGAGGCCGACCTCGTCGTGTACGGCCCCGGCACCCCCCACTCCTCGCTGCTGCCCAGCTACCTGACCCCGGGCCTGGCCGAGGCGGTGTCCGAAAGCCGGGCCGCGGCCAGGGTGTTCGTGGTGAACGTCGGCGGCGACCACGACGTCCAGGGGCTGACGGCCACCGACCTGGTGGACCGCACGCTGGCCTACCTGGGCGACCCGGGCAACGAGCGGGCCACGATCACGCACGTGCTCAGCGGCCGGGGCGCGGCCGGGCCCGCCGTCCCGGCCTGCGTGCTGGACCGGGGCTCGTGGGCGGGGGCCCGCTGGATCAGCGCCGACCTGGAGGACCCGGCCAGGCCAGGCGCCCACCGCGGCCCGCGTACGGCCGAGGCGCTGCTCGCGGTGCTCGGCGAGACGCCGCTGGCGCGGGCCGGGTGAGCCGGATGCCGCCCTGGACGGTCTGGCTGTGCGACCTCGACGGCACGCTGGTGGACTCGTCCCCTGCGCACGAGGCCGCCTTCCGCCACGCCCTGGCCGAGCACGCGCCCGCCGCGCTGGAGACCTTCCGCTACGCCGACCACGCGGGCGCGAGCACCGCCGCGGTGGCCGCCCGGCTGACCGGCGACCCGGAGGCGGCCGATCGGCTGGCGCGGCACAAGCAGCGGCTCTACCGTGCCTACGTCGAGGCGGGCCTGGTGCGGCCGTTCCCCGGCGCGCGCCGCCTGCTGGCCGCGCTGGACGCGGCGGGCCGGGCGGCCTACCTGGTCACGAGCGGCAGCCGGGCCTCGGTGGAACGGGTGCTGGCCGCGTGCCCGCTGCCGGTGCGCGACGTGCTGACCGCCGACGACGTGCCGGTGAGCAAGCCCGACCCGGGGTTCTACGGCGCTGCCTGCCGCCGCTGGGGCGTGCGTCCCGCCGCGGCCGTCGCGCTGGAGGACTCCGCGCACGGCGTGGCCTCGGCCGTCGGCGCGGGCCTGACGACGCTGCACGTGCACACCGCCGAGCCCGCGCCCGGCGCGGTCGCGGCACCGGACCTGGACCACATCGTGTCCCTGCTGGAGAGGTGATCGGCGAGGTGAGTGAACGGCGGGTGTGCGCGGTGATCCCGGCCGCCGGGCGTGGGACGCGGCTCGGCCACGACCTACCGAAGATCATGATCGGCCTGGCCGACGGCGTCACCGTGTGGGACGTGCTGCACCGGCGGCTGCGCCCACCGGCCCGGCACGTGCACGTCGTCGTGTCCCCGGCGGGCGCGGGCCCGTTCGGCGAGCTGGTGGCCGGGACGCCCGGGGTGTCGGTGAGCGTGCAGGAACGGCCGACCGGGATGGGCGAGGCGATCTTCGGCGCGGCCGGGCACTGGGCCGGGTACGAGACCATCCTCGTGGTCTGGGGCGACCAGGCGAACCTGTCGGCGCGGACCGTGCGCAGGGTCGTCGCCGCCCATCCGGGCGAGGGGCTGACCCTGCCGCTGGTGCCGATGGAGGACCCGTACGTGGAGTACGAGCTGGCCGGCGGCGAGCTCGTACGGGTGCGGCAGTCGCGCGAGGGCGAGGAGTGCCGTCCGGGCGGGCTCAGCGACATCGGCGTGTTCTGCCTGGCCACCGCGGGCCTGCGGGAGGCGTGGGAGCGGTACGCGGCGGGCACGGCGGGTGGGGCGCGCGGCGCGGCCACCGGCGAGGTGAACTTCCTGCCGTTCCTGACGCATCTGTCGCGGGCCGAGGGCTGGCCGGTGACGGTCGTGCCGGTGGACGACCCGGCCGAGGCGCGCGGCGTCAACACGGCCGACGACCTGGAGTTCGCCCGGCGGGCGTACGCGCGGTGCCCGGGCTGAGGGGCCGCGCGGCGAGCCTCGTCCAGGGCCATCGGTGGGCGGCGGGGCCGACGCTGGTGAGCACGGCGGCCAGCGGCCTCGCGGCGGCCACCACGCTGGTCGTCGCGCGCGGGGCGGGGGCGAGCGCGTTCGGTCACTTCACGGTGGTGCTGTCGATCGCGTTGATCGTCACCGTGGTCATGCTGACGAGCCTGCACTACGTCATGCTCCAGGAGCTGCCGAGGGCCGCGCCGGGCGAGCGTCCCGCGCTGGTCACGACGGCGCTGGCGGCGACGCTGGCGATGAGCGCCGGGCTGGCCGCGCTGGGCCTGGCGGCGGCGCCGCTGCTGACGTCCGCGCTGAACGTGGACGTCCCGACGCTGGCCTACGGGCTGGCGCTGGCGGTGTCGATGACGGTCAACCAGCTCGCGGACGGGTTCCTGCGGGGGCTGGGCAGGTTCGCGCGGGTGGCCCGGCTCCGGCTGGCGGTCGCGGTCGCCTACCTGGGCGCGGCCTGCTTCTGCCTGCTGGTGCTGGGGATCAGGGACGCCGAGCCGTACCTGGTCGCGCTGATCGTGACGAACGTGGCGTTCGCGGTGGCGGCGACGGCGGGGGCGGGGGTGCGCCCGCGGGCGTTCTCTGGACGGCTGGCCCGCTCGCTCTACCGGCACGGCGCGTACGTGACGGCCATCGCCGCGCTGACCGGCGTGCTGTTCGGCGTGGACGTGATCTTCCTCAACCATTGGGCGCCCCCGGCCGACGTCGGCGTGTACTCGGTCTACAACGGCTTCCCCAAGCGGCTGCTCGGCGTGGTGTTCACCGACGGGGTGCTGCTGGTGCTGCTGCCCAGGATGGCGACCGCCGACAAACCGCTGCTGATGCGGCGGATCGCCCGGCTGGTCCCGGCCGTGGCGGGGGTGACGGCGGTCTTCTCCTTCGCCGCGAGCACGGTGTTCTTCCTGCTGATGGGCGGCGAGTACCCGTACTCGACGGGGCTGATGGCGCTGTCGGCGCTGGGCATCGGGACGCACACGGCGTTCAACCTGTACTCGGTGGCGCTATCCATGGACGGGGTGCGCGGCGCCCGCGTGCTGGTCGGCTGCCTGCTCGCGGGCGCGCCGGTCGCACTGGCCGTGCCCGCCTGGTGCATCCGGTGGCACGGGCTGGCCGGGGGCCTGACCGGGTTCGCGCTGGCCAACCTTCTCCTGCTGGCCGTCGTGGCCGTGGCGGCCGCGCGTGTCTACCTCAAGGACCCCTCATGAGAATCGCCTGCGTCGTCAACCAGTTCCCGCCCAACGTCACGGCGGGGCTCGGCCGGTACGTCGAGCTGATCAGCCCATACCTCGCCCGCGACCACGAGGTGACCGTCCACACCCTCAACGTCGGCGGCCTGCCCGTGGACGAGCGGGTGGACGGCGTCACCGTGCACCGGCCGCGCGTCCGGCTGCCCGGCGCCCGCGGGCGGCGGCTCAACCGCACCCGCCGCGCCGAGTTCCTGCTGCTGGCGGCGCAGGTCGTGGCCAGCAACTGGCGGTACGTACGGCGGCTGCGCCGCGGCACGCGGCCGGACCTGGTCGCCGTGCACGACTCGACGAACTTCCTGGCCGGCCTGCTCTGCCACTACCTGCTGCGGCTGCCGGTGGTCTTCCACGTGCACACCACCGAGTACGGCGTGGCGGCCCAGCGCACCATCCGCGACCCGCTGAACGTGTTCGCGGCGCTGGAACGCCGGCTGGCCCGGATCTCGCGGCGGGTGGTGGTGGCCACGCCGGAGGTGCGCGCGCAGCTTCTCGCCGCGGGGTGGCGGCACACGCCGATCGACGTGGTGCCGCTCGGCGGGACGTACGAGCGGGTCGTCGCCGATCCGGCCTTCGACCGGGCCGCGCTGCGCGAGGGCGCGGCGGCGCTGCGGGAACGGCTGGGGTTGTCCGAGCGCGACCGGGTGCTGCTCTTCGTGGGCAGGATCGAACGTCAGAAGGGCGTCTACCAGCTCCTGGAGGCGATGCGCGTGGCCTCCGCCGCCGTGCCGGGGCTGCGGCTGCTGATCGTCGGGGAGGGCGACGAGGCCGGCGTCCGGCGCATCGTGGCCGCGACCGGGTTGCGGGGACGGGTGCTGACCTCGGGCCGCTTCGTCACGGGCCGCGAGCTGCTGGAGTACTACGAGCTGGCCGACGCGTGCGTGTTCCCCTCGCTGTTCGAGCCGTTCGGGCTGGTGGCGACCGAGGCGATGGCGCTGGGACGGGCGACGGTGCTCGGCGACGGCTTCTCGCGGATCTTCCTCGGGGACGAGCCCGGACGGCCCGCGGCGCGGTTCGTCCGGGCCGGGGACCCGGCCGACATCGCGCGCGGGGTGATCGAGGTCATGTCGAACGAGGCGCTGCGGCGGTCGCTGGGCGAGCGCGGCGAGCGGTTCGTCCGGGAGGGTCTGAGCTGGGAACGGGCGGCGGCGGCGACGGCCGAGGTCTACCGGGCGGCTCTCAAGCCGCCCGCCTCCTGAGGGTCAGGCCGGGCTGCCCCGCAGGACGCGCAGGGAGCCGATGGCCAGGCCGGTGACCAGCACCACGTGCACGGCCAGGTGCACGGCCATGAAGTAGGCGGTGAAGGCGGTGCCGCGCTGCCGGTGGACGAACCGCAGCAGCTCTGGATCGGCCACCACGAACCACCCGACCAGCGCGACGGGCACCGCGAACAACACCGGCGCGAACAGGCCGAGCGGCAGGCAGGCCAGCGCCATCGCGCAGGCGAGGATCCCGGCGCGGCTGTTGGCGTTCTCCGGCTTGGCCGCGCCCCGCCTGGCCGTGGCCAGCGCGAGCGGGATCAGCGGCAGCGCCCGCCGCCACTGCTCCGACAACACGGGCAGGAACCGGTGGCCCTCGTCGTGCCGGCCGACCACGGTGTCGGTCAGCACGATCCGGGTGCGGACGGCCAGGCGGCTGCTGTACTCGACGTCCTCGCAGTCGCGCAGGCTCTCGTCGAGCCGGCCGGCGCCGGCCAGCACCTCGCGGCGGATGGCGGCCAGGGCGAACACGACGCTGTTGACCTCGCCCAGGTGCCGGCGCCGCCAGTGGACCTGGTGCAGCAGCCGGTACCACTCCACCGGGCCGTCGTCGATGAGCGGCTCGGTGTCGTAGACGCCGTGCACGCAGCCGACGCCCGGATCTGCCTCCAGGACCGCGACGGCGTTGGCGACCGCGTCGGGCCGCAGCGCCACGTCGCTGTCCAGGAAGAAGATCACGTCGCCGGTCGTGTGCTCGACGCCGGCGTTCCTGGCCGCCGACACGCCGCGGTTGTCCGGCAGGCGGACGACCCGGCAGCCCAGTTCCTCGGCGATGGCCGCCGAGCCGTCGGAGCCGGCGTCGTCGACGACCACGATCTCGTCGGGCAGGCGGGTCTGGGCCAGCACCGACTCCAGGCAGAGGCGCAGGGTCCTGGCCGCGTTGTAGCACGGCACGATCAGCGAAATCCTCGTCACGAGCGCAGCCCTTCGGCGAGTTCCCCGGCCGCGCGGCGGCCCTGCTCCATGATCTCGCACAGACCCCTTCGTCAGCCAGTCAGGATCCCGCCGAGCACGTCGTCCAGGGTGACGACGCCGAGCACCTGGCCGGACTCGTCGGCGACGGCGGCGAGCTGGGCGCGGCGGGCGCGCATGACGGCCAGCACCTGGGCCAGGGTGGCGGTGGCGGGCACCTGCGGCAGGGCGCGTACGGGCAGCGGCTCGCGGGCCCCGTGGCCGTTCAGGGCGTCCAGGACGTGCAGGTAGCCGCGCAGCTCGGCGGGGTCGTCGCCGTGCACGGGGAAGCGGGAGTGGCCGTGGCGGCCGGCGTACCGTTGCAGGCCGGCGCTGTCGATGGTCTCGGGCACGCTGACGACCTCGCTCATCGGCACCATCACCGAGCCGACCGGGCGGGCGTGCAGGGCGAGGGTGGCGATCAGGCGGTCGCGTTCGTCCTGGCGGAGCAGGCGGTGGCGGCGCGACTCCTCGATGAGCACGGGCAGCTCGCCGGAGGTGTAGACCGTACGGACCTCCTCGGCCGACGGGACGCGCAGCAGCCGCAGCACCACCCCCGCCATGGCCTTGACCAGCGTCAGCAGCGGCCGGGTCGCCCTGGCCAGCACGAACAGCGGCGGCACCAGCCACAGCGCGGCCACGTCGGGCGCCGACAGCGCCAGGTTCTTCGGCACCATCTCGCCGATGATCACGTGTGCGGCGACCACCAGCAGCAGGGCCAGCGCGAAGGCGACCGGATGGGCCAGGCGCTCGGGCAGCCCCAGAGCGGCCAGCGGCGGCCCTACGGCCCCGGCCACCACCGGCTCCCCCACCGCGCCCAGCACGAGCGAGGCCAGCGTCACGCCGAGCTGCGCCGCCGCCAGCATGGTGGGGACGGCGTTCATCGCGGCGAGCACGGCCTGTGCCCGCCGCGAGCCCTCGCGCGCCCGCGGCTCGATCAGGGTGCGGCGGGCGGAGATGAGCGCGAACTCCGCGCCCACGAAGAAGCCGTTGACGGCCAGCAGCAGCACGATGACCAGCCCTTGGGCGAGGCTCACGGCCACTCCCCCGCCTGGCGCGGCGCGGTCAGCGTGACCTGCTCGATCCGGCGTCCCCGCATGGCCTCCACCCGCAGGACCCACTCGCGCACCGCCACCTCGTCCCCCGGGTCGGGGATGCGGCCGAGCGCGGCGAGCACCAGCCCGGCGAGCGTCTCGTACGGGCCTTCCGGCATGCGGAAGCCGGTGCGTTCCTCGACCTCGTCGGGGCGCAGCAGCGCGGGCAGGCCCACCGAGGCGCCCGGCGGGAGCAGCACGGGCGAGGGCTCGTCGGAGTGCTCCTCGGGCAGGTCGTACTCGTCGGCGATGTCGCCGATCAGCTCCTCCACCAGGTCCTCGACGGTGACGACGCCGGCCAGGCCGCCGTACTCGTCGATCACGACGGCCATCTCGGCGCGGGCCGAGGCCAGGCGCTCCTGGACGACCTCCAGCCGCAGGGTCTCCGGCACCTGGAGGGCGGGCCTGGCGATCGCGGCCACCTGGGTCGTGTCGCGTTCGGACGGGGGCACCGCGCAGGCGCCGGGGACGCTGGCGATGCCGAGGATGTCGTCGCGTTCCGCGCCGCAGACCGGGATGCGCAGGTGGCGGCGGCTCCTGGCCAGCTTGAGGAACTCGGTGACGCTGGTGGTGCCCGGCACGGTCACGCAGTCCGTACGGGGTGTCATGGCCTCGGCGGCGGTCTTGCCGCCGAAGCGCAGGGCCCGCTGGAGCATGGCGGCGGTGCCGGGCTGGAGCACGCCGGCCTCGGCGGACAGGCGTACCAGGAGGCCCAGTTCCTCGGGCGAGCGGGCGGAGGCCAGCTCCTCCTGCGGCTCGGCGCCGAGCCGGCGGACGATCGCGTCGGCCACCGCGTTGCACAGCCGGATCAGCGGCCCGCACGCCGCCGAGAACGCCCGCTGCGGCGGCGTGGCCAGCCGGGCCACCGCGAGCGGCCGGGACAGGGCGGCGTTCTTGGGCACCAGCTCGCCCAGCACCATCTGCGCCACCGTGGACAGCGCGATCGCCAGCACGACCGGCACGACCGGGACGCCGCCGAGCAGCGGGTCGAGCAGGTCGGCGATGGCGGGCTCGGCCACGACGCCGAGCAGCAGGGAGGTGACGGTGATGCCGAGCTGGGCGCCCGACAGGTGGAACGACAGCCGTCGCACCGCGGCCTCGACGCCCTGGGCGCCCCGGTCGCCGTCCTCGGCGAGCTGGCGGACCTGGCCGCGTTCGACGGTGACGAGGGAGAACTCGGCCGCGACGAAGACGCCGTTGGCCACGATCAGGGCGAGGGCCGCGAGCAGGTAGACGGCGTCGAGGAGCACGTCAGCCCGGGCCCTGGGATAACGCCGCGGGCTGCCGCGGCAGGTCCGCGGCGGGCCGTCGGCCGTACTCAGACTCCACGGGCGAAAGCTAGCATCCGCCTCGGGCGTGCGGAAGTCATGACGAACCCGGAGATGATCACGCGGGCTCGCCCGGTGAGGGGCCGGGGCGTCAGGAGAGCGGGCCCTGGCGGGCGTGGGAGGTGTAGATCCCGACCTCGTCGGGGCGGATCAGGCCGTCCTGGATGGCGCAGATGAGCAGTTTCTCCTTCGTCGGCGCGGGCCGGCCGGCCGCCGCGTACTTGACCCTGGCCCGGTCGATGTACTGGCGCACGGTGCGTTCCTTGATGCCCATGCGGGCCGCGACCGACGCCTTCGACATCGACTGGAACCAGAACAGCAGCGCCGCCCGCTCCTTGTCCGACAGCTGGGGGCGGTGCGGGCCCTCGTCCGTGGCGATGGCCTGGGCCATGGGCAGCGTCACGGACGGCCGGTCGGCGGCCACCTCCATGATCGTCTCCAGGCAGGACTCCCGGGTGGCGCGTCCCTTGCCGATGAACGCCGACGCGCCCGCGTCCAGCACCGCGCGGACGATCTCGGGCTCCTCGTGCTCGGAGAAGACGATCACCCGCTGGCCGCCCGCGCACAACCCGCCCACCCGGTCGGCGACCATCGTGCCGTTGAGGTTGAGGTCGAGCAGCAGCACGTCGGCGGGCACGCCGCGGACCGACTCGATCGTGGGCCCCTGGGCGACCAGCTCCACGCCGCTGCCCGGCCCGAACCAGGAGCGCACGCCGTCCACCACCACCTGGTGATCCTCGACCAGGGCGACCGTCACGGGCGCTGCCAGATGCTGTTGACCCATACCTCCCCTCCCTGGCGCTGGTAGGTGACCACGACCCCGCTGGGCTCGCGCACCGGGGTGGGGCTGACCGGCAGGTCGTCGTTGTCGGCGACGACGGCCACGCTCACCATGGCCGACATCGCCGACACGGTGACCCTGGCCCGCGAGCGGGCGCCGTCCAGCGCCAGGACGGGCGCCCTGAGCAGATCCTCCCGCACGCCATCGGGCAGCGCGGGCAGGTTCTCGCCGAACGGCGGCGCGGTCACCAGCACCTGGCGCCGCTCGGCCGCGTCGATGCGCTCGCGCAGGGCGGCCACCAGCGCGTCGGGGACGTCCTCGCGTTCGGTGATCAGGCGGCGCAACCGCATGGCCCCGGCCGTGCAGTCCTCGCGGACCCTGGGGTCGCCGGGGTCGGCGCCGTCGGCGAGCTGCTGGAGCAGCGACTCGGCCACGTCCCTGATGGCGGCGTACCGGCGGATGCGGTCGGCGTGGATGCTCCTGGCCGACTCCCGCCAGGCGCCGTCGGCGGCGAGCCTGCGGGCCAGCAGCACGGCGTCCTCGGCGCGGGCGCGCAGCAGGGCGCAGCCGGCCGTGTAGCCGAGCTGCATGGTGGTGCCGCCGACGACGACCACCAGGTACTTGGCGATCGAGACCCGGTCGAGCGTCCCGGCCACGGCCATCGCGGCCAGCATGACGGCGGCGTTGACGGCCAGGAACGCGCCCAGCTCCGCCCGCCAGCGCGGCCGGTTCCAGGCCAGCATGACGCCCAGCCAGCCGACCGACCCCCATCCCCAGTCGCTGATGCCGAGCAGGTCCTGCGGGCGGCAGGCCACGATCACCGCGACGTCGGCGGCCAGCGCCGCGACGGCCAGGCCGAGGACGCGGTCCGGCCCGCGCGAGGTGCGCGCGAGGGACAGCCCCGCGATCACGCCGACCGCCGTGTAGAGGGCCCAGGCGGCCGCGGCGAGCGCCGGCCAGCGGAAGGAGCTCCAGCCCGTGACGGTGACGGTGAGGTCGTAGCCGGTGTGCCAGAATCCCGCGATGACGGCCGCGCCGAGCGCGGTGTAGCGGGCGTAGCGCTGGGCGACCTGCTCGATGTCGTCGGTCACGGCCGCCACCACATGCTCACCCGCGTGCCGGTGTCGCCGGAGGAGATCCGGGCGCCGCCGCCGCGCAGCGCGTTCATCGTGTCGAGGATCGAGCCGCGCACGCCGAACCGGTCGGGCGGCAGGCGGTCCTGGTCGAACCCGTGGCCCGCGTCGGCGACCTCCACCCGGATCTCGCCGTCGTGCCTGCTGGAGACCAGGACGGCCTCGGCCACGCCGGCGTGCCGCGCGACGTTGGCCAGGGCCTCGGTGACGGCGCGGGCGAAGTGCTCGGCGACGTCGCCGGGGACGGTCTGCGGGGTCAGCCGGCGGCGTACGTCCAGGCCGGGGACGCGGCCGGCCACCTCGTCGAGCAGGGCGTCCAGGGCGATGGGGGCGGCCTCGGGGCGTGGCCGGTCGCGCAGCTTCTCCAGGGCGGCGAGGTCGGTGCGCACCTGGGAGCGCAGGGTGGGCGACGGCTCGTCGTAGGTGCCGAGGCCGACCATGGTCAGGGTGTGCAGGGCGGTCTCGTGGATGCTGGCGACCTGGCGCAGCTCGTCCTCGCGGCGCAGGCGTTCGACCATGAGGGCGATCTCGGCCCGCGCGCTCCCGCGCAGGAACGCGTCGGCGGAGGCGGCCGAGCGGCGCAGCAGCGTCATCAGCATCGCGATCGCCAGGAGCTGGACGAGGTGGATGCCCAGCGTGCCGGCCACGTCCTGGGACGGCGCCGCGAGCCGCACCCCGGCCAGGTACGCCCCTGCCACGGCCAGGCCGGCGGGCACGGCGACCCGGGGCCGCCAGGTGACCCCGGTGACGATGATCGTCATGCTGACCAGCCCCGCGATCCAGCTCGACCCGGCGTCGAACGCCTCGACGGGCACGAGGTGGCGCTGGGCCAGGCAGGCCGCCACGGTGGTCGCCGCGTCGCCGGCCACCAGCCAGTGCGGCAGCGGCTCCTCGCGGCGCAGCCGGCGCAGGTACAGCCCGGTCCACACCAGGCCGGCCGCCAGGACGGGCGCCAGCCACGCGACCGAGACCGGCGGGACCGCGCCGAGCGCCGCCGCGACCACCGACACCAGGCCGACGGCGCCGCGCGCGCCCGCGGCGGTACGCGCGACGGCCTTGTCGAGCTGCCGGGTCGCGGAGTCGTATCTGGTGTCGAGCCTCTCGGCGAGACTCGTGGAGCCGGGGTGAGCCATGTGCGATCCGCCCGCGAAGAGAGCACAGGACGGATCTCACAATATCGACTTTGAACAGGCTTGTTCCCGTGCTGACGGTCGGCTGTTTCCATGGCTCTTCCTCGGGGGCCGGTGGCTCTCCGGTGCGCGTTCGCCGCCCTGCTCACTGTGGGCCGCGCGGACCCCGCGCGACATGACGGCTGATCGGCCGTCGTGCCGCCACGACGGCCGATCAGCCGTCAGTCGCATCCGCCGCAAGAGGGATGTACTGGACACGTGTCGTCGCGCGCGACGGGAGGGACGATCATGACTGTTTTCTCGATCTCGATTCTGCTCGGCTGCCTCTCCGTGATGGCGGTACGCGGCCGCCGCGGGGGCTGGCCGCCGGGCATGCCCGCGGCGCGGCCCCGTCTGGTGACCGCGGGCGGCACGTACGACGGCTCGCACGGCCACCCCACCGACGCCTACGTCGTCCAGGAGCGGCTGATCGCGCTGGCCGACGGCCAGGGTGGCACGGAGGTCGCGCACACGGCGGCCGCCCTGGCCCTGGGCGCCGTGGTCGCCGCCCGCCCGCCGCACGCCGTCCGGCGGGCGGAGGACATGGACGAGTGCGCCCAGGCCGCCCATCGGGCCGTCCGGCGGGCCGCGTTGCGCACGCCGTCCAGGCCGGCGCTGGTCACGACGTTGGACCTGCTGGTGCTCGTCCCCGGCGAGACGCCGTGCCTGCGCTTCGCCCACGTGGGCGACGGCGCGATCTGGCACTGCTCCAAGGGCGGCAAGCCGCGCCGGCTCACCGCGTCGCACTCCTTCGGCGACGGCCCGCTGCTGCGCGCGATCGGCCTGGCCTCCACACTGAACCCCGAGATCGGCACCGTGCCGCTGCGGCCGGGGGACCGCGTGGCCGTCGTCACCGACGGCGTGGTCGAGGCGCTGGGCGAGCATCGCCTGACCGAACTGCTCGCCGTCGGCCCGTCCCCCGCCGCCTGCCTGGACCGGCTGTACGACGAGGTGGCCGCCGCGGCCCCGAAGGACGACGCCACGATCGTCGTCGCGGACTTCGTCACCGCCTGACCTCCGGCCTTCCCTGGAACGTGCCACCCGGCACAAAGGCGGGGGCCGGGTGGCACGGAGGTCAGGCCAGGCGCTCGAACTGGCGTACGCCGAATCGCATGGCCCCCAGCCTGCCAGGTGCCGCCGCCTGCGTATGCTCCCCGTCATGAACAAACGGGGGCAAATCACCCTCCGCGAGCTGCTCGCCTTCGACGAGGGCGGCGTTCTGCGGCTGCTGCTCGCGCCCTCGGGCCAGGACGTCCACGTGTCCGGGATGATCATCGGCGACGAGGGGCCGGCCCGCTCGTACGCGGGCCGGATCGTGCTGGCCGCTGGGCTGTTCCACTCCACCGGCGCGGCCACGGCCTCCATCCGCGAGGCGGCGCGGCGCGGCGCCGCGGCGGTGGTCGTGCGGGCCGGCGAGGACCTGGCCGACGACGCGCTCGCCACGGCCGAGCAGGTCGGCATCGCCCTGCTGGCCCGCGCCGAGTGGGCCGACTGGGACGACGTGGCGACCCTGCTGCGCTCGGCCGCCGCCTACGGCGAGGCGGGCCGCGGCGACCGCATGGCCGAGGCCACGGCGGGCGGCGGGCTGGCCGCGCTGGCGTCGGTGGTCGCCGAGTTCACCGGCGGCTCGATCACCATCGAGGACACCCAGTTCCGCGTGCTGGCGCACTCGGCCACCGGGCCGGAGGCCGACGAGCTGCGCCGCTCCACCATCCTGGGCGGCCGGGTGCCCGACTGGCGGGTGGACGAGCTGCGCCGCAGCGGCCTGCTGCGCACCCTGTGGTCCTCCGGCGAGGTGATCCACCGGCCCGCCGACGGCGAGACCCCCGAGCGGCTGATCATCGCCATCCGGAGCGGGCGCGAGATGCTGGGCTCCATCTGGGCCGCCGCCGACGGCCGCAGCCTTTCGCCCAACGCGGCCAGTGCCCTGAGCCGGGCCGCGGAGGTGGCGGTGCCGTACCTGGTGCAGCACCGGTTGCGGGAGAGCGGCGCGCGGCTGCGCGAGGAGCACGCGCTGCGCGGGCTGCTGACCGGCGAGGGCGACATGAGCACCCACGCCTGGACCCTCGGCCTGCCGCCCGACCTGCGCTGCGCCGTCGTGATCGCCGAGACCGGCCCCGACGCGCCGGGCGAGGGCGCGGCGGCCCCGGGGTCGGCCGGGGAGCGGGTGCTGGAGGTGATCGCGCTACACGCGGCCTCCTACCGTACGGGGGTGCGGGTGCTGCGGGAGACCGGGCGGGTGCTGGCGCTGGTGCCGGTGCGCGGCGGTGACGAGCGGGACGTGCTCGGGCTGGCCCGCGAGCTGGACGGGCTGGCCGCCGCGACGCCCGGCGCCGCCCCGGTGTGGGTGGGCGCGGGCTCGGTGGCCGCCTCGCCGCTGGTCGCGACGGGCTCGCGGGAGGAGGCCGACCTGGTCGTACGGGCCCTGCGCGCCCGCGACGCCGGCCCGCGCCACGCCCTGGCGGCCGACCTCGGCCCGGCCCTGGACGTGCTGCGCGTGCTGGACGCCGTCCGCCCGGTGTGGGAACGCGGCAGCGGCCCGGTGTACGACCTGGTGCGCACCGACCTGGCCGCGGGCGGCGAGCTGGTCCGCTCGATCGCCGCCTACCTCGACGCCGCCGGGGACGTCGGCCGGGCCGCCCGCCGGCTGGTCCTGCACCCGAACACCCTGCGCTACCGGCTGCGCCGCGTCCGCGAGCGTTTCGGCGTCGATCTCGACGATCCCGACACCCGCCTGCTGCTGACCCTCGCCGTCCGCCTGGCCGCCTGACCTGGGGCTCCGGGTTTTCTTGGCCGGTCGGACAAAGCCGGAGGCGGGCTTTGGCCCATCAGATGAAGACGCGGCCTGCGGTCATGCCCGAATCTCGACTGGCCCCCCTCCGAAACTCCCTCTTTCCCGATGCATCCAGGAGCCTTGGACGTGATCCAGAGCAGTGCCACGCTGGCGCCCGCCCCTGCCCGCGGCACCACCGCCGAACGCGCCGCCCACGTGCTGCGCCACGCCGTACGCGCCGGCGCGCTCGGCCCCGGTGAGCCCGTCGCCGGTTTCCTCGACACCGCCGGCGTGCGGGACTCGGTCAGGGCCCTGCACGAGGCGTTCGGCGACGTTCCGGACGTGCTGCACACCTTCGCCGCCAAGGCCGCGTCCCTGATCCCCGTTCTGCGGCTGCTCGCCGCGTCGGGCATGGGGTGCGAGGTCGCCAGCCCCGGCGAGCTGCGGATCGCGCTGGACGCCGGGTTCGCACCGGGCACGATCGTCTTCGACTCCCCCGCCAAGACCCGCGAGGAGCTGCGCCAGGCCCTCTCGCTGGGCGTCGCGGTCAACGCCGACAGCCTCGACGAGCTGCGCCGCATCGACGAGCTGCGCGCGCCGGACTCCGCCTCGGTGCTGGGGCTGCGGGTGAACCCGCAGGTCGGCACCGGGACGATCGGCGCGATGAGCACCGCTACCGCCACCTCCAAGTTCGGCGTCGCGCTGCGTGACCCGGGGGCGCGCGAGGCCGTGGTCCGCGCCTTCGCCGAACGGCCCTGGCTGACCCGCCTGCACGCGCACGTCGGCTCCCAGGGGTGCCCGCTGGAGCTGATCGCGGCGGGCATCGCCGAGACGTACCGGCTGGCCGAGGAGATCAACGCGACGCTGGGCGTCCGGCAGATCACCGGCATCGACATCGGCGGCGGCCTGCCGGTGAACTTCGACGGCGACGAGATCGCCCCCACCTACGCCGACTACGTCGCCACGCTGCGCGCGGCCGTCCCCGGGCTGTTCGACGGCCGGTACGCGCTGGTCACCGAGTTCGGCCGGTCGCTGCTGGCCAAGAACGGCTTCGTCGCGGCGCTGGTGGAGTACACCAAGGACGCGGGCGGGCGGCAGGTGGCGATCACCCACGCGGGCGCGCAGGTGGCCACCCGCACGGTGCTCATGCCGGACGCCTGGCCGCTGCGGGTCGGCGCGTACGGCCCGGCGGGCGACCCCAAGGACGGCCCCCTGCTCGCCCAGGACGTCGCGGGCCCGTGCTGCTTCGCCGGGGACGTGGTCGCGCACGCCAGGGAGCTGCCGGAGCTGGCCGAGGGCGACATCGTCGTGCTGTACGACACCGGCGCCTACTACTTCTCCACCCCGTGGGCCTACAACAGCCTGCCCTATCCGGCCGTGCACGGCTTCACCGTCACGGCGGACGGCGACGTGCGGCTGAGCGAGGTGCGCCCGGCGCAGACCCTGGACGAGATCGCGGCGTCCAGCGGGCTCGCGCAGGCCGACGCGCTGACCGGCCTCCTGGCGGCCATCGCCTGACACACCTCACGTCTCGTACGTGGCGGTATGTCCTGGTTTGCGGGGATTGTTTCTGTGGGTGGGGGTAGGTCTACCAGCGAGTATGGAGTTCTCGCTCCATTTCGGGGGAACCTTCCGGGCCGTCGCCCGGGAGGCGCGACAGGCGGCCTCTCCGCCTTGAGAGCCGCCGGATCCGGGGGAACCCACATGCGCAAGACGCTCACCGGCCTGGGGATGGCATTCTGCTTGGTGCTGGCCCCGGCCGCCACCGCCGTGGCGGACACGCCCGTCGTCCAGAGCCAGGCGACGCCGAGCCCGCAACCGACCGAGACCAGACACGAAGAGGGCGGCGGCAACGGCGGTCTGTGGGGCCTGCTGGGGCTGCTCGGGCTGCTGGGGCTGGCGGGCCTGCGCAAGGGCCGCAACCCGGTGGGGACGGCTGAGCACATGTCCACCACCCGCACCACGGGCACCGGCACGACCGGCACCACCGGCACCACCGGCACCACGGGGACCACCGCCAACCCCACCCGCCCGCAGCGTCCGTAAGAAGGGACGCGGGCGGTGCCCGGCACGCTCCGGCGCGCCGGGCACCGCGCTGCCCGCCCCCCCCGGTCGCCGCGGTAGAACCCCTCAGGCGGGACGGGTGCCGACGACGGCGGTGGCGTCCAGTTCCTCCGAGACCGTGGCCCGCGCCGACAGCCCCGCGGCCACGGCGGCCTCGACGGTGGCCGCCGCCTGCCGTTCGCTGATCTCCACCAGCAGGTGGCCGCCCGGCGCGAGCCAGCCGGACGCCCCCGCGATCACCCGGCGCACCACGTCGAGCCCGTCGTCGCCGCCGTCGAGCGCCATCAGCGGCTCGTGCAGGCGGGCCTCGGGCGGCAGCAGGGCGACCGACTCGGTGGGCACGTAGGGCGGGCTGGCGATCAGGATGCCGACGCGGCCGCGGAGCGAAGCGGGCAGGGCGTCGTACAGGTCGCCCTGGTGGACGTGCCCGCCGGGCAGGTTGAGCCGGGCGCAGCGCACGGCGGCGGGGTCGAGGTCGGCGGCGTGCACCTCGGCCTCCCCCAGCGCCGCCGCGACCGCGGCCCCCATCGCGCCCGTGCCGCAGCACAGGTCGAGGACGACGGGCGGCCGGCCGGCCCGGCGGGCCAGCGCGACGGCCTGACGGATGAGGAACTCGGTGCGCGGACGCGGCACGAACACGCCGGGCTCGACGGCGATGCGCAGCCCGCAGAACCGGGCCCAGCCCAGGACGTGCTCAAGGGGCAGCCCGCCGGCCCGGCGCTCGACCATCTCGGCCAGCTCGGCGGCGGTACGGGCGGTGGAGACCAGCAGCTCGGCCTCGTCCTCGGCGAAGACGCAGCCGGCGGCGCGCAGCCGCGTGACGACGACGGACATGGGGATCGGGGAGGAGTGCACGGAGAGCCTTTCGGAATGCCGATGGGCGCTCCCCGCGGTCACCTGGCCCCGGCGGGCCGCACGTGTGCCGGAAGGGAGCCCCAGCCTGACGAAGCGGTAATGGGTCTCACCTCCCAAGGACGATCTCGGCCAGAGACCGTCACAGTACCAGAGCAGATTTCGCGGGACGCGGGCGCCCTCCGGGGATCTTCGCGCCCGATGATCATGTAGTAAAATGTCGCTGAGCTCGACCGCGGGCATCGTCCCGGCGAGCAGGAAGCGGCCGCGGGAGCCGCGCGAGAGATCCCGCCGATCACCTGACACAGACCAGGCGCACACCGTTACGGTGTGCGCTTTTTGCTGTGCCCGAAAGCCCGACCGCAGTGAGAGGAAACCAGGCACGCATGCCGCACCACGACGACGACAAGATCAGCCTGCCCAGGCAGTTCGCCCGCACCAGGCGCTTCACCCTGGGCGCCCCCTCGGCCTTCACCGTCTCCGCGGACGGCTCCTCCGTGCTGTTCCTGCGCAGCCGCGCCGGCGACGACCCGGCCACCTGCCTGTGGGCGATGGACGCCGCCTCGGGCGAGGAACGGCTGCTCGCCGACCCCGCCGCGCTGACCGGCGGCGACGCCCACGGGATCGGCTCCTACGCCACGGACGACGCGACGACCCTGGCCGTGTTCACCCTGGCGGGCACGCTGTGGGCGGTGGACGTGGCCACCGGCGCCGCCCGCCCGCTCCCGGTGCCCGCCGGGGCCCGCGACCCGCGCCCCGACCCGTCCGGGCGGCTGGTCGCCTACCTCTCCGGCGGCGCGCTGCGGGTGATCGGCGCCGACGGCGCGGACGATCGCGCCGTGGCCGAGCCCGACGGCCCGGACGTGCGGTTCGGCGTCGCCGAGTACGCCGCGTCCGCCTCCATGGGACGCACCCGCGGCTACTGGTGGTCGCCCGACGGCGCCTGCCTGCTGACGACCCGGGTGGACGAGTCCCGCGTCGCGCTCTGGCACGTGGGCCACCCCTCCGAGCCCGCGCGCCCGCCCCGTGCCGTGCGCTACCCGGCGGCCGGCACCGCCAACGCCGACGTCACCCTCTGGATCGCCCGCCCGGACGGCGGACGCGTGGAGGTGGACTGGGACCGGACCGCCTTCGAGTACGTGACGGCGGCGGGCTGGGACGCCCACGGACCGTACCTGGCGGTGCAGAGCAGGGACCAGCGGACGGTCCGGGTGCTGGCCGCCGACCCGGACTCCGGCCGTACGCGGCTGCTGGCCGAGCAGCACGATCCGCGCTGGGTGCGGCTCGTCCCCGGCACGCCCGCCCGTACGGGCTCCGGCCGCCTGGTCGCCCACGCCGACCTGGACGGCACGCGGCGGCTCACCGTGGACGGCGTCCCGGTCACGCCGCCCGGTCTGCAACTGGAGGCGGTCCTCGGCGTGGACGGCGACGACGTCCTGTTCACCGCCTCCGACGACCCCGTCCAGACACACCTGTGGCTGCACAGCCCGGCGACGGGCATCCGGCGGCTCAGCGTCACCCCGGGCGTGCACGGCGGGACGCGGCGAGCGGGCACCCTCGTCCACGTCACCCGCACCGCCGAACACCCGGGCGAACGCACCCGCGTGGAACGCCGGGCACCTTCCGGCCCCGAGGCGGCGCGGGCCAGGCCGGCCGGGGTCGAGGCGGCGGCGCTGGCCGCGCGGGCCGGGGTCGAGGTGGCGTCCGTGGCGCAGCGGCCCGTGCTGGGGCTGCGGCGTCTGTCGCTCGTCACCACCGAGCGCCGGCTGCGCAGCCACCTGCACCTGCCCTCCTGGCACCGCCCCGGTGACCCGGCGCTGCCCGTCCTGCTGGACCCGTACGCGGGACCGGCCGCCCGCCGGGTCACCGACGAGCAGGCGCCGATGATGTTCGTCTCGCAGTGGTTCGCCGAGCAGGGGTTCGCCGTCCTGGTCACCGACGGGGCCGGCACGCCGGGCCGCGGACCCGACTGGGAGCGCGAGGTGCACGGTGACATGTTCGGCCCCGTGCTGGAGGACCAGGTGGCCGCCCTGCACGCGGTCGCCGCCCGCCACACCGAGCTGGACCTGCGCCGGGTCGCGATGCGCGGCTGGTCGTTCGCGGGGACGCTGGCCGTCATGGCGGTGCTGCGCCGTCCCGACGTCTTCCACGCCGCCGTCGCCGGCGCCGGCGTCAGCGACCAGCGCCTGTACGACACCCACTGGCGGGAACGCTTCCTCGGCCACCCCGGCCGCCACCCCGAACGCTACGACGCCTGCTCGACCCTGGTCGAGGCGCACACCCTGGCCAGGCCCCTGCAACTCATCCACGGCCTGTCCGACGACAACGTGTTCCCGGCGGGCACGCTCCTCCTGTCGTCCGCACTGCTGGCCGCCGGACGCCCGCACGAGGTCCTCCCGCTGTCCGGCGCCTCCCACGCCCCGACCTCCGACGAGGACGTGTTCGAGGGCATGCTCCTCCTCCAACTCGACTTCCTGCACAGACACCTGACCCCGTAGACCGCACGACCGAGCGAACCCCCTGACAAGCCCTCGGCGGCCGGCCTTCCCCTACGATGCCCAGAAATCCAGCCATGGACGACAAGGGCGACATGACGAACCAGTCCGGGCGGAACGGGCACGTCATCGGCGGGCGGGGCGGATGACGAGGCGGCCGTAAGGGAGGTCGCCGGTCACCTGGACGTGCGGGTGACCCGGGTGGGGACGGCCGGGGACCTTGCAGGTCACGCGTCCCCATTCGGAACGCACCCCGTCGGTGTTCGCCGTGGCGCCCACCGGCAGGATGATCGTGGCGCTGCCGTACGCCAGGCGGAGCTCGATCTCGATCCGCGGGTACGGGATGTGGGCCCGCGACAGGTCGAGCCGCACCTTGCCGTACTTGGAGTCGACGCACAGCCGGCGCGGGACCTCCCAGTCGCCGGTCCGCGTGACGCCGCCGCCGGTGGAGGCGAGACGGACCGCCTGGTCGGGCAGGTCGGCGACGATGGGCTCCAGGTCGCGCGAGGAAGTGGCGGTGAGCGCCAGTTCGAGCCGCCGTTCCAGCTCGGCGGGGTCGAGCCGGCCTTCCGCGTACGCCTGCTGGACCAGCTCGACCGCGCGCTCGCGGTCGACGCCCGAGACGGTGTTGCCCGAGACGGTGTTGCCGAAGACGGTGTTGCCCGGGACGATGTTCATCGGCTGACGGCCCTCTTGTACAGCCGCGTGGCCAGCGGCACGAACACGACCAGGAGCACGACGGACCACAGCAGCGACATCGGCACGGCGTGCCGCAGCGGCCAGGCGCCGGGCTGGGGCAGTGCGGCGCTGGTGTTGCCGAACAGCTCACGCGCGGCCTGGACGAGCGTGGAGACCGGGTTCCACTCGGCGATCGGCCGCAGCGGGCCGGGCAGGCGCGCGCTGTCGGCGAACGCGTTGGACAGGAACACCAGCGGCAACGACGTGAGGGTGGCGATGTTGTTGAACACCTCGGGCGTGCGCAGGGCCAGCGCGACCGTGGCCGTCACCCAGGAGAAGGCGTAGGAGAACAGCAGCAGCATCGCGAACCCGAGGGCCGCCTGCGCCGGTGAGCTGTGGACGCGCCAGCCGACCAGCAGGCCGACGAGCGCCATGGTGGCGATGCTGGTGACGTTCATGATCACGTCGCTGATGGTCTGGCCGGTGAGCACCGCCGTGGGGGACATCGGCAGGGTGCGGAACCGGTCGAAGATGCCCTTCTGGAGGTCCTGGGTCAGCGTGTAGCCGGTGATCTGCGCGCTGGTGACGATCGTCATGACGAAGATCCCGGGCAGCAGGTACTCGCCGTACGACATGCCTGGCAGCTCGATCATGCTGCCGAAGACGTAGGTGAACAGCACCACGAACACGATGGGCAGCATGATCACGCCGCCCAGCAGGTCGGGGGCTCTGCGGATCTTGAGCGCGTTGCGCCTGGCGATGGTCAGGCCGTCGGAGGCGGCCAGCTGGAGGGCGTTCATCGGACGGTCTCCTTGGTCTTGTCGTCGGCCTGGCGTCCGGTGAGGGTGAGGAACACGTCGTCCAGGGTGGGCCGGCGCAGCCCGGCGTCGCGGACGGGGATCCGCTCGGCGGCCAGGCGGCCGAGCGCCTGGGTCAGCGCGGCCGCGCCGCCGGTCACCGGGATCGTCATCCGCAGGGCGGCGGCGTCGATCTGCACGTCCCCGAGGGCCAGCGGCGCCAGGGCGCGGGCGGCGGTCTCCAGGTTCGCCGCGCTGGTCACCGAGAGCTGGATGCGGTCGCCGCCGACCTGGTCCTTCAGCTCCTCGGCCGTGCCGCGCGCGATCACCCGGCCCTGGTCGACCACCGCGATGCGGTCGGCGAGCCGGTCGGCCTCCTCCAGGTACTGGGTGGTGAGCAGGACGGTGGTGCCCTCCCGGACGAGCTCGGCGATGACGTCCCACAGGCCGATCCTGGCGCGCGGGTCGAGGCCGGTGGTGGGCTCGTCCAGGAACAGCACGGGCGGGCTGGCGACCAGCGCGCCGGCCAGGTCGAGGCGGCGGCGCATGCCGCCGGAGTAGCCGCGCACCGGGCGGTCGGCGGCGTCGGTGAGGTCGAAGCGCTCCAGCAGCTCGCGGGCGCGCTCGCGGCTGCGCCCGGTGCCCAGGTGGTAGAGGCGGCCGACCATCTCCAGGTTCTCGGCGCCGGTGAGGTGGTCGTCCACGGCGGCGTACTGGCCGGAGGCGCCGATGTGGGCGCGCAGCCGGGGGGCGTCGCGCACGACGTCGAACCCGGCCACCGTGGCGTGGCCGGCGTCCGGTCGCAGGAGCGTGGTGAGGATCCTCACCGTGGTGGTCTTGCCGGCGCCGTTGGGGCCCAGCAGCCCCAACACCGTCCCTTCCGGGACGGTCAGGTCCATCCCGTCGAGGGCGGCCACGTCGCCGTACCTCTTGGTCAGACCCTCGGCCACGATCGCGTCAGGCATGTCGGTCTCCTCGGTCGTCAGGAACGGTGGACGGCGATGTCGCCATGGGTGGTGTGGGCGTGGACCTCGACGATCCGCTCAGCGTCGCCGGGGTCGTCGCCGGGGTCGAGGGTGACGTCGACCGTGCCGTACCTGGAGCTGACGTCCAGCCAGGCGGCGGTGCCCTCCCGGACGCCGAGGTCCAGGCCGCCGCCGGTGGTCTCCATGACGACCGTGCCGGAGGACATCTCGTGGATCTGCACACCGGCGTACGCGGTCTTGGCGACGACGCCGGCCAGCGGGCGGTCCACGGTGATGTCGCCGTGGGCGCTGTTGAGCCGCAGCTCGCCGGTCACCTCGCCGATGCGCACCTCGCCGTGGGCGGTCTTGACCGCGGCGGTGCCGTCGATCTCGCCGACGCGGATGTCGCCGTGGTTCGTGGTGACCTCGGCGTGCCCTCGGGCGCGGGTGACGGAGATGTTGCCGTGCGCGCTCTTCAGGCGCAGCCGGCCGGCCTCCTCGACGCGGATGTCGCCGTACGTGGTGGTGACCGTCACCTCGCCGAGCGGGCCGCGGCAGGAGACGCTCCCGGGTGTCCTGGCGTCGAGGCGGGACCCGGCCGGCAGCTCGATCGTCACGTCCACCGAGCCCGTGCCGAGCAGCAGCGAACGCGCCCAGTCGGCGGGCGACTCGACGAGCTTGCCGAGCGAGAGCCCCCAGCCCAGGACCGGCGCGGCCTGCTCCTTGTCGGCGGCCACCGTGAGCCTGCCGTCGGCGTGATGGACCTGGACGTGCCGGGCCGCCTGCACGTCGGCGTCGTTGTACTCGTCGCTCGGGCGGACCTCGACCACGGTGTCGGCGCGGTCGCCCGCGACGACGCGGACGGCGGCGGTCCCGAGGTCGAGGAGGACGACGATGGGTCGGGGCGTGTCGAAGGCCGGCATTCCGGTCTCCCTGTCGTCGGTCGGCATGGTCATCAGCGCACCCAGCCGCTGTAGCGGTTGCCGCTCTGCCGGTCCGGGCGCCGGGTGGCGCGGCGGGCGGCGTCGCCGGGGTCGAGGGCCGCCGAGACGGCGCGGACCAGCCAGGCGTTGACGGACAGCCCGTCGCGCGCGGCCGCCTCCTCGATGCGCGGCTTGAGCGCCTCGGGGACCCGGAGCGAGATCCGGGAC
The DNA here is from genome assembly GCF_044547985.1 of Nonomuraea sp. NPDC052265. Taxonomy (NCBI): domain Bacteria; kingdom Bacillati; phylum Actinomycetota; class Actinomycetes; order Streptosporangiales; family Streptosporangiaceae; genus Nonomuraea; species Nonomuraea sp. NPDC052265. Next base: position 39,227 of record NZ_JBIUBJ010000012.1, read on the forward strand.
GTGCCGCCCTCGTCGGCGTCGGGAGACGGCGGGGCGGGCGGCGGTGGAGGCGGCGGCGGCGCGGGCGGCGTGGTCACGCCCGCGACGGGTTCGCCGTCCTCCGGGAACGGGCGGGCGGCAGGCGGTGGCGTCACGACGAAGGCGGGGTCGCGCCCGCGCAGGCGCACCTCGACCGAGCCGGGCGCGAGGTCCTGGGTGATCTCGTCCGCGGCGGCCGACAGGGCCTCCAGCAGGGCGAGCCGGGCGGCCGACGCCAACGTCGCGGCGAGGCGTTCGGTCAGCGCACGAGCTTCCTCGCCGCCCGTGCCGGCGGCGAGCATGAGCTCGCGCCGGAGTTGGTCCACATACGGGGCAAGGTCCATGACGCCATCATGACACGCGAAGTGACGCCATCGCAATCCGTGATGACGTCACTATGGCGTCACATGACGCATCAGGCGGGCGGCGGGCCGGACAGCGCGGTGACGACGCGGTGCCGCAGCAGCTCGTACTCCTCGCGGCACCGGCGCGGCGCGTCCGGGGGGCGCTGCTGGACCTGGGGGTTCACGACGACTTCGCCCGGGTGGAACTGGTCGGCGGTGAAGTCGATCTCGGTGCCGTCGGGCAGGCGGTTCCAGTAGTGATGCCCGACCTTGACGCCGTCGGCGTGCACCTCGGCCAGGATCAGGTCTCCCCCGAGCAGGTCGTGGACCACCAGGGCCGTTATCCCGCACTGCCCTCTGGCGGGGTTGCCGGGCCGCCATTCCTCCCGCGCCGCGGTGTCGCAGGTGTCGGGCCCCCACGCGGCCCGCAACGTGGGTCGCAACAGTTCCAATATCAGCATCGGGGAAGTGTCGCAGGCGGGCCCGACAATTTGCCGCTCCCCGGCGGCCCCCCGATCGGGAAGGACGCCGGTTCCCGAAGCGGGGAACCGGGCGGCCTTCCCGGGGGTCCAAGTCAAGGGCGACGTTCCGCGCCGGCGTCGGGCGCCCGGGACGACCGTCGTGCGTCCCGGCGGCGCAGACGGACCGGCCGACGCCGCGGGTGGCCCTTCCCACCCTGCGGCGCGAGCTGGACGCCGCCCCCTCCAGCCCTCACCCCCTCAGGCGAGGGTGTCGTCGAGCACCTTGTCGAGGAAGGCGTCCAGGTTGGCCGCGGCGCGGGCGACGCGTTCGGGGACGGTCAGCGACTCGAACCGGACGCCCAGCTCGGTCTGCTTCAGCTCCCGCACGTACAGGGAGCAGGCCAGGTCGGAGCACATATATGCGCCTACCGTGTTCCCCTGCCGCCCCGCCGCGCCGACCCGGGGCGCGGTGAACAGCGCGACCCCGGTCCCGGCGTGCGGGGTCACGCAGACCGAGCACAGCGTGCTCTTGGTGAAGCTCCTGCGCACCTCCTGGCCGAGCCGCAGCGCGACGCCGACCGGCGCGCCGCCGCGTTCGGCCACGAGGTACGCGCGCTCGGGCGCCCCCGGATCGCGCCACCCCAGGAAGTCGAGGTCGGGCCAGGGCAGCTCGGGCAGCCCCCGGGGGACGGTGAGCCTGCGGGTCTCGCCCTTGGAGCAGTTGACGAAGGACGAGCGGATCACGTTCTCGGTGACGGGGTTCATGACGTGCCTGCTTTCGAGGACGGGAGGAACAGGGCGGGCAGGAGGCAGAGGACGACGCCCGCCGCCACGAACGGGACGTTGACCAGGAACACCCACCGCCACGACAACGTCTCCAGCAGCACGCCGCCGACGACCGGCCCGAGGACGGGCGCGAACACGGCGGGTACGGCCATCAGCGCCATCATCCGGCCGAGCCGGTCGCGCCCGGCCAGCTCGGCGATGATGATCCGGCTGAGCGGGAACAACATGCCCGCCCCGGCCCCCTGCACGACGCGGAAGGCGACGAGGCTGCCGAGCGACCAGGCCGACCCGCACAGGATCGAGCCGGCCAGGAACACCGCGAGCGAGACGGTCCAGGCCGTTCCCGCGCCGAACCGCTGGGCCGCCCACCCGGTCGCCGGGATGACCGCGGCCAGGGCGAGCAGGTAGGCGGTCGTCACCCATTGGGTGGCCGCCAGGTCGGCGGAGAGCGCGCGGGCCAGGGTGTGCGTGGCGACGCCGACGACGGTGCCGTCGAGCAACGCGGTGAACGCGCCGAGGGTGAGCACCCCGGCGACCGTCAGCAGCCGCCGGTCGAGGCCGGGTGGGGGCGCGGTCGCGCGGGAGGTCGTGTCGGTCATGGGGACACCTGCCAATGTCCGAGGGCGCTGTCGAGCGCGTCGATGATCGCCTCCCACGACTGCCGGACGTCGCGGGCGGCCTGGAAGCCGCCGCGGGCCTCCAGGTTGGTGAAGCCGTGGAAGGTGCTGCGGAGCAGCCGGATGGCGTCGGTGTGGGCCGGCTCGGGCAGCCCGTACGCGGCCACGACCGCGTTGGTGGTGGTGAAGATGCGCTGGACGTCGGCGCACCCGGCGACGATCTCGGGGTCGAGCCGGAGCTGGGTGGCCTCGTACAGGCCCGGGTGGGTCAGGGCGAAGTCGCGGTAGGCGGCGGCGAAGGCGGCCAGCGCGTCCTTGCCCGCCTTGCCGGCGACCGCCGTGGTCAGGGCGTCGGCCTGGATGCGGGCGGCGCGCAGCGCCACCCGTACGCGCAGGTCCTGGAGGTTCCTGACGTGGGAGTAGAGGCTGGCGTCCGCGACGCCGAAGCGGCGCGCCAGCGCCGAGACCGTCAGATTGTCGAACCCGGCCTCGTCGGCCAGCTCCCCGGCCGCCTCCGTCACGCGGTCCGCCGTCAGACCTGCCCGAGCCATCATGATCCACCTCCGCAGTGTCAAACCTAACCTTCCTAGGTTTTATCCTAGGAGTCCTAGGTTTCGCAAATCAGGAAAACTTGGGATCAGGTTGGAACGTGGCTGGAGCTGCCGTTCGTAACGTGGCGGACATGAGAGTGCTCGTCGATCTGAACCGCTGCCTGAGCTACGGCCAGTGCGTGTTCGCGGCGCCGGCGGTCTTCCGCTTCCACGGCGCCGAGTCCCTCGAGTACGACTACGCCCCCGCCGACGCGATGCGCGAACAGGTACGGGAGGCCGCCGCCGCCTGCCCGGTGCAGGCGATCGCCTACTCGCCGGACGACCATGCGTAGCGCGGTGATCGTCGGCGCCTCGCTGGCCGGGCTGCGGGCCGCCGAGACGCTGCGGGCCGAGGGCTTCACCGGGGAGCTGACCCTGATCGGCGACGAGCCGTACGAGCCCTACGACCGGCCGCCGCTGTCCAAGCAGGTGCTGGCCGGACGCGCCTCGCCCGCGCGCACCGCGCTCGTCATGGCAGAGGACCTGCGGGCGCGCTGGCTGCTCGGCGAGCCCGCCACCGGCTTGGACCTGCGCACCCGCCAGGTACGCCTGGCCGGCGGGCGCGAGATCGGCTTCGACCGGGTGCTGATCGCCACCGGCACCCGGGCGCGGCCCTGGCCGGACCCCGCCGAGGCGGCCCTGAGCGGCGTGTTCACGCTGCGCGGGCGCGACGACGCGGCGAGTCTGCGGGCCGCGCTCGCCGCCGGGCCGAGCCGGGTGCTGGTCATCGGCGGCGGGTTCACCGGCTCGGAGATCGCCTCCGTCTGCCGCGAGATGGGCCTGGCCGTGACGGTCGCCGAACGCGGCCCGGCCCCGCTGTCCGGCGCCCTGGGCGCGGCGGCCGGGAGCGTGGCCGCCCAGCTGCACCGCGGGCACGGCGTGGACCTGCGGGTGAACACCACGGTGATGGCGCTGGAGGGCGACGCGGACGGCCGGCTGCGCGCGGCCCACCTGTCCGACGGCGACGTCCTGCCCGTCGAGATCGCGGTGGTGGCGCTCGGGGCCGTCCGCAACACCGAATGGCTGGCCGGGTCGCGCCTGGCGGCCGACGCGCGCGGGGTGGTGTGCGACGCCGCCTGCCGGGCCTTCGACGCCGACGCGATCGTCACCTCCGACGTGTTCGTGGCCGGCGACGTGGCACGCTGGCCGCACCCGCACTACGACGGCCTGCTGCTGGCCGTGGAGCACTGGGACAACGCGGTGCGCCAGGCGGCCACCGCCGCGCACAACATGGTCGCCGACCGGCCGCGCCCGCACCGGGGGCTGCCGGCGTTCTGGTCCTACCAGTTCGGCGTCAGCATCAAGTCCGTCGGGCTGCCGACGATCGCCGACGAGGTGGTGGTCACGCAGGGTTCGGTGGCCGAGCGCCGCTTCGTGGCCTGTTTCGGCCGCCAGGGCCGGTGCGTGGCGGCGGTCGCGGTGGACGCGCCGCGCGCGCTGCCCGCCTACGCCGACCTCATCGAGGCGGCCGCGCCCTTCCCGCCCGACCTGCGGGCCGCCGACGGGCCGCGCACGCTGCTCCCGGTGCCCGCCGGCCTGGCCGTGGACGGCCAGTCCACCCACAGCCCGACGGCCGCGGTGACCGGGCAGGGCCCGACCGCGCGCGAGGTGCCGCGCGAGCGCGACCCCCGCTCGCCGCTGACCGCGCCGCCGCTGGAATGAGAGCCGGAGGACGACCATGGCCCACCAGGTGACGCAGAGCCTGTTCGCGCAGGTCCTGGACGAGGCGAGCCGCCCGGACCCGTACCCGCTGTACGCCCGGCTGCGCGAGACGCCCGTCGCCCGCCAGGGGGACGACCTGTACGCGGTGAGCACGTACGCCGAGATCGTCTCGCTGCTGCACGACCCGCGGATCAGCTCCGACGAGCGCAAGAGCAGGAGCGGCTCCGGCTCGTTCGGCGCCTCCGGCAGGCTGATGGCCGGACAGAACACCCAGGACGGGCAGGACTCGCGGAAACCGGCGTTCATCTTCCTCGATCCGCCCGACCACGACCGGCTGCGGCGGATCGTCATGCGGCACTTCACCCCCGAGCGGATCAACCGGCTCGGTGAGCACGTGGTGTCGCTGGTGGCCGAGCTGCTCGACCGGCGCGCCGGCCAGGACTCCATGGACGTGGTGGACGACCTGGCCTACCCGCTGCCGGTCACGGTGATCTGCGAGCTGCTCGGCGTGCCCAAGGAGGACGAGCCGCGCTTCCACGGCTGGGCCTCGGCGCTGGCCCGTACGCTGGACCCGCCCGAGGGGTTGTCGGAGGAGGAGGTGCGGCAGGCCGAGGCCGCCGCGCCGGAGCTGCGCGCGTACCTGGTCGATCTGGCCGCCGAGCGGCACGCCCGCCCGTCGGAGGACCTGCTGTCGGCGCTGCTCACCGACGGCGAGGCCGAGCGCATGGACCCCCAGGAGATCATCGCGACGATGGCCCTGCTGCTCATCGCCGGTCACGAGACGACCGTCAACCTGATCACCAACGGCATGCTGACGTTCCTGCGCAACCCGGAGGCGCTGGCGCGGCTGCGCGCCGACCCCGGCCTGATCGTGCCGGCCGTCGAGGAGGTGCTGCGCTACGACCCGCCGGTGCAGTTCCGCACCCGCACGACGCTGGCCGACATCGAGATCGCCGGGGTCACCATCCCGCAGGGCGCGGACGTGGCTCTGCTGCTGGCCTCGGGCAGCCGTGACCAGGCCCGCTTCCCCGGCGCCGACCGCTTCGACCCGGCGCGCCGGGACAACCAGCACCTGGGGTTCGGCGGGGGCGTCCACTACTGCGTGGGTGCGCCGCTGGCCCGGATCGAGGCGCGGGCCGCGCTGGGCGCGCTGGTGAGCAGGCTGGTCGGGCCGGAGCTGGCCGCCGACCCGCCGCCGTACCGGCACAGCGCGTCGCTGCGCGGGCCCGCGCATCTGACGGTGGGCTTCGACCGCCTGCTCTGACCCCCGCGTCTCGACCGACCCTCCGCTCTGACGTCCCTCTTCGGCCTCCCGCTCAGCGCCCGTCGAGGAGGCGGGCCAGGGCGTCCAGGGTCTCCTGCCGGGTGCCCGGGGGCGGGGAGACGCGCAGCACCGGCTCACGCAGGTCGAGCGGGGCGCGGGCGACCGGCGCGACCCCCACCAGCAGGCCGGCCTCGGCCGCCGCCGCGCCGGTCCTGGTGGCGTCGCCGCCGTCGGGCGGGCGGAGGGTGACGACGGCCGTCGGCTCGTCGTACGGCTCCACCACCCGCCAGCCGCCCCTGCCGTCGAGCGTGCGCCGGGTTGCCGCGCCCAGCTCGGCGAGGTGGGCGCGGACCGCGTCCGGCCCCAGGGCGTGGTGCTCCAGGACGGCGACGCCGAGGCCGACCCGCGCCGCGACCGCCGACTCGGCGCTCTCGTAGCGCGCGGCCCCGGGCAGCGGCCCGGTGCGCGGCGGGTCGTCCAGCCACACGTGGCCGCCGAGCGTGGGGGCCGCCGCGTCCATGTCGTCGGTGAGGCCGGGCACGATCAGGAAGCCGACGCCGCGCGGCCCGGCCAGCCACTTGCGCGAGGTGCCGACGTAGGCGGCGGCCGTCGCGCCGGTGACGTCCAGGTGGCCGAGCGACTGGCACACGTCCAGGACCAGGGGCACGCCGGCCTCCCGGCACAGGCGGCCGATCTCCCGGACCGGCTGCGCGGTCCCCCGGTGGGAGGGCAGGTGCGGGAGGGTGACCAGGTCCAGGCCGCGGCGCAGGGCGGCGGACAGGGCGTCGAGGTCGAGGCGGGCGTCGTCGTCGGCGGGCAGCTCGGCGAGGGTCCAGCCGCGCTCGGCGGCCAGGCGGCGCAGCAGCATGAGCGTGCTGCCGTACTCCGACCGGGTGAAGCCGACCCGGGCGCCCGGCGGCAGGCGCCAGCCGCCGAGCAGCGCCGCCATCGCGGCCGTGCCGCTCTCCAGGAAGGCGACGTCGGCCGCGTCCGCGCCGGTCAGGGCGGCCAGTGCCGACCTGGGCGCGGTGAGGCCGGGCGCGGCGGCGTACCCGCCGTGCTCGCGTTCCCGCCGCAGGTGCTCGACCGTGGCGGCCAGCACGCGGTCGCTGGGCACGTTGCAGCCGGCCGCGTCCAGGTGGCCGGGCGGTCCGGCCGAGCGCGCGGCCCGCCAGCGTTCGGCGATCACGCCCCGGCCAGCAGCAGCCCGAAGTCGCCGTCGGGGTCGGTCCACGAGCGCAGGACGGTGAACCCGGCCGCGGCCAGCTCCTCCCCCAGCGGCTCCAGCCGGAACTTGGCGCTGATCTCGGTCCGCATCTCCTCCCCCGCGGCGAAGGCGACGGTCAGCCCGAGCGCGCCGACCGGCACCCGCATGTCCCGGGTGGCCCGCAGCCGCATCTCGATCCACTCGTTGCGCTGGTCGTACAGGGCGACGTGCTCGAACGCCTCCGGCTCGAACCCGGCCGCCAGCTCCCGGTTCACCACGCGCAGGACGTTCCTGTTGAACGCGGCCGTCACCCCGGCGGCGTCGTCGTAGGCCGCGACCAGCCGCCCGGTGTCCTTGACCAGGTCTGCGCCGAGCAGGAACGTGTCGCCGGGCCGCAGGGTGCCGCGCACCTCCTTCAGGAACAGCTCGCGGGCGGCCGGTTCGAGGTTGCCGATCGTGCCGCCGAGGAAGGCCACCATGTGCCTGCCCGATCGCGGCAGCAGCCGAAGGTGCCGCTCGAAGTCGGCACACACCGGCCGCACCTCCAGCCCGGGGTGGCGCCCGCCCAGCCGGCGCGCCGCCGCCTCCAGGGTGACGGCGTCCACGTCCACCGGCGTGTACGCGCGCAGCGTGCCCGCCCCGGTGAGCGCGTCCAGCAGGATCACGGTCTTCTCGCTCGTGCCCGACCCCAGCTCGACCAGCGTGTCCGCGCCACAGGCCGCGGCGATCTCGGCCGCCCGCGTGCGCAGGATCGTCAGCTCGCGGCGGGTCGGGTAGTACTCGGGCAACCGGGTGATGCGGGAGAACAGGTCGCTGCCCGCCTCGTCGTAGAACCACTTGGGCGGCAGCCACTTCGGCGTGGCCGTCAACCCGGTCCTGACGTCGTGTTCGAGCGACTGCCGCAGGTAGCCGGGGTCAAGATGGTTGATCACACGGACGGTCGGCTGGATGACGGGCACGGGATCCTCCTTCAGAAGGTCACAACGGCTGGACGCGTACGTCGTCCGGCGTGGCGGTCAGCAGGCTGCGATCGGGCACCGCCTGCCAGCCCGGCCGGTCGTCCAGCGGCTCGCTGGCCACGTACACGCCGTCCTGGTCGGCGTGGAAGAAGAGGGTGTCGCCCCAGACGGTCGCGGCGAGCGCCGTGCCGTCGCAGGCGAGCAGGTTCAGGCGGGCGGCGGGGTCCTTGTCCCCCGCGCGCACGACGACGTCGGCCAGCGCCGCGGCCAGGCCGAGTCCCGCCCGTCCGCGGGCGAACACGGCGGCGGCCAGCCAGGCCGCGTCGCAGGGGCTCTCGGGCAGGTCGTCGGCCAGGTCCATGACCGCGTCGCGCTCGACCCGGCCGTTGTGGCTGAGCAGCCAGCCGCCCCCGGCGAACGGCGCGGTGGCGCTCTCCTCGACCGGCATGCCGGTCGTGGCGCACCGCACGGCCGCCAGCAGGCAGCGGGAGCGGGCGATCTCGGCGAGCGCGGGCAGGTTGGCGTCGGCCCAGATGGGGATCGCGCGGCGGTAGCGCACGGGCTCGGGCCTGGCGGGGTCGTACCAGGCCATGCCGTAGCCGTCGGCGTTGACCGTGCCGTGGCGCTGCCGCCGGGGCGCGTACGACTGGGCGAGCAGGCCGTGCGCCGGCTCGTGGATCAGCGTGGTCAGCGCGCGCGGGGCGCCCAGCCAGGCGGCGTGCCGGCACATCTAGGCCCGCTCGGCGTCGCGGGCGCAGCGGAAGCCGGTGAAGATCTGCCGTCTGATCGGGTAGTCCCAGTTCCGGAACGTCGTCCGCACCGCCGCCGGGTCGGCCGCCCACGAGCCGCCGCGCAGCACCCGGTAATCCTGCCCGAAGAAGACCTCGCTGTACTCCTTGTACGGGAAGCTGCGGAACCCGGGATAGGGCCGGAACCACGACCCGGTCCACTCCCACACGTCGCCCACCATCTGCTCGGCCCCGTACGCGCTCGCCCCGGCGGGGTAGGCGCCCAGCGGGGCCGGCCGGGCCGCCCGGTGACCGAGGTTGGCCAGGTCCGGACGGGGATCCTCGTCGCCCCACGGGTACTTGCGGGCCCGCCCGGCCTCCGGGTCCCAACCGCAGGCCTTCTCCCACTCGGCCTCGGTCGGCAGCCGCCGCCCCGCCCAGCGGGCGTAGGCGTCGGCCTCGTACCAGCTCACGTGCTGGACCGGCTCGTCCATCGGGACCGGCTCGGCGCGGCCGAAACGGGTGCGCCACCAGGTGCCGCCCTCGCGGGTCCAGAACAGCGGCGCGGCGGCTCCGCTCTCCTGCCGCCAGCGCCAGCCGTCCGGGCGCCACCAGCGCGGGTCGTCGTAGCCGCCGGACTCGACGAACGCGACGTAGGCGGCGTTGCCGACCGGCAGCCGGTCGATCCAGTAGGCGGGCAGGTCCACCCGGTGGGCGGGGCGCTCGTTGTCGTAGGCCCAGGGCAGGGTGCCGGTGCCCATCTGGAAGGGGCCGGCCGGGACGTACACCTCGTCGGGGCCGGTGCCGCGGCCCGGCGGCAGGTCGCCGTCGCGGACCAGACCGGGCTGCCGGGAGAGCTGCCAGGTCGCCAGCATCGTCTCGTCGTGCTGGTGCTCGTGCTGGATGACCAGGCCGAACACGAACCCGTCGCGGTGCAGCGGCGCGGCCGCCTCCAGGTCGATCGCGTCCAGGACGTCGAGCACCCGGCCGCGGACGCCGCCGATGTACTTCCTGGCCTCGTCGGGGCCGAGGATCGGCAGGGTGGGACGGTCCTTGCGGGGGTGTTTGAAGGCGTCGTAGATGTCGTCGATCTCGGGGCGCAGCGGCGTGATCCCGGCGGCCTCGCGCAGCACCCACAGCTCCTCGTAGTTGCCGACGTGCGCGAGGTCCCACACCAGCGGCGACATCAGCGGGGAGTGCTGGCGCAGCAGCAGGCCGTCCTCGGCCTCGGTGTAGGTCAGCGAACGGTCGCGCACCGCGGTCAGCTCGGCGGCGATGCGTTCCTTGATGTCGTTCATGCCCGTCCTTCTCCGCTCAGCCAGGCCGGCAGCCGCCGTACCGGGTCGGTCATCAGGTCCATCAGGTCGGCCGCCGGGGAGCGGGCGGCGCTCACGTACCGGGCGGCGAAGCCGGACACGCCGGCGACCAGGCCGGGGGGCACGCCGAGCCGGGGCAGCGCCTCGACGGCGGCGCGGAAGGCGGCCTCGGCGGCGCGGGCGAGCCGGGGGTCGGTCAGGCCGCACCTGGCGGCCACGTCCGCCAGGCCGGCGACGGGCTCGGCGGCGGCCAGGGCGGCGTCGGCGGCGCGGTCGTCGGCGATCAGGGCGTGGGTGACCGCGACGCACACCGGCCAGTCGTCGGGGTGCTGGGCGTCGAGGTAGCGGATCTCCAGCCAGCCGCGCGGGCGGACCGGCGGGAAGAGCGTGGTGGCGTGGTAGGCCAGGTCGTCGGGGGTGGGCGGGCGCTCGCCCGCGCCGTCGAGCCAGTCGCGGAAGGTGGAGCCGTCGCCGACCGGGCGGTAGCGGCGCTCGTCCTCGCGGACGAGCATGAGCCGGGCGTCGAGCAGGTACGCCGCCCAGGCCGCCGCCGGGTCGCCGGAGCCGTCGACGGGGGCGGTCCGGGTCGGGTCGAGGTTCTCCCAGACGGCCTGACGGCCCGACATCCAGCCGCAGGGTCGTCCGCGGCTCAGCGGCGAGTTGGCGAAGGCCGCGGTCAGGACCGGCGCGAGCAGCCGGGCGCGCTCCCACCGGGCCGCCGGCCGCTCCCCCAGGTCAACGTTGACCTGGACGGACGCGGTCGAGCACATCATCAGCGGCCCGTACGGGCGGCCCAGGAACTCGGCCATGGCGTCGTAGCGCGGCTGGCGGAGCTGCCGCCGGGCCGGGCGCAGCGGGTCGAGCCCCACCCCGGCCAGCACCAGCCCGTCCCGCCCGAGCGCAGCGCGTACGGCGGCGACGTCGGCGGCCAGCCGCCCGATGGCCTCGGCGGGCGGCCCGGCCGGGCCCGACAGCTCGATCTGGCCGCCCGGCTCGTACGTCACCCGGCTCCCGCCGGTCAGCGCCGGGACGGCCCGCTCGACCCGGTCCATCGGCACCTGCCGCGCCGGGTCCGCCCGGTCGAAGACCAGGAACTCCAGCTCGGCCCCCACCCGGTCGCCCGGGGCCGGGGCGAAGCACCGGCGTGCGAACTCCTCCACCTCCGGCACGCCCCGGAGCGGCCGGCCGGCCGCTTCCGAGGCGCCGGACCCGCCGGCCGCCGGGCCGGTCATCGCGTGGCGCATGTGTCTACAGACCCGCGAGGCCCGCCAGCGTTACATGAAATCTGGCGATCTGTTTAAATTTGCCCCTTTCGCACCCATCTGTGCGGGAGCCGGGCCGTCATCCCCGATGGCGGCGGGCCCTGAAGGCGGACATCAGACGGTCGCGCGTGCCGTCGGACAGCTTGCGCTCCGGCGTGGACTCGCGCAGGGCCCGGACGGTCTCGCGGAACCGGCCGAGCTGCCGCCCGCAGTCGGCGCAGGACGCCACATGCGCCTCGAACCTCTCGCGTTCGGGCTGGTCAAGAGCGTCGTCAAGATAGGCGGTGATGAGTTCCACCAGCTCGTCGCACGTGAACCGCTTCACGACGTTGACCGCCTCACCTCTGAACGTTGAACCGTTTAACCTATTCTGACCGCTTCACGGACTGGTAGTAGCCTTCGAGCCGGTCCCGGACCGTGGCTCTTGCCCGGTGCAGGAGCACTCGTTGGTTGGCGGCCGAGATCTCCAGGATCTCGCAAACCTCCTCGGACGTGCACCCCTCCAGGTCACGCAGGGTGATCACGATCCGCTGCCGGGGCGGCAGCCCGGCCAGCGCCTCCCCGATGAGGCCGCGGGCCTCCGAGGCCAGCACCGCGCCCTCCGGCGTCGGGCCGTGCTCCTTCTGGGCCGGCTCGGCGGGCGGCTCGAACGCGCTCCACGGCAGGGTGCGGCTCTCGCGCAGGCCGCGCTTCTTGGCGGTGTTGACCAGGATGCGGTAGACCCACGTCTTGACCGAGGAGCGCCCCTCGAACCCGTCGATGGCGCCGATGACCGCCAGCCACGTGTCCTGCACGACCTCCTCGGCCGAGTCGTCGGTGGACACGTAGGACCTGGCCGCCCGCAACATCCCCCGCGACCAGGTGTCGAGGAGCGCGGCGAACATCGACTCGTCCCCGGCGCGCAACGCCGCCACGACGACGTCGTCCGGGGGCAGCCCACCGCCCGCGAAAGGCCCCACGATCGTTTCCTCCCGGTCGAGCGTCGGGGACATCATGACATCGGGCCGCGCGTCGTCCACGCCCGGCCGGCCGCCGGGCCCGTGCGGGACTCACGCTCCAGGCTAGCCCTCGCCCCCTCGTACCTGAAGATCGCACACCGGTCCACGCCCGCACGTCGTACGGCGGCACCGACAGGGAACCTTCCCCGGCGGAGGCCGTCCAGCCGCGCGGGACCTGGATCGGCGCAGGTCAGTCGCGGTCGTGGTGGCAGACGGCCTCCAGCATGACGCCGTGCGGGTCGAGCCAGAACGCGGCGTGGTAGGGCGGCGGGTACTCGGGGAACTCCCTGGGCTCGTGCAGCACCTCCGAGCCGAGCTCCACCGCCCGCGCGTACGCCTCGGCCACCGCGGACCGGCTGCGCACCGCGAACGCCAGATGTTGCAGCCCGGTGCGGTGCCGCGAGTAGTCGCCGGGTTCCAGCGAGGGGTAGAGGAACAGGTACGTGCCCGGCTTGTCGTCCGCCGGCATGTAGCCGATCTCCTCCTCGCTGCTGAAGAACTCCTTGAAGCCGAGGTACGGAAGAAGGGCGTCGTAGTATTCCTTGGCCGCCCGCATGTCGGGGACGTTGATGCCGATATGACCGATCATGCAGGGAGTATCGCGGCCTCCGTCCGGCGGCGGCAACGTGCCGGTCCCCGCTGACCGTCGGGCGCCCTCGTCACAGGGCGGCGGGCAGCACCGGCCGGCCGCGCACGCCGGGGTCGGCCGCGAACAGGGCCCCGGCCTCCGGCTGTTCCCGGGGGTCCACCCCGAGCCTCGACGTGGTGACGAACAGCCGGTCGAGGCCGGGGCCGCCGAACGTGACCGCGGTGACCTTGCCGACCGGCAGCCCGACCACGGCGTCGAGCCGCCCGTCGGGGGTGTACCGGTGCACGGCGAACCCCTGCCAGAGCGCCACCCACACCCCGCCCTCGGCGTCGACCGTCAGCCCGTCGGGCGCGCCCTGGCCGGGGTCGATCGTCACGAACGGCCTGCGCCCGGTGAGCCCGCCCACCGGGTCGTGGTCGAGGACGTCCACCCGGCCGGTGGCGGTGTCGGCGTAGTAGGCCAGGCTCTCGTCGGGGCTGAAGTCGAGGCCGTTGGAGACGGTCACGCCGGTGAGCACCGGGCTGAGCGCGCCGTCCGGCCCGGCCACGTAGAGGGAGCCGCCTCCGGGGGTCTCGTCGTAGGGCATGCTGCCGATGTAGAAGCGGCCCTGGGGGTCGCAGCCGCCGTCGTTCATGCGCACGCCTGGGTCGCTCCACGCCTGGCCGAGCGGGCGCAGCGGCGCGTCGAGGTCGTCGGAGTCGGCCAGCAGCAGCTCGCGTTCGCCGGCGACCACGTAGCCGCCGGTCACGCGCGGGCGCAGGGCCGCGGCGACCTTGCCCACGTGCCGCCGCCGCACGCCGCCGGAGTCGTCGAGGGCGAGCACGTCGCCGGCGAGCATGTCCACCCACCGCAGCCCGCCCCAGCGGCCGGACCACACGGGCCCCTCGCCGTGCTCGGCCACCGGCCCGGTGACGGGGTACGCCTTCACGCTCATTCCGGCCTCCTCGCCCCGATCCTAGCGGCGGACGCGATCACCGCTTCTCGCCGGCGGGCACGCGGGCCAGCGGCTCCGGCGCGGCGCGGTGCCGTACGGGCTGGATCTGCGCCACGACGAGGGCGGCGAGCACGACGACCGCGCCGATCACCTGCGCGAGCGTGAGCCGCTGGCCGAGCACCAGCCAGCCGAGCGCGGTGGCGACGACGGGGCTGAGCAGCCCGAGGAAGGTGACCTTGGTGGCCGACAGCTCGCGGATGCCCCGGAACCACAGGGTGTAGGCCAGGGCCGAGCCGATGATCGCGAGGTAGGCGTACCCGGCGAGGTTCGCGCCGGTCAGGTGCGCGGGCGGCGGCCCCTCGACGAGGAACGTGACCGGGGCGAGCAGCAGGCCGCCGGCCGCGAGCTGCCATCCGGTGGTGGCCAGCAGCGGGGCGGGCGACCTCCAGCGCTTGCTGAGCACGACGCCGACCGCCATCACCACCGCGCCGCCCAGCGCGGCGGCCACGCCCAGCAGGTCGAGCCGGGCGTCGGCGCGCAGCACCAGCAGGCTCACCCCGGCCACGCCCGCCGCCGCGGCGAGCGCGACGCGCCAGGTCACCCGCTCCCCCAGCAACCCCGCCGACAACATCGCGACCAGCAGCGGCTGGATGGCGCCGACGGTCGCGGCCACCCCTCCGGGCAGCCGGTACGCGCCCACGAACAACAACGCGAAGAACAACCCGATGTTGAGCGCCCCGAGCACCAGGGCGCGCCACCACCAGCTCCCCTCGGGCAGCCGGCGGGTGATCGCGATCAGGATCAGCCCGGCCGGCAGGGCCCGGATCAACGCGGCCAGCAAGGGGCGGCCGGGCGGCAGCAGCTCGGTCGTGATCAGGTAGGTGGTCCCCCAGATGGCGGGGGTGAGGGCGGTCAGCAGGACGGTTCCCGTTCGATTACTTAGCACTAAGACAAATTAGCCGAACGCCGGACGATCCAGCCAGGTGATTTTCCTCACCGCTAAGACACTTGTAGGCTACGAAGGTGGCTGACCAGGTCGACTACATCCTCAGGCAGTGGCACGCCCAGCGTCCTGACCTGGACGTCTCCCCCATGGCGGTGATCGGGCGGCTGTCCCGGCTGTCCCGGCTGATCGAGGCAGAGCTGGGCCGTACGTTCGCCGAGCACGGGCTCGACCGGGCCTCGTTCGACGTGCTGGCCACGCTGCGGCGCAGCGACCCGCCCCACCGCCTGACCCCCGCCGCCCTGATGCGCGCCTCCATGGTCACCTCGGGGGCCGTCACCCAGCGGCTCGACCGGCTGGAGTCGCGGGGGCTGGTGCGGCGCACGCCCAGCGACTCCGACGGGCGCGGCGTGCACGTGACGCTCACCGCCGAAGGGCTCGCGCTGATCGACCGCGCGCTGCCCGACCACCTGGCGACCGAGCAGAGACTGCTGGCGGCGCTCACCGGACGGCGGCGCGAACAACTGGCCGCCACCCTTCGCGACCTGCTCGAGTCCCTCGGCGACAGCACCGCCTGACACGGGCGGCCCGAGCCCTCGAAGCCGCGTCAGGGCCCGGTCAGGCCCGTGTCGGTTCGCGGGGCCACGATTCTCGGCATGGACACAGCAACGCGGCCCCCGGCCGCCGCCCGGCCGAAGGGCCTGGTCGCCAAGCTCCTCGCGGTCGTGCTCTTCCCGCTCCAGCTGTTCCTGCTGCGGCTTCTCCGTGTACCACTTCTGGGCCCCTTGGACGGTCCTGTCGAAGCTCGTCTTCCTCCACCCCGGCGTCTGGCTCGCCGGGAAGAAGCAGGACATCCGCATCGCGATCACCATGCACCCCGGAACGACGCTCCTGAAGACCGTCGTCGGCATCGTCGCCCTCGCCTCCGGCGCCTACTCGATGTGAGAAGGCGCGCCCGGTCCTGGGCCATGGCACTTCTACGACTGAAACTTGCCGGTCACCGGGAATGCGCTTTCGGTGTGGCGTCGATGAGCGATTCGTGGCAAGTGTAAACATCGTACCGGTCTAGATGCCCTGCTCGCTGTACGGAAAGGCCGCATTCCGGTCTACGGGTTCGGGTAGCGACTAAAGGCTGCATTCCGAAAGGAACGGTACGTGTTCTCACCCGATATGCGAACAAAAGCCGTCATCAACCCCTCCCAGTCGACAGCGCGTCGTCTTGGGCGGACCATGACGCGAGTGGCCGCGCGCGGCTCGCTCTCGACGGCGCTCGTCCTCATCCCGGTCCCGGCGGCACGGGCGGACGACGGCGGGCGCTGCGACCCGCACACCTTCTACAAGATCTATTCCCTCTCGCCGAGGAACTTCTTCATACCCCGCACCCGCTACATCGACGGTCCCGGCGGGACCATCACGGTGACGGTGACGCGGGAATACGAGGTGAGGGCGTTCCGGGAGACGGAGAACGAGCAGCAATTCTCGATCACGACCGGTGATCTGGTCCGCAACCTCCGCAAAATGGGGCTGCCGCACCTCGAAGAGCGGCATATGGTTTTCACCGGCCACGAATACAGCCGGACCATCAGTAAAGGGATGTACGGCAATATGTGGTACCGCGTTTTCGGCTACCGCATCGGCTGGTCGGCTTGGTCGGTACTCGGCACCTGCCGGAACTTCCAGGTCGGTTCGGGGATCGCCAACGTGCCCTCCAGGGTGGAGGGCTGGCGGTACTGGGAGACCAAGCACCCCACCTTCCAGGGACGCATCCTGTCCCTCGACGGCGCGGATCCCGGCGGCGGCAAGGGGTCGTCGGCGGGGGCCGGGACACGTTGGCAGGGGCCGTCGGCGGCGGCGGGGGCACCTTGGGAGGGGCCGTCGGCGGCGGCGGGGGCACCTTGGGAGGGGCCGTCGACGAGCCCTCTGACGAGACAGTCGCTGCCGCGGAAGGCCCCCTCGACCACGCGGACCAAGCCCCGCAGGCGCTGAGCCGCCGCTCCGGCCGCCGGGCCCGCCGGTCGGGCCCAGGCGCCGGGGCGGGCGAGCAGGTAGGGCCCGGGGCGGGCGAGCAGGGCGGCGGCGCGGACGGCGTGTCCGGCGTGCGTCGAGCGGGGGCCGCGCCGGTCAGCCGGTGGCGCCGCCCGTCCTCCTGGTGGCCAGGGCGAACACCAGGGCGACGGCCGCCAGCACCGCGCCGGTCCCGTACGTGAAGGCCGCGCCCGACGGCAGGGTGAGCCCGCCGAGCAGCGTGCCCGCGCCGATCCCCGCGTAGATCGCCGAGGAGTTGAGCGAGACCACCAGCGGCGCCTCCCCAGGGGCGGCGGAGATGAGCCGGTGCTGCTGCGGCGGCGTCTGGCACCAACTGCTCGCACCCCACCCCAGGACCAGCACGCCGACGAGCACGCCGGGCAACATGCCGGGCAGGGCCGCCGCGCCGGCCGCCGCCGTCCAGCCGAGCAGCCCCAGGCTGACGGCCATGACCAGGTACGCGGCCGGGAGCACCCGGTGCGCGCCCCACCGGTCGGTGGCGTACCCGGCGGCCAGGTTGCCGAGGACGGCGCCGAGCCCGTACAGGAAGAGCATGCCCGCCGTCCCGTCCACGCCCACGGCGCGCAGGGCGGGCACGCTGTAGGCGTAGACCGTGTAACTGGCCGCCATCCCGAGCACGGTGAGCGGCAGGATGGCCGTCACCGCCGGCCGCCTCAGCACGTTCAGCCTGGTACGCAGCGGCACCGGCGGCGCGCCCGGCAGGACCGGCATGACGGCGTACACCCCGGCGGCGACCGCCAGGCAGGCCACGGCCACCGCGCCGAGCGCGTACCGCCAGCCGAGCAGTTCGCCGGCCAGGTCGCCGAGCGGCACGCCGAGCGCCGTCGCGACCGTCAGCCCGCCCACCACCACGGCCAGCGCCCGCGCCCGCAGCTCGGGCCGCACCAGAGTGGCCGCCACCGCGCCCGCGCCCGGCGTGTACGCCGCCGCCCCCGCCGCGGCCAGCACCCGGGTGACCACCAGCACGGGGAACGACGGCGCCAGCGCCGACCCCAGGTTGGCCAGCCCCAGCACGACCAGCGCGGCCACCAGCAGGGCCCGCCGCGGGACCCGCGCGGCGACGGTGGCCAGAACGGGCGACAGCACCGCGTACGCCGCGGCGAACACCGTCACCGACTGCCCGGCCGCCCCCTCGGTGACCTCCAGCGACGCGGCCATGTCCGGCAGGAACCCCGCCACCACGAACGCGTCCGTCCCCACCGCGAACGTCCCGAGCGCCAGCACCAGCATCGGGGCGAGCCCCTGGGACTCCGTCTTATTCGGGACATTCAACATCCCGATTCTCCTTCCACGTGTGCGCCCTGAGGGCGGGGGTCGAATTCAGCCGCGAAGGCGTTCGTAATGGCGACGCGCGCGGTCGGGGGCGTTCGCCGGAGCCGCGGCCATGAGGTCGGCGACGGTCTGGGCGGCCAGCTCGCGCCGCCAGGCGAGCTCGGCCCGGCGCATGGCCGCCGCGACCCCGCAGGGCTGGGCGAACTCGCGGGCGGGCGCCTCGGCCCCCGCGCCGCGCTGCCGGATCTCGGTGCACCTGAACACCTCGTCCGGGCCCTCGACCGCGGCCACGACGTCCATGAGCGTGATCCGGGCGGGCGGCCTGGCCAGCCTGAACCCGCCCTGCGCGCCCGGCACCGAGGCCAGGATGCCCGCGCGCACCAGCGCCTGGAGCCGCTTCTTGAGGTAGACGGGCGGCAGCTCGAAGAGCGCCGCCAGCCGTCCGGTGGGCAGCGGGGCCTCGTCCTCCAACCACGCCAGCACCAGGCAGCAGTGGAGCCCCCACTCGACGCCTTCACCCATGCGCATGAAAGGGGATACTACATGTCCCTTTCAGATCAGCCGCGGCGGCCCTGCCCGCCGCGGGATCCGGCCCTGCCTCGCCGGCCGCGCGGCGCCGGCTCGCCGGCGGAGGCCGTCCAGTGGGCGGGGCGGGTCAGGGAGGCGGGCAGCCTCGTGGCGGGGGTGCCCTTGGCGGCGTTGACCTGGGCCTGGGTGAGGAAGACGCAGCCGGTGAGGTCGGCCCCGGACAGGTCGGCGCCCCGCAGGTCGGCGCCGATCAGGTCGGCCAGGCGCAGGTCGGCCCCGCGCAGGTTCGCGCCGATGAGACAGGCGCCCCGCAGGTTGGCCGCGCGCAGGTCGGCGCCCTTGAGGTCGGCGCCGATCAGGTCGGCCCCGCGGTGCTCCCTGCCCCGCCGACCGGCCCTGACCAGCTCGCTCGTACGCAGCAGCAGCGTGTTGACCTCACCCCGGTGGGCGGCCACGTCGAGCCGCTCCAGGACGCCGGGGCTCTCGCGGGTCAGCCGCTCGGTCGCCTCGTACGCCGCCCGCAGCTCGGGGGCGATCTCCGCGGCGGCGTCGAGGGTCACCGCCTCGGCGAGGTACCACAGCAGCTCGTGCAGCTGCCGCATGACCGGGAACACCGCGAACATCTGCCCGGACGTCTCGGGCGCGGCACGCCAGTCGCGGCCCTCGAAGGTGACCTGGGAGACCTTCTGCCCGGCGCCGAAACAGTCGAAGACGGTGCAGCCGGGGAACCCGCGCTGCCGGAGCTGCGCGTGGATGCCGCAGCGGAAGTCGTCGCGCAGGTTGACGCAGGGGCGGCCGGCGTCCTTGGCGACGGCGAAGTCGGCCGAGGCGGCGAACGGCAGGGCGACGCAGCACAGGCCGAAACAGCTCTCGCAGTCGGCCAGCAGGCCGAGCTCGCGCGGGGTCCTCTCGGGCAACGCTCTCCTTGTCACGACGGGGTGTGCCCAGGGTACCGGCGGACTCAGGACCGCACGTACGGCGTGGTCGTGGTCAGCGGGACGAACCCGAGCCCGAGCAGGATCGGCCGGCTCTGGTCGGAGGCGTCGACCTGGAGGTAGTCGTAGCCGCGCTCGGCGGCCCGCCGCGCCCGCCAGGCGATCAGCGCCCGGTAGAGCCCGCGCCCCCGCCAGCCCGGCACCGTGCCGCCGCCCCACAGCCCGGCGAAGCTCGTGCCGGGGGGCAGGTCGAGCCGGGCCGCGCTCACCGGCCGGCCGCCGGCCACCGCCAGGACGGGGACGACGGTGTCGTCGGACAGGCGTTCCAGCAGGTGGTCGCGGAGACGGCGGCTGTCGGCGCCGAAGGCCAGCTCGTGCACCTTCGCCAGCGACTCCACGCCCGCCGCGTCGGTGACCGGCACCAGGCGCACGCCGTCGGGCGGCTCGACCCCGGTGTCGAGGTCGGCGATCCGGGCCACCATCACGGTCTCGGCGGGCTCGGCGGCGAACCCGGCGGCCAGGAGCCGGTCCGCCAGGTCGGCGGGCCGGTCGTGGGCGTACAGCTTCCACTCGAACCCCAGGCCGAGGTCGCCGAAGAAGCGCACCTGCCGGGCGACGGCCGCGTCGGCGCTCTCCTCGTCGAGGCCGGACCACAGGACGCCGTTCCACGCGTGCGGCGGCCCGACCTGGCGGACCACGTCGCCGTCCCGCTCGACCCTGGCGTCCGGCCCGTCGGGGCGCGCCTCCCGCCGCGACTGCCGGTCGAACAGCGCCAGCACCTCATCCTGATCCATTCCGCCGACCCTACCGCCGGGCGGCGGTCAGTCGGCGGCGGGCCAGTCGTCGCCCCACTCGACGGCGCGGGCCAGCCGGTACAGCTCGCCCTGCCGCTTGGAGACGACCACGTCCCGCAGGCCCTCGTCGCCGGTGCACAGGCTCAGCGACACCATGCCCTTGCGCTTCTGCGGGTGGCGCAGGACGCGTGCCGCCGCCCGCGGCCACTCCCCCCGTACGGCGGCCACGTAGGAGAACTTCTCGTCCTCGAAGCCGAGCGTGCCCGACTTGACGCGGCGATGGAGGGAGGTGCGCGGCAGGCGTACGGAGAAGTGGCACCAGTCGCGTCCCTGCCGGATCGGGCAGGGGCCGTCGTGCGGGCAGGGGGCGACGACGGTCAGGCCGCAGCCGGCCAGCGCCTGCCGGGCGGTGGCGATGTTGGCGTAGCCGGCGGGGGTGCCGGGCTCGATGACGATCACCATCGTCGCGTCCCCGGCCAGCCAGCGCACGACGTCGGCGTGCCGTTGCGGGGGCAGCTCGTTCAGGGCGTACGACATGGTGACCAGGTCGGCCGCGGGCCGGTCGAGCCCCGGGTCGATCGAGGCCCGCCGCCAGGTGACGTCGCGTACGGGCGCGGTCCTGGCCAGCCGCCGGCCGAGCTCGATGATCTGGGGGTCGTGCTCGACGACGGTGACGCGCTCCAGCGAGGGCCAGACCGGCCCGGCCGCCCAGACCGCCGCCCCGGTGCCGCCGCCCACGTCGAGCTGCGTCCGCGGCGCGAAGCCGGGGGTCATCGCGGCGGCCTGGCGCATGGCCGTGCCCGCGGCGGCGTACGTGGCGGGCATGCGGTAGGCGGCGTAGGCCGCGATGTCGGCCGGGGTGCGCAGGTGCGGCGCGGCGGCGGACGGACCGGTGCGGTAGCGCTCGGTGAGCTGTTCCATCGCGCGGGACAGGTCGTGCGGCGCGTAGCGGGCCAGGGCCGCGTCCAGAGCGGTCCTGAGCTCGTCGGGGAGGATGGTCATCGTGTCGTCCTGGCGGTCGGGCGGTGTCGGGAAGGGGCGGGCGACCGCTTCGGGCGAGGAGCGCGGCCCCTGCGAGACGCGGGCGAACCCCCATCTGTCCAGCGATGTCGCGACGCAGCGTATCAAGGCGGAAGCGGAGCTCAGCCGGGCACCGGAGGCCGGAACAGGCGCCAGAACGACTGGGCCGCGGCGGAGTCACGCCGCCCGCCGCACACCCAGTGCGTGATCACCCCGATGAGCGCCCCGGCCAGGAAGGCGGCGTGCACGTCGGCGGGCACGTCCTCGAACCCCGCCGGGCGGCCGCCCGCGGCGAACCGGCCGGTCAGCTCCTCGGTGAGCCGCTCGCGCATCCGGGCGGCGAAGCGGGCGCTGCCCTGGCCGCCGAGCATGCGCTCGTACAGGGTGGCGTTGTCGGCGACGTGGTCGAACAGCTCCGCCAGCGGGGCCGGCGGCCGGTCGCGGGGGGCGTCGAGCGGGCACAGGGCGGCCGCCCGCGCCACGGCGGTGACGGCGTCCTCCATGGCGTCGGTGACCAGCGCGTCGACGTCCGGATAGTGGAGGTAGATCGTGGCGCGGTTGACCTCGGCGTGCTGGGCGAGCGCGGACATGGTGATGCTGCCCAGCTCCTGCCGGACGGCCAGCTCCAGCACGGCGGCCTTGAGACGGGCACGCGTACGCCGCGCGCGCGGATCCTCCGGGTTCACGCCGCCACTATACGACACATGTTGATTAATCGACAGTTGTCGCATAGATTGCCGGTCATGCGAATCGAAGTCTGGGCGGACGTGGTCTGCGGATGGGCCCACATCGGGAAGCGGCGGCTGGAGAAGGCCCTCGCGTCCTGGGAGGGCGAGCCGGTCGAGATGGTCTGGCGGCCGTACCAGATCGATCCGTCGGCCCCGGCGAAGGCCGAGCCCCTGGCGGCGGCGCTGCGCGACCCCATGGTCGAGGAGACGCTGCGGGCCTGCTCGCCCGGCCCGTCCCCGGCGGACAACCGGGTGCGGGTGGCCGGAATCGCCGCCGGCGAAGGGCTCGGGCAGCAGTGGGGCGCGGCCTGGCGGCCCAACACGCTGGAGGCGCACCGGCTGATCGCCGTGGCGTACGAGACGGGCGGCGCGGCGCGGCAGTCGACCGTGGTCGAGCGGGTGTTGTCGGCGCACTTCGTCGAGACCCGCGACATCGGCGACCCGGCTGTGCTGTCGGCGATCGCCGCCGAGGCCGGGGTGCCGTGGGACGGGCGGGGCGCCGGCCTGGTGCGCGAGCTGCTGCTCACGGGCAAGGCCAAGGGCGTGCGCACGTCGCCGACCATCGTGGCGGGCGACCGCGCCCTGGCCGGGGCCCAGCCGCCGGACGTGATCAGGGACTTCCTGACCGACGCCGCCGCCCACCCGGCCAGGCGGCTGCCCGCCGAGGTGGAGCGCCTGCGGTTCGCCGAGTCGCTGCTCGACCAGCGCGACCCGCTCGGCGCGCTGACGCTGCTGCGCCCGCTGCTCGACGAGCACGGCACGGATCGCGGGGTGCGGCTGCTGGCGGCTCGGGCGTACTTCGCCTCGGCCCAGCTCGGCCGGGCGCGTACGGCCCTGGAGAGCCTGGTCGCCGACGCGCCCGACGACTCCTACGCCCGCCACCTCCTCGGCCGCACCCTCCACCGCCAGGGCCACCCGGAGCAGGCCGCCCCGCACCTGACCCTGGCCGCCGTCATGACCCCCGACTACGCCTGACGCCGAGCCCGTGGCGAACGCGACCCGCTCCCACCCCCCGGCGGGAGCGGGTCGCCGGGGTGAAGATCACCTATGACCAGGCCGGGCCGGTCCCGATCAGCGGCCCGATCAGCGGCCGGGCTCCAGGCCGGCCCAGGTGCGGCCCGTACGGTCGGTGTCCTCGGCCAGGATCGTCCCGATGACCCCGGCCAGCAGGTCGCGGTGCGCCGTGGGCAGGCCGGCGGCCAGCGTCTCCAGGCGGGCCGCCACCCCGTCGTGGGCGCGCACCGCGATCTCCGCGCCCGCGCAGGTCAGCTCGATCAGGCAGGCGCGGCGGTCCCGCTCGTCGCGCACCCGGGCCACCAGCCCGCGTTTCTCGGCGCGGTCCACGAGCCCGGTCAGGCTCGACTTCTCCAGGTGCAGCGCCCGGGTCAGCCCGGTCATCCCGATGGGCCCGCCGACCAGCAGGCACAGGAGCTGGGCCTGCTGCGGGGTCAGGTCGTGTTCCCTGCTGACCTCGCCGTAGACCTGCTGGACCAGGTGCGCCAGGCGGACGAGCGCCTCGGTGAGGCTCAGGCCGGGCGCTTCGGTGGCGACCATGCGACCAGTGTAATTGACAGTAGTTGGCGGCACGAACTAAATTTACTTCGCGACACCAACAGTTCGTACAGCCAACTAATGGATGAGCCCCTCATGCCCGACTACGGTCACGACCTGATGTTCAGCGCCAACCTCGTCCCGGCCGCCGGGCAGGCGGACGAGGTCGTGGCCCTCGCCCAGCTCGCCGAGCGCGCCGGGCTCGACCTGGTGACCTTCCAGGACCACCCCTACCAGCCCGCCCTGCTCGACACCTGGACGCTGCTCAGCTTCGTCGCCGCGCGCACCGAGCGCATCCGGCTGGCGGGCAACGTGCACCCGCTGCCGCTGCGCCCACCCGCGGTGCTCGCCCAGGCCGCGGCCAGCCTCGACCTGCTCAGCCACGGCCGGTTCGAGCTGGCGCTCGGCGCGGGCGGGTACTGGGACGCCATCGAGGCCATGGGCGGCCCCCGGCACACGCCGGCCGAGGCCGTGGACGCGCTGGCGGAGGGCATCGGGATCATCCGCGCGATCTGGGACACCGGCACGCGCGGCGGCGTCCACCACCGCGGCGAGCACTACCGGGTGGACGGGCTCAAGCGCGGCCCGCGACCGGCCCACGACATCGGGATCTGGATCGGGGCGTACAAGCCGCGCATGCTCCGGCTCACCGGGCGGCTGGCCGACGGCTGGCTGCCCTCGCTCCCCCGTTTCAAGGACACCACGGCGCTGGCCGAGGGCAACGCGGTCATCGACGAGGCCGCCTCGGAGGCCGGACGGTCGCCGTCCGACGTGCGGCGGCTGCTCAACCTGGGCGAGCCGCTGCCCGCCGAGCAGCTCGCCGAGCTGGCCCTCGTCCACGGGGTGAGCGTCTTCATCCTCATGTCCGGGGATGCGCGCCAGATCGAGCGCTTCGCCGCCGAGACCGCCCCCGCCGTACGCGAGCTGGTCGCCGCCGGACGCGGGCGGTCGCCGGAACCGTCGCCGGAACACCGCACCGGGACCGGCATCGGGACCCACGCCGGCACCCGCGTCTGGGACGAGGCCACCCGCCCCACCGCGCCCGACCCCGACCCCGGCCGCCGCCACACCCCGCCGGAGCAGGCCGCCGGGCAGCACCTCGTGGACGTGCACGATCACCTGCGCGCCGAGCTGGCCCAGCTCCGCGACCTCGTCGAGCAGGTGGCCGCGGGCACGATCGACGCGGGCGCCGCCCGTTCGCAGATCGCGACCATGACGATGCGGCAGAACAACTGGACGCTGGGGGCGTACTGCGAGTCGTACTGCAGGCTCGTCACCATGCACCACACCGGCGAGGACAGCATGGTCTTCCCGAAGCTGCGCCGGGCCGAGCCGGGGCTCGCGCCCGTGCTGGACCGCCTCCAGGAGGAGCACGAGGCCATCCACAAGATCATCGAACGCGTGGACCGGACGCTGGTCGCCTTCGTCGGCGAGCCCGGCGGCCTGGACGACCTGCGCGCCGCCGTCGACCTGCTCAGCGACGCACTGCTGTCCCATCTGTCGTACGAGGAGCGGGAGCTGGTCGCGCCGCTGTCGAGGCACGGCTTCTGACCGCGAGGCCGCCGGGGGCAGGGAAGGCGTGCCGGCGGGCGGCGGCCACGACGGCGAGAGCGGCCAGGGCCGCCGGGAGCGCGGTCCACGGCAGCGCGCCCGCCCCCGCGCCCTCCAGCACCAGCCCGCCGGTGAGCGACCCGGCCGCGATGCCCGCGTTGTAGACGGTGGTCTGCATCGACGTGGCCACGTCGGCGTTGTCCGGCCCCGAGGCGGCGACCAGCGCGGTCTGCAGCAGCGTCGGCGCTCCCCCGAACGCCATGCCCCACAACGCGACCGCGCCCAGCAGCACCCCGGCGGACCCGGCGTACAGACCAAGGGCCGACATGGACGCGGCCACCGCGGCCAGCACCGCGAGCAGGGTCGCCCGCGAGCGCCGGTCGATCACCGCGCCGACCACCCAGATGCCCGCCACCGTGGCCACGCCGAACACCAGCAGCACGGTCCCCGGCCGGCCGAACCCCGCCCGCTCCGCGAACAGCGCCAGGTACGTGTACATCGCCTGGTGCCCCAGCAGCACCAGGAGCGTCACCGCCAGCACGGTCCTGACGCCGGGGATCACCGCGACCCGTCGCAGCGGCACCCGCCGCG
This sequence comes from Nonomuraea sp. NPDC052265, assembly GCF_044547985.1. Taxonomy (NCBI): domain Bacteria; kingdom Bacillati; phylum Actinomycetota; class Actinomycetes; order Streptosporangiales; family Streptosporangiaceae; genus Nonomuraea; species Nonomuraea sp. NPDC052265. Next base: position 64,921 of record NZ_JBIUBJ010000012.1, read on the forward strand.
CCGCCGGCTCGCCGGGGAAGGGCGGCACCTTCCACAGGACCCAGCCCACCAGGACCAGCGCCACCGCCGACAGCGACCCGAACGCCGCCCGCCATCCGACGGCCGCCGCGAGCTGCGTCCCCGCCGGGATGCCCGCGCACAAGGCCACGGTGATCCCGGCCGAGACGATCGCGATGGCCCGCCCGCGCCGCTCGGCGGGGACCATGCGGGCGGCGTACCCGACGAGCATGGCCCACAGGATGCCGCCCATCACCCCCGCGCCCACCCGCGCCCCGAACGTCACCGGGTACGACGACGACACCGCCGTGACCGCGTTGAGCAGCGCGAACCCGCAGAGCGCGGCCACCAGCACCTGCCGCCTGGGCAGCCCGCGCAGCAGCGCGGTCAGCGGGATCGCGGCCAGGAAGGCGGCGACCGCGTAGGCGGTCACGAGGAAGCCGGCCGTTCCCTCCGGCACGTCGAGGGCGGCGGCGAGCTGCGGCAGCAGGCCCGCCGGGAGGAGTTCGGTCATCACGGCCGTGAACGCCGCCGTGAACAGCGCGAGCAAACCCGCCCACGGGAGTTTCGCAGGAGACATGCCGCCTATGCTGAAACCCTCACATCAGTGTGAAGGCAAATCTCCGAGGAAAGCATGAAGATCGGACAGTTGTCCCAGCGTACGGGCGTGCCGACGCGCATGCTCCGCTACTACGAGGAGCAGGACCTCCTGCACCCCGACCGCGCCGGCAACGGCTACCGGGACTATCCCGAGCCGGCGGTCTACCGGGTCCAGCAGATCCGCGGCCTGCTCGACTCGGGCCTCACCACGGAGATCATCCGCCGCATCCTGCCGTTCCTGACCAGGCCGGACGAGATCCACCTGCACCCGGAGTGCCTGACGCCCGAGCTGGCCGAGCTGCTGCAGGCGGAGGCGGGCCGCATCCAGCAGCGCATCGACTGCCTGTCCCGCAACCGGGACGCCATCCACGCCTACCTGGCCGCCGTGCGGTCCGCCTCGGAGGAGGGCGCGTCCTCCGCCTGATCGTTCTGCTGGAATGAGGGCATGGAGACCTTGGCCGACCTTCTCGCGGACGCGGCGGCGGGCCGCCCGCCCGCCCCCGACGGCACCGTGACCGTCCTGCCCCAGCCGTCGGAGCGCGACGCGGGGATCATCGCCTTCACCGCCCACACGCTGGTCTTCGCCGACGTCGATCCGGCGCGGGTGCACGCCCTGCTGCCCGCCGGCGACCTGTCGGCCCCGCTCATGCCGGCGTTCCTGACGGCGATGGAGGCCGAGACCGGCCGGCGGACCGGCAACCTGGACCTGCTCGCGGCGGCCGCGCCGCTCCCCGGGCCGCCGCCGCTGCCGCTGGAGGAGCTCACCGCCGGCGACCATCCGCGGGTCGTCCGGGCCCGCCGCCACCGGGACGCCGTGCGCGTGTGGGTGACGGGCGACGGCGGCGGCCTGGTCACGCTGGGACGCGGCGTGGCGGGCCGCTGGGAGGCGGCCGTCGAGGTGGAGCCGGAGCACCGCGGGCGCGGGCTCGGCAGGTCGCTGGCCACGGCGGCCAGGCACCTGGCGCCCGGCCCGCTGTGGGCGCAGATCGCGCCGGGCAACGCCGCGAGCGTACGGGCCTTCCTGGCGGCGGGTTACCTGCCGATGGGCGCCGAGGTGCTGCTCGTTCCTGAAGACAGCTGAACGAAGGTGTCTGTCCCGGCGGGTTCCGTTCGTCGGCAGGGCATCGGAACTGAACGGAAAGGGACAACGATGAACACAGTCATCTCCGGTGACGGCACCCGCATCGCCTACGACCAGGTGGGCGAGGGGCCCGCCGTCGTCCTGGTGGACGGCGCGATGTGCTTCCGCGGCTCGGGCCGGGCGGGCCGCTGGCGGCCGAGCCGGCCCGCGGCTTCACCGTCCTCACCTATGACCGGCGCGGGCGGGGCGACAGCGGCGACGGCGCCGACGGCGCGGACTTCGCCGTGGCGCGGGAGGTGGACGACCTGACCGCCGTGATCGGGCGGGCCGGAGGCGACGTACGCGTCTTCGGCCACTCCTCCGGCGCGGTGCTGGCTCTGGAGGCGGCCGCGGCCGGGGTGCCGATGGCCAGGCTGGCGCTGTTCGAGCCGCCGCCGCTCGGCGACGACGCCGGGCTGGGCGACGAGCTGGACAGGCTGGTCAAGGAGGGGCGGCGCGGCGGTGCTGTCCTGGTACGCCGCCGTCACCGTGCCCACGCTCCTCGTCGACAGCCAGGCCAGTCCGGAGCGTCTGCACGCGTCCACGGTGGCGGTCGCCGGGACCGTGCCGGGGGCGCGGCACCGCCGTCTGCCGGGCGGGTTCCACGACGTCGGACCGGATGTGCTCGCGCCGGCGCTGGCCGAGTTCTTCGCCTGAGCGCGGCGGGTTCGTGACCTGAAGCGCGGTGAGCCGGCGGCCCGTGAACCCTTGCCAGGCCGGGGCCGCCGGTGTCCGGGAGTTTGCTGGTCGGGGGCCCGCTGTTGGGAGAAACCAGGTGTGGCGCAGCGGAAGCCGTCCAAGATCGCTACGTATAGTGATGGCCGATGTCACTTCGTGATTACAGGGGGAGCTCATGAGAGGTAACCTCATCGCCGCCGGCGGTGCGCTGCTCGTCGCGGCCACGGTGTTCAGCATGGCCGGCGTGGCCGCCGCGGACACCTGGAACGACGAGAGGCACTGGTACCCGGACAACTGCAGCCTCGGAACGAACGACGACTCCACGTACCACCACGTCACGAAGGAGGGCAGGTTCGCCGGCACGCGTGACGCCGACGCCTGCAAGGGCGGCGAGCACGGCTTCGACTCCGACGACGAGGGCTGGGGCTGGAAGCACAAGGACCACGACCGCCACAACTGGCCGGGCAGCGGCAACGGCAACTGGATCGGCCATGGCTACGGCCCGGGCGCGGGCGTCGGCGTCTAGGACCGGCCCCCTCACACACCTCGATCCCGGCGCCCCGCGAGGGTGCCGGGATCGGCGCGTCCCCGCGGCGGCCCCGGGCAGGGCCCCGGCCGCTGATATCTTCTGCCGTAAAGAGATCCACGGCAGAGGGGTGTCGGTACTGTGGTCGTCTTCGCCGGGCAGGGGGACGCGCGCCGTTCGATGGCGTTGTTGTGGCGGACCGAGGAGCCGGTCGAGTCGCGTCCCGGCCCCAAGCCGGGCCTGAGCGTGGACGTCATCGTCGACGCCGCCATCGCCGTCGCCGACGCCGAGGGCATGGCCGCGCTGTCCATGCGCAAGGTCGGCGAACGGCTGGGCCGCACCGGCATGGCCCTCTACACCTACGTCCCCAGCAAGGGCGAGCTGGTGGACCTCATGTACGACAAGGCCCTGGGCGAGCTGCCCACCGGCCACGACCTGGCCGGAGGCTGGCGGGCGGCGGTCACCGCGTGGGCCGAGCACCTGTGGGAGTTCTACCAGCGCCACCCCTGGGTGCTCCAGGTGTCGCAGGCCCGGCCGGTGCTCGGCCCCAACGAGTTCGCGCTGCTGGAGAGCCTGGTCGCGATCCTGCGCGAGACCGGCCTGCGCCCGCCCCGGCTGCGCGGGGTGGTCTCGTTGTTGTTCGACTTCGTCCGCGGCGCGGCCAGGACGGTCGCCGAGTCCCGGCAGGCCCCCTCGGCCACCGGCGTGTCGGACGAGGAGTGGTGGCACACCCGTTCACGCCTGCTGGAGGAGGTCGCGCCGGGGTTCGCGGCCCGCTTCCCCATGGTGGCCTGGGTGGAGAGCGAGGGCGGCGTCCCCGGCGAGGGCGAGCCGTACCTGGAGCACAAGGTGAACGAGGCGTTCACGGTCGGGCTCACCGTGCTGCTCGACGGCGTGGAGGCCGCCGTCGAGGCGGGCTGAGCCGCGCGCCGGGGCCCGCCGGGACGGTCAGCGCCCCTTGAGGAAGGAGGCCCAGGCCTCCAGGGCCGCTCCGGGGTCGGCGCGGCCCACGCCGAGGCGGAACCGGTCGTCCGGCGTGGGCGTGAGCTCCGACCGGTAGACGCCCGCGGGGAGCAGCAGCACGCCGGCCCGTTCGACCAGCTCGGCGCAGAACACCTCGACGCCGTCGGACCCCAGGTAGCGCGGGAACGTGACGCAGCCGCCGTCGGGCGCCCGCCACTCGAACAGGTCGCCGAACTCGCCGAAGAACGCCTCGAACCTGGGCAGGTTGGCGGCGATGATCCCGCGGTTGCGCTCCAGGATGGTCTCCCGCGCCTTGATCGCGATGCGGGCGAGGATCTCGCTGGGCGCGGAGTTGCAGATGGTCGTGTAGTGCTTGGCGCGTTCGAGGCGGGCGCGCAGCTCGCGGTCGCGGCAGGCGATCCAGCCGATGCGCAGGCCGGGCAGGCCGAGGGACTTGGAGGTGACGTTCAGCGAGAGCGCCGTCGGCGACAGGTCGGCGGCCTGCGGCAGCGTACGGGCGGGGTCGAGCTCCAGCCCGCGGTAGACCTCGTCGCTGAACAGGTGGACGCCGCGCTCCTCGCACAGCTCGGCCAGCCGGGCAAGGTCGGCGGCGCCGATGACCTTGCCCGTCGGGTTGTTGGGGAAGTTGACCGACACCACGCGGGTGTTCGGCCGGATGGCGGCGGCCACGGCGTCGAGGTCGAGCGCCCAGTCGCGGCCGGGGTCGAGCGCAACGCCGGTCACCTCGCACAACGCCGCCGGAACCGTCTCGGCGGACTGGTAGCAGGGCGTGACCACCACGGCGTGGTCGCCAGGGCCGAGCAGCACCTGCATGGCCAGGTACAGGGCCTCCTCGGCGCCCGCGAAGACGATCACGTCGTCCGCGGCGACCCGCTCGTACGTGTCCGCGACGGCCTGGCGCAGCCCGGGTTCGCCGAAGGTCTCGGTGTAGCCGAGCGACAGCGTCTCCCAGGCGTGCCTGTCGTCGTCGCCGGCCAGGGCGAGCAGGTCGGCCATGGTCATGGTCTGCGCGTCGGAGGCGGCCATGTGGTGCCGGGCGGTGAACTCCCAGCGCGAGAAGTAGACCTCCAGCCGGAAGTCGGGCAGTCGGGTCAAGGTCGTCTCCTCCTGAGCTCGGCGAGCAGGGCGTAGAGGGTGGAGCGGGAGGTCCGCAACGCCCCCGCGACGACGGACGTGGCCCGCCGGACGGCGAAGACCCCGGCCAGGTCGAGCTCCGCCATCACGGCGAGGCGGTCCGCGCGGGTCAGCCGTTCCACCGGCCGGCCGTGCTCGCGGACGTAGGCGCCGACGATCTGCTGGACGCGCTCGGTCCAGTCATGCTCGAACAGCGCCTCGGGGCGGGGCGCCGAGGGCGCGGCGAAGGCGGCCAGCAGCGCCGCGGCCTGCTCCAGCGGGGTGCGGTCGAGGTTCACGCAGAGCACGGCGGACGGCTCGCCGCCCGGGTCGCGCAGCACGGCGCTCACCGACGACAGCCGCCGCCCGTCGGCCAGCAGCTTCTCGTAGGGGCCGTAGACGCCGCCGGGCGAGGCGTCCAGCCGGTCCAGCTCGCCGAGCAGCGAGGGGGCGCCGGGGCCGCGCCCGGACATCGGGTTCCACACGCCCAGCACCCGGTCGCCGCGGACGTCGTGCAGGATCACCTCGGCGTACGGGGCCAGCAGCGCCGCCACCGCCTCGCACACCGGCGACCACAGCCGCACGCGGGCATCCGTCTCTGTCACGTGCCGGATCTTATGTCCAGTTTGGACACTATGTCCAGGAAGGCTCAGGCGTGCGCGCCCACGGTCACCTGGCCGATGGTCAGGCGCGGCCTGCCCTCCAGGATCTCCCCCACCCGTTCCACCTGCTCGTCGAGCTCGCGAAGCTGGGCGGCGGTCAGGCCCCACAGCGGTTCGACGGTGACGTCGATCCTGCTGCCGGAGCGCCGCTGGTGCCACACCCCGCGTACCTCGCCGTCCACGAGCAGCACGGGGAAGTTGCCCGCCTGCCCGCCGGCCAGCGCCCGCTGCCAGGCCCGGCCGGGGTAGAGCAGCTCGCGCGGCCGGCCCGCGATCAGGTACGCGTCGAAGTACGGCAGCAGCCGCACACCGCGCGGCGGCCCGTCCGGCGCCGCCGTGTCCCCCGCCAGCACCCGGGCCGGACGCCCGTCGAACAGCACCTCCTCGGTCTCCACCGACGCGAACGCCTCAGCCGCCCACCGCCCCGGCGCCCCGGCCCACTGGGCGAACTGGGCCGAGGTGGCCGGCCCGTACGCGGCCAGGTAGGCCTTGACCAGGGCGGCCCGCCCGTCCGCCGGCACGGGCACGTCCGGCGCGGCGCGGTAGGTGACCTTGCGCCCCCTGGCCGGCCCGAACACGAACGCTCCCCGGTGCGCCGCCACGGTCATCGCCTGCCGCCAGCGCGGCCACATGCCCTGGAACGCGGGTACGACGAGGTCGCCCGCCCACGGCCCGGTGGCCGCGACGACCGCCTCGCTCAGCTCGTCGATCGTCATGTCGGCCACGGACAGCACGTCGCGGACGGCCTGGACGACCTGGCCGATCTGCTCCGCCGTCAGCCGGACGCCCTCGGGTCCGGTGGGCCCGGCGGGCATCGACGACAGCGCGCCCCGCCACATGGGCAGGTCGGCGGCCGGGAGCAGGTGCACGGTTCCGCGCGGCCCGTGCGTCTTGACCAGGGCCTCCTCGCCCCACAACGCCTCGCGCACGTGGGCGCGGGTGACCCCGCCGAGCCGCAGGGCGATCGAGAGCTCGGCCGCCGACATGACCTGGGCGTGCGCCCCGCACATGGCGGCCACGACGGCGGCCTGGCCCTTGTCCGCGGCGGGGGCGGGGGCGGGGGCGGCCAGGTGGGCGCGCTCCAGGCGCCTCGCGCTGACCTGCGGCCACGACAGTTCGATCACGAATTCCTCCTCGGTGCGTCGCCCTTCACCGTACGAGGTGATGCGGCAAGGTTCCTTCCGCATTCCTACGTGAGCGCGCGAGCGACAGAGATCCGATCACCAGGAGATCAAAAAAGGGATTCGAGCGCAGTTTCTTCCCCAGGCGGTGACTACAGACCTTGATAGATCGGATGAAACGTGACCTTGACGTGATCGCCTTCCCTGGAGGGGTTGGCCACAATGAGGGCCATCCCCCGACTGGAGGCCCTTGTGCGCCATGGCAAGCCCTGGCGGCTGTTCCTCGCGGCATCTCTCGCCGCGACCGGACTGACCGCCCTCACCCCGGCCTCCGCCCACGCGGCCGGCACCGTCTTCCACGTCTCCCCCGACGGTGACGACGCCGCCGCCGGCACCGAGGCGGCGCCGTTCAGGACGATCGAGCGCGCCCAGCGCGCCGTGCGCGCGGCCCTGCCCGACGCGCCGGAACCGCCCCGGGTACGGGTGCGCGGCGGCGTCTACCACCTCGCCGCGCCCCTGACCTTCACCCCCGCCGACTCCGGGGCCGTCTACGAGGCGGCCGCCGGCGAGCAGGTCGTGCTCAGCGGCGGACGCCGGCTGACCCCCGCCTGGACCCCGTACCAGGGTGAGACCCTGGTCGCCGACATCGGCGCGGGCCTCGACTTCGACGAGCTCTTCCTCGACGGCACGCGGCAGGTCCTGGCCCGCTACCCCAACGCCGATCCCAAGGTCGCCGTGCTCGACGGGTACGCCGCCGACGCGATCTCCCCCGCACGGGTCGCCCGCTGGAAGAACCCCACGACCGCGCTGGTCCGCGGGCTGCACCAGGGCGAATGGGGCGGGAACTCCTTCAAGGTGACCGGCGTCGGCGACGGCGGCGAACCGATCCTGAAGTGGGTCGGCGACAACAACCGGGGCGACGGCCTGCACCCGCAGAAGCGCATGGTCGAGAACGTCCTGGAGGAGCTGGACGCCCCCGGCGAGTGGTTCTACGACAAGGACGCCGGCCGCCTGTACCTCCAGCCGCCCGCCGGTCTCGACCCGGCCGAGGCCCGCGTCGAGACCGCCGAACGCGAGGAGCTCGTGCGCGTCGTCGGCGACTCGCCCTCCTCGCCGGTGCACGACCTCACCTTCACCGGGTTCACCTTCACCCAGACCCACCGCACGCTGTTCAGCCGCCCGTACGAGAAGCTGCAGCTCGGCGACTGGGCCATCGTCCGGGCCGGCGCGGTCTACCTGAAGAACACCCAGCGGGTCGCCATCCGTGACGCCCGGTTCGACCAGGTCGGCGGCAACGCCGTCTTCATGGACGGGTACGCCGAGGGCAACGTCGTCTCCGGCGGCGAGTTCCGCGAGTCCGGGGCCAGCGACGTCGCGGTCGTCGGCTCGCCGGCGGCCGTCCGCGAGCCGTCCACCTGGGACGACATGCGGCGCACGATCACCGACACCACGCCGGGCCCGAAGACCGAGGACTACCCGCGCGACATCACCATCAGCGGCAACCACATGACCCGCAACGGCCGGTTCGAGAAGCAGAGCTCGGGCGTGCAGATCTCGATGAGCCGCCGGGTGACGGTCTCCGGCAACACCGTGCACGACGGCCCGCGCGCCTGCGTCGACATCAACGACGGCACGTGGGGCGGGCACGTGATCGAGGACAACGACATCTTCGACTGCGTCGAGGAGACCTCCGACCACGGGCCGATCAACAGCTGGGGCCGCGACCGGTTCTGGCCGCTGACGACCGGCGACGCCCAGAAGAAGGCGTACGCCAAGCTCGACGCGATGGAGACGACGAAGATCCGGCACAACCGGATCCGGCACTCCTCCCACTGGGACGTCGACCTCGACGACGGCTCCTCCAACTACGAGGTCACCGGGAACCTGCTGCTCAACGGCGGGGTGAAGCTGCGCGAGGGCTTCTTCAGGACCGTGCGCGGCAACATCTTCGTCAACGGCGGCGGCCACTTCCACGTCTCCTACGAGGGCAACGGCGACGTCGTCGAGAAGAACATCTTCGTCACCGACGACCCCTACGACTTCATCCAGAGCGACCCGTCCACCAGCAAGACCGTCTACGACGACAACCTGTTCTGGAACAACGGCAAGCCCGTCGCCGACATCACCTCCGCCTGGCGGGCCCGCGGGCTCGACACCCGCTCGGTCGTCGCCGACCCGCTGTTCGAGGGGCCGAGCCCGTACGCCGACCCGGCCAAGCTCGACTACACGCTCAAGGCCGGCTCCCCCGCGCTGGCGCTGGGCTTCCAGCCGTTCCCGATGACCGGGTTCGGCAAGCCCGGCTCGCCCACGCCGCCGCCGCTCACCTGGCGCGAGCCCGAGACCGGCATGACGATCGGCAACCTGGCCGAGCCGCTCATGGGCGCGACGGTCACCGAGGTCCACAGCGACGAGGTGAAGTCCTCGGTCGGGCTCACCGACTACGACGGCCTGTTCCTGGCCGCCGTCCCGGCCGGGTCCCACGCCCACGGGCAGGGGCTGCGGACCGGCGACGTGATCAGGGAGATCGCCGGGACGAAGGTCACCGACCGCGACAGCTTCTGGAAGGTCTACAACCGCACGCCCGCCGGGCGGCCCGTGCCGCTGAAGGTGTGGCGCGCGCAGGCGCTGACGGACCTGAGTCTGACCAAGGCGTACGGCGTGGAGACCATCGACAACGTCTCCGGCGTCACCTACACCGGCCAGGGCTGGGACTGGAAGAACGACCGGCGCGGCGGCGGCGGCTCGACCCTCGACGACCTGCACGCCACCCAGACCGACGGCGACTCCTTCGAGCTGGCCTTCGACGGCACCGGCGTCGAGTACATCGCCCAGGTCAACTCCGACGAGGGCAAGGTCGACCTCTACCTGGACGGCAAGCTCGACGCCACCATCGACAACGGCAACCCGACCCGGGAGTACCAGAAGGTCGTCTACACCAAGACCGGGCTGGCGCCGGGCCCGCACACGCTCAAGGGCGTCAAGAAGGACGGCTCGTACTTCATCGTGGACGGCTTCAAGATCCACTCCGCCCCCGGGGCCGAGGACGGCGAGCCGCCGGTGACGACCGCGTCCGGGGTGCCCTCCGGCTGGTCGGACGGGCCCGTCACGGTGGTCCTGACCGCCGCCGACGCGGGCTCCGGCGTCGAGCGCACCGAGTACCGGCTCGGCGACAGCCCCTGGCAGCCCTACACGGCCCCCGTGCGGGTGGACCGCGAAGGGGAGAGCGAGCTCGCCTTCCGCAGCGCCGACCGGGCGGGCAACGTCGAGGAGCCCAGGACGGTCACCGTACGGATCGACACGACGGCCCCCACACTGACCGTCACGCCGGACCCCGCCCGCCTGTGGCCGCCGAACCACAAGCCGGCACCGGTGCAGGTCACGCTGAAGGCGGCCGACGCCGGGCCGGTCACCGTCACCCTGGTCTCGATCACCAGCTCCCAGGGCGACGCCGAGGACGACGTCCGCGGTGCCGCCTACGGCACCGCCGACACCTCCTTCGCCCTGCGCGCCGAGCGGGACGGCGGCGAGGACCGGGTGTACACGGTCACGTACCGGGCGGTCGACCGGGCGGGCAACGCCACCGAGGCCGGCGCCAGGGTCACCGTGGGACGCGCCGGCTAGGTCGCGGACGGGCCGACTCCCCCCTGGCCGGCCCGTCCGACTTCCGCCGTCATGCGCATGGCGGGCATCCTGTCAGGGCAGGACCCCGCCATGACGTCTGCGCGAGGCTTCGGCGGCGGGTCCGGAATCTTCCGCCGCAAACCGGTAGAACAGATCGCCACCGAGCACGAGGGTGAACTCAACCGCGTGCTCGGGCTCTGGCAGCTCACCGCGATCGGGGTGGGCGGCATCATCGGCGCCGGCATCTTCGCGCTCGCCGGCGCCGTCGCCAACCAGACCGCCGGGCCCGCCGTCGTGATCTCCTTCCTGATCGCGGGCATCGCCAGCGCCGCCGCCGCGTTCTCCTACGCGGAGTTCACCGGCATGATCCCGAAGGCCGGATCGGCCTACACCTACGGCTACGCCGTGCTCGGCGAGATCGTCGGCTGGTTCATCGGCTGGGACCTGCTGCTGGAGTACACCGCCATCGTCGCGGTCGTGGCGATCGGCATCTCGGGCTACTTCGGCTTCCTCCTCGGCCAGCTCGGCATCGACCTGCCCGCCTGGATGCTCGGCGCGCCGGGCACCGGGCCGGGGCACGTCGTCGACCTGTTCGCGGGCATCCTGTGCCTGTTCATCGCGTTCCTGCTCAACCTCGGGATGCGGTCGGCCGCCCGGTTCGAGACGTTCGTCGTCATGGTCAAGGTCGCGGTGGTGCTGCTGGTGATCGTGGTGGGCTTCTTCTACGTCCGCACCGAGAACTACACGCCGTTCTTCCCCTTCGGGTTCGGCGGGGCGGTGACCGGCGCGGCCACCGTGTTCTTCGCCGTCTTCGGCTACGACGCCATGAGCACGGCCGCCGAGGAGTCGAAGGACGCCCAGCGGCACATGCCCAAGGCCATCCTCTACTCCCTGGCCATCTCGATGGTCCTGTACGTGCTGGCCTGCCTCGTGCTCACCGGCATGCAGAACTACCAGGACATCGACCCCGAGAGCGGCTTCTCCTCGGCGTTCGCCTCCGTCGGGCTGTCGGGGCTGGCCGGCGTCATCGCGGTCGGCGCCATCGTCGGCATCCTGACCGTCATGTTCACCTTCATGCTCGGCGTGACCCGCGTGTGGTTCGCGATGAGCCGCGACGGGCTGCTGCCGTCCTGGTTCGCCAAGCTCCACCCCGTACGGCACGTGCCGGTCAGGGTGACCTGGATCGTCGGCGTCGCCTCGGCGCTCATCGCCGGGTTCCTGCCGATCAGGGAGGCGGCGGAGCTGACCAACATCGGCATCCTGCTGGCCTTCGTGGTGGTCTGCGCGGCGGTGATCGTGCTCCGCTACCGGCGTCCCGACCTGCCGCGCGGCTTCCGCATGCCGGGCATGCCGGTGGTGCCGGCGATCGGGGTGCTCTTCTCCATCTGGCTGATCACGTTCCTGGAGCCGCTGACCTGGCTCAGGTTCGTCGTGTGGTTCCTGATCGGGCTGGTGATCTACTTCGCCTACGGGCGCCGCCACTCGGTGCTGAACCGCCGCGACTGACGCGTCAGTTCCCGTCCTGGTAGACCATGGGCCCGATCTCCTTGTACGCCGCCTTGGAGGCGTCCTTGAGCCAGGGACGGGTGCTGGTGGCGTTGGCGCGGTTGGTGTAGACGGCCATGGTGTGCAGCAGGTAGCGGTGGGTGTAGCCGACCCATCCCCAGGTCTGGGCCCTGCTCCAGCTCGTCGAGTGGCACAACCCGGAGCCGGGGCCCTTCCTCGGGCACACGATCCCCCAGGCGTCGGCGTAGGCGTCGTCGAGCCGCGCGTACGCGGTGTCGGCGCGGCCGTCGTTCTTCAGCGGCACGACCCACACCGAGACCATGATCCGCTTGTTCGCCGGCGCGCCCGGGTTCACGTACGAGCCCTTGACCATCTTGGAGCAGCGCGCCTTGCGCAGGACCGAGCGGACGTTGGCCGCGTGGTAGGCGTCCGGGCACTTGTCCACGCCGCTCGACCGGAGGGTGTAGCGCACGCCCTTGGCCGTGGTGAAGGAGTCGGGCAGCAGGGCGCCGGGCGTGAGCGGGGTCGGGTCGGTGTCCTGGCGGTCGAGGTCGCCGGGGTCGAACGGCTCGTCGGTGGGCGGGTCGAGCGTGGGCGTCTCAGTGGGTGTCTCGCTGGGTGTCTCGCTGGGTGTCTCCGTGGGCTGCTCAGTGGGCCACGGCGAGCCGGAGGACGGCGACGGCCAGGGCGTGGGGACGGCCGGCGTGCCGGAGGACGCCGCCGTCAGCAGGCTCTCCCCGCTCTCCCGGCCGAGCCCCTTCACCGCCGAGACCACCGCCACCGCGCCGACCACGGCGAGCACCACGCCGATCACCCCGACGCCGGCCCCCAGGCCGACCTTCATCCCCGTGCTGAGGCCGGTGCCGGGCGGGGGCGGCCCCGCGGGCCCGGAGGGAGGCGGCGGGATGGGCCCGGAAGGAGGCGGCGGCATGGGAGGTTGCCGCATCGGGCCCGACGGCATCGGGCCCGACGGCATCGGGCCCGGCCGCATCGGGCCCGGCCGCATCGGGCCCGGCGGCGGTACGAGGGTGGGCGCGGTCGAGGCCGACGACGCGGCCCGCCGCAGCTCCCCCGCCCACCGCTCCGGACCAGGCCGCCGGTCGGCCGGCCCGTGGAGCGCCGCCGCCGCCAGGTCGGCCAGCCCGGGGCCGGCGGCGGCCAGCCGGCCGAGGTCCGTGGAGGTCTGGTCGCGGGCGAGGACCCGGACGGCCAGCAGCGCGAACTTGTAGGCGTCGCCCTGCGGGGTGCCCTTGGGCTCGTCGGCGGGGATCTGCCAGTCGGGCGTCTCCATCTGCGGTAACGCCTCCGCCCCGGCCAGCCGCATCGCGTCGCAGCCGATGAGGAAGCACTCCGGGGAGCCCTCCGTGGCGAACAGCAGGTTCTTGGGCGACAGGTCGCCGACGACGATGTCCATCGCGTGCAGGCGGGCGAGCGTGTCGGCCAGGTCGGCCAGCAGCAGCAGGCGGTCGCGGTCGCTGATCCGCAGGCCGATGCCGCCGACGTAGGCGTCGTCGTTGAGCAGGAACTCCATCGTGGCCGGCCGGCGCTCGGTCCCCGACAGCGTCCGCAGGCCGACGGAGAACCGGTGGGGCACCGACCGCATGAGGAAGCCGCGGACCTCGCCCCCGGACTCGACGACCTCGGCGGGCCAGGCGGTCTTGTCGCACAGCCAGGCGGCGTCCCATCCGGGGAGCCGGCCGATCAGCCCGGCCATCTCGGTCAGGACGCCGGCGTCGAGGTGGGGCAGGACGGCGGGGTCGTACTCCTTGTAGGCGACGTCCCACTGGCCGTTGATGCGGCGGCCGGGCACCTCGTGGACCGTGCCCTGGCCGCCCTGCCCGAGACGCCGGCCGAGGACGAGGTCCGCCCGGTCCGTGCCGCTCATCGGGCCGCGCCCCTCGGCCACAGGGCCAGCAGCGTCCGGTCGTCGTCGAACGTCTCCCGGGAGAAGTCGAGCAGGTGCGCCAGCCACAGCGGGGACGGCGGCGCGGCCAGGTGCGCGGCGAACAGCGCGCCCACCTGGCCGTCCCCGTCTCCCAGCGGATCGCCGAAGCCGTCGGTGCCCACCAGCAGGACCTGGCCGGGCGCCAGCGTGCCGGACCACCGCTCGGGCCGCTCGGGCACCCTGGGCAGGGCGGTGACCGAGGTGGGAACCACGTCGCCGTCCGTCTTCAGCTCGAACAGGGGCAGGAACCGGGATCCGGCCAGGTCGAGCGCCCAGGCGCCGGAGTCGCCGACGCGGATCAGCGAGACCTCGACGCCGTGCGCGCCGGCGCGGGCCGTGCCGGCCACGAGCGTGGTGGCCAGCAACTCCTCGACCTGGGCCAGGTCGGGCTCCCGCCGCAACATCGCCGCGGCCTGCCGGTGCAGCGTCCCGGCCGCGTGCCGGAGGACCGCCACGAGATCGGGGGCCGCACGGCCCTCGTCGAGCTGGGCGTGGACGGCCCACACCGCCGCGCGGCACGCCTCCGAGGCCCCGACCGTCGAGGCGGACGCCCCGGACAGCCCGTCGGCCACGGCGAACACCACGGTGCCGGTCTGCTCGTGGAGCACGGCGCAGGCGGCGTCCTGGCGGGGCTGGCGGTAGTAGCGGTGCCGCTCGCCCCGGACCGAGGCCGACCGCAGCGTCATCTCGGGGGTGGACCACCCGTCGCACTCGGCGTCGGGGCACGTGCCTCCCTGCGGGCGCGGCGGCGCCGGCTCGAACTCCGGGCCGGGCACGTCGACCACGACCCGCTCCCAGACGCGGATCCCGCCTGCCTGCTCCGGTGCGTGCTGCACGTGCCCTCCTGCGTCCGTACGCGGTGTCAGACCTCGTCGATCGCCAGCCGGAACTGCTCGGGCCGGTTCACCACGAGCTGCGGGTCGCCCTGGGCCATGGCCCGGCCGGAGGCGACCAGGCCGGCCGTCAGCGCGTGGAAGAACTCGGCGATCGCCGTGCCGATGTCGGCGCTGGGCAGGGCCACGAAGGCGAACTCCCGGCGGGTCGCCACCTGGACCGTCGTCTCGGCCCGCGCGTGGTGGTACGGCCCCATCGACGCGGACTCGTCCGCGGCCACGTAGGCGGGCAGCAGGACGCCCCTAGCCTTGGCCACCGTGCGCCCACCGCCCTTCGAGCCCGCCCTTTTTCGGAGGATATCAGCGTCCGTTTGATGAAGATCAAGGATTTGCGAACCCGGATCTCCCGGTGCACCCGGCATACCGTGGCGTTATGGAAAGTTGTGAGCTGTTCGCCTGACGACCTTGGGTGGCAACTTTAAGCAAGCCCCAGCCAAAGGGCTCCTTCGATCCCCACACCCCCCGGGGACATGTGAGAGGAGTCACCCAGAGTGAACAGCACGTTCAAGTCAGGCGCGATCGCCGTGTTGGCGGCGGCGGCCCTGACCGTCCCGATGACGGGCGCCGCCGGCGCCACGTCGAAGGCGCACTTATCCACCGCGGCGACCACCATCGCCAAGGCCGAACCACCGGCGTTCGCCCCCGCGGACCCCAAATCGCGCGACCGCGCGAAAGTGAACGCCGACGCGGCACTCGCCGCCGACGCCGGACGCCTGCACAAGGGCTCCGGCGACGCCTTCACTCTGTCGGCCAACATCGCCGGAACCTACGGCCTGCAATATCTGACCTACGAACGCACGTACAAGGGCCTGCCCGTCTACGGCGGCGAGGTCGTCGTCGGCACCGACCGGGCCGGACAGGTGATCCAGCAGGTGGTCACCGGCCAGACCGCCAAGATCAAGATCGGCGTCGAGCCGTCGGTGACCGGCGGGCAGGCCGCGGCCACCGCCCGAGCCCTCCTCCCGGACGTGGACGAGCTGACCCCGGCCGAGCTGGTCGTCCACGCGACCACCGCCACGCCCAGGCTGGCCTGGCGGGTGCAGGTCACCGGGCGGACGGCCACCGGCAGGCCCAGCGTCCTCGACGTGTTCGTGGACGCGCGCTCCGGCTCGCTGATCGACAAGTTCGACAAGGTGCACGAGGGCACCGGCCGCGGCTTCTACGACGGCACGGTGACGATCGACACCAGCGGCTCCGCCGGCTCGTACCGGATGGTGGACGCCACCAGGCCCGGCCTCCAGTGCGGCGGCCAGGGCGGGACGGCCTACACCAAGAGCACCGATTCCTGGGGCAACGGGTCGGGCACCGACCTGGAGACGGCCTGCGTGGACGCGCTGTACGCCGCCCAGATGGAATGGAACATGCTGCGGGACTGGCTGGGCCGCAACGGCCACAGCGGGAACGGCCGCTCGTTCCCCATCCGCGTCGGCCTCAACGACGTCAACGCGTTCTGGAACGGCTCGTACACCACCTTCGGCCACAACCAGGCCGGCAACCAGCAGGCCACCCCGATGGACGTCGTCGGCCACGAGTTCGGCCACTCCGTCTTCACCAACACCCCCGGTGGCGACAACGGCAACAACGAGGTCGGCGGCCTGAACGAGTCCACGGGCGACATCTTCGGCGCGCTGACCGAGGCCTACGCCAACAACCCGAACGACCCGCCGGACTACCAGGTGGGCGAAGAGGTCAACCTCGTCGGGAACGGCCCGATCCGGTACATGTACAACCCGTCCCAGGTGGGCGACCCCAACTGCTACAGCTCCTCGATCCCCAACACCGAGGTGCACGCGGCGGCCGGGCCGCAGAACCACTGGTTCTACCTGCTGGCCGAGGGCAACAACCCCGGCGGCGGCAAGCCCTCCAGCCCGATCTGCTCCGGCGGCCCCTCATCCGTGACCGGCATCGGCATCCAGAAGGCCGGCAAGATCTTCATGGGCACGCTGCAGGCCAAGACGCAGCCGTGGACCCACGCCAAGGCGCGGGTGGCCTCGCTCAACGCCGCCAAGTCGCTGTTCCCGAACAGCTGCGTGGAGTTCAACGCGGTCAAGGCCGCCTGGGACGCCGTGAGCGTCCGGGCCACCGGCGACCCGAGCTGCGTGGCCAACCCGGACACCTTCTCGCTGCAGGTCAGCCCCGGCTCCGGCGCTGCCGACCCGGGCGGCTCGGCCACCACCACCCTGACCACGGTGACGACCGGCGGCAACGCCCAGCAGGTCCAGCTCAGGACGGGGACGCTCCCGGCCGGCGTGACCGCGCAGTTCAACCCGGCCACCATCCAGTCGGGCCAGTCCTCCACGCTGACCCTCAACGTGGCGGCGAACGCGGCTCCCGGGGCGTACACCGTGCAGGTGATCGCGCAGGGCACGGCCCAGACGCAGACGCAGAACTACTCGCTCACCGTCAACCGGCCGATCCTCGACCAGTTCTCGCTGGCGCTCAGCCCGGCCTCGGGGTCGGTGGACGCGGGCGGCAGCACCGCCTCGACGCTGACCACCACGACCACGAGCGGCAACGCCCAGCAGGTCCAGCTCAGGACGGGGACGCTCCCGGCCGGCGTGACCGCTCAGTTCAACCCGGCCACCATCCAGTCGGGCCAGTCGTCGGCTCTGACGATCGCGACGGCGTCCACCGTGGCGGCCGGGACGTACACCGTCCAGGTGATCGCCCAGGGCACGGCCCAGACGCAGACCGCGAACTACACCCTGACCGTCTCCCGGCCGGGTGACCCGGACGCGTTCTCCGTCCGGCTCGACCCCGAGGCGGGCACCGCTACGGCCGGGGGCACCGCGGTCACCACGGTGAACACGGCGACGACCGGCGGGCAGCCCCAGCAGGTCACGCTGTCGGCCACCAAGCTGCCGAACGGCGTCACCGCGGCCTTCGACCCGGCCACGATCCAGTCGGGCCAGTCGTCCAGGCTGACCTTCACCGTCGCCTCGACGGCGAAGAACGGCACGTACCCGATCACGGTGACGGCCGCCGGCACGGCCCAGACGCAGACGGCGAGCTACGCGCTCACGGTCACCGGCGGCACGCCGGCCGGCGACTTCACCGTCGCCGCCGACCCGTCGTCGGCCACCGTCCAGGCGGGCGGGACGGCGACCACCACGCTGAGCACGCAGGTCACCACCGGCCGGCCGATCCCGCTCACGCTGGCGGCCGACGGCGTGCCGCCGGGCGCGACCGTGACGTTCAGCCCGTCGTCCATCAACTCGGGCGAGTCGTCCACGGTGACGGTGACCACGTCGGCCGGCACGCCGGCGCAGACGTACACGATCACCCTCAACGCGAACGGCGCCGCCGGCCACGGCACGTCGTTCTCGCTGACGGTGAACGGCGGCGGCGGTGACACGTGGCAGGAATGGCACGCCTACAACGCCGGCGACGAGGTCACCTACCAGGGTGTCCGCTACCGCTGCGTGATCGCCCACACCTCGCAACCGGACTGGACGCCCGACGTCGTACCGGCTCTATGGCAGCGGATCGGATGACGATCCGCCCAGTGCCCCGCAACCCGGGGGGTGACTGAGGGCCGGAGCGGAGGGGGTCCCACCGGACCCCCTCCGTTCTGGTTTCCCACTGTTTGATCAAGTACGCGGCCCTTCAGGAGGGTGAGCGCCTTCGGCCGCCTGTCCTGGGTGTGAGTGCCCGTGCGCCGCCACCGCATCCGCGTGCCCTAGACCTGGTTCCCTTGGGACGGCCTGCACGAGGGCGGCCGGCGCCTGCTGATCACGGCCTTCCCGCCGCCGGGGACCGCGTCGTCACCAACCGTGAACGGACGAGGTGACGGCCGGCCATAACTTTCGCCGCGTTTCCCGCGTCCAACACAACATGAGACGCTTCACCACCGCCACGCTCGTGGCCGGGCTGCTGCTGGCGGGCGGGGCCGCGCCGGCGCTGGCCGGCCGGTCCGCCCCCGTCCGCCGCTGCTCGGCCGCCCAGCTCCAGGTGCGCCTGGGCACGATCGACGCCGGCGCCGGCAACCGGAACGCGCCGCTGGTGTTCACCAACAGCTCACGCACCACCTGCACCCTGTACGGCCACCCCGGCCTGATCATGATCGACAAGCAGGGCGACGCCCTCCGCACCCGCGTGCGCCGCACCGCCGGGGCCAAGCATCAGGTGACCGTCAAGCCGGGCGGCAGCGCCCGTACGACGCTGCACTGGACGGTCGTCGAGACCGGCGACGAGACCCGCTGCCCGAGCGCGGCCCGCCTGCTGGTCATCCCGCCGGACGAGCAGTCGTACGTGAACGTCCCGTTCGACGCCGGCCAGGTGTGCGACGGCGGACGGCTCGACGTCACGCCGCTGGCCTGACGTCCGCGGGGCTGGTCAGCGCAGCCAGTTGACGACGACCGTCAGCACGATCGACAGCAGCAGCGAGATCAGGATCATCGCCAGGCAGCCCATCCAGCCGCCCAGCGGTCGCACTTCCCAGCCCCCGAACCTCATCCCCGGCCACTACCCGTGGCGGCCGGGGTCGTATCACGGCTCTGGCAGGGGTCATAGGCCGGCGACGAAGTCGAGGGCGACGGCCCAGGCGCGTTCGGCCGCCGGGGCGTCGTGGTCGGGCAGGCCGGGGTCGGTGAACAGGTGGCCGACTCCCGGATAGCGGAAGACCTCAACGTCGGCCCGCGCCCGGCGCATCTGGAGGTACCAGGCGTTGAGCCAGTCGACCGGCTCGTAGAAGTCGGGGTCGGCGATGTGCAGCTGCACCGGCAGGTCGTCGGCGGCGGCGTCCTCGGCCATGTCGGAGGTGCCGTGCATGAGCAGCAGCCCACGGGAACGCTCGTCGCCCAGGGCGAGGTTCTGGGCGATGGCCGCGCCGAGGGAGAAGCCCGCGTACACCAGGCCGTCGCCGGACAGCGGGGCCGCCGCCGCGATGGCCCGCTTCAGCAGCTCCTCGCTGCCGATCTCCTCCTTGATCGCGATGCTCTCCTCGGGCGTGTCGACGACGCGGCCGTCGTACAGGTCGGGGACGTGCACCTCGTGCCCCGCCTCCCGGAGCCTGTCGGCGGCCTGGTGGACGGCGGGCCGCAGGCCGTACATCGAATGCAGGAGGAGAATCCGCGCCATACGCGCAGCTTAGCGACCCCGCGCGCCCTCGGAACGCCCGCCCCGGCGGGTCAGCCGTCCTGGCCGGGCAGGTCGTGGGCGGTGAACATGTCGATCAGCAGGCGGACGGGCAGCCCGGCCTCGGTCGGGTAGCGGAACTGCCGGTCGAGGTCGAGGCTGTAGCGGTTGCGGCGGCCGATCCGCTCCCGGGCCAGGTAGCCGGCCTGGTAGAGGTCGGAGACGATGTTCTGCACCGTGCGTTCGGTGACGCCGACGCGGGCGGCGATGTCGCGCAGCCGCACGTCGGGATCACGGGCGATCTCCACCAGCACGCGGGCGTGATGGGTCAGGAACGTCCATGTCGCCGGGTGCTCTTCAGGGTCGGGCACAGCCTCTGCCGCTTTCTCTGCCTGGACGCCCCCGATCCGCGGGGCGGACGGGAACGGTTACCTGAAGATCCTATGACGAAACCTCTTTCCTGTAACCAGCTTCGCCCCTAACCTTGGTCATGGGACGGCTCGATGCCGTCCCGACCGGCCAGGCCCACTTGGGGAACAACAGATGTCCGTCGCCCAGACGTACCTTGCCGTCGCGCCGAGCGCCGCCACCAGGCCGCCATGTCAGTGCTCAACATGAGCTGCCGGCCGGTCCCGGCCGGCGTGCTGGTCACGGTTTCCGGTGAGCTCGACGCCACCAACGCCGATCGCCTGGAGTCCGCCATCCGCGACGCCCATCGACCCGGCCGATCCCTGATCCTCGACCTGAGCGAGCTGACCTTCATGGACAGCACCGGCCTGCACGTGCTGGTCCGGGCACACGACGACGTCAACGGCACGGGCGGCAGCCTGCGCCTGGCCGCCGTGCGGGACATCCCGGCCCGCATCCTCCAGATCACCGGCGTGTGGGACACGCTGCACGTCCATGCCGGCGTGGACGAGGCCATCGCAGCGGCCCGGAGCGCCTCGCCTGATCGACTGTCGGATGATGTGGGGCGGTTGTGATGCACCTGGCCAGCAGCTACCTGCCGGGAATCACGGTGATCACGGTGGCCGGCGAGGTTGACGCCACCGCCTCCGGCCACCTGGAGACCTACCTCGACCAGGTGCGCCGCAGTCTGGACGAGCACCTGATCATCGACGCCGGCCGGCTGGCGTTCCTGGACAGCTCCGGCCTGTCGGTCCTGCTCGCCGCCGCCACGCTGGCCCGCGCCCACGGCGTGGACGTGCACCTGGCGGGCCTCCGGCCCACGGTGGCCCGGCTGCTGGAGATCACCGGCACCGTGGAGCTGGTGACGGTCCACGACCACGTCACCCGGGCCGTCACCGTGGTGGAAGGGCTCCGGGACGCCAGGGCCGACGCGCTCGAAGCCGCCGGGCCCACCGAGGCCGTCTGACGGCCTGATGGTCGGCGGTCGTCAGCGGCGGCCGCCGAACCCCCAGTCGTGCACCTCGATGTCGGCGTACCGGTCGGCGGTCAGGACGGCACGGGCCGCGTCCGCGTCCGGCGCCCGGACCAGTAGCGCGGTGCCGACCCAGGTGGCGCCGTCGTCGGACAGCAGCGGCCCGTACGCGATCAGCTCGTCGCCGTCGGCCGGCGGGACGAGGTCGGCGGGCTGCCCGGAGCCCAGGCCCAGCACCAGATACCGGTTGCCGCCCTCCAGGCCGCCGGGGAACTCCCACATGGTGCGTCCCAGCACGTTGCGCCACCGGCGTACCATCACGTCCCGGTAGACCCCGGCCTGGTAGTTGGGCTCGTCGAAGGCGAACGCCCGCACGGAGGCGACGTCGGGCAGGTCGACGATGTGCACGCTGCCGGTGGCGGCGTCGGTGTCGCGGTCGAAGGTCGGGCCGCGGGCGATCAGCTCGGCCTCGTAGCGGTCCATGTAGGACCAGTGCGCCTCCAGCAGTTCCGCGCGCAGGGCACCCGAGCCGGGACGATCACGGTGGTAGCAGAAGAACTCCATGCGGAGAGTACCTACCACGTGGCGTCCCGGCGGCCACACTCGTCGCACGGCCCGGCGGCTCAGTCCAGCATCTGCTCGACGAGGTCGGCGGCGCGGGCGGTGCCGCCCTCGGCCCGCGCCTCGGCCCGCAGACGCGTCAGGCGGCGGGCCACCTCCGGGTCGGCGACCAGCTCGTTCAGGGCGGCGCGCAGGGTCTCGCCCGTGGCGTCCGGGGTGTCGATGCGGCGGGCCACGCCCAGCTCCACGAGCCGGTCGGCGTTGGCGAACTGTTCGGCGCCCTGCGGCACGGCGATCATCGGCACGCCGGCCAGCAGCCCTTCGCAGCAGCCGCCCATGCCCGCGTGGGTGACGAACGCGTCGGCCCGGTCCAGGATCGCCCGCTGCGGGACCCACGGGTGCACCTCGACGTTGGACGGGATCTCGCCCAGCTCCGCCGCGTCGGTGTACTTGCCGATCTGCAGGACGACGTGCCACCCGGGCAGGTCGCCGAAGGCCGCCAGGCACTGGCGGTAGAACTCCGGCTGCCGGGTGTAGGCCGACCCCAGGGAGATCAGCAGGACGTTCGCGGCGCCGTCGGGACGGGTCCAGCCGTCCTGCCGCCCGCGCGCGTCGTGGCAGGGGCCGACGAAGGTCACGGTGCCGGTGTCGACCCGGTCGGCGTGCGGCTGCATCGCCCGCGGGATCAGGGCCAGCGTGTGCGGCGGACGGCCGGAGAAGGCGTCCACGTCGGTGGTGGCGGCGCCGGACTCCGCGAGCCAGCGGGCGAATCCGGCCCGGTAGGCGTCGGCCCCCGGCAGTTGCCACAGCGACGCCGCCACCTCCTCCTCGTAGCCCTTCCAGGCCACGAACGTCGGCGACAACTGCAGGAGGGGACGGCCCTGCCGCTCGGCCAGGGCTCGTGCGGCGTAGGCGCCGATGTCGTACATGTAGAGGTCGGCGGGGTCGTCGTCGTAGGCGGCGCGCAGTTGCGGGAGCGCCTGGACGGCGTCGTCCAGGAAGAGGCTCATCGCCGCGATCGGGTCGTCGGGCCAGTTGTTGTCGGCGACCGGCAGCGTCGAGGAGCAGGGGACCAGCTCGGCGCCGGTGTCCGTGATCAGGTCGCCGACCGCCGGGTCGTTGGCGTACGTCACCCGATGGCCGCGGGCCACCAGCTCGCGGACGATCTCCAGGCTGGGCAGGACGTGGCTGACGGCGGGGATGCCGACCATGGCGATGTGAGCGCGGCGGCTGGACATGGACGATCACTCATTTCGGGTTCTGCGCGGCGTGCCGGGCGGCGGGTCAGGTGCGGTGGGTGTCCGGGGCGGCGGCCTCCAGGTCGGCGACGCTGCCCGACATGATCGTGCGCACGTGCTCGGTGATGTGCTCGGCGGGCCAGTCCCACCAGGCCAGCGCGAGCAGTCGGGCGACGTCCTCGGCGGGGTAACGGGTGCGGATGAGACGGGCCGGGTTGCCGCCGACGATCCCGTAGTCGGGCACGTCGGAGGTGACCACCGAGCCGGCGCCGATGATCGCGCCGTGCCCGATGCGCACGCCGGGCAGCACCGTCGCGCCGTAGCCGAACCAGACGTCGTTGCCGACGACGGTGTCACCGCGGTTCGGCAGGCCGGTGAGCAGGTCGAAGTGGTCGGACCACGAGCCGCCCATGGTGGGGAAGGGGAAGGTGGAGGGGCCGTCCATGCGGTGGTTGGCGCCGTTCATGATGAACCGCACCCCGGTGCCCAGCGCGCAGAACCTGCCGATGACCAGCTTCTCCGGGCCGTAGTGGTAGAGCACGTTGCGGGTCTCGAACGCGGTGGGGTCGTCCGGGTCGTCGTAGTAGGAGTACTCCCCCACCTCGATCAGCGGGGACTTGACCAGCGGCCGCAGCAGCGCCACCCGCGGCTGGCCGGGCATCGGGTGCACGACGGTGGGGTCGGCGGGGACGTGGGCGTTCATGGATCTTTCCTTCCGCCGCTACTAATGCGACAACTTGTACATTAAGATGGTGTCATGTCGCCGTCCGCCTCGCAAACGGGAAAGGGAGCGATGACGTCCGAGAGCCCGTCGTCCGGTCCGCGCCGCCGTCCGGGTGGCCGTACCGGGCGCATCCGTACGCAGGTTCTCGACGCGGTCCGCGCCGAGCTCGGGGAACGCGGCTACGACGATCTGACCCTCGACGGTGTCGCGGCCCGCGCGGGCGTGCACCGCGCGACGGTCTACCGGCGCTGGCGGGACGTCGGCGGCCTGCTCGCCGACGTCCTGGAGGCGACGGGCGACGACGACTGGCAGCCCCAGGACACCGGGTCCCTGCTGGGCGACCTGGCCGCGCTCAACCACGAGAACCAGGCGGCCCTGACCGCGCAGCCGTCGATCGCCGCGGCCCTGATCGCCGCCTCGTTCCGTTCCGAGGAGGCCGCCCGGGGGCTGCGACGGCTCTGGGAGGATCGATACAGCCGGTGCGAGGTCATCGTGGGGCGGGCGGTCGAGCGGGGCGAGCTTCCGGCGGACACCGACGCGCGGCGGCTGCTCGTGGCCGCCACCGCGCCGCTCTACCACCACCTGGTGCTCCTCCGCACGCCCCCGGACCCAGACCTCCCGGACCAGGCGGCACGAACGACCGCACTCGCGGCATCCGCCGGCGCCTTCACCCGCCCCGCCCCCGCCCCGTCCCCCTGAGCCGACGCCTTCACCCGCGCCACCCGGCCCTGCCCCCTCACCCGCACCACCTTCCGGCGGGCCACCTCTCCGGGCCTGCGCGAGCGTTCAGGCAAGGGCGGCGGGAGCTTCCGTGCCGAGCGTTCAGGCGTGGGCGGCGGGCTTGCTGGCGGGCTGGAACTTGAAGGAGATGGCCTCCATGAGGGCCTGGTGCTTGGTGTTCTGGCCCCAGCCCGGCGTACGGGCCCCGCCGCGGCGGTTCACCCGCCCGCGACGCTCTCCTCCTGCCGGACCAGGACGATCGCGCCTCAGGGCTCCGGTTCACCGCACCTGGGCAGAGCCTTGAGCGCGCTGCGTTGCATGGTGCCGGTCAGGGTCTGAGCACGATCTTGCCGTGGGTGTGTCGGCGTTCGAGTTCGGTGCAGGCCTGGCGGACCCGCGTCAGCGGGTAGACGTCGGCGATCGGGGCTTCGAGGTGTCCGCCGGCGATCAGGGCGGCCGGTTCGGCAAGCACCTCGGCGCCCGGCCTGGCGTTGGTTCCGGGTTCGGTCTTGACTCCGTACTTCGCGGCTGCCGCGAAATCGGCGATGGTGTCGATCCGCTCGACTTGACCCGCACGAGGACCTGCCCGCTCTCCGGCACGGGCCGGTCGACCTCGTCGACCCGCAACACCTCGATTCCACCGAACTCGTCGTATCTGACTGCCTTTGTCATTGCCTTGCTTCTCCTGTGGCGCGCGATGCGCGGCCGACGTCGAGAACGGGATGGTTCGTGCTGGTGTGGCTGTTACCAGGGCACCGTTCCGGCGTCGTCGAAGAATCCGCCGGTCGGTCCGTCGTCGGGCAGGGTTGCGAGGTGAATCGCGATGGCCGCACCCTGTTGTGGTGTGCGGACGCCTTGGAAACCGTTGAGGTCGGTGGCGGTGAAGCCGGGGCAGCCGGAGTTGATCAGGATGTTGGTGTCGCCCAGTTCCTTGACGTATTGGATGGTGAGGGCGTTGAGGAAGGTCTTCGAGGCCAGGTAGGCGGCGGGAACCCGGCCCATGTCGATGCCCGGCGTGGTTTGCAGGGCGAGCGAGCCGACGCTGCTGGACATGTTGACGATCCGCGGTGATGCCGAGTGGCGCAGCATCGGCAGCATCGCGTTGGTGACCCGGATGACGCCGATCACGTTGGTTTCCACGACAGCTCGCACGGTCGCGGGCTCGACCGTGGTCGGTGTCTGTGGCATACCGCCGGTGATCGCGGCATTGTTGACCAGGACGTCGAGCCCTCCGGCATGGCCGGCGATCAGCTCGGCCGCGGCGGCGACACTTTCGTCGTCGGTGACGTCGAGCGGCACGCCGAACGCATCGGTCCCGGCCGCGCGCAGCTTCTCGACCGCGGTGTCGCGGCGTTGTCGATCCCTCGCGCCCACACCGATTCGCCAGCCAAGGGCGCCCAGGCCTGCCGCGATCTCGTATCCGATTCCCTTGTTCGCGCCGGTCACCAGCGCGATCGTCCGTTCACTCATGCCGTCGATCATGTTGCGGACTCGGGTGGGGCGTCCAAGACCGGTCAGGTGGGCGGCGATACCGCACGGGTATCGGCCGTGGTCAGCGCCGGATACGCTGAGCCGGTGGAGACGCGGGAGTTGCGATACTTCGTCGCCGTAGCCGAGGAGTTGCACTTCGGACGTGCGGCACAACGGCTCTCGATGGCGCAACCACCACTGTCGCGGGCGATCCAGCAGCTGGAACGGCGGCTCGGAGTCGTTCTCCTGCACCGCACCTCTCGCGCCATCGCCTTGACCGAGGCCGGTTCGGTGCTGCTACGGGAGGCCCGGCTCGCGCTCGACGCGGTCGAAGCCGCCGAGCGCCGCACCCGCCGCGCCGCGGCTGACCAGCCCGGTGTGGTCCTGGCCACCAAGGCCGGAGCGTCCAGGGAACTCCTGTCGAAGCTTCTGCACGCCTACGCCGCCGAACCGGGCTCAGTGGCAGTCGAGGTGATGCTGTGCGGGCCGGGCGAGCCGGAAAGTCTGCTGCGCACCGGGCGTGCCGACGTTGCTCTGCTCCACCGGCCTTACGACACGACAGCGGGATTCGACACCGAGGATCTGCACACCGAACAGCAGGTCGTGGTCCTGCCCAAGGGTCATCCCCTCGCCGACCGGGCGTATCTGTCGTCAGCCGAGGTCAACGCCCAGACGGACCTGCCCCTGCCGCGCTGGCCCCGACGGGATGGCGGCCATCCGGACGGCCCCGGCCCGCAGGTGCGCGACCATACCCAACTGTTCCAACTGATCGCGCTCGGACTGGCCTGCGCCGTCGTACCCGAGTCGCTCCGAGACCGGCTACGCGACGACCACGCCATCGTGCCGGTACCGGACGCGCCGGCCGTCACGACCGTCATCGCCTGGCCGCCACACAGCAGATCCAAAGCCGTCGCCGGCCTCGTCCGCACCGCGACACGCCTATAGCCGATACCTGCTGCAGCACCGCTGTTCGCAGGCCGGGGTGGGGGTCCGGGGCGATCCCGCGAGTCGAGATGGTCACGCGTACCTGGCATGATGGCGGCCCAGGAAGATCGTCGGAAGGTTTGATGTGAAGAAGACGCTGTCCATCGCCGTCGCGGGCCTGCTCGTGATCGGCCTTGCCCCCGCCGCGCACGCCGTGTCCACGGTGCAGGTGAGCGCGCGCGATGTCTACGCCGGCTACGCCCAGCTCTCCGCCCAAGAGACCGAGGGCAGGGACTATCGCCGCGTCCAGCGCGTACCCCGCGGGGCGCGGGTGGCGCACATCGCCATCCACGGCGGCGCCATCGAGGCGCCCACGTCGCAGCTCGCCGACGAGGCTGCAGGCCGCAGGCACGCCTACTACTCGTTCGAGGGCATCAAGGCCTCCGGCAACAGCGCTCTGCACATCACCGCCACGCACTTCGACGAACCCAAGGCGCTCGCGGTGGTGACGGGGGTCGACTACACCATCTCCTGGCACGCCGCCGCAGGCACCGGCGCGACCACTTACGTCGGTGGACGAGACACGGCGTTGATCAAGAAGGTGAAGGCCGAGCTGCGCGCCGCCGGGTTCCCCGTCGCGGCGTCCGTGCCCACGGAGATCGGCGGCACGAGCACCCGCAACATCGCAAACAGGAACCGCAGAGGCATGGGCGTGCAGCTGGAGATCAGCCGGGGCCAGCGGGAGCGGTTCTTCGACGGCGGGAAGCTGGCTCGCGCCTGGGTCGAGAACCCCGCCAACCGTACGAAAGCCTTCTACCGCTACGTCGCGGCCGTCAACCGTGCCCTTGGCTGAGCGGCGATCTGGCGAAAGTCCGCCCTCTCCGAAGAACGCGAGACGCTGCAGGGCGCCAGGCGCTGGTCCTGGCCTAGGCGGGGGCGTGCGGGGCCTTGTCGCCGGTTGAGATGTCGTCTCCGGCTGTGGAGGCTTCTCCGGTGAAGTGGCGCAACTGCGGGCTGAGTGCGGCTACAGCGGCGGTCAGGCCGAGCAGCCCGCCCAGCACGATGAGTGCCGCCGCGCCGCCCAGTGTCGCAGCCAGTGCCCCGCCGAGGACGGGCCCGAGGGGCTTGAGCGCCATCGCGCCCATGCCCAGGACCGCGCCCATCCGGCCGAGCATCGCTTCCGGCACCATTCGTGCGATCACCACGCCCATCACCACGTTCAGTGAGGGCGTCGACAAGGTGATGAACACCAACGGGATCATCGGCCACCACGCCCCCCAGGGCAGTGCCGTGGCCGCCAGCGCGGCACCGAAGAGCGTGACGACGGCCAGCAGGAGCCTGCCGGGAGGCAGGAGCCTGCTGATGCGGCCCGACAGCAACGCACCGGTCAGTCCGCCGATACCGAGGCCGGCCAGGACCGTGCCGGTGACGCGCGCATCACCGCCGCGTTCGCCGACGAGCACGATCAGCGGGATGAGGAACGCTCCGCCCAGCAGGTTGAGGATCATCACCGCTGCGGTGACCTCCCGCAGGCCATGCCGGCGCCACAGCCACGCGATGGCCTCAGCCGCTTCCCGGCGCATGCTGGGCCGGATCGGCCGCTGCTGCTCGCCGTCATCTCGCGCAGAGGTCGGCGGCTCGCCCGCCGGGCGGCGGGGCACCTTGGCAAGAGCGTAGAAGAGCGTGGCGGCAATGAAGGTGAGGGTGTCGACGACGAAGGGCACGGCCCGTCCCAGGCCGTACAGCAGGCCGCCGAGCGGAGGGCCGATCAGACCGGCCGCGTGGGTACGGGCCTCCTCCTGCGCGTAGGCACTGTGCAGTTGGCCCGTGGGGACGATGCCGCGGATCGCCGTCTCTTGGACGGGACCGATGAACGCGACGCACAGCCCGTCCAGCACTGCCAGTGTGATGAACTGCCAGACCTGCACATGACCGGTGATGATGAGCGCCGTCAGCAGTGCGGAGGCAATCGCCTGGAGGCCCTGGGCCGTGATGAGCGTGCGGCGACGGTCCCATCGGTCCACCCAGACGCCGGCCGGCATCTGGATCGCGAGGAAGGCGACAGTGCGGGCGCCGGCGACGATGCCCGCCAACCCGGGCGAGCCGGTGAGCGCCAGCACCAGCAACGGCATGGCGAGCCTGGTGAGCTCCGACCCCAGCTCGGAGACCGCGCTGCCGACCCATAGCAGTTGAAAACGCACATTCTTCCGCAGCGGGACGATGTCGGTCACGAAGCGTCTTCCTTGGATGCGGGGTGCGGTCACCTGGCCTGACGCGCACTTTCGGCGGCGAAGGTGGCGCCGGTTCCGGTTTCGGACAGGTCGGGCGGGACCCGGAGAAGATACCTACCGGAGATGACGCTGTCTACCTATCACCACCGAGCGGCCTGCAGCCCGCCCTGGCGGGCGTTCAGACCACTTCGCCTGCCCCCCCCCCGGCGGAAAACTCGGTGGACCTCCGGGCCGGTCACTGCGAGCATGGCCGGTGATGTACCGAGCATAGGAACACGTCGATCACCGGCAGGGGGACGGCCCAGGAGCCGTCACCCCCTTGTCGGCAACTCCCTGACTCTTCCCTCAGACGATCGACGTGCGGGCGCCCGAGCGCGCCCGGAGAAGGACTTTCCATGTACATCCATGAGTACGCCAGGTACGACGCCACCGGCCTCCGCGACCTGATCAGGACGGGCGAGGCCGGCGCCGGCGAGGTCGAGACGGCCGCCCGCCAGGCGCTGGCGCAGGTTGACGAGCACGTCAACGGGCTGGCGCTGCCGGTGTTCTCGCCGGCGCTCGACCACGCCGCCGACGGGCCCTTCGCGGGGGTGCCGTTCCTCATCAAGGATCACGGGCCGGTGGCCGAAGGGGTGCCGTTCACGCTGGGGAGCCGGGCCTATCCCGGCGTCCTCGCCAGGCGCGACACCGACCTGATGACACGTTTCCGCGCCGCCGGCCTGGTCACGCTGGGCCTGACCACGGTGCCTGAGCTGTGCGCCGGCTTCACCACCGAGCCCGTGCGCTACGGGCCCGTACGCAACCCCTGGGACCTCGGCCGTACCGCGGGCGGGTCGAGCGGCGGCGCCGCGGCCCTGGTGGCGGCCGGGGCCGTGCCGGTCGCGCACGCCAGCGACGGCGCCGGCTCGACCCGGATCCCGGCCGCCTGCTGCGGGCTGGTCGGGCTCAAGCTGAGCCGTGGGCGTGGCCCCTGCGGCCCGGAGACCGGTGAGCTGGTCCTCGGCATGGCGGACGAGTTCGTGCTCACGCGTACGGTCCGCGACGCCGCCCGCCTGCTGGACGCGGTCCATGGGCCGGGCATCGGCGACAAGTACACCGCGCCTCCTCCGCGTCGGCCGTACGCGCGGGAGCTCGTGACGGACCCGGGCCGGTTGCGGGTCGCGCTGACCATCACCTCCTGGATGGGCACCGACGTGGACCCGGAAGTCGCCGCGGCGGCGGTCGCGACGGCCCACGTGCTGGAGCAGGCCGGGCACGTCGTCGAGGAGGCGAGCCCGGCGGTCGACCGGGAGGACGCCATGAGGGCGTGGCTGATCGAGGCCGCCGGGCTCGCCTCCCCCTGCCTGCTCGCGCCACGGCAGCCCGACGAGGCCAGGATGGAGGCGGTCTCGCGGGAGTTCCTGAAGGCGGCCAGGCAGGCCACCGCGCTGGACATGCTGGCCGCCTTCGACGCCCAGAACCGGATCACCCGGTCGGCGGCGGCCTTCTTCACCCGATACGACCTGCTCCTCACGCCCACCCTCGGCCGCCTCCCTGTGCCGCACGGCACGTTGCGGTACGACGATCCCGGCCACACGCTGCGGGGATGGCTGGAGACACTGTCCGGGTTCGGGCCGTTCACGCAGTTGTTCAACACCACCGGACAGCCGGCGATCAGCCTGCCGCTGGGGCAGAGCGCGAGCGGGCTGCCCATCGGCGTGCAGCTCGCCGCCGCGTACGGGCACGAAGACCTGCTGTTCCAGGTTGCCGCGCACCTGGAACGGGCGATGCCGTGGCGGGACAGGGTTCCGCCGATCTTCGCGGGCGGTCTGTCAGGGTGATGGGGAGGCGGTCACTCTGAGACCGCGGGCGAGGGCGGCTCGGCGTCGAGCGGGGCATGGTCGGTTCGGTCGGACCCGATCGAGGTCGTAGTCGCCCTCGCGGCGGGTGCCATGGCGGCTCGGCGCGCCGTGGGGGCGGCGGAGGTCCAGGCATGCCCGGCAGTGAGCCGGGCTCGACCTGCACCAACTGCGCCGCAGCGCCGCCACCCGCCTCGGCGGCCGATGGTGTGCTCCGGAGCTGACGATGGCCCAGGCGACGCGCGGGCCATCGTCGTGGTGGCGGGTCGGGGTGCCGCACGCGGTGACGGGTTCGCTTGATCCCCATGGCCGGCCCGCCGAGCGCCTCCCAATTCCGAGGCCGCGGATCCGCCCGGTGGCGGGGGCATGATCCGATCCAGGGGGCTCACGTATGCTTGACGTCCCATGAGTGAGCAGTTGACGATCGGCGAGCTGGCCGAGCGTACCGGGGTCGCCACTTCCGCCCTGCGTTACTGGGAGGAGCTCGGCCTGATCCCGGAGCCGGAGCGCGTCTCGGGGCAGCGGCGTTATCCGCCGTCGGCGGCCGAGCTGGTCGCCGTGATCCTGTTGCTGCGCGAGGTCGGCCTCACGTTGCGCGAGGTCAGGACGTTTCTCGCGGCCCGGTCCGAGCCGGGCGACGGCTGGCGGGAGCTGTACCGGCGCAAGCTCGACGAACTGGACGAGCGCATCGCCCGGGCCCAGGTGGCGCGCACCGCCATCGCGCACGGCATGGCCTGTCCGCACGAGAACGTCTTCGCCTGCTCCTCCTTCACCGGCATGGTCAAGGCGCGGCTGGCGGGGGCGTCCCTGGAAGAGGCTCACAAGCACTGATCGACCGGCGCCGGCGGCGGGGCAGGGTGAGAGTGATCAGGAGGCCGGCGATCATCGCCGCCGCGGTGAGCAGGACGACCAGGAACTCGCCGTCCGCCGTGGCGGCGCGAAGGGCCTGACCGGTTTTGCCCTCGGTGCCCACGTCGGCGATGACGGCGAAGACGGCCAGGCCGATGGCGTTGCCGATGTTGAGCGCGGTGGAGGCGATGCCGTTGGCGACGCCCTGCTCATGGGCGGGGGTGCCGGTGGCGGCGGCGATCCACATGGCGGTCCAGACGATGCCCTGGCCGAGGCCCGAGACGACGAGGCCGGGGATCAGCAGTCCGTACCCGGCGTCGGCGTCGAAGCCGAGAGCCAGGACGGCGGTCCCCACGACGCCGGCGGCGAAGCCGATCAGCAGCGTGGTACGGGTGCCGATCCGGGTGGCCAGGCGTTCGCCGCTCTGGGTGCCGGCGGCGATGGCCAGCGAGGGGATGAGGAAGGCCAGCCCGGTCTCCAGGGCGCTGTAACCGTGGACGCTCTGCAGCAGCACGGTGAGGAAGTACGGCAGGACGCCGAACGTGGCCATGTAGACGAAGGTGACCAGCATGCCGACGGTCAGGCTGCGGTTGCGGAAGAGCCGGAACGGCATGAGCGGGTCCGCGCTGCGTCCCTCGACCAGCGCGAAGATCACCAGCAGTACGGCTGCCAGCGCGAACGCGCCCACGACCAGAGGGCTGCCCCAGCCCAGTTCGGGCCCTTCGACCAGGGCGAAGACCAGCAGGGTGGATCCGCCGGTGACGGTGAGCGCCCCCGGCATGTCGAACCTGCGCCGTTCCCGCCTGACCGGGTCGCGCGGGATGACGGCCAGGGCGGCCAGCGCGACCAGCCCGGCCAGGGGGACGTTCACGAAGAAGACGGCGGGCCAGCCGAAGTTCTGGGTGAGGACGCCGCCGAGCAGCGCGCCGATCGTCAGCCCGCTGGCGCCCGCGCCGCCCCAGACGGCCAGCGCCCGGTTGCGCTGCGGCCCCTCGGCGAACAGGCTGTTGAGCAGCGCCAGCGTCGAGGGCAGCAGCAGCGCCCCGCCGATGCCCTGGACCGCGCGGGCGACGATGATGACGACGGGACCACCGGCCAGGCCGCCGGCCAGCGAGGACAGCGCGTAGATGGCCAGGGCGAGCACGAAGACGCGGCGGCGGCCGAGCAGGTCGGCCGCCCGGCCGCCGAACAGCAGGAAGCCGCCGGCGAAGACGACGTACGCGCTGACCACGAGTTGCTGGGTCTGGCCGGGGAAGCCCAGGTCGGCGCCGATCTGCGGGAGCGCGACGAAGACGATGTTGAGGTCGAGCGCGTAGATGAGCTGGGCCAGGGCGAGCAACGCCAGGGTCCAGCCGAGTCGCGGCTTGACGCCGTCCGCGACGGCTGCGGGCAGCGGGGATGGTGTGGACATGGAACGCCCTTCGGAGGGAGCCGGGGAGCGGGCACGGGGAAGCCCGCCGCCGCACGAAACGACCGTACGACGATTTAAGTACAGTCGTACTATGCCAGATGACGGAAGGATTGTTCGACAGTCGCGGTACAGTTGAACCATGGCTTTCCGTCATCCCGACCGTGACCAGATCCGGATCGAAGACGTGCTGTCGGCGCTGGGGAACGGGGTGCGCCTGTCCGTCGTACGCGTCCTCGACGCCGGGGGCGAGCACAACTGCACCAGCGTCCTGAACACGCTGGGGATCACCGCGAAGTCGACCATGACGCACCACTGGCGCGTTCTGCGCGACAGCGGCGTCATCTGGCAGCGGCCCTCGGGGCGGGAGAACCTGCTCGTCCTGCGGCGCGATGACCTGGAGGCCCGCTACCCCGGCCTGCTCGACGCCATCCTGTCCGGCGCCCGCACCGACGACGCCGCCCAACGCCCCGACCACGCCGGTTCCGCCGCCTGACCACTCGGGCCCCGGCGTTTCGCCGCACCTCGGCGGCCACCCCGGCCCCGCCGGAGCCTGAACCGGGCCGGCGCGAGAGCCGACGCCGGAATCCGCGAACCCGTGTCGACGCAGGACGTCGCGCCGGCATGACTTCATCGAGCCGCCGGACGCCGGCGCTTCGGCGCCCGGCACACCCTCGGCGGAGGACTTGCGTACGTCGCCATCACGCGCCGGTGCGGGCAGGGGCGGCAATTTCGACCGGCCGCACCGCAGGAATGCCATTCTCGCGGATCGGCCGCGGCCCGGCGTTCGGCATTGTCGATAATCAAGGCGGCGGTGGCACGACCTGTGATACGGCTACGCTGGTGGATTCGAAGAAGTCTCGCATGTCGGAAGCGGTTCGCGTGGCGGTCATCGGGGCCGTCGCGACAGTGGCCGCCGCCGTGATCACTGTCGTCTTCACGGCCGGCGGCCAGGACGCGGAGGTGACGAGCAGCAGGTCACCGAGCGTGTCGCCGTCCGCCGGGTCTTCCACGCCGACCTCGGCGCCGTCGCCGTCGGCCTCGGCCTCGGCCTCGGCCGAGTCACAGTCGTTCTCCCTGGTCGATCAGCCGGCCATCACCGACGACGACAAGGAAGGTTGGGGAGAGGATCCCTTACAGGTGAACGGAAAGACCTACGACAGAGTGCTTTCCGCCTCGCCGTGCTATCTGAACGACAATTTCAGCGTGACATTTGTGACCGGCAGAAAATATGCCCGGCTGACGGCGTCAATTGGCGTGGCCGACACGTCGCCCGTCGCCCGCCCTCTCAAGTTCTCGGTCCAGGCCGACCGGCGGACGGTGTTCAGCAAGTCGGTCGGGCTGGGACAGGTCAAGAAGGTGGACGTGGACGTCCGCGACGCGATCCAGGTCTCCATCGTGGTGAGCACCACCAGTACGCAGCAGTGCCACGGCGACACGACGGGCGTCTGGATCGACCCCCAGTTGTTCTGAACGAGGGCGTCACCGGAGCCGGGCGCCGCGGAACGGTCACCACTGCTTCGACGCGCCTGGTACGACGGCCGTCTCCTCCCCCGCATCAGCCTCCTCGCGCTGTACGGCTTGCCGGCCAGCTTCCTCGGCACGATCTGCCAGGCCAGCGCGGCGGTGGCCAGAAAGGTGGGGCTGGGCTTGCCGAGGGTGACCTCGACCGTGCGCGGGCCGGTGACCTCGACCTTCTTGACCTGCGTGACGTAGCCGGCGGCCTGCGAGGTCACGGCGGGGTCGAGGTGGCGGGTCAGGGAGTAGGCGGCGTCCTCGGCCGTGACCGGCGTGCCGTCGCTGAACCTCGGGCCCTCGCGCAGGGTGAAGACGTACGTGCGCGGGTCGGGGTGGGTCCAGGACGCGGCGATGCGCGGGACGACCCGGCCGTCCGGGCCGATGCCCACCATCGTGTCGAGGACGGCGAACTGCACGGTGGTGGAGGCGTCGTTGAAGCCGTGGGCGATGTCGAGGCTGTTGGGGGCGTTCCCCATGGCCCAGCGGAGCGTGTCGGGGCCACGCCGGAGCTCGCGGCTCCGGCGCAGCCCGTCGCCAGCAGGAGCAGGGCGCCCGTCGCGGGCCTGGCGAGCGCGGTTGCGGATGTCCTGGAACCACCTCGGTGAATGAGCGGGGGGATAGTCGGACGCCAGAAGCCCGACCTCCTCCGTTCACTGACCCGGCAGCCAAACTCTGCGCACCCCGGCTCGTGCTGCAGGCCGACACGGCCCTAGACCAGGCCAGGGGGGACGCCGACGGGGGCGGTGCCCTCGGGCTGGGCGGCGAAGCGCAGACCGAGCAGGCCGAAGCCGCTGAGCAGCAGGTCGCCGTCCGCGTCGAGGCGCAGGGTGAAGGGGCCCGCCCGCCACGTCCCGGCGGGTGCGGGGGCGACGGGAGCCTGGAAGGTCAGGCCGACGCGCAGCGTCCCCTCGTCGATCACGGCGAGCACGCCCGTCTCGTCGTTGAGCCAGGCGCCCCGCGGGACGGGCTCCTCCCCCGGCGGGTCGCACGGCTCGTACGCGTGCGGCCACCGGATCGACCCGTCGTGGCCGAGCAGCAGCCGCCCGTCCTCCGGCACGAGCCAGATCCGGCCGGCCGGAACCTGCGCGTACCAGCGGCCGTCGTCGTCGAGGGCGAGCTCCATGTCGTTGGCGCCGGTCAGGGAGATCCCGCCGTCGTCGGCGGGTTCGAGCGTGAGCGTGGCGTCGGTCTCCGGGTCGTGCCAGGGCCCGAGCAGGGCGGGCCGCGCCGCCTCGGCGTCGGCCCGGCGGGCGGGGGCGGGCCGGGGGGCCGGGTCCTGGCCGGTGAGGGCGCGGGCCAGGCCGAGGCTGAGTCCGACCGGGTCCAGGCCGCTGTGGTTGGTCAGGACGGCCACGCCGAGGCCGGGCTCCGGCAGGTGGAGCAGGTTGCCGACGTAGCCGTGCATGCCGCCGGCGTGGCCGTACGCGGGCAGGTTCCCGGCGGTCAGGTGGCAGATGCCGCGCGCGTACCGCAGGACGGTGCCGTCGGCGAGCACGGTCCGGTCCAGCAGTGCCGCGCGCACGTCGGCGCCCAGGACCCGGCCGTCGGCCAGGAAGCCGAACCACGGGGCCAGGTCGGCGACGCCGGTCACCAGGCCGCCGTCGCCGACCGCGCTCTCCTGCGTGTCGGCCCGCGCGCCCGCGCCGTCGTAGCCGTAGGCCAGGCGCGGCAGCGGGACGGAGGCGTCGTCGCGGAAGACGGTGTCGTCCATGCCGAGCGGGCCGAACAACCGCTCGCGGGCGAAGTAGGCCAGCGACCGGCCGGTGAGCCGCCGGACCACGACGGCGGCCAGGACGTAGCCGGTGTTGGAGTAGGAGAAGCGGGTGCCGGGCTCGAACGTGGTCCGGCGCATTCCCGCCACGATCTTCATCAGGCGTTCCTCGTCCATCAGGGGGAACGGGACGCCGGTGACGGCCTGCAGGCCGTACCACTCCGGCAGGCCGCCGGTGTGCCGCAGGCACTGGTCGATCGTGACGGGCACGTCGAGCCGCAGTTCGGGGACGTGCCCGCGGACGTCGTCCGACAGGCTCAGCCTGCCGTCGCGGGCCAGCAGCAGCAGGCACGCGGCGGTGAACTGCTTGCTGATGGAGGCGATGTCGAAGCGGGTACGGGAGTCGATCGGGACGCCGAACTCGACGGTGGCCACGCCCCTCGCCGCGGTGTGCAGCACCTTGCCGTCGGCGTAGACCCCGACCGCCAGACCCGGCCCGCCGGGGCGGAGGCCGGGAAGGGCGTCGAGCGCGCGTTCTACCTGCTCAAGATCCATCGCTCAAGTATCCGGATGTCCGGCTTCAAAACGCTTGTCCGGAGCGGCAAACCTGAGAGCTATCTGGTTGGTCTGCCGTACAGGGCCATCCTGGCGATCATGGCATCGGCGGCCAGGTGGTAGCAGGTCGTCACGCATCCGAGCACCTCCCTCGGGTTGGTGAAGGTGGCCGCGAGCGTCTTGTCGGCGATCCGGCGCACGCCCGGCACCAGCGCGCCCAGCTCGGCGGCGGGGGCGGTGGGCATGTCGATCTCCAGTTCGAGCACGGCGGGCAGCTCGACCGGCTTCAGTTCACCGGCCGAGCGCACGGTCTCCGCCGCCGCCTCCTTGATCAGCCGTCGTGCCTCGACCGGCGAGAGGCTGTCGGCCGCGGTGTGCCCGTGAGCGATCTTGACGGCGACCGTGCGCACCCCGGGGAACACCTTGCCCGCGACGCCGCAGATGACGTCGTCGCCGGTGAGCAGCCCCACCGGCACGCCGACGGCGGCCGCCTGCAAGGCGTTGACCTCGGCTTCCGAGACGATCGCGCCGTTGAGCCGCACCTCGTAGAAGTGCGAGGAGAAGGTGTGGGCGAGCACGCCCGGCGACCCGGCGGCGGCGTGGTAGCCGAGGAACAGTGCCACGTCGTGCTCGGCCGAGATGCCCTCGGCCATGCAGTCGAGCTTGGGGGTGCCGAAGATCAGCCGGGCGCGTGGGTCGAGCTCCTCGTGCAGCAGGTTGTCCATGGTGCCGTGGCTGTCGTTGACCAGGACGCCGGCGGCCCCGGCCGCGAACGCGCCCTCGATGGCGGCGTTGGCCTCGGCGGTCATCAGGCGCTGCGCCCGCGGGTAGCCGTGTCCGCCCCGGACGACCTGGTCCATGGTGGCGATGCCCGCCACGCCTTCCATGTCGATGGAGATGTAGACGTTCGTCATCGTCACAGGCTTTCACCGGGGCGCACCGCAGGCTTCGTCGCCAGGGCAGAAACGGCGTCCCCGGCTTGGGCTCCCGCACAGCGGCCGCGGCCACGACCCGCCGTCGGAGTGCCGCAGGGCGCACCGCCGGTCAGACGGGCAGGAGGGCGGTCAGCTCCCGCTCGACCAGCGGCCACGTGCGGCTCTCCGGGTCGATGAGCACGAAGTGGCCCGCCCCCGGGACGCGCACCAGCGACGTCGCCGGATGAGCCGCCACGTACGACTCCGAGACCCCGACGGGGACGCGCCCGTCCGCCGTGCCGTGCACGATCACCACCGGGCCCGGCGGGTCCGGCAGCCGGGCGGGGTCCAGGCCGGGATGGTCGTCCGGCGGCCCGCCGAGGAAGTCGGTCACCGCGCCGTCGTCGAGCCCCAGCCGCGCCGCGAGCCGCAGGTCCGCGACCGGCGCCAGGGCGAGGACGGCGGCCCCGGCCGGCGCGGCGCACAGGGCGAGGTGACCGCCTGCCGAGTGACCGACGACCACCGACGGCCGGAGGAGGCCGACCGCGGCCCGGACGTCCGCGACCGTCGCCGCCGGGTCGCCTGGTTTGCGGCGGTACTCGACGGCGGCCACGCTGTACCCCGCCCGGTGCAGCGCGTTGGCCATCGGCCGCAGGTGCGTCCGGTCGTACTCCGGGCGCCAGAACCCGCCGTGGACCAGCGCCACCACGGGCCCCTCGTCCGGCCAGAGGTCGATCACCTGGTCGGCGTCCGGCCCGTACCGCAGGGCGCGGACGGGCCCCGGGGCCGGGCGGGTCAGGACGGCCCGGTTCTCCACCGTCACCTCCGGGCCGGCCGTCGGGACCACAGCCGCGCGATCCCGGCCGCGCCCGCCGCCAGCAGCGCGGCCCCGGCCCCGGCCAGCGCCAGCTGCTGCCGCCGCACCCGCCGCCTGACCTGCGTGTACGGCACCGTGGAGAACGACACCAGCTCGTACCGCGACACGTAGCGGCCGGGCAGCGCGCGTTCGAGCCGGTGCTCGACGCTCCGGGTCAGCCGGTGGACCGGGGAGGCGACCTTGTCGCGCATCTCGACGAAGTTGGCCAGCGCCATCTCGGCGATCGCGTCGGTGTCGTCCTTGCGCCGCCGGTCGAACATCGGCAGCGCGCGGGCCCAGTCGCCGCCGGTCTCCGTCAGGCACCGGTCCAGCACGGTCACGTCCTCGAAACCGCAGTTGGCGCCCTGGCCGTAGAAGGGCACGATGGCGTGCGCCGCGTCGCCGATCAGGCCGACCCTGCCGTCCGCCTGCCACGGCGCGCACCGGACGGTGCCGAGCAGGCCGACCGGATTGTCCAGGTACTCCCGTACCAGGCCGGGCGCGAGGGGGGGCACGTCCGGGTAGTGGATGCGGAAGTGGCGTTCGATCGCCGCCGGGCTGCTCAGGGAGGCGAAGCTCGACGTGCCGCCGGTCGGCCAGAACATCGTGCAGGTGAAGGAGCGGTCGGGGTTGGGCAGCGCGATCATCATCGAGGTGCCGCGCGGCCAGATGTGCAGCGCGCCGGGGTCGAAGGCGAACTCGCCGTCCACGGGCGGGATCGTCAGCTCCTTGTAGCCGTGGCCGAGGAAGTCCAGGCTCTCGTGGATGCCCCGGTGGGCCAGCAGCTCGCCCCGTACGGCCGAGTTCGCCCCGTCGGCGCCGAGCACGACGCCGGCCGCCGCGCGTACCGGGCCGTCGGCGGTCTCGAAGACCATCGCGCCGGTCGCCGGGTCGAGGCCGGTCAGCCGGTGCCCGAAGAAGATCTTCACGCCGGGCGCGGACTCGGCGGCGTCCAGCAGCGTGTTGTTGAGCGCGCCACGGCTGATGGAGTTGATCGAACGCACCCCGTCGTGGCTGTAGGGCTGGAAGTCGAGCGGCCCCTGCACCGGGTGGATCATCCGGCCGCGCATCGGGAGCGCGTCGGCCATGATCTTCTCCTCCAGGCCGATCCGGCGCAGCGCGTCCAGGCCGCGTTCGGAGATGGCCAGGTTGATCGACCGGCCGCGCGGCGCGAGGCCGGTGCGCGGGTCGGGCCGCCGTTCGTAGACGGTCACGTCGAGGCCGCGCCGGGCCAGGTAGCAGGCGAGCAGGCAGCCGGTGAGGCCCGCGCCGACCACGGTGACGTTCATCGCTCCTCCTTGACGCACTCGGCCAGCGCGACGGCGGCGCGCCAGCAGTCGTGGTAGGTCGAGTACAGGGGCGTCGGCGCCAGGCGGACGACGTCCGGCTCCCGGGCGTCGGCGATCACGCCGTGCTCGTGGCGCAGCCGCCGGGTCAGCTCGGCCGCGCCGCCGCGCTCCACGCGCAGGGAGAGCTG
Source organism: Nonomuraea sp. NPDC052265 (assembly GCF_044547985.1). Lineage (NCBI taxonomy): Bacteria > Bacillati > Actinomycetota > Actinomycetes > Streptosporangiales > Streptosporangiaceae > Nonomuraea > Nonomuraea sp. NPDC052265. The sequence continues at coordinate 105,138 of NZ_JBIUBJ010000012.1, forward strand.
GCAGCCCCGGCGGCCGGGGTCGCGCGGCGTGATCAACGCGATCGGCCTGGTGGGGGTGATCCGGTCGAGCAGGCTCTCCAGGTATCCGGTGAGCCGTACGCTGCGGGCCCGCAGGGCGGTCATCCCGATCCGGTCGAAGAGCCCCAGCGAGGTGCGTACCGGGCCCATCGCGTGGATCGGCGGGTTGGAGATCTGCCAGGCGTCGGCGCTGGCCGGCGGGCGGGAGACCGGCGCCATCTCGAACCGGGTCGCCTGCTCGGTGCTCCACCAGCCCTCCAGCCGCCGCAGCGCCGGGTCGCCCAGGTGCCGCTGGTGGACGAACACGCCGCCGAGGGCTCCGGGCCCTGAGTTGAGGTACTTGTAGGAGCACCAGGCGGCGAAGTCCGGCCCCCACGCGTGCAGCTCCAGCGGGACGTTCCCGGCGGCGTGCGCGAGGTCCCAGCCGACCGCCGCGCCGCTCGCCCGCCCGGCCGCCGTGATCGCCGGGATGTCCAGGAGCTCGCCGGTCAGGTAGTTGACGCCGCCCAGCAGGACCAGCGCGACCGTGTCGCCCTCGCGGTCCAGGAAGTCCAGCACCTCCTGGCCGTCGCGCAGCCGGATCACCGTCTCGTCCGGGTCGAGGCCGTGCAGGCGGGCCTGGCTGCGCACGGCGTAGCTGTCGGAGGGGAACGCGGTGTCCTCGATGAGGATCCGGGTCCGCGCGCCGCGCGGCCGGTAGAACGAGACCATCAGCAGGTGCAGGTTGACCGTCAGCGAGTTCATGACCACGGTCTCCTCGGGCAGCGCGCCGACCAGCCGGGCGGCCGGTCCGGTGAGCAGCTCGTGATAGGGCAGCCAGGGGCGGATCCCCTCCAGATGTCCTTCCACTCCCAGCCGGGCCCATGCCTCCAGGTCCTCGGCCAGCTCCGCCGCGGTCGCCCGGGGCTGGAGGCCCAGGGAGTTGCCGGCGAAGTAGGCGCACTCGGGATGGCCGCCGCCGCCGGGCGGGATCAGGAAGAGCTCGCGGTGGCCGGGGTCGTCGCGGTCGCGCCGGAGGGCGTCCTGCTCGGCGGGCTTCCAGTCGTCGATCACGCGTGGTCCGCCCTTCACATGTGGGTCCGGGCGGACCACAGCTCGGGGAAGATCACCCGCGCCATGCTGCGTTCCAGCCAGGCCAGGCCGTTGGAGCCGCCGCTGCCGGGCTTGGCGCCCATCGACCGGCGGACGGCTGTGACGTGCTGGTACCGCCAGTCGCCGAACAGCTCGGCCACGTCGGTCAGCGCCTCGCCGAGCAGCCGGAGCGCGTTGCCGGGGCCGGTGTCGCCGTACACCTCGACCCAGGCCCGCTCGACGGCCGGGTGCGGCTCGTGCTCGGCGGCGAAGTCGCGCTCCAGCAGCTCGCGGGGGAGGTCGTGGCCGTGGCGGGCCAGCAGGGCGATGGCGTCGTCCCACAGGCTCGGCGACTCCAGGGTCGTGAGCAGGTCGCGGTGGGTCCTGTCCTGGCGTCTGAACGGGCGCAGCAGGGCCGGGTTCTTCAGCCCCAGCAGGAACTCCACGTGCCGGTACATCGCCGACTGCAGGCCGCTGGCCTCGCCGAGCTCGTCCCGGAAGCGGTTGAAGTCCGCGGGGGTCATCCAGCGCAGGCCGCGCCAGCTCGCGTTCAGGCCCTCCAGGTGCAGCGCCGTACGGCGCAGCGGGTCCAGCGCGGCCCACACGTCGTCGGCCCGCAGCCGCTCCTGCGCGTTGCGCAGCTCGAAGGCGATGAGCTTGAAGTACAGCTCCATCACCTGAGTGATCATCAGGAACGACATCTCGCCCGCGTCGTCGCTCATCGGGTGCTGCAGCTCGTGCAGCACGTCGGTGCGGACGTAGGCGTCGTAGGGGGTGCGGGTCTCGAAGTCCAGGGTGGGAGCGCCGCCCGTGGTCCTGGCTCTCTCGGCGCGTTCCTCCGCCGTGGTCGGCCGCAGTGCCGGTAACTGTCGCGTCGCGTCCACGCGCATGCCTTTCTCGTTGCTTGCCCTCCCAATGATGGCGTCGGGAAGATGGAGAAGGAATGCCATATGAACGCCTATATCGCGATATAGACTTATATTTCGGGATGAATCCCGATATCGGGTTTACGAACGGAAGGTGTGATCGTGGACGAGACGGACTGGGAGCTGCTGCGCGAGCTCCAGGACAACGCCCGGCTCTCCCTCAAGGAGCTGTCGCGCCGGATCCACCTGTCCCCGCCCGCGGTGGCCGACCGCGTACGGAAGCTGGAGGAGTCGGGGGTGATCACCGGCTACCACGCGACGGTCGATCCGGTGCAGGCCGGCTGGCCGGTCTCGGCCTTCATCCGCATGTCCTGCTACGGCGCGCGCTGCGTGCTGCGCGACCCCGAGGTGGCCGGCTGGCCGGAGGTACGCGAGATCCACCGGGTCACCGGCGACGTGTGCAGCATCCTGCGGATCGTGGCGGTCTCCATGGTGGCCTTCGAGGACCTGATCGACCGCCTGGCGGTCTACGGCCCGCCGTCCAGCACCATGATCCTCTCGACGCCCCTGCCCGGCCACCCCCTCACCACCCCCGAGGCGCCCTGAAGGCCCGGCCGGGGGCTCGACGCGACCCGTTCATCCCTCTCCGTCGCCGCCGCGGCAGAACCGGGCGAACCCGGTGCTCATCGAGCGTGCCAGCGCCTCCACGTGCGGGCCAGTGCCGGTCAGCGGCGTCCCGTGGGTGCCGAGGTAGAGGGGTACGTCCACCAGGTGGCAGGCGCCCAGCTCGATCCCGCCGTGGCTCATCGGCGAGCGGTGCCCGCAGATCCGGTGCTCGGCGGGGCCGTGGTGGGCCTCGACGATCTCCTGGGCGGGGCCGGTGAAGACGGCGCCGGTGTCCAGGCCGTCCTGGCCGATCGCGCTGAACAGGCGGGTCTCCTCGGCCGTCGTCGTCACCAGCAGCGGGACCGGCGCGGCGGCGCCCGCGCGGAAGGCCTCCACCGGGTGGCGGGCCAGCAGGTCGCCGTCCACGACGGGCGCGGCGGGCAGCAGGCCGTCCGGGGCCGGGCCGCAGGCGCGGACGGCGGCCTCCTCGGCGGCCAGCAGGTCGGCGAGCGGCACGGCGTACGGGTCCGCCCCGAGCGCCGAGCGGGCCGCCGCGGTCCAGTCGGCGGCCTGGCCGGGCGTGCGGAACCCGTACGGGACGGGGCTCATCGCCGCGGCCCTGGCGAACAGGCCGGGCGCGCACGTCATCAGGGCCAGCACGCAGGTTCCGCCCGCCGAGTGCCCGGCCAGGGTGACGTTCGCCGGGTCGCCGCCGAGGGCCGCGATGTTGCCGCGCACCCACTCCAGGGCGGCGATCTGGTCGCGCAGGCCCAGGTTGGCCGGGACGCCGTCGCCGTGCCAGAAGCCGGGCAGGCCGAGCCGGTAGTTGACGGTCACCACGACCAGGCCGTGGTCGCGGGCGAGCGCGGTACCGTCGTACATCGCCTGGGCGCCGGAGCCGAAGACGAACGCGCCGCCGTGCAGGAACACCAGCACCGGACGGCGCCCCTCGGTGGAGGGCGTCCAGACGTTGAGGAACAGGCAGTCCTCGGCCGACGTGGCCGGGTCGATCTCCAGGCCCGGCACCCACGCCATGCGGCCGGGCCGCTGCGGCGCGGGCGGGCCGGGCGTGCGGGCGTCCGCGACGCCCTGCCAGGGACGCGCGGGCTCCGGCGCGGCGAGGCGGCGGGCGGGCGCGGCGTAACGCACCCCCTTGAACGTGGTCACGCCGCCGGCCCGGACGCCGCGCAGCGCCCCGAGAGGCGTGCCGGCGACCGTCATCCCGCGAGCCCGAAGAAGGCGGCGGCGTTGCCGCCCAGGACGGCGGCGCGGCCCTCGTCGTCCAGTTCGGCGCAGGCGCGCACGACCGCGCCCGGCTCCTGCTCCCCCAGCGGGAACGGGAAGTCGGTGCCGAGCATGACCCGATCGGCCCCCATCACCTCGACCAGCAGCCGCAGGGCGCGCGGGTCGAACACGGCCGAGTCCACGTGGAAGCGGTCGGTGTAGGCCGACGGCGGCCGCGGCGAGTGCTCGCGGACGATGTCGCGGTGGTGCCAGGCGTTGTCGGCCCGGCCCAGCAGGTAGGCGAAGCTGCCGCCGCCGTGGCAGAAGCACAGCCGCAGCGAGCTCGGCAGCCGCTCGAACGCCCCGGACAACATCAGCGACAGGATACCGAGGTGGGTCTCGGCCGCCATGCCGACCAGCCACGGCATCATGTGGCCGCGCATGCGGTCGGCGCCGAGCATGTCCCAGGGATGGACGAGCACCGGCATGTCCTGCTCGGCGCAGTGCGCGAGGAAGGCGACGATGTCGGGGTCGTCCAGGTTGCGCGGGCCGACGTGGTTGCCGATGTGCACGCCGCGGTGGCCGGCCGCCTTGGCCTCGGTGACGGTCCTGGCGGCCAGGGCGGCGTCCTGCAGCGGCACCTGGCACAGCGGCAGCAGCCGGTCGGGGGCCTGCGCGCAGTGGTCGAGCACGCGGTCGTTGACCAGGGCGCACCACTCGGCGGCGCGGGCCGGGTCGGCCGCGTAGCCGAACAGCAGCGGGGTCGAGGAGACCGCCTGCACGTCCACGCCGGTGCGGTCCATCGCGGCCACGCGGGCCCCGGGGTCCCACAGTTCCGGCGTGACCGGGCGGTAGTCGTCCTCGCCGCTCATCATCATGCCGTCGCGCAGCCACGGCTCGCCGGCGCCCGCGAGCATCCTCGCCTCCTCGCGGCTGATCCGCGGGAAGACGTGCGCGTGCACGTCGATCATGGTCACCGGACCACCGGCCGCAGATGCTCGGGCCAGTCCTTGCCGGGGTGCTCGGCGCCGCAGTGGGGGCAGGTGCGGTCGCCCTCGTGGAAGGCGCGGAACACCGGCGGCAGGTCGTCGACGATCGACTGGAGCTGCACCTCGGCGCGGTGGACCAGGCGGTGGCAGTTGACGCAGTACCACTCGAAGGCGTCCAGCGCGCCCTGCGGGCGGGCGAACTCGACGACCAGGCCGATCGAGCCGGGCACCGGCCGCTGCGGCGAGTGCCGTACGTGCGGCGGCAGCAGGAAGACGTCGCCCTCCCCGATCTGCACGTCCACCGGCGGCTTGCCCTCCTCCTCCATGACCCGCAGCACCATGCCGCCCCTGAGCTGGTAGAAGAACTCCTCGATCGGGTCGTCGTGGAAGTCGGTGCGCTGGTTGGGCCCGCCCACGATCGTCACCATGAGGTCGGCGTCCTGCCAGATCTGCGCGTTGCCGACCGGCGGCCTGAGCAGGTCCTGGTGCTCGTCGATCCACTTGTTCAGGTTGAAGGGGGGGATCATGCCGGGCTCCTTTGCGGGATGAGGGCGATGCAGGAGATCTCGATCAGCAGGTGCGGGTGCGGGAGCTGGTGGACGGCGACCGTGGTGCGGGCGGGGCCGCTCTCGTCGAAGTACTCGCCGTAGACCTCGTTGTAGCCGCCGAAGTCGTTCATGCTGACCAGGTACGCGGTCACGTTCACCACGTCGTCCAGGCCGCCTCCGGCGGCGGCCAGCAGGTCTGCGATGTTCTCGATCACCGCCCTGGTCTGCTCGCGGATGTCGAGGCTGGTGGTGCCCAGCTCGTCCGCGCTCGCCCCGGCGAAGGAGCCGTCGGGGCGGCGTGAGCTGGTGCCGGACACGAAGACGAAGTCGCCGGCCCGCTTGACGTGCGGGAACCTGCCGCGGGGCCGGGCCTTGCCCTCGACCAGCAGCGCGTCGTCGCTCATCGGGTGGTCACCTCCACGTGTCCGAGGGCGGCGGCGCCGACGCGTACGTGCGCCCCGGCGGGCAGCGGCACGGCCGCCGTGGCCGCCCCGGCCAGGACGATCCAGCCGGCCTCCATCTCGATCCCGGCGGCCCTGGTCAGCCGGGCGGCGGCGGTCAGCGCGCGCAGCGGGTGGCCGAGGATGGCCGCCGACGAGCCGCCGGCGACCTGGCGGCCGTCGATCTCCATGACCAGGCCGACGTTGCCGAGGTCGCCGGCGTCCTGCGGGCGGCGCCAGGGGCCGACGCCGAAGCCGCTGGCCGAGGCGTTGTCGGCGATGACGTCGGGCAGGGTGAAGCTGAAGCCCTCGTAGCGGGAGTCGAGCACCTCGTACCCGACCGCGACGCCGCCGACGGCCGAGGCCACGTCGGCGGGGGTGCGCACCGGGCGGTCCAGCAGGAACGCGATCTCCGGCTCGATCCGCGGGTGGATCAGGCCGGCGGTGTCGAGGCGGGACTCGACGAGCATGGCGTCGGTGAGCAAGCCCCAGATGACGTCGTCCACACCCATCTGGACCATCTTGGCGCGGCTGGTGAAGCCCATCTTGACGCCGATGATCCGCTCGCCGCGGGCCAGCCGCCGCTCGATCAGGGCGCGCTGCACCTCGTACGCGGCGGGCACGTCGAGGTCGGCCTCGTCGGTCAGGCGGGGGATGGCGCGGCCGGACAGGGTGGCCTCGTCCAGGCGTTGCGCGAGCGCGTTCACCGGTTCTCCTTCTCGTCGTCGGCGGCGAAGGCGGCGCGGACGTCGCCGAGCCCGTCGATGCGGGCCTCCAGCACGTCGCCCGGCCGCACCGGGACGACGGGGCCGAGCGCCCCGGTCAGCACGGTGTCGCCCGCCCGGAGCGGACGGCCGAGCGCGGCCAGCGTGTCGGCCAGCCAGACCGCGGCGTGCAGCGGGTGGCCCAGGCAGGCCGCGCCGACGCCGGTCGAGACCTGCTCGCCGCGCCGCTCGATGACCATCCCGGCCAGCCGCAGGTCCACGTCGCGCAGCGGGACCGGGCGGGTGCCGAGCACGTACAGGCCGGCCGAGGCGTTGTCGGCGACGGTGTCGGCCAGGGTGATGTCCCAGTCGCGGATGCGGCTGCCGACGACCTCGATCGCGGGCAGCGCGAACGCCGTCGCGGCGATCACGTCGGCGACCGTGTGGCGCTCGTGCGGCAGGTCGCGGTCGAGTACGAGCGCGACCTCGGCCTCGGCGCGCGGCTGGAGCACCGCCCCTGCGGGGATCTCCTCGCCGTCGGGCACCGCCATGTCGGCGAACAGCACGCCGAAGTCGGGCGAGCCGACGCCGAGCTGCCGCTGCACGGCCTTGCTGGTCAGGCCGATCTTGCGGCCGGTGATCCGCCTGCCCTCGCCGACCCAGCGCTCGGTGAGCAGGCTCTGCACCGCGTAGGCCGCCTCCAGGCCGTCGACCAGGTCGCGGACCGGCTCGCACGGGCGGCCGGACGCGTACGCCTCCAGCAGCCGCGCGGCGGCGGCGCGATGGTTGTCTGTCACTTCTGTCCTCATATCTTGACGCACACGTTGACGGGCTCGGAGAAGAAGTCGAGCGAGTACTCGCCGCCCTCGCGCCCGATGCCGGACGCCTTCACCCCGCCGAACGGGGTGCGCAGGTCGCGCAGGTTCCAGCAGTTGACCCAGACGATGCCGGCCTGGATCCGGGGCGCCACGCGGTGGGCGCGCGACAGGTCCGTGGTCCACACGGTGGCGGCCAGTCCGTACGGGCTGTCGTTGGCCAGCCGGACGGCCTCGTCCTCGTCGTCGAACGGCGCCACGTGGCAGATCGGGCCGAAGACCTCCTCCCGGACGGTCCTGGCGTGCGGCGGCAGGCCGGTGAGCACGGTCGGCTCGACGTGGAAGCCGCCGTCGCGGACGTCGCCGAACTCCGGCACCCCTCCCCCGGCCAGCACCGTCGCGCCCTCCTCGACGGCGAGCCGGTAGTAGGACAGCACCTTGTCGCGGTGCTGCGCCGAGATCATCGGCCCGTAGCCGCTCAGCCCCCTCGCCCGCTCGGCCAGCGCCCGCGTGAACGCCTCGAAGATCGGGCGCTGGACGTAGACGCGCTCGGTGCACAGGCAGATCTGGCCGGAGTGGGTGAAACTGGAGCGGATCGTGCCCTCGACGGCCTCCTCCAGGTCGGCGTCGGCGAAGACCAGGGCCGGGTTCTTGCCGCCCAGCTCGAAGGAGACCGGGGTGACGTGCGCGGCGGCGTTGCGCATGATGGCGCTGCCGGTGGCCGAGGCTCCGGTGAAGGCGATGGCGTCCACGCCGGGGTGCGCGGTCAGGTGCTCGCCGGCCGCCCCCGCGCCGTGGCCGTGGACCAGGTTGAACGCGCCGGCCGGCAGGCCCGCCGCGTCGATCACCTCGGCCAGCAGCGTGGCGGTCGAGGGGGTCTCCTCCGACGGCTTGGCCACGACGGCGTTCCCGGCGGCCAGCGCGGGCGCGACCTTCCAGGTGAGCAGCAGCAGCGGCAGGTTCCACGGCGAGATGACGGCGACCACGCCGAGCGGGCGGCGCACGGTGTAGTTGAGCGCCTCCCCGCTGCCGCTCCAGGCCGGGACGCTGGTGGAGTACGCCCGCTCGGGACGGCCGTAGGCGAGGTCGGCGTAGGCGCGGAAGTTGCCGGCGGCGCGCGGGATGTCGACCGTCGCGGCCAGTTCGCGCGGCTTGCCGGTGTCGGCGGCCTCGGCCTCGACGAACTCCTCGAACCTGGCCTCGATCCCGTCGGCGATCCGGCGCAGGTACGCGCACCGCTCCTCGGTGGAGGCGGCTCCCCAGGGGCCGTCGAGCGCGGCGCGGGCGGCCCTGACCGCCTCGTCCACGGTCTCGCGGGACGCCTCGGGGACGGCCCCGACGGTGCGTCCGTCGACGGGCGAGATGAGGGGGAAGTCCGTCCCCGCCGTCGTGAAGACGCCGTTGACGTAGTGCGCGGGCTTCATGGCCGACATTCTGCTGATCGCCCGCCATAACAGTCCAATACCGAAATATCGCCCGACCATCCTTATTTCGTTATATATCGGTTCTGCTATGCCTGCCGACCGAACAGGTATTCGTTCTGGCATACCCCCAGCGTGCATCCTCTTCCGTACCCTCATTTGGAAGGCACAGAGTGATGGACACAGATCGCCGTCTGGCCGCCCGCCGCGTCTCGCGGGCCGCCTTCATCGGCACCGCCATCGAGTGGTACGACTTCTTCCTCTACGGCACCGCCGCGGCCCTCGTCTTCAACAAGCAGTTCTTCCCCGCGATGGACCCGGTCGCCGGCTCCATCGCCTCCTTCGGCACCATGACCGTGGGATTCCTCGCCCGCCCGCTCGGCGGCATCGTCTTCGGCCACTTCGGCGACCGGATCGGGCGGCGCAACACGCTCGTCGTCTCGCTGCTCATCATGGGGATCGGCACGACGCTGATCGGCGTGCTGCCGACGTACGACAGCATGGGCGTGTGGGCGGCGGTGCTGCTCGTGGTGATGCGCGTCGCCCAGGGCATCGGCCTGGGCGGCGAGCTCGGCGGCGCGGTGGTGCTCACGATGGAGCACGCCCCCAAGGGCCGGCGCGGCCTGTTCGGGGCGTTCCCGATGATGGGCACCCCGGCGGGCATGCTCTGCGCCAACGCCGTCTTCCTCGGCACGTCCTCGCTGCTGGGCGAGGAGAGCTTCATGGCCTGGGGCTGGCGGGTGCCGTTCCTGCTCAGCATCGTGCTGGTGGCGGTCGGCCTGTACCTGCGGCTGCGCATCGAGGAGAGCCCCGACTACGCCGACCTGGTCGAGCGGCGCAAGCCGGTCAAGCTGCCGATCGCGGTGGTGCTGCGCGACCACTGGCGCGAGGTGGTGCACACCATCGGCGTGATCATCGGCAACAGCGCGCTGGCCTACATCTTCATGGTCTACATCCTCGGCTACGGCGAGGCCGCGGCCGGCCTGTCGCGGACGTTCCTGCTGAGCTGCGTCATCGGCGGCGCCGCCGTGTGGCTGGTCACCGCCCCGCTGTGGGCGCACCTCGGCGACCGGCACGGGCTGCGTTCGGTCTTCGCCTGGGGCTCGGTGGTGCTGCTGGCCGGCGCCCTGGCGATCCTGCCGGTCGTCAACACCGGCAACAGGACGCTCATCGCGCTGTTCATGCTGGTGATGGGCGCGGTGCTGGCCATGACGCACGCGCCGCAGGGCACGCTGACCGCGAGCTTCTTCCCGGTCGCGATCCGGTACTCGGGCACGTCGGTGGCCTACCAGCTCGCCTCGCTGCTGGGCGGCGGGATCACGCCGCTGGTGGCGGCCTCGCTGTTCGCCTCCACCGGGAGCTCTCTGTCGATCACCGCCTACCTGGCCGTGGTGACGGTCATCAGCCTGGTCGCCGCACTGCTGATCCCCCGCAACGACGCCGAACGCCTGGGCGACCAGCCGGTTCCCGCCGACATAGCGAAATAGGGCATGTTCGCCCTGGTCATATGATGATTTCGTGATATCTCGTCCGCTGGACCTGCTGAGCGGCCGGCTCAAGCTGAGGCACCTCGTGCTCGTGACCACCATCGCCGAGCAGGGCGGTGTCCTGCGCGCCGCCGAGCACCTCCACCTGGCCCAGCCCGCCGTGACCCGGGGGCTGCGGGAGGTGGAGCAGATCCTCGGGGTGGAGCTGTTCACCCGCGGGTCGCGCGGCGTCACGCCCACCCTCTTCGGCGAGGCCTTCATCGACCACGCCCGCGCCGTGCAGGCCGAGCTGCGCCGCGCGAGCGAGCGCATCGCGGGCCTGGCCGACGGCACGGCCGGCACGGTCACCGTCGGCACCCTGCTGGCGGCCACGAACGTGCTGCTCCCCCGCTCGATCGCCGCCCTCAAGGCCGAGCGGCCGGGCATCACCGTGATCGTCAAGGAGGGCACGTTCGACTCGCTGGTCCCCCAGCTCACCGGCGGCGACCTCGACCTGATCCTCGGCCGGCTCAACCCGATCGAGGACCGTCCCGACCTGCGGCAGATCCCGCTCTACAACGAGCCCGTGCTGCTGGTCGCCCGCGCCGGGCACCCGGCCGCGCAGGCCCGCGCCCTGACCGACCTGCTGGCCTACCCCTGGATCCTGCCGCTGGAGCAGACGTCGTTGCGGCGGGAGCTGGAGCAGGTGTTCCACCGCAACGGGCTGCCGCTGCCGCCCGACCGCACCGAATGCACCTCGATCCTGACGATCCGCTCCCTGCTGCTCGGCACGGACATGATCGCCGCGCTGCCCGCGCTCTTCGTCAGGACCGACCCCCAGCTCCTGGAACTCCAGGTGCCGCTGCCGTCCGTACGCCGCTCGGTCGGCGCCACCCTGCCCGGCGCGCGCGCCCTGACGCCCGCGGGCAAGGTCATGCTCGCCCACCTCCAGCAGCAGGCGCGACACCTCGACACCAGGCAGGACGCCGGGGAGGCGGACGGCCCGTCCGGCGCGGCGCCGATGGGAGACTGAGGGCATGATGGCAGGAGCCGGGTTCGAGCCCGAGTCCGTACGCGTCATCCGGCGGCTGCGCGACGACATCCTCGACGGCGTGCGCCCGCCGGGCAGCAGGCTCGTCGAACGCGATCTGGCCACCGAGCTCGGCGTGAGCCGGGTGCCGGTGCGCGACGCCCTGGCCACCCTGGCCGCCGAGGGCCTGGTGACGTTGCGCCCCCGCACGTGGGCCGTGGTGCGCGAGTTCACCGCCCGCGACATCGCCGACCTGCTGGAGGTGCGCTCGGCGTTCGAGGCCGTCACCTTCCGGCTCGCCGCCCGGCGGCACGACGCCGAGGGCCTGCGGCGGCTGCGCGCCGACCTCGACGCGGAGCTGCGGGCGGCCTCCGCAGGCGACGCGATCCGCGCCCGGCGCGCCGCCGCCGACTTCCACGAGACGGCCACCGCCATCGCGGGCAACGACCTGCTGGTCGAGCTCGGGCAGGTGCTGCGCAGCCGGATGCGCTGGCTGCTCGGCCGGCACGACGACCTCCAGCTCGTCGCCGACGAGCACCGTGAGCTCTACGAGGCGGTCGCCGACCGCGACGTGGCCCGCGTCGGCGAGCTGGTCGCCCGGCACGAGGAGACCGGCGGCCGCCTCACCAGGGAGCACGCGGACCGGCAGGAACACGACCGCGCCCGCCCCTGACGGGGATCGTCAGGCCTCCAGGAGCGGCTCGCCGTCGCGGGCGACCACCCGGCCGCCGGCGACCACGAGCGCCCGCGGCGGCACCCGCACGAGCGCGTCCGGCACGTTCTCGGCGTCGATGAGCACGACGTCGGCCCGCGCCCCCGGGACGAGGTCGTGCCGGTCCCGGTGCACGAACGGCGCCGCCTTGGTCGTGGCCAGCTCCACGGCGGCGGTGAGCTCGTCGTCGGAGCGCAGCCCGTGCAGCCGGGCGAACCCGAGGGCGATGCGCAGCAGGTCGCCGTCGCCGAACGGCGACCACAGGTCCCTGATCCCGTCGGTGCCGAGGCCGAGGCCGATGCCGCGCTCGGCCATGCCCCGCCACGGGAGGGGCGCGGTGCGCACCGGCGCGACCGTCGTCCAGGAGATGCCCGCCGAGGCGAGGTCGTCGAGCAGGCCGCGCTGCCGTCCGGGGGCCAGCTCGCCGAGCGCGAAGCCGTGGGAGACGGTGACCTTGCCCTGCAGGCCCGTCCTGAGCGTGCGGTCGATGATCAGCTCGTACTGGAACGCGCCGAGCTCTCCGCCGTCGTGCAGGTGGATGTCCAGGCCGACGCCGCGGCGCTCGGCGATCTCGAAGAGGCCGTCGAGCTGGGCGACCGGGTCGCGGTCGATGCTCGCCGGGTCGATGCCGCCGATGCTGGTGGCGCCCGCCCGCGCGGCCTGGTCGAGCAGGTCGAGCACGCCCGGCCGGCGGACGACGCCGTCCTGCGGGAAGGCCACGATCTCGACGTCGATCGCCCCGCCGAGGCGCTGCGCGGCCTCGCGGACGGCCTCGATGCCGCGCAGCCCGACCCCGAGGTCGACGTCCACGTGGGTGCGGGTGGCCGTGGTGCCGTGCCGCAGGAACTCCCGCAGTACCGCCACGGTCCCTTCGACGCCCGGGATGCCGTACCGGTCGCGTTCCGCGCGCTCGTGCTCGATCCGGCCCTGCGTGGTCGCCACTCCGCCGTACGACACCCAGGGCCGCCCCCACCAGCTCTTGTCGACATGGGCGTGGGCGTTGACGAATCCGGGCAGGGCGAGCAGGCCGCGGCCGTCGATCGGATCGCCGGTGGGCGGGGCCGTCCCTGCCGGGAGCACGCCGGTGATCCGGGTACCGTCGATGGTCAGGTCCACGGGCGCGCCGCCCCAGGGGCGCACGTTGGCGATTGTCCAGGAAGTCACCTGGAAAATGGTATACCAAACGCGGATCGCCCCAGGCAGAGGGTCTTGTCGCCGCCGTCCGGGCCGTTGTCGTAGCCGCCTGGGAGAATCGGCACGGGCCGCGGCGGACGCGGTCTCCCCCGACCGGAAAGAGGTGGTCCGATGGGCCCAGAGGTCTTCGACAGCCGTGACATCGGCCAGACGGAGGAGTTCCTCAGCAAGGCATACGCCAAGATGCGCATCGGCTCCGACGTGAAGAACCCCCGCACCCGGATCTCGCGCCAGGTCATGGGCCCGGTCAGCATCGACCGGCTCCACCTCCAATACGCGATGAGCTACGACGTCAACCCGCTCGGCAAGGTGTGCCTGTGCTCGGTCGAGACCGGGACCATCGCCCAGCAGGTCGCCGGTCAGCCGGACGACGTCTTCGGCCCGGGCGACACGGTGCTGTTCGCCCCGCACGACCTGCCCTACGCCGGCGAGATCCGCCGCTCGCGCTACGACATCATCATGTTCGACCCCGCGCTGCTGCAGCAGGTGGCCGGCACGCTGCCCGGCCGCAGGGCCGAGCCGGTGCGGCTGGTGGGGCACCGTCCGGTCTCCCACGCCGCCGGCCGCCATCTGCGCCGCACGCTCGCCTACCTGCGCGACGGCGTCATGGCCGACCCCGAGCTGGCCGCCGAACCGCTCGTCGTCTCCACCGCCGGTCAGCTCCTGGCCGCCACCGTGCTCACCACCCTGCCCACCAACGCCGGCGCCGCCGCGATCCCCGGCGGCGCCGGGCCCGAGGCGCTGCGCCGCGCCACGGCCTTCATCGACGACCACGCCGACCTGTCCATCGGCCTCGACGAGATCGCCACCGCCGCCCGGGTCACCCCCCGCGCCCTCCAGTACGCCTTCCGCCGGCACCTCGGCACCACCCCCCTGGGCTACCTGCGCCAGGCCCGGCTGGCCCGCGCGCACGCCGAGCTGAAGACCGGCGATCCCGCCACCACCACGGTGACCGCCGTCGCCGCCCGCTGGGGCTTCTTCCATCCGGGGCGGTTCGCCCAGCTCTACAGGGCCGCCTTCGGCTGCGCCCCCGGCGACACCCTGCACGCCTCGGCCGGGCCACGCCGCGACTGACCGCCTTGTGTGTGTTTCGTTCCATGGATGGGAGTGAGCCGAATTCTTCGCTGCGCGTGCTGACCCGCGACCCCCGAAGGGCCAAGGGTTGGAGCGAGCACGGATCGCCGCGGCCCGGGAGGAGATGATCGCGATTGAGTTCCGGCCGTAGCGGCACCACCATGCGACGGCGGCGAGGCCATGGCCGCAGGCCAGGCGATCGAGAGCCGGCACAGTCCTGGTGGCCGGCCCCCGCGGGCGACCGCGCAGGTCACGTGACTGAGCCGATCCCACCGCCGGCCCGTGATGCCTGACCTCCTCCGTCCGCTCCCGCACCCGTCGGCCTGCCCTTCCGGCCGGACGGGCCTTCGTGCTGCCCGGCTCGCGGAGGCACCGTGACCCCGTTGACCCTGACCTGCCGCGACCTGCCGGGTGGCGTGCTGGTGACCGTGACGGGCGAGCTCGACTCCTCCAGCTCACCGCGGCTGGAGTCCTTCACCGACCGGCACCGGCGGCCGGGGGAGGGAATGGTGCTCGACCTGGGCGGCCTGACCTTCATGGACAGCCGCGGCCTGCACGTGCTGTTACGCCTCGACGCCGCCGTGCTCGAACAGGGCGGCGTCCTTCGCCTGGCCGCCGTGCAGGAGCTGCCCGCGCGCGTGTTGCAGGTCACCGGCGTGTGGTCCTCGCTGACCGTGCACGAGGACGTGGGCGACGCCGTGGCCGCGATGGGCACGCAGCGCCCCGACAGCCTCCGCGAGTCGTCGTGACCTGTCCGCGTCTCCGCCGCACGCCGGCGCACCGGGCTGAGGATCACGGGCACCGGCTCTAGAATCCGGATGGACAACAACCACGATTGTCCCGTCAATGACCTTGCTCATGGTCTCCTGATGGGAGCCGTTCGCGAGGTCGCCGCGGGACAGTCCTTACAACGTCGTAGGACACGAGGGTGACATGAGCGAAGCGATGACCGGCGGCTCCCGTTCCGCGTCCGGGGGCGCCGAGGTCGGCGAGCTTCGGCTGCGTCAGCTGCTCGGCGGGCTGACGGCGGTCAGGGACGGCGACTTCCGCACCCGCCTGCCCGAGGACGCCGACGGGCTGCTCGGTGAGATCGCCTCGGTGTTCAACGGCATGGTCGACCAGCTGTCGTTGTTCACCTCCGAGGTGACCCGGGTGGCCCGTGAGGTGGGCACCGACGGGCGGCTGGGCGGTCAGGCCGACGTGCCGTCGGTGTCGGGCACCTGGAAGGACCTGACCGAGTCGGTCAACGCGATGGCCGGCAACCTGACCGATCAGGTGCGCAGCATCGCGCAGGTGACCACGGCGGTGGCGCGGGGCGATCTGTCGCAGAAGATCACCGTGCACGCGCGCGGGGAGATCCTGGAGCTGAAGAACACCGTCAACACGATGGTCGACCAGTTGTCGTCCTTCGCCGACGAGGTCACCCGCGTCGCCCGCGAGGTGGGCACCGAGGGGCAGCTGGGCGGCCAGGCCGAGGTGGAGGGTGTGGCCGGCACCTGGCGTGACCTGACCGACTCGGTGAACTTCATGGCCGGCAACCTGACCGACCAGGTGCGCAACATCTCCCAGGTGGCCACGGCGGTGGCGCGGGGTGACCTGTCGCAGCGCATCACGGTCTCGGCGCGGGGTGAGATCCTGGAACTGAAGAACACCCTCAACACGATGGTCGACCAGTTGTCCTCCTTCGCCGACGAGGTCACCCGCGTCGCCCGCGAGGTGGGCACGGACGGGCGGCTGGGCGGCCAGGCCGACGTCAAGGGCGTGTCGGGCACGTGGAAGGCGTTGACGGAGTCGGTCAACGTGATGGCCGACAACCTGACGGCGCAGGTGCGCAGCATCGCCGAGGTGACCACGGCGGTGGCCAAGGGCGACCTGACGCAGAAGATCCGGGTCGATGCCCGTGGGGAGATCCTGGAGCTGAAGGAGACCATCAACACGATGGTCGACCAGTTGTCGGCCTTCGCCGACGAGGTCACCCGGGTGGCCCGCGAGGTGGGCACCGAGGGCAACCTGGGCGGCCAGGCCACCGTCCGGGGTGTGTCGGGCACCTGGAAGGACCTCACCGACAACGTCAACGTCATGGCGTCGAACCTGACGAGCCAGGTGCGCAGCATC
This sequence comes from Nonomuraea sp. NPDC052265, assembly GCF_044547985.1. Classification (NCBI taxonomy): domain Bacteria; kingdom Bacillati; phylum Actinomycetota; class Actinomycetes; order Streptosporangiales; family Streptosporangiaceae; genus Nonomuraea; species Nonomuraea sp. NPDC052265. Next base: position 121,431 of record NZ_JBIUBJ010000012.1, read on the forward strand.
GCCCAGGTGGCCACCGCCGTCGCCCGCGGCGACCTGTCGCAGAAGATCACCGTCGAGGCCAAGGGCGAGGTGGCGGCGCTCGCCCAGACGATCAACACCATGGTCGACACGCTGAGCGCGTTCGCCGACGAGGTCACCCGCGTGGCCCGCGAGGTCGGCACCGAGGGCCAGCTCGGCGGCCAGGCCCGCGTCCCGAACGTGGCCGGCACCTGGAAGGACCTCACCGACAACGTCAACTCGATGGCCGACAACCTGACCAACCAGGTGCGCAGCATCGCCCAGGTCACCACCGCCGTGGCCAGGGGCGACCTGACCAGGAAGATCGACGTCGACGCCCGCGGCGAGATCCTGGAGCTGAAGACCACCATCAACACGATGGTCGACCAGCTCTCCTCGTTCGCCGCCGAGGTCACCCGCGTCGCCCGCGAGGTCGGCAGCGAAGGACGGCTCGGCGGCCAGGCCGAGGTCGAGGGCGTGTCCGGCACCTGGAAGCGGCTGACGGAGAACGTCAACGAGCTGGCCGCCAACCTGACCCGCCAGGTCCGCGCCATCGCCGAGGTCACCAGCGCGGTCACCTCCGGCGACCTGACCCGGTCGATCACGGTCGACGCCGAGGGCGAGCTGGCCGACCTGAAGGACAACATCAACTCGATGGTCAAGTCGCTGCGCGAGACCACGACGGCCAACGAGCAGCAGGACTGGCTCAAGTCCAACCTCGCCCGCATGTCCGGCCTCATGCAGGGCCACCGCGACCTGGCGGCCGTGGCCGAGCTGGTGATGAACGAGCTGGCCCCCCTGGTCAGCGCCCAGTACGGCGCGTTCTTCCTGGCCGAGGAGAACGAGCTCCAGCTCATCAGCGCCTACGGCTACCCGGCCGACCCCGGCAGGCCCACGAGGTTCCGGCTCGGCGAGGCCCTGGTCGGCCAGGCCGCCCGCAGCCGCAGGGTCATCGCCGTCGAGGACGTCTCCTCCGGGTCCGTCCGGATCTCGACCGGTCTCGGCACGATCGAGACCGCCTCGGTGGTCGTGCTGCCGATAGTGGTCGAGGAGCAGGTGCTCGGCGTGATCGAGCTGGCCTCGGTGCAGGCGTTCACGCCGGTCCACCGGGCCTTCCTCGACCAGCTCATGGAGACGATCGGGGTCAACCTCAACACGATCGTGGCCAACGCCCGCACCGACGAGCTGCTGGCCGAGTCGCAGCGGCTCGCGACCGAGTTGCAGGCCCGGTCGGAGGAGTTGCAGCAGCAGCAGGAGGAGCTCCAGCGTTCCAACGCCGAGCTGGAGGAGAAGGCCACGCTGCTGGCCCGCCAGAACCAGGACATCGAGACCAAGAACCTGGAGATCGAGCAGGCCAGGCAGGAGCTGGAGGACCGCGCCCACCAGCTCACGCTGGCCTCGACGTACAAGAGCGAGTTCCTGGCCAACATGAGCCACGAGCTGCGCACCCCGCTCAACTCGCTGCTCATCCTGGCCCAGCTGCTGGCCCAGAACCACACGCGCAACCTCACGGCCAAGCAGGTCGAGTACGCCGAGATCATCCACTCGGCCGGCTCCGACCTGCTCCAGCTGATCAACGACATCCTCGACCTGTCGAAGGTCGAGGCGGGCAAGATGGACATCAACCCCGAACGCGTGCCGCTGCGCCAGCTCCTCGACTACGTCGAGGCCACGTTCCGGCCGATGACCTCGCAGAAGAGTCTCGACTTCACGATCACGAACGCCCCCGGCATCCCCGTCGAGGTCGTGACCGACGACTCGCGCCTGCGCCAGGTGCTGCGCAACCTGCTGTCGAACGCGGTCAAGTTCACCGAGACCGGCAGCGTCGAGCTGCGCATCGAACCGGCCGCCCAGGACGAGCTGCCCGCCTCGGTCCGCCAGCACGGCGCGGCCATCGCGCTGCGCGTCATGGACACCGGCATCGGCATCGCCGCCCAGCAGCTCGAAGCCATCTTCGGCGCGTTCCAGCAGGCCGACGGCACCACCAGCCGCAAGTACGGCGGCACCGGCCTGGGCCTGTCCATCAGCCGCGAGATCGCCCACCTGCTCGGCGGCGCGATCGGGGCGCAGAGCACGCCGGGCCAGGGCAGCGTCTTCACCCTCTACCTGCCGATCGCCCGGCCGGACTTCATCGGGCTCTCCCCGAAGAAGGCCATCGCCGACCCCTCGGTCATGGTCGGGGCCACCCGCGCCACGACGCCCGGACAGGACGCGCCCGCCCCGGCCAGGTCCCACCAGCCGCAGCCCCGCCGCCTGCTCGTCATCGAGGAGCGCCCGCAGGGCCTGCTGTCACACGTGGCCGAGAGCGTGGTGACGGAGCTGGCGCCGAGCAAGGACGAGATCATCGAGATCGTCACGGCCGCCGGAGCGCAGGAGGCAGCGGCCACCCTCGCCGCCGACCCCTGCCACTGCATCGTGCTCGACCTCGACCTGCCCGACCAGACCGCCTACCGCCTGCTGGAGGCCATGGACGGCGACCAGGCCCTGAACTCGGTGCCGGTGCTGGCCTACAACAACTGGCGGGCCAGCTCCCAGCAGGCGGTGCCGTTGCAGGCGCGCGAGGGCGGACAGCCGCTGGAGCTGCTGTCCAGCCTCGACGAGCTGCGCGAGCGCATCGCCCTGCACCTGACCGCCGACCAGCCCGGCGACGTGCTGCCGCTGATCAGGGCCGGGAACGTCAACCAGCTCACCGGCGCCGAGATCGACACCTCGCTGACGGGCCGGACCGTGCTGATCGTCGACGACGACGCGCGCAACCTGTTCGCGCTGACCAGCATGCTGGAGGTGCACGGCATCGACGTGCTGCACGCCGAGGACGGCCGCAAGGGCATCGACACGCTCGTCGCCCACCCGCGGATCGACCTGGTGCTGATGGACGTGATGATGCCGGAGATGGACGGCTACACCGCCACCGCCCGCATCCGCGCGATGCCACAGTACGCCGACCTGCCCATCATCGCGGTCACGGCCAAGGCGATGCCGGGAGACCAGGAGAAGGCGCTGGCCGCCGGCGCGAGCGACTACGTGACCAAGCCGGTCGAGGCCGACCATCTGGTCGAACGCATCCGTCACTGGCTCGGCGCCTGACCCGTCCCCCCAAGGAGCAACGCAGTGCACCACCCGCAGGATCCGGCGGCCGTGCCGCCGGAGCGTCCCGAGCCGCCCAATCTCGGCCGCCTGGCCGCGACGGTCGACCGCCTGCACAACCAGATCCTGGAGGCCCAGCGGGCCGCCGAGGGCCGCGCCCTGGTCGAGGTGGCCAAGGGCGTGCTGGTCGAGCGCCTGCAGTGCAGTCTGGCCGCCGCCGCCAGGCAGCTCGCCACCCTGGCCGACCAGGCGGGGGTGACGCAGCTCGAACTGGCCGCCGACATCATCAACCAGGCCGCCCACGACCGCATCAGCGAGGCCGCGCGCGACTTCCTGAGCTCGGCCCGCGCCGAGGAGTCGGCGGAGGTGGCGGTGCGGCTGCGTACCGCCGAGAACGGGGCGCTGACCGCCACCGACGCGCAGGCCGTGGCGCAGTCGCTGCTGGAGCACGCCCTGTCCGCGCTGGGCGCCACGACCGTCGCCATCTGGGAGGCCGGGCCGGACGCGTCGCTCACCCTGGCCGGCTACGCGGGGCTGGCCGACGAGGAGGCCAGGCGCTGGCGTTACGTGCCGCCGGGCGTGGCCACGCCGGCCCGCCGCGCGCTGCTGGCCCGCGGCACGGTGTGGCTGGACGACCTGGCCGCCGTCGGCCTGCCCTCGATCGGGCAGCGCCAGACCTCCGGCGCGCGGGCGACCGCGCCGGCCGGGACGGGCGGCCGGATCCTGGGCGTGCTGGAGATCGGCTGGCCGCACGCCATGCCGCGGCCCGACCCGCGGGTCATCAAGCAGATCGAGGTGCTGGCCGACCTGTGCGCCCACACCTTCGAGACCACCGACCAGGCCGTCCACGAGCCGCAGGTGCTGCCCGAGCTGATCGACCTGGCCGACGCGCTGCCGGACGCGGCCCTGGTGCTGCGCCCGCAACTGGGCACCGAGGGCCGGCTGACCGACTTCCGCATCGTGCACGCCAACCCCCGCTTCCTCGACCCGGCAGGTCGGCCGCGGGGCGAGGTCGTGGGGAGCCTGTTCCTGGAGGCGTACCCGCTGGCCGCCGAGGAGGGGGCGCTGCTGGCCAGGATCGAGCACGTGCACGCCACGGGCGAGACCTTCAGGGCCGAGAAGATGACGATCACGGCCCTGGTGGACCAGATCCCGCTGCACACCGTCGCCGGCATCGCGATCATCCGGCTCGGCGACGGGGTGCTGCTCATCTGGCGGCTCCAGGACCAGGACGCCCAGCTCGCCAACCTGCTCCAGCACGCCCAGCGCCTCGGGCGCATCGGCGGCTTCGAGGAGAACCTGCTCACCGGCGAGATCGTCTGGAGCGCCCAGCTCCACGACCTGTACGGCATGGCCGCCGACGAGCCGCCCATCCCGCTCGAACACCTGGCCACGCACGCCCATCCGGATGACGCCGTGGCCATCGGCCGGTTCGTCCGCGCCGTCCTGCACCACCGCCGCCCGGCCTCCACCGCCTACCGGCTCCAGCGGTCCGACGGCACCGTACGGCACATCAGGGTCGTCGCCGAGCCCGTCTTCGACGACAGCGGCCTGCTGCTGTCCATCCGCGGCGCCTACCAGGACATCTCCTCTCAGCACTGGACAGAGGTCGCCCTGGCCGCCACCCGCGACCAGCTCGCCCACACCGAGCAGCAGGCCGCCGAGCGCAACCGGCTGGCCCTGCAGCTCCAGCAGGCGATCATGCCGCCGAGCCGGGAGCCGCTGGAGGCGTTCGACCTGCAGATCGCCGTACGTTACCGTCCGGCCGAGAAGGAGCACCTGGTCGGCGGCGACTGGTACGACGCGGTCGTGCTGCCCACCAAGCAGATCCTGCTGTCGGTCGGCGACGTGGCCGGGCACGGCATCGAGGCGGCCACCGGCATGGTCGTGCTGCGCAACGCGCTGCGCGGCCTGGCCGCCACCGGCGCCGGGCCGGGCCAGCTCCTGACCTGGCTCAACCTGGTAGCCCACCACCTGACCGCGAACGTCACCGCCACCGCGATCTGCGGGCTGTTCGACCCCCGCACCCGCGTGCTGCGCTACGCCAGGGCCGGGCATCTGCCGCCCATCCTGGTCCGCGACGGTCAGGCCAGGGAGCTCGACCTGACCAAGGGCCTGCTGCTCGGGGCGGTCGCCGAGGCCGAGTACGAGGAGACGCACGTCCAGCTCGCCTCCGACGACATCCTGCTCATGTACACCGACGGCCTGATCGAACGCCGGGACGTCAACCTGCACGAGTCCCAGCAGCGGCTCCTGGACCTCGCCCGGCAGCCCGCGGCCACCCTGGAACAGCGCCTCGACCACCTCCTCACGCACAGCAACTCCGACACCGACGACGACACGTGCGTCATCGGCGCCCGCCTCCAGTGACCGCCCTCGTCGAGGCCGGGCCCCGGGACGCCGGTCCCGGGCGGTTTCGCGGGTTTGCCGGGCTCCCGCCCGGTAAGCATCGAAAGCCGGGTGACCCGCCACGCCACACCCAGGCAGGACTGATCAGACCATGGCCATGGAACCGGAGCTACGCCGTCCCATCAGCACCGACCTCGACGCCATCCGCCGCCTCGTACGCGAGCACGCCGGCCGCGGCGGGCTGTCCGGTGAGCGCCTGGACAACTTCGTGCTGGCGGTCAACGAGGCGGTCACCAACGTCCTCGACCACGGCGGCGGCACCGGCACCGTGGTCGCCCGCAACGACGCGGGCGGCGTCACCGTGGAGATCGCCGACGACGCCGGCTGGCTCAGCGCCGCCCACCTGGCCGCCGCCGAACACGGCCGCGCGCACTCGGCGGGGTTCGGCTTCGGCCTGTGGCTGATCCAGCACCTGTGCGACCACGTCGAACTCGACCAGAGCCCGCAGGGCAGCCGGTTACGCCTGCAGATGAGCGTGCGGACCACGCCCGACCCGCAACCGGCCCTCCTCGTCCCGGACGACCCGCAACCCGCTCTCCTCGTCGCGGACGACCAGCCATCCGGCACCCTCGTCCCGGACGGCCCGCAACCCGGCCCGCTCGTCTCGCACGCCTCCGACCCGGCGGAAGCCGCCCTGCCACCGCCGAACCTGCCCGGCCCTGACCCGGCCGGATTTCCCGGAACCCTAGGATGAGGCAGGTGAAATACATGCTGCTCATCTACAGCAACCCGGCCGCCCAGCAGGCCGTCGCCGACGGCTTCGACCAGGTCATGGCCGAGGTCGACGCGCTCATGGCGGAGCTGGAGGCCAACGGCGAGCTGGCCGGGGGCCAGGCGCTGGGCGACCCCGCCTCCTCCAAGACGGTGGTGGTGCGCAACGGCGTGCCCACCGTCACCGACGGGCCCTTCCTGGAGGCCAAGGAGTACCTGGCGGGCTATCTGATCGTCGACTGCGCGAGCGTCGAGCGGGCCACCGAGATCGCCGCGCGCTGGCCGGACGCGCGACTGTGCGCCATGGAGGTGCGGCCGGTCATCGACGAGGTGGCGGAGTGATCGAAGGGCTGCTGCGTGAGCTGGCGCCGCAGGTGCTCGGCGTGCTCGTCCGCCGTTACGAGCAGTTCGACGCCTGTGAGGACGCCGTCCAGGAGGCCCTGCTCGACGCCGCCGTGCAGTGGCCCGACCAGGGCGTGCCGGACAACCCGCGGGCGTGGCTGATCACGGTCGCCTCCCGGCGGGTCATCGACCACTTCCGCAGCGAGAGCGCGCGCCGGCGGCGGGAGGAGAGCGCGGCGGTCGCCGTCCCGGCCGACGAGTTCGTCGAGCCTGCGCCGGGCGAGGAGCGCACGCCGGCCGGCGACGACACGCTGACGCTGCTGTTCCTGTGCTGCCATCCGTCGCTGTCGGAGCCCTCGCAGCTCGCGCTCACGCTGCGGGCCGTGGGCGGCCTGACCACGGCGCAGATCGCGGCGGCGTTCCTGGTGCCGGAGGCGACGATGGCCCAGCGCATCAGCCGGGCCAAGCAGCGCATCAGGTCCACGGGGGTGCCGTTCGGGCCGCCGCCGGAGCCGGAGCGGGCCGAACGGCTGCGCGTGGTGCTGCACGTGCTCTACCTGATCTTCAACGAGGGTTACACCGCCACCTCCGGGCCCGAGTTGCAGCGGCCCGAGCTGACCGCCGAGGCGATCAGGCTGACCCGGCTCGTACGCCGGCTGCTGCCCGACGACGGCGAGGTCGCCGGGCTGCTGGCGCTCATGCTGCTGACCGAGGCGCGGCGGACGGCGCGCACCGGGCCGGGCGGGTCGCTGGTCCCGCTCGCCGAGCAGGACCGCTCGTTGTGGGACCGGCGGCTGGTCGAGGAGGGCGTCGAGCTGGTCAGCAAGGCGCTGGCCACCAGCGCGCTGGGCCCGTACCAGTTGCAGGCGGCGATCGCGGCCGTGCACGACGAGGCGCCCACGTCCGCCGAGACCGACTGGCCGCAGATCCTGGCACTCTACGGCGTGCTGGCGGGACTGGAGGACAACCCGGTGGTCCGGCTCAACCAGGCCGTGGCCGCCGCCATGGTGCACGGCCCGCGTGCCGGGCTCGACCTGCTCGACGGGCTGGCCGCCGACGACCGGCTCGCGGGGCACCACCGGCTGGCCGCGGTACGCGCCCATCTGCTGGAGATGGAGGGTGACGCCGAGGGGGCGGCGCTGGCCTTCCGCGAGGCGGCCCGGCGTACGCTCAGTCTGCCTGAGCAGCGCTATCTGGAGGGCAAGGCCGCCGGGCTGGCTTGACAACGATTTTTTTCGGTGCGATCGTTCAGGCATGTACGAAGTGGCAGCGATCGAAGACGCGGCGGCCGCCGAGGCGTCGCTCGACCCGATGCGGTCGAAGTTGCTGGCCGAGCTGGTCGAGCCGGGCTCTGCCACGTCCCTGGCCGCCAAGGTGGGCCTGGCCCGGCAGAAGGTCAACTACCACCTGCGCACGCTCGAACGCCACGGGCTGGTCGAGCTGGTCGAGGAGCGCAGGAAGGGCAACGTCACCGAGCGCGTGATGCAGGCCACGGCCGCCTCCTTCGTGATCTCCCCCACCGCCCTGGCCGCCGTGCAGCCCGATCCCGCCAGGTCGCCCGACCGGCTGTCGGCGCGCTGGCTGCTGGCCCTGGCGGCGCAGCTCGTCCGCGACGTGGGCACGCTGATCACCGGCGCGGCCAAGGCGCAGAAGAAGGTGGCCACGTTCGCCATCGACGGCGAGGTGCGCTTCGCCTCGGCCGCCGACCGGGCCGCGTTCGCCGAGGAGCTGGCGCAGTGCGTGACATCGCTGGTCAGCAAATATCATGACGAATCCGCGGAAGGCGGGCGGGATCATCGGCTGATCGTCGCCGTGCACCCGTCCGTGAAGAAGGCGTCCTGAGGTGGGGCACGAGTTCGAGATCCCCCTCGATGCCCTGGTCGAGGCGACGCCCGAGCAGGTGTGGGAGGCCATCACCACCGGGCCGGGCATCGACTCGTGGTTCATGGGCCGCAACGAGGTCGAGGGCGGCGCGATCCACACCGCGTTCGCCGGGGTCGAGCTGCCCGAGTCCAGGGTGACCGCCGAGGAGCCGCTCAAGCGCTTCGCCCATTCCGGCGTCCCCGGCTCCGACGGCCGGTTCGTGGCCTACGAGTTCCTGCTGGAGGGCCGCGGCCGGGGCAGCACCATGGTCCGCATGGTCACCAGCGGCTTCCTGCCCGGCGACGACTGGGAGCACGAGTACGAGGCGATGTCCACGGGCCTGGCCCTGTTCTTCGCGACGCTGACGGAGTACCTCGGCCACTTCGCCGGCCGCGCCGCGACCCCGCTCACCGAGTCCGGCCCGCCGGTGAGCGACTGGCCGCGCGCCTGGCAGTCCCTGTACGCCGCCCTCGGCGGCCCCCTTGAGCCCGGCGACGCCGTCCGGCTCACGCCGCCCGGCCTGCCGCCGGTCCAGGGCGTGGTCTACTTCCGCAACGCCCAGTCCGTCGGCGTCCGCACGCCCGACGCCCTCTACCGGTTCGTCCAGGGCATCGGCGGCAGCATGCTCGCCATGCATCTGCTGTTCGGCGACCCCGCGGGCCAGGCCCCGGCCTGGCGGTCCTGGCTGGAGGATCTGCCCGCGGATCGGGCATGACACCCGGATGAACGTGGTGGCGCTGTCCGACACCCACGCGCCCGGCCGGTGGCGCTCCTGCCCGCCCCGGGTGGCCGAGCACCTGCGCACGGCCGACGTCATCCTGCACGCGGGCGACGTGTGCGTGCGCGCGGTGCTCGACGAGTTGGCCGCCTACGCCCCGGTGCACGTGGTGAAGGGCAACAACGACGGCCCCGACGTGGTGGCGCCGGAGACGCTGGAGCTGACCCTGGAGGGGTTGCGGATCGGGATGATCCACGACAGCGGGCCCGCCAAGGGCCGCCTGGCCCGCATGCGCCGCCGCTTCCCCGGGGCCGCCCTGGTGGTCTTCGGCCATTCGCACATCCCGCTCGACGAGTCGGGCGACGGGCTGCGCATCTTCAACCCCGGCTCCCCCACCGACCGCCGCCGCCAGCCGCATGGCACCCTCGGGCTGCTGACCGTCGAGGACGGCGTCCTGACCCGCGCCGAGATCGTGCCCGTCACCTGACCGGCTCGACGGTGACGGGCACGCCGTTGAGCGCGGCCGTGCCGGTGAGCTCGTCCAGGAGGTGGGGGTCGGTGAGGTCGTTGGCGCTGGCGCCGCCGAGGGTGACCGCGACCGACAGCAGCACGCCCGGCCGGTCATGGCCGTAGCCGTGGGGCAGGCTGACCACGCCGGGCATGACGTCCTCGCTCGCGCTGACCTCCACCGTCACCTCGCCGCTGCGGGAGCGCACCCGGACCGGCGCGCCGTCGGTGAGGCCGCGGGCGCGCAGGTCGTCGGGGTGCATGAGCAGGTGGTGGCGGGGGCGGCCCTTGGCCAGCCGGGCGGAGTTGTGCAGCCAGGAGTTGTCGTCGCGCAGGTGACGGCGGCCGATCAGCAGCAGGCCGTCCGCCCGCGGCCCGGCCGGGAGCCCGCCGGGCGCGGACGCGTGGAGCTCGTCGCGGGCCTGTCCGAGGGCCAGGAGCTCGGCTTGGGCGCGGGCCAGACCGGCGAGCAGGACGGGCGGCGCGGCCTCGACGCGGCGGCCCGGGGTGCGCAGCCGGCCCGGCAGGCTGGGCTTGAGCGGGCCCAGGTCCAGCCCGTGCGGGTGGCGGCGCAACCGCGCGACGCTCAGCCGGTACGGCCCCGCCCGCAGCCCGAGGTCCACGATCCGCTCCGGCGAGAGCCGCAGCACGAGCCGGTCGCCCAGTGAGCCGGCGCGGACCAGGCGGCGGTAGCGCCGGGCCAGCTCGCGCAGGATCTCCCAGTCGTGCCGGGCGCCGGGCGTCCTGGGCAGCACCGCCGGGGTGTAGCGGGCGTGGTCGCGGACCGCGACCAGGTTGAAGACCAGGTCGTAGTGATCGCGTTCGAGCAGGTCGGTGGGCGGGAGGATGACGTCGGCGTGCCGGGTGGTCTCGTTGACGTAGAAGTCGAGGCTGACCATGAAGTCGAGTCCGGCCAGCGCCCGCGACAGCTCGTGCCCGCCGGGGGCCGAGCGCACCGGGTTCCCGGCGATGGTCACCAGCGTCCGCACCTGCCCTTCGCCGGGCGTGCGGATCTCCTCGGCGAGCGCCGCGGCGGGCAGCTCTCCGCCGAACTCCGGCAGGCCCCGCACCCGGCTGCGCCACCTGCCCTCGTGGCCGGGGTCGATCAGGCGGTTGCCCACCGGATCGACGGCCGGCCTGCTCATCAGCGTGCCGCCGGGCCGGTCGAGGTTGCCGGTGACCAGGTTCAGCAGCTGGATCCCCCACTGGCACAGGGTGCCGAACCGCTGGGTGGACACGCCGATCCGGCCGTAGGCGGCGGCGGTGGGGGCGGCGGCGAACTCGGCCGCGATCCGGGTGATCACCTCGGCCGGTACGCCGGTGACCGCCGCGGCCCGCTCCGGCGTGAACGCCGCCAGCGCCGGCGCCAGCCGGTCGAGCCCGTCCACGTAGGGCGCGGGACGGGCGGCTCCCCCGGCGATGATCAGGCCGACCATGGCCAGGATGAGCGCGGCGTCGGTGCCGGGGCGGACGAAGTGGTGCTCGTCGGCCAGGCGGGCGGTCTCCGTGCGGCGCGGGTCGAACAGCACCATCCGGCCGCCGCGGGCGCGCAGGTCGCGGATGCGCCGGACGACGCCGGGCGCGCTCATCACGCTGCCGTTGGAGACGGCCGGGTTGGCGCCGAAGGCCAGGAAGTAGGCGGTGCGGTCGATGTCGGGCACGGGGAGCAGCCACTGGCTGCCGTACAGGTGGCGGGCGACGTACTGGTGCGGGAGCTGGTCGAGGGAGGCGGCGGAGTAGCGGTTGCGGGTGCCCAGCAGGCGGGCGAACGGCGGCGCGTGCGTCAGCGCGCCCAGGCTGTGGACCACCGGGTTGCCCAGGTAGAGGGCCACGGCGTCGGCGCCGTGCACCAGGCGGGTCCCGGCCAGCCTGGCGGCGACCAGGTCGAACGCGTCCGGCCAGGGGATCTCGCGCCAGCCGTCGGCGGTGCGGACCACGGGACGGCGCAGCCGGTCGGGGTCCTCGCGCACGTCCCGCAGGGCCACCGCCTTGGGGCACAGGTGGCCTGCCGACAGCGGGTCGTCCTCGTCGCCGCGGATGCCGGTGATCCGGTCGCCGTCCAGGTCGACGCGGAGGCCGCACATGGCCTCGCACAGGTTGCAGGTAGCGAGCCGGGTCACCATGCGACCAGGCTATGAGCGAACGCGCCCGTCCCCGCGACGCCACCCCGACGACCGTCCGACCAGGTCAGCGCCGCCTCGGCGATGCCGTCAGGCGCCGCGGTCGCGGGTCAGGGTGCCGCCCGCCACCGGTGGCAGGGGCCGGTCGCGCAGCCAGGCCGTCAGCAGGGCGGCGGCCGGGACGTGCCGCTCGGCGTGCGCGGCGAACTCCTCCGTGGTGACGCTGCCGTACCGGCGGCTCTCGGCCCAGGAGCGCAGGACGGCGAAGAACACCTGGTCCCCGGCGGCCCGGCGCAGGGCGTGCAGGGTCAGCGCGCCGCGCTTGTAGACGCGGTCGTCGAACAGCGCCACCGGGCCGGGGTCGGCCAGCACGAAGTCCTGCGGCAGCGCGGCGAGCCTGCGATGCCAGCGCAGCGCGTGCTCGTCCGCGGGCGGGCCGCCCGACCGCTCCGACCACAGCCACTCCGCGTACGTGGCGAACCCCTCCTGCAACCAGATGTCGGCCCACCGCGCCACGGTGAGGCTGTTGCCGAACCACTGGTGCGCCAGCTCGTGCGCGACCAGCCGCTCGGAGCCGCGCACGCCGTCGACGTGGTTCCTGCCGAAGATCGACATGCCCTGCGCCTCGACCGGGATGTCCAGATCGTCGTCGGCCACGACGACGGTGTAGCCGCTGAACGGGTAGGGCCCGAACAGCTCGCCGAACAGCGTCATCATCTCGCCCTGCCGGCCGAAGTCGTGCCGGACGCGGGCGGCCAGCCGCGCGGGATGGGCCAGCCGCGTCCCGGCCACCTCCGAGAGCTGGTAGCGCCCGATCTGCACGCCGGCCAGGTACGTCGCCATCGGCTCGGCCTGCTCGTAGACCCACGTGGTGGTCCCGGCCGCCCGCCGCCTGGCGGTGAGCACGCCGTTCGCGATCACCTGGTACGCCGGGGCCGTCGTCACCGAGATCCGGTAGGACGCCTTGTCGTCCGGCCGGTCGTTGCACGGGAACCAGGAGGGCGCGCCGATCGGCTGGCCGGCCACGATCGCGCCGTCGGTCAGCTCCTCCCAGCCGAGCCCGCCCCACGGGCTGCGGACCGGCACGGGCGTGCCCGCGTACCGCACCTCGACGACGGCCCGCGCCCCGGCGGCCAGCGGCCTGGGCAGGCTGAGTCGCAGCTTGCCCTGGCCGTGGCTGTGGCGGGCGGCCCGGCCGTCCACGGTGACGCCCGAGACGCGGAAGTGGCCGAGATCGAGGCCCAGGTCGCCGAGCGGCTCGGCGGCCGAGACCGTCAGGCGGGCCGTGCCGTCGAGCCGGTTGGCCGCGACCCGGTAGTGCAGCGCCAGCTCGTAGTGCTCGACCGCGTACCGGTGGTCGCCGTGCCCCGGGAAGTACGACGTCATCGCCACGCCGAGACGGGGTTGCCGAACCACCGGCTGCCGCCGGGCAGCGCCTCGCCGCGCATCACCAGGGACGCCGGCCCGACCGTCGTGCCGGCGCCCACCCGCGCGGCGGGCAGGACGACGCCATGGGGACCGAGCGTCGCGCCGGCCTCCAGCGTCACCGTGTCGATGCTCAGGACGCGGTCGTGGAACAGGTGCGTCTGCAGCACGCACCCCCGGTTGACGCACGCGCCGTCGCCCAGTGTCACCAGATCCGCCTCCGGCAGCCAGTACGTCTCACACGTGACCCCACGCCCGATGCGTGCCCCGAGGGAACGCAGCCACACGTTCAGCGGGGCCGTCCCCAGCCACGGCTGGGCGAACCAGGGCGCCGCCAGCACCTCGACGAAGTTGTCCGCCAGCTCGTTGCGCCACACGAACGAGCTCCACAGCGGCCTGTTCCCGGCCGAGATCCGGCCGACCAGCGCCCATTTGGCGGCCGTCGCGACCGCCGCGGCGAGCACCCCGGCGGCCAGCACGACCAGGCCGCCCAGCGCGGCGGCCACGGCGAAGCCGTATCCTGCGGCGAGCCACTCGAAGGCCGCCACGGCCAGGACGGCCAGCGCGACCACGCCCATCGCGGGCACCACCCGGCACACCTCGACCAGCGCCCGCGCCGCCCTGAACCGCGCGGGTGGGTCGTAGGTCCTGCTGCGGTCGGCCTCCTCGGCGGTGCGGCGCAGCTCCATGGGCGGCATGCCCACGTACGAGGAGCCCGACTTGGCCTTCTTGGGCGTCGCCGACAACACGCCGACCAGGCCGTCCTTGGGCACCTTGCGGCCGGGGGCGGTCATGCCCGAGTTGCCGAGGAAGGCGCGCTTGCCGATCCGGGCCGAGGCCAGGCGCATCCAGCCGCCGTCCAGCTCGTACGGGGCCACCATGGTGTCGTCGGCCAGGAACGCGCCGTCGCCGACGGAGGTCATCGTGGGCAGGGCGAGCACCGTGGACAGCTCGGCGCCGCGGCCCACCTTCATGCCGAGCGCCCGGAGCCAGACGGGAGTCAGGACGCTGGCGTACAGCGGGAACAGCCACACCCGGGCCGAGGCCATCAGCCTGCCGGTGACCCACGCCTGCCAGGCCGGGCGGCTGTGCACCGGGTGGTGCCCCGGGTTCAACCCCAAGCCCAGGAGCCGCACGCCGGCCAGCGTGACCAGCGCGAAGACGGCCATTCCGGCGACCGTGGCCAGCGGCACGGCGGGCAGGGCGGCGGCCAGCGCGCCGCCGAGCGTGGGCTCGTCCCCGGCGAAGGCCGCCAGGACGGCGAGCGCGGCGCCGGCGGCGGCCACCGGGAGCAGGCTGAGCAGGATCGCGCTCACCCCGTACAGCGCGACCCACGGGCGGGACCGGGCGGCGCGCCCGGCCGGGCGGGAGCGGCGCGGCTTGCCCTGGCGGAAGGCCGGGACGCCGGCCCAGCGCTCACCGGACGGAACCGTCCCGGCGACCGCCGAACCGGGGGCGACCTGCGAGTTCTTGCCGACGCGCGCGCCGGGCAGCAGGGTCGAGCGGGAGCCGACCGTGGCGCCCGCGCCGATGCGGATCTCGCCGACGTGCAGCAGGTCGCCGTCGTACCAGTGGCCGGCGAGGTCGACCTCCTGCTCGACGGAGGCGCCCCGGCCCAGTTTGAGCAGGCCGGTGATCGGCGGGGGCGAGTGCAGGTCGGCGTCCTGGCCGACGGTGGCGCCGAGGAGGCGGGCGTACCAGGCCATCCAGGGCGCGCCGGCCAGGTCGGGGACGCCGAGCCGTTCGGCGAACCGCTCGGCGAACCACAGCCGCAGGTGCACGCCGCCGCCGCGCGGGTGGGCGCCGGGACGCACGCCGCGCAGCAGCAGCCGGGCGACCGCCGCCGACAGGCCCATGCGTCCCATGGGGGTGACGAACGCCAGCGCGCCCAGCGTCACCCACCACCACGACAACGTCGGCGCCCACGGCGGGGCGAGCACGTTGCCGAGCGCGGCCAGTGGCACGACCCAGCGCAGCGCGCCCACGGTGAGCAGGGGGATCATGAGCGCGGTCTGCGCCAGCGCGGCGCGCGCGGGCATGGGGGCCGCCTCTGCGTGCGCGGGGGCCGGCGTCCCGCCTCGGGAGGCCAGCAGCTCCGCCAGTCCGGCGAGGGTCGGGTGCGCGTAGACGTCGCCGACCGCCGTGTCGGGGTGCGTGGCCCGCAGCACGGAGACCAGGCGGGCGGCGGCCAGGCTGGTGCCGCCGTCGGCGAAGAAGTCCGAGCCGGGCCCGTCCGGACGCACGCCCAGGATCTCGGCCCACTGCTCGGCCAGCAGCGCCTCGGTCGGGCTCAGGCCGTCGGCCGCGTCCGCCGGGCCGTCCAGCGGCCACGGGAGCGCGTCGCGGTCGATCTTGCCGGAGGTCCTGGTGGGCAGCGCGTCCACGGGGGCCAGGCGGGGCACGAGCGCGGCGGGCAGCGAGCCGGCCAGCAGTTCGCGGGCCCGTCCGGCGTCGAAGCCGGGTCCGGTCACGACGTAGCCGACGAGCACCTGGTGCCCGCCGCCCGCAGTCCGGACGGCCGCGGCCGCGCCGGTGACGCCGGGCAGCGCGTTCAGGGCGGCGTCCACCTCGCCGAGCTCGATCCGGCGTCCGCCCAGTTTCACCTGGTCGTCGGCGCGGCCGGCGAAGACGAGGCCCTCGGGCTCGGCCCGGACGAGGTCGCCGCTGCGGTAGGCGCGCTCCCAGCCCAGGGACGGCAGCGGCGCGTACTTCTCGGCGTCCTTGACCGGGTCGAGGTAGCGGGCCAGGCCCACGCCGCCGATGATCAGCTCGCCGGTCTCACCCATGGCGACCGGCTCGCCCGCGCCGTCCACCACGGCCAGGTCCCAGCCGTCCAGGGGCAGCCCGATGCGTACGGGGCCCTCCCCCGTCAGCCGGGCGGCCGAGGCCACCACGGTCGCCTCGGTGGGCCCGTACGTGTTCCACACCTCTCGTCCGGGGACGGCCAGCCGTTCGGCGAGCTCGGGCGGGCACGCCTCGCCGCCGAAGATGAGCAGCCGGATGCCGTCGAGGTGCGCGGCGGGCCAGAGCGCGGCCAGCGTGGGCACCGTCGAGACGGCGGTGACGCCCTGCTCGGCCAGCCAGGGGGCCAGGTCCATGCCGGTGCGCACGAGCGCCCTGGGGGCGGGGACCAGGCAGGCGCCGTGCCGCCAGGCCAGCCACATCTCCTCGCAGGAGGCGTCGAAGGCCACCGACAGCCCGGCCAGCACCCGGTCACCGGGGCCGAGCGGCCGGTCCTGGAGGAAGAGTCCGGCTTCGGCGTCGGCGAACGCGGCGGCCGAGCGGTGGGTCACCGCCACGCCCTTGGGCCTGCCGGTGGAGCCGGAGGTGAAGATGATCCAGGCGTCGTCGTCCGGGGTGGGCGCTTCACGCACCGCCGTTCGGACCTGCGCCGCCTTCGCGTCCGCGGCCTGTGCCGGTTTTCGGACCCGTGTGGGTGGGCCGCCGGTGAGGACGGCGTCCACGGCGGCCTCGGCGAAGACGAGTTCGGCACGTTCGTCCGGGTCGTCGGCGTCCACGGGGACGTAGGCGGCGCCGGCCGCGAGCACGGCGAGGATGGAGACGTACAGCTCGGCGGTGCCGGAGGCGATGCGCACGCCGACCCTGGACCCGCGCCCGACGCCGGCCGCGGCGAGGCCGGCGGCGACCCGGGCGACCTCGGCGCGCAGCGACCGGTAGTCCAGGCACACGGCGCCGTCGTCCAGCGCGGGCGCCTCGGGGTGGCGGCGGGTGGTCTCGTCGAGGATGTCGATCAGCGTGCGGGGCGGCGAGGCCAGCATGCCCGCGGGATAGACCGCCGACGCGGTCCTGAGTCGTAAGTCTGCCGGGTCGGTACGCAAACGCTGCTCCTTCGGTCGGGCGGTCGGCCCCGGACCATCCATGCCGCGGCCTGCCACTGTCGTGGCGTTCGCGCCACCTCCGTTCGCAACGGTCGTAGATTCGCCAACTATTCCACGATGTGACGGAGATCGCCGCACCTGGCGGGCGCGCCGGAACGGGCAGGTCAGTGGAGCCAGGTGTCGACGGCGGCCAGCAGGTCCGTCTTGAGCGCGCCGGGAGCGAAGGAAGCCGTGATCGACGCGCGGGCCAGCTCGGCCAGGACGTCGTCGCCGTACCCGAAGACCTCACGCAGCCGCTGGTATTCGTCGGCCAGTGCCGTCTCGCCGTCGGTGTTGACCGTGACCGCGAGCCCCGCCTCGCGCAGGCGCGGCAGCGGATGCTCGGCCAGCGACGGCACGAGCCCGAGCAGGACGTTCGACGTGGGGCAGACCTCCAGCGGGACGCCGCGCTCGCGCACCTCGGCCACCAGCGCCGGGTCGTCCAGCACCCGGATGCCGTGGCCGAGCCGCTCGGTGCGGCCGAGGTCCAGCGCCTCGCGGATGCTGGCCGGCCCGGCCGCCTCGCCCGCGTGGTGCACCAGGTGCAGGCCCGCGTCCCCGGCCGCGGCGAACACCTCGGCGAAGGGCGCGAGCGGATATGCCTCGTCGCCCGCGAGCCCGAGGCCGATCACCTCGTCGTGGCGGGTGGCCAGCTCGTACGTCCGCCACAACCGTTCCACGGGCCGCCGCCTGGAGTGGTCGAGCAGCACCCTGGACTCGATGCCGTACCGCCTGCCCTCGGCCAGGCCGTCGAGCACCGCCTCCAGCGGCATCTCCGGCGCGCCCAGCCGCTCCCCGTGGGCGGCGGCGGTGAAGGTGACCTCGACGTAGCGGGTGCCCTGGGCGGCCTCGTCCTCGCAGAACTCCAGGGCGACGCGCCGGAAGTGCTCGGGCGTGCGCAGCAGGTCGCGTACCTTGGCCCGCTGGTCGGCGAACTCGCGGAAGCTCGTGAACCTTCCTTCGGGCTCGGGCGGGCCGCCGAGCTCGCGCACGGTCCCGGGCCGTACGGTGCTCTCCAGGTGGACGTGCAGGTGGGCCTTGGGCAACAGGCGGAGGTCTCTCACTCTCCGAGAGGTTATCGCCGGGTGATGCGGATTTTCGACTGTTTATGTGGGCCCTGCTCCCAGTCGTCCATGAACGTCGCCTTGAGCCCGTATTGGTGGGCCAGCTCGACCAGCGTCTCGGTGCGGTAGTAGAAGTCCTCGCGCAGGACGTGATGCTCCTGCCCCTCGGTCCTGTCGAAGGTGAAGTCGAACCAGCCGTCCGGTTTCATGACCCGGCCCACGTGGGCGAAGCACTCCTCGATGACCTCGATCGGCGAGTGCGAGAAGACGCTGTGGGCGTGGACGACGTCGAAGTACTCGTCCGGCAGGAACGCCAGCCGCAGGTCGCGCACCGGCGCCAGGTACGGCAGCTTGTCCTGCAAAGCGTGCTTCTCAATCGTGTCCTGGGCGGCCAGCAGGATGTCGGGCGAGATGTCGATGCCGTAGTAGTTGCCGGTGAACAGGTAGCCGATGAACAGGCGGCCGGCGCGCAGGTTCCCGCAGCCGATCTCCAGCATCCGGCAGTCGGGCTTGAGCCCGTGCTCCACCAGGTAGTCGAACTGCATGCGTCCCAGGGCGAGCCAGCGCCGGTGCTTGTGCGAGCCCACGGCGCCCTCGGGGTCACGGGCCGTGTCGGACCTCATGACGGCGCGGTAGTAGGCGACGTGGTCGTGGGTGCGGAGCCTGAACCAGGCGTCGCGGGCCAGCCGGCGCAGGTGGGGGGCGATCCTGTGGGGGTGCCGGAACGCGTAGGCGGCCTGGTGGACGAGGCTCGTACGGGAGCGTTTCACGTTGGGCAGAGTAGGTCCGGCCCATCGGGTGCGCTCCGAGCTCGCCTCACTGATGATCCCCCGTTTACCCCTTCTTTCCCACCCTTATGGCTCTCCCCCTGCAATCCCGCAGCCCGTGCTTCCCCGGCTTCGGGCCTCGGGTTCCTCTGGCGCCAGGCCCCTGACCTCGGGTTATCCTGGACGCGGGCGTGCGGGCGCCGGGCGGCGGGCCGTGGCGTGACGCGGTGCTGGGGTGGCCGTCGCCAAGGTGGACGGAGGTCGCGCCTGTCGCTGGTCTCGCCGGCGCTGCGGCGGTTGGTTCGGTCGACAGGGCGGTGACGCTCCACGTCCACACGGCGAGCCCCTGCTCAGCGCGTCACGTGGTGCTCCCGGGCTCGAACGGTCAGCTCAGGTAGTCGCGCAGCGCCATGGCCCGGGAGGGGTGGCGGAGCTTGGACATGGTCTTGGCCTCGATCTGCCTGATGCGCTCACGGGTGACGCCGTAGACGCGGCCGATCTCGTCGAGGGTACGCGGCTTGCCGTCGGCCAGGCCGTAGCGCATGGTGATCACGCCCGCCTCACGCTCGGAGAGCTGGTCGAGCAGGCTGTGCAACTGCTGCTGCAGCAGCGTGAACGACACCGCGTCGGCCGGGGACACCGCCTCGGTGTCCTCGATGAGGTCGCCGAACTCGCTGTCGCCCTCCTCGCCGAGCGGCGTGCTCAGCGAGATCGGCTCCCGGCCGTAGCTCTGCACCTCGGCCACCCGTTCGACGTCGAGATCGGTCTCGGCGGCGATCTCCTCGGGGGTGGGCTCGCGGCCCAGGTCGGACTGCAGGCGGCGCTGCACCCGGGCCACCTTGTTGATCAGCTCGACCATGTGCACGGGGATGCGGATCGTACGGGCCTGGTCGGCCATGGCACGGGTGATGGCCTGCTTGATCCACCAGGTGGCGTAGGTGGAGAACTTGTAGCCGAGCCGGTAGTCGAACTTCTCGATCGTCCGGATCAGGCCGAGGTTCCCCTCCTGGATCAGGTCGAGGAAGAGCATGCCCCGGCCGGTGTAACGCTTGGCGATGGAGACGACGAGCCGGAGGTTGGCCTCCAGCATGCGGCGCTTGGCACGAAGGCCGTCGTCGGCGATCCACTCCAGGTCGGCACGCAACTCGGAGGGCAGGCCGGGGTCGCTGTCGAGCCGTTCCCTGGCGAACAGGCCGGCCTCGATGCGCTTGGCCAGCTCGATCTCCTGCTCGGCGGTGAGCAGCGGGACGCGCCCGATCTCCTTCAGATAGGTCTTGACCGAGTCGGCGCCGACGGCCGTGCCACCGTCGGCGATGGTGTCGTCCAGTTCGAGAACCTCTGCTGCTTGGGACAAAATTCTCTCCTCGCTCGCGTTGGGTGGACGCTCAGTGACTGAGCCGGCCTGCGGGCAGGGCCGGCGGGGGAACGTAGCGGGCCGATAGGCGTCGGAACCTTCAAGGCATGAGGGAACGGAAGAAGCGGGGCCTGGCAGGGCCGTCTCTGACCAGGCTACCCAACGCTTCCTCGAACGCGGCTTCGACGGAACGCCGATCACAGTTGGGCCGCCCCCGGCATCTGCCCCCTGACCAGCACCCCAAGCCCGTCACCTCTTGGCCACCCCCTCCGACCCACGGCACTCCAGAAGACGCCCGACTGCGACAGGGCACACACCGAGCAGATGTCGCCGTGCTGTGCGGGGCGGTGCGTCTGCGGCGATCTCCGGACGAACGCGCGCGGTCACCAGACACGAACACAGCACCCATGAGGGCCACCACCCACAAAACCGCCCCCCATCCCGTTTGGACCGCAGGCACAAGACGCCCCACACCACCCCGTCGAGGCCGCCACGCAGCGGCCGCCGCGCGGCATGCGGCCCATGCTCACCTCGGCCCTGGTCAGGCGTTCCGTGACGAGGTCGTCGTAGAGCTCTTCGGCCGGCTCCCCATCACGCCGCTCTCAAGGTCCCACACGCCACCGACAGTTCCGCCGACGAGGAAGGTGGGGTGGGAACGAGCGCACCAACGGTCCATGAACCAGCCGAGGGCAAGGAGCGGCAAGTGCCCCCGAGGGAGGGCGTACTTGGGGTGGTCAGTTCGGTGGGGCGTGTTCGAGGGTGTAGTCGGCGGCGTCCGGTTCGGCGAAGGCGAGGAGCGCCAGTCCCTCCTCCTCCAGGACGTCCAGGGGCGTCGGCACGGCGAAGGGGCTGATGATGAGCTTGGCCTTCTTGCCGGACCGCTTGATCTGCCAGGTCCCCGCCGCGAACCCGTCCACCAGATAGGTCGCCTTGATCCGCAGGTTCTTGGTCGCGACGAGCGGCCGAAACTCGTCCGCCAGCACCCGCGTACGGTCGGCGTGCCCCAGGACGAGGTTGTCGAAGTCGGGCAGGAACCGCACCGGCGCGGGCACGTCGCCCCCCGGCCGCGGCGCGCCGGGCAGGTCGAACAGCTCGCGTCCCCTCTCGTCGGCGAGCCTCTCCAGGTCCATCCCCTTCATGACGGTCCGCAGCCCGCCCAGCCCCGACCAGGTCTGTACGTCGGCGGGCGTGGCCGGCCCGAACGCGGCGAGGTACCGCTCGACCAGGCGTTCGATGCTGGGCGCCGGGTCCAGTTCGACGCCGGGCAGGCCGAAGGCGGACTCGCGAGGGAAGCTCCACCGGTCCTGCGTCGGCACCATGACCAGCGGCGTCATCATGCGCACGGCGTACCCGAGGACCCGCTCGTCCGCGCCGGGGAACTCGTTCAGCAGCAGGGGCCGCAGTTCGTTGAACGTGAGCGGCCCGTCGGCGAGCAGCCGGTCGGCGACCGCGGCGGCGGCCTCGAAGTCGACGCCCTCGAACCGGCGCGCCGCGGCCGCCAGCATGGGACGCAGCAGCGGACGGAACGCCGCGAAGTCATCCGCCGTCACCAGGTGCAGCGTGGCCCGCATCATCGTCGCCCGCACCAGGCCGCCGGCGTGCAGCGAGTCGTGCAGGTCCTCTCGCACGAACCCCTCCAGCCGCGTCCACACCCCCAGGTAGGGCGGCCGCGGTTCCTGCGCCTGCAGCCCGGCCAGCCGGTGCACGATGTCGGCCGGCTGCCCCCTGTGCCGGGCGAGGAGGTGCTGCCTGGCCAAGGTGGCGCGGTTGAGGTCTCTGAGGGTGAGCATCTACTTATCATGCCTTTCCCCCTGGAGTCCGTACGTTCCTCCTATCCTGCGCTTTCTGATGGCTTCGCCTACCTTGACGGCGCGGCCGGCACCCAGACGCCACAATCGGTGATCGACGCCATCTCCGGCGCCTACCGGGCCGGGCTCGGCAACGTGGGCGGGGCCTTTCCCGCCAGCCACCGGGCGGACGAGATCGTCGCCGCCTGCCGTGCCGCCGTCGCGGACCTGGTCGGCGGCGATCCCGACGGGGTGATCCTCGGCCCGAACATGACGACGCTGACGTACCGGCTGGCCAGGGCGCTGACCGGCCCCGGCGACGAGGTGGTGGTCTCCAGGCTCGACCACGACGCGAACGTACGCCCCTGGACCCAGACGGGCGCCGCCGTCCGCTGGGCCGAGGTGGACCCGGTGACCGGCGAACTCCCGGTCGACCAGTACGCCGGCCTCATCGGGGAGCGGACCAAGGTCGTCGCGGTGACGGCGGCGAGCAACATCCTCGGCACCCGTCCCGACCTGCCCGCCATCGCCGAGCTGGCGCACCGCGCGGGCGCCCTGCTGTACGTGGACGGCGTGCACGCCACCCCCCACGGCCCGGTGGACATGCGGGCGCTGGGCGCCGACCTCTACGCCACCAGCGCCTACAAATGGTCGGGGCCGCACGTGGGGGCCGTCGTGGCCGACCCTGCCCTGCTGGAGACGGTCCGGCCGGCCAAGTTACGCCCCTCTCCCGACACCGTGCCGGAGAGGTTCGAGACGGGTACGTCCGCGTTCGCCGACCTGGCCGGGGTGACCGCGGCCGTCGACCACCTGGCCGCCATGGTGCCCGGCTCCGGCACCCGCCGCGAACGTCTCCTCGCCTCCATGGCCGCCGCCGAGGAGCACGAGCTGGAGCTGTTCGCCGGCCTGATCACCGGCCTGGAGACGATGCCCCACGTCACCCTGCACGGCAAGCCCGCCCGGCGCACCGCGACCGCCTACTTCACCGTCGCCGGCCACACCCCGCGCCAGGTCGCCGAGCACCTGGCCGGCCTGGGGGTGAACGTCTGGAACGGCCACAACTACGCCTGGGAACTGACCGGCGCCCTGGGCCTGCGCGACTCGGGCGGCGCCGTCCGCGCGGGACTGGTCCACTACAACGACCACTCGGACGTGTCCCGCCTCCTGGAAGGAGTGGCCCGCCTCTCCTGACGCCTCCGGCGTCCCGCGTTCCGGTGCGGTGGCCGGGTGGGGGTGGCGTGAGATCCTGAGGGGATGCTGCCCCCGATCGACGCGCTGCGCGAGCAGGTCACCGCTCATCTCGCCGCCTTCGACCGCCGGGAGGTGCCGCCCGCCTCAGGTGTGCGCCGGGCGGCCGTGACGGTGTGCGTGCTGGAGGACGCCGGGCGCGTCCCGTACACGGTGCTGATCCGCAGGGCGGCGCGCGGACGCAACCCCGGGCAGTGGGCGCTGCCCGGCGGGCGGCTCGACGAGGGCGAGCAGCCGGTGGAGGCGGCGCTGCGGGAGCTGGCCGAGGAGGTCGGGGTGACCGGCGTGGAGGTGGCCGGGCTGCTCGACGACTTCGTCGCCGACTCCGGGTTCGTGATCACTCCTGTGGTGGCGTTCGGGGGCCGGCAGGAGCCGGTGGGGGATGCCCACGAGGTGGCCTCGGTGCACGCGGTCCCGCTGGAACGTTTCCTCGCGCCCGGGGTGCCGCGCTGGCAGGGCGAGCTGCTGCAGATGCCGCTCGGCCCGGACATCGTGATCCACGCGCCGACCGGGGCGATCCTGTGGCAGTTCGCCGAGGTGGCGCTGCGCGGACGCGAACAGCGGGTGTTCGACGTCGCCCAACCCCACTGGACGAGAACCTGACGAGCCAGACCGCGAACCTGGCCCGCCGGAACCCTGCCGCCTCCGACCCGAACCTCGCATCCCTCCGGTGGCAGGAGAGGAGATCATCTCCCCCATGGTGCTCCGAGGGCGTGACGCGTTCCGCCTCCGGGGATGAGCCCTCAGGCCCGGAGAGATCTCCAGGAGTCCACAGTCGCTTCGGCGATGGTCTCGATGCGGTGTCCGTAGGTCAGGTGCCCGTCGGACACGAAGCTGCCGTCCCTGAACGGCAACCCGCAGAACGTGGCGCGGAAGTGCCCGGGAGGTCCGCCCGGCGGGAGTGGCTCGTACGCCGCCAACGGGCTCGTGTCGTAGCCCGCCCGCGCCCTGTGATTGTTCCGCGCCACCTGATGAGCCGCCACGCGAAGCAGCGCGTCGAGGCCCTTGTCCAGGAAGAGCTGCAACTGGCGGAACTGACCGTCGAGGTACTTCTCGTGGGCTCCAGCAGGATGCTGCAGGAGATACGCGCAGACGACAGGCGCGTGCCACCTGTACATGTGCGGATCGGCCTGCTCCTCAGAGAGGACGGCGTGGTAGTAGTCCACGCATGCGCCCAGCGGGCCGGCAACTGCGCCGCAGTCGCACCGACCGCCGGCGGGGCTCTCTGTCATGATCTGCAACTTAGGCGGGCGGCGACAGCCGTGTCGACGGGATATCGGTTCCGTCTGATGTCCTACCAGGCCAGGGCAGGTGAACGGACTGGTCCACAGCGACAACCGTGCCCGCGAAGGAGTGGCGGCTTGACACTTCATCGAAGCGAGGAGCGACGGTTCACCGTGAGGACGAACGCGATGTTCCGCTCAACGAGGAGCAGGTCATGACCATCGGCTCCACCGTGATCCTCATGCTGCCGGCGGTCCTCGTCGTTCTGGTGCCGGCCGTGGTGAAGCTGGCCGGCCGCGGCCGTCGCTAGGCACGACGAAGAACGAGCCCGGCCGCCCGGAGGGCCGTGGTGGAACAGACGGGAGACTCCCACCGCGGGGCGTTCCCTGTGCCCGCGCGACGGCGGATTCACGCGGGCACAGCGGGTCAGGAGCCCAGCGCGCGCGTGGCCAGCGCGCCGAGGACCATGCCGACGACCATGCAGGCCGCGGCGGCGATGGCGGCCCACTTGCCCAGGGGCTCGCCACGGGTGTGGCCGACGATGCCCAGCACGATGCCGGCCAGACCGAACAGGATCGGTATGAACAGGATGGCCACCGCGGCGCTGACGAACCCGATGATCGACAGGATCTGGGTGCCCTGCCGTTGCTGCGGCGGCCGGCCGTAGGGCGGCGGTTGCGGCCGGCGCCCTTCACGTGTGTGCTCGTCGTCGCCTGGCGGCGGGTCTTGCGAAGCGGTCATCTTCCGGCTCCCTCGTGAAGTGAATCACATCACACACCAGAGCCGTGGGCCTGTCGAGCCGCCGAGTCCAGACATCTGCCCATTTCAGAGGGCTTATGACGGGCGGGAAAGCTGAGGGGGAAGGGGTTCGGCGTGGACGACGTCGAGCCGGGAGACCGCGCGGGTGAGGGCGACGTACAGGCGGTTGAGGCCGCGCGGCCCGGCGGCGACGGCGGCCGGCTCGGCCAGGACGACGTGGTCGTACTCCAGGCCCTTGCACATGGAGGCGGGCAGGACGCTCAGCCGCTCCCCGACGTCCAGCCCCTCGTTCCAGAGCGCGCACGTGATCGCCTCGACGTGCGCGTCGGCCGCGATCACCCCGATCGACCCCTCGAACCCGCGAGCCTCCCGTACGGCCTCCACGACCCCCTTCTCCAGCCCGGCCGTCGCGATGACCCGCAGCCTGCCGTCGGAGCGGTAGGAGCGGGTGGGCGGGACGTCGGCGTCGAGCGCGGCCAGCAGCGTGTTGGCCAGCTCCACGACCACGCCGGGCACGCGGAAGCCGGTGGTCAGCTCGACGATCCGGCCGCCGGACTTGCCGAGCAGCTCCAGGTGCTCCGGCCACGACCCGGCCGCCCACGGCGTGGTGCCCTGGGCCAGGTCGCCGAGCACGGTCAGCGAGCCGTGCTCGCTGCGCCTGGCCACGGCGCGGCACTGCATGGGCGACAGGTCCTGCGCCTCGTCCACGATGACGTGGCCGTAGCCGCGGGGGCGTTCGAGCAGGCAGGCCAGCTCGTCCAGCAGCACCAGGTCGGCGTCGGTCCATTTGGCGCTCTTGACGCCGCGCGGCGGGCGGGGCCAGGCGAGGGCGGCGCGTTCGGCGTCGGTCAGCAGGCCCTCGGGCGGGGCGCTGAGCACCTCGTGCAGCACGTCCTCGGGGCGGGCGGCGGGCCAGGTCGCGTCGAGCGCAGGGGCGACCGCGCGGCCGATCCGGCGTTCCCAGGCGGCGTTGCACGTCTGGCCGCGGGCCTCGGCCTGCCGGCGCATCGCCGCCACCATCCTGGCCCTGACCCGCTCGCGGCCGACCCCGTACGGGAGCGCGGCCCGCCTGGTGTCCTCCACGATGCGGCGCAGCTCGTCCTCGCCGACGCGCCAGCGGTAGGAGCCGTCGGCCACCACGGCGGGCTCGGCGGGCCTGCGGATGCGGCCGTACAGGGCGCGGCGCAGCACCTCGGCCATGCGGGCGTCGTGCTTGACCGCCGCGGCCGCAGCGGAGTCGGCGGCCCGTACGGGGTAGGCGCCGAGCAGCCCTTCGAGGGTGGTCTGCTCGACGTCCACCTCGCCGAGCGCGGGCAGCACGGCCGAGATGTAGCCGAGGAAGGCCCGGTTCGGGCCGAGCACCAGGACGCCGGAGCGTTCGAGGCGCCGGCGGTGGGCGTACAGCAGGTAGGCGGCCCGGTGCAGGCCGACGGCGGTCTTGCCGGTGCCGGGGGCGCCCTGCACGCAGATGGTGGTGTCCAGGTCGGCGCGGACGAGGTCGTCCTGCTCGGGCTGGATGGTGGCGACGATGTCGCGCATCGGGCCGACGCGCGGGCGTTCGATCTCGGCGGCCAGGAGCGCGCCGCCGCCCTCCTCCCCCGCGCCCAGACACTCGTCCTCGAAGCCGGTCAGCGTGCTGCCCGACCAGCCGAAACGGCGGCGTACCTCGACGCCCTGGGGATCGCGGGCGCCGGCGCGGTAGAACGCGCGCGCCACGGGCGCGCGCCAGTCGATCACCACGGGCGGGCCGCCGTGCTCGCCGGTGATGTGCCGCCGGCCGATGTGGTACGACCGCCCGCGGTGCTCGGCCGACTCCTGGCCGAAGTCCAGCCGGCCGAAGAACGGCGGCCCGTCGGGCTCCTCGCTCAGCTCCTTGGCCAGGCTCTTGAGGTGGCGGCCGAGCCGTTCGGCGCTGTAGCGGTCACCGGCCACGGTCTCGCCGACGATCACGTTCTCGCGCGCGCCCTCCAGCATCCTGCGCAGCCCTGCCCTGCACCGTTCGAGGTGACGCCGTTCGTCGTCGAGCGTTCCCATGCACACCCCAAAAGTGTTAACTCGGTTAAGCCATTGACCAGGTTAACACTTTGCTAGGCTGTAGGCATGACAGGACTGCGGGAGCTGCAGCGGCAGCGGGTGCACGAGGCCATCTCCACGGCGGCGATCGCGCTCTTCCTGGAACGCGGCTTCGACGAGGTGCCGGTGACCGAGATCGCGGCGGCGGCCGGGGTGTCCAAGCCGACACTGTTCAAGTACTTCCCGACCAAGGAGGACCTCGTCCTGCACCGGTTCGCCGACCACAAGGGCGAGGCCGCCCGCGTGGTGCGCGGACGAGACCCAAGCGAGCACCCGGTCGCGGCGCTGCGCCGCCACTACCTCGACGGCCTGGCCGCCCACGACCCGGTCACCGGCCTCAACGACCACCCCGAGGTGCTGGCCTTCCACCGCATGGTGTTCGACACCCCCAGCCTGGCCGTGCGGCTGTTCCACCACATGACCCAGGACGAGGCCGAGCTGACCGAGGCCCTGGCCGAGACCATGGACGAGCTGACCGCCACGCTGCTGGCCGCGCAGGTGCTGGCCGTGCAGCGGGTGCTCGCCCGCCGCACCTGGGCGCAGCTCGCCGAGGGGCGCCCCCTGCCCGAGGCCGAGGCCGACGCGGTACGCGCCGCCGAACACGCCTTCGCGCTGCTCGCGGACGGCCCGGCACGGCCGTGAGCCCCGGCGCGCAGGTCACGCGCGTCCCATGCGGCGGGCACGATTACCTCCAACGCCAGAGGCTGTGCTTAACTCGGAAATGCCGATGTGGCTGTGTCCCCCGGGCCGCAAATTACCGCCTTCACGGAATACCGTTCGGCTGGAACCGTGTTGTGCATCTCGCCGAGGAGGCGACCACCACATCGGCCTTAAAGCTTTCCGGGCGTCCCGCTGCCTTAGGGTGGCAAGGCCGACTGCCCATGATCCAGGAGAGCCCGTTGCTGTACGAAGTGGTCAAGTTCGCCGCCGCGCCGCTCGCCCACGCGATGTGCCGGCCGCACATCACCGGCGCCGCGAACGTGCCGAGGGTCGGCCCGGCCATCCTGGCGGCCAACCACCTCTCCGTGCTCGACTCCTTCCTGCTGCCCGCGCTGCTGCCCCGGCACGTCACGTTCACCGCCAAGAACGAGTACTTCGACGGCAACCCCGTCTCCGGCTTCTTCATGCGGCTCGGCGGCAGCCTGCCGATCGACCGCGAGAGCGCCCACGCCGCCCAGGCGATGCTCGACGCCGCCGCCGAGCTGCTGGAGCGCGGCGAGCTGTTCGGCATCCATCCCGAGGGCACCCGCTCCCCCGACGGCCGCCTCTACCGCGGCAAGGTCGGCGTGGCCTGGCTGGCGCTCAGGACGGGCGCGCCCGTGCTGCCGGTGGCCCTCACGGGCACCGAGAAGGTGCTGCCGGTCGGGTCGAAGGTGCCCAGGCCCGCCAAGATCGGCATCTCCATCGGCGAGCCGATGCGCTTCGAGGGCGACCACACCAAGGCGCGCGACCGTCGCCGGGTCACCGACGAGATCATGGAGGCCGTCCAGAAGCTGTCCGGGCAGGAGTACGTGCCCGCCTACGCCTCCAGCCACAAGGCTTCCAATGGGACGACCTGATGGATCACCGCTAGGCTCTGACACCTGTCGTCGAGGACCAGGGGGCTGACCAGTGGCGCGGGGCCGTACCATCGCGATCGTGTCGGTGTCCGCCGTGCTCGTGGCGGGGGCCGCGGGCGGGGGCGCCTACTACCTGCTACGCACCAAGGGCACACCGGGCGAGACGGCACAGCGCTTCGCCGCCGCCTGGCAGGCGGGCGACAAGACCGCCATGACCGCCGAGCTGGCCACGCCGCAGCAGCTCACCGCCTACGACCAGCAGCGCACCGCGCTCGGCGTCGAGTCGGCCACGGTCAAGCTGGGGCAGATCGTCGAGGGCGACGGCCGGGCGCGGGTCCCCTACACCGCGACGCTGGCGCTGAAGAACATCGGCTCCTGGTCCTACGACGGGCAGATCGACCTCGTGGTGGCCGACCGCGCGTGGAAGGTCGACTGGCGGCCCACCGCGCTGCACCCGCAGATGACCCAGGGGGCGACGTTCGGCATCAAGACGAACTGGCCGCAACGGGCCGGGATCACCGACGCCGACGGCGGCCGCATCGACGCCGGCACGTCCGGCGGCTCGGTGCAGCAGCTCGTCGGCTACCTCGACAAGGCCACCAAGAAGGACGTCGCCAAGCTCGGCTCCTCCTACAAGCCCGGGCAGGCCGTCGGGCGCGGCGGCCTGCAGGAGACGTTCCAGAAGCGGCTGGCCGGCACCCCCACCACACAGATCCAGCTCGGCGGCAAGACGCTCGCCACGATCGAGGGCACCGACGGCAAGCCCGTCGAGACCTCGCTCGACCCGCAGGCGCAGGCGGCCGCCGTGGCCGCGGTCAAGGACGTCCCCAAGCCCACCTCCATGGTCGCCATCCGGCCCTCCACGGGCGAGATCCTGGCCGTGGTCAACAACCAGGGCGGCTTCAACCGGGCCCTCGACGGCCGTTACCCGCCGGGCTCGACGTTCAAGGCGGTCACCGCGATCGGCCTGCTGGCGGCCGGCATGTCGCCCGGCGACAAGGTCACCTGCCCGATGTACGCCACCGTGGGCGGGCTGAAGATCCGCAACTCGGAGAAGGAGGAGTTCGGCTCGCTGTCGTTCCTCGACTCCTTCGCCCACTCGTGCAACACCACCTTCGCGCCGCTGGCCGAACAGCGGCTCGGCGCCGACAAGCTGCTCAAGACGGCAGAAGGCGTCGGCTTCAACCAGCCGCTCAACATCGGCGTGCCCGCCACGAAGGCCAGCTTCCCGAGGGCCCAGTCCGACGCCGAGCTGGCCGCCGAGTCCTTCGGCCAGGCCAGGATCACCGCGAGCCCGCTGTCGATGGCCTCGGTGGCCGCGGCCATCGCCGACGGCACCTGGCGTCCGCCCACGCTGGTGCCCTCGCTCAAGCAGAAGGCCGGCGAGGAGGCGCTGCCCAAGGGGGTCAAGGAGCAACTGCACAGCATGATGGCGGCCGTCGTCTCCAAGGGCACCGCCCGGGGCAGCGGCCTGCCCGCCGGCACCCACGGCAAGACGGGCACGGCCGAGTTCGGCACCGGCGACAAGCTCGACACCCACGCCTGGTTCATGGGCTTCAAGGGCGACGTGGCCTTCGCCGTGGTCGTGGAGGGCGGCGGCACGGGCGGCAAGATCGCGGCCCCGGTGGCGGCCACCTTCCTCAAGGGCCTCTGAGTCTTCCTGCCTCGACCGTACGGGCTCACAGGGCCATCCATTGCATGCAATGTATGCAAAGCGCTAGAGTCGCGTCCGTGCAGAGCGATGTGGCCTGGAGCCGGTTGCGGGAGCTGATCCTCGACGGGACCTACCCGCCGGGGGCGCGGCTGACCGAGATGGAGGTCGCGGCGACCCTGGAGATGAGCCGCACTCCGGTCCGCGAGGCGCTGCGGGCGCTGACGGCCGACGGGCTGGTGCGCCCGGCCGGGCGCGGAGTGGTCGTCGTGGCCCTGGAGGCGTCCGCGCTGGAGGACGCCTACCAGGTGCGGGCGGCCCTGGAGGCGCTCACGGCCGAGCTGGCCGCCGTCCGTCAGGGCGAGGGCCGCATCGCCCCCGCCGACCTGGCCTCGCTGCGCGACGTGGCCGACGCCACGGCGGCCGCCACCGCGCAGGGCCGCCTCGGCGAGGCCGTCGGGCTCAACCGCCGCTTCCACCGGCGGATCGCCGAGCTGGCGGCCAACGTCATCGCGCTGCACACCCTGGAGCGCGTGTGGGACCAGATCCAGGTGTCCACGCTGCGCTCGCTGGCGCCGCCGTCCCGTCCGGCGCACGTCTCCGGCCAGCACGAACAGCTCCTCGCCGCGATCACCGAGGCCCGGCCGCAGGACGCGGCGGCCATCGCCCGCGAGCACGTGTTCGACACCCGTGCCGTCACCCACAGCAAGGACGAACCCCTATGACCCGCCACCACACGTACGCCGTCACCGTGACCTGGACCGGCAACAAGGGCACCGGCACCAGCGACTACCGCATATACGGCCGCGACCACGACCTGTCGGCCGAGGGCCCGCCGGTCATCGCGGGCAGCTCCGACCCCGCCTTCCGGGGCGACCCGGCCCGCTGGAACCCCGAGCAGCTGCTGGTCGCCTCGCTCTCCCAGTGCCACATGCTCTGGTACCTGCACCTGTGCGCCGACGCGGGCGTCGTGGTCACCGCGTACGCCGACCGCGCGGCGGGCACCATGGCCGAGAACGGCGCCGGCGGCCACTTCACCGAGGTCGTGCTCCGCCCCGAGGTGACCGTGGCCGCACCGGAGATGGCCGAGACCGCCGCCCGCCTGCACGAGGACGCCCACAAGGCGTGCTTCATCGCCGCCTCGGTCAACTTCCCGGTACGCCACGAGCCGACCGTCCGCACGGCCTGAGCGTCACCGGATCCGGACGCGATCCGGACGTGATCCGGACGTGATCCGGGAGCGGTCAGCGCGAGGCGGCCAGGGCCACGGCGGTGGCGGCCTCGTGCTGGAGCACCATGATCAGCAGGGTGGCCACCAGCGTCGCGATGAGCACCCAGCTGATCACGATGATGACCGTCGACCGGCGCGGCCTCCTGCTGCCCGGCTGCCCCTTCGCCCTCGCCTCGCCGCGACGGGCCCGCTCGTTGAACGACTCGAGCCGGGCGACGAGACGTGGATCGTCATCGACGAGGTGCTGCTCGATCTGGGCCAGCATTCGCTCCTCGTCCTGCGACCAGGCCATAGACGCACCTCCGGAACGCAAGCTCTGTGGCGTGTTCCTCCCCAACCATGAAGATCATTAGCCATGGCATGACCCCCTAATTACCGCCTCTTTCGGTTTGCGATCACGCTCGAACTTTTGTTCTAATCATGGGATGCGCTGGGACAACTTGCGCCTGACCGGGCCAGGTCAGGCCGATCCGGCCGTGCCGTTGTTCGCCCGCGGCGCGGTCACCCGTACGTTCGACACGCCCGAGTTCAGAGGGATGACCTTCTACGAGGTGCAGGCCCGGTCGATCATCAACCGGGTGCCGGGGGCGAGCCGGGTGCCGTTCGAGTACACGATCAACCCCTACCGCGGCTGCGGGCATCGCTGCGTCTACTGCTTCGCCCGCAAGACGCACGAATACCTCGACCTCGACGCCGGGGCCGACTTCGACTCGAAGATCGTCGTCAAGGTCAACGCGGCGGAGCTGGCCCGCAAGGAGCTGGCCGCGGCCCGCTGGGGCGGCCACCACGTGGCCATGGGCACCAACGTCGACTGCTACCAGCGCGCCGAGGGCCGCTACCGGCTGATGCGCGGCATCCTGGCCGCGCTGCGCGACGCCGCGAACCCGTTCTCGGTGCTCACCAAGGGCACGCTGATCCTGCGCGACCTCGACCTGCTCACCGAGGCGGCCGAGGTCACCGACGTGAGCACGAGCGTGTCGGTCGGCTTCGTCGACGAGGCGGTGTGGCGCGAGGTCGAGCCCGGCACGCCCAACCCGCGCCGGCGGCTGGAGGCGTGCGCCACGCTCAACGACAACGGGGTGGCGTGCGGGGTGCTGATGGCGCCGATCCTGCCGTACCTGACCGACTCCCCCGCCCAGCTCGACCGCACGGTCAAGGAGATCGCCGAGGCCGGCGCGACCCACATCGCGCCGATCGTCCTGCACCTGCGGCCCGGCGCGCGCGAGTGGTGGCTGAGCTGGCTCGGGCGCGAGCACCCGCGCCTGGTGCCGCGCTACCTGGAGCTGTACGGCCGCGGCGCCTACGCCCCCGCCTCCTACCAGGACCGCGTCGTGGCCCAGGTCAGGGAGCTGGCCGAACGTCACGGCGTCGGCAGGGCCACCCCCGCCATGGCCCGCCGCGTGCCGCCCCGCCCGATCGCCGCCGCGGTCGCCGAGCCGGAGCAGCTTCGGCTATTGTGACCCGGTTTAAATCGGTGGCCGGTCGGTCCGCCTCGGTGACAGGATGACCGGGCACTTGCCGGACGACGTTCAGGAGCATGAGATGCGGCGCCGCCCAGAGATCTTCCAGCCCCCCATTGGCACGAGAGTTCTCGAGGGCTCCACCACTCATGCACATCCTGAACATCGGCATCCTCGCGCACGTGGACGCGGGCAAGACCAGCCTCACTGAGCGGCTGCTGTTCGAGACCGGGGCCATCAAGCGCCTCGGCAGCGTCGACGACGGCAGCACGCAGACCGACAGCGGCGAGATCGAACGCCGCCGCGGCATCACCATCCGATCGGCCGTCGCCTCGTTCACCATGGGCGACCTGCGGGTCAACCTCGTGGACACCCCCGGCCACGCCGACTTCGTGGCCGAGGTCGAACGCGCGCTCGGCGTGCTCGACGGCGCCGTCCTGGTGCTGTCGGCCGTGGAGGGCGTGCAGCCGCACACGCGGGTCCTGATGAAGACGCTGCGGCGGTTGCGGCTGCCCACGCTGATCTTCGTGAACAAGATCGACCGGGTGGGGGCCCGGGAGGCGGGGGTGCTCGCCGAGATCCGACGATGGTTGTCGCCGCGGGCGGTCCCGTTGAACACGGTTCGCGGCATCGGCGGGCCGGGCGCCGCCACCCGTCCCTTCGCCTTCGCTCCGCCTGCCTTCGGGGGGGTGCCCTGCCCGGGGGCGGCGGGCGGCGGCTCGGAGGAGGTGGTGCGGGCCGATGGGCCCGTCGAGGCGGAGACCGGCAAGGCGGAGGCGGCCGAGAACGGCGAGGCCGAAGGGCGCAAGGCCGAGGCGCGCGACGTCGAGGCGCGCGAGGCCGAGGCTGCCGAGGTTCTGGCAGAGGGGGATGACGGGCTGCTGGAGCTGCTGGTCGACGGGGTGGTTCCGGGGGCGGGGCGGGTGCGCGGGGCGCTCGCGGCGCAGTGCGCGGCGGGTGAGGCGCATCCCGTGTCGTTCGGGTCGGCGATCACCGGCCAGGGGGTGGCCGAGTTGCTGGGGGCGATCCGGCTGCTGCCCGCGGTCCCCCAGCCGCCGGCCGGCTCGGACGAAGCCGCCGACCGCACCACGACGACCACGACGGGCGCGGTGTTCGCGGTGGAGCGGGGGCGGGCCGGGGAGAAGGTGGCCTATCTGCGGCTGCGCGGCGGGGAGCTGCGGGCGCGGGAGCGGGTGACGTTCCTGCGCCGGGAGCCCGGCGGGGGCGTCCACGCGTACGAGGGGCGGCCGAGCGGGGTGGCCGTGGTGGGGTCAGGGGCGCGGGTGGCGGTGGCGGGCGACATCGCCACGGTCCGCGGGGTGCCGGAGATCCGGGTCGGCGACCGGCTGGGCGAGCCGGGCCCGGAGGGGCAGGCCCACTTCACCCCGCCCAGCCTGGAGACCGTCGTACGCCCCCGGATCCCCGGCCAGGAGCCGCGCCTGCACGCCGCGCTCGTCGCGCTGGCCGAGCAGGATCCCCTGATCGGCACCCGGACGCTGGCCGGCGGCGAGACGTCGGTCCTGCTGTACGGCGAGGTCCAGAAGGAGGTCATCGGCGAGACCCTGGCCAGGGACTTCGGCGTCGAGGCCGAGTTCGAGCCCAGCCGCCCGGTCTACTTCGAACGCCCGTCGGGCACCGGCGCGGCCAGGGAGGAGATGCGCCAGGCCGGGGGCGCGTTCATGGCGACCGTGGGCCTGCGTGTCGAGCCGGCCGCGCCGGGCTGCGGCGTGCTCTACCGGCTGGAGGTGGACCTGGGCTCGCTGCCACTGGCCTTCCACCGGGCGATCGAGGAGAGCGTGCGGCGCACCCTGGGCGCGGGGCCGCGGGGGTGGCCGGTCACCGACGTGCTGGTCACGCTGACCGCGACCGGGTACGCCTCCCCGATCACGGTGGCGGGCGACTTCCGCGGGCAGGCGCGGGCCGTCCTCACCGAGGCCCTGCGCAGGGCGGGGACCAGGGTGTACGAGCCGTGCCACCGCTTCGAGCTGGAGGTGCCCGCCGACGCCTTCGCCACCGTGTCGGCCGCCCTGGCCGGGCTGGGCGCGGCCCTGGACGGCACCGGCAGGCGGGCCGAGACGTGGGTGCTCGAAGGCGAGATCCCGGCGGCGGCGGTGCACGAGGCCGAGCGGCGGCTGCCGGGCCTGTCGCACGGCGAGGGCGTGTGGTGGTCGCGGCCGTCCGGCGATCGCCCGATTAGCACACGATAGGCGAAATGTCGGTTATCGGGGATAGATGGGTATTTAACCGCCATAGTGTGCCAATCGGGCGCAACCGTTTCAGGGGGAAATCGATGGCTGACACGAAGAAGAAACCTGCCACCAAGTCGGGCAAGGCCAAGAAACAGGCCATCAAGACCAGCCGGCAGGCCAAGGAGACCAAGAAGGAAACGAGAAGGACCGACGAGGGATGACCCCCGTGAGGTGAATCGCGCAGCCGGGGGCCGGCGGCCCCCGGCTGTCCGGTGGAGGAGGAGCTGCGCACATGTCGGCCTATCTCCGCTTTCCCACTGTCTTTCAGGACGTGGTGGTCTTCGCCGCCGAGGACGACCTGTGGATGGTCTCGGCCCAGGGCGGCCGCGCCTTCCGCCTGACCGCGGGCGCGGCCGAGGCCGGCTACCCGCGCATCTCCCCGCGCGGCGACCAGATCGCCTTCGTCGGCCGCGAGGAGGGCCCCGAGGAGGTGTACGTGATGCCGGCCGTCGGCGGCGCCGCCCGCCGGGTCACCTTCCACGGCGCCCGCTGCACGGTCACCGGCTGGGACCACGAGGGCCGCATCCTCTACGCCAGCGACCAGTCCCAGCCGTTCGCCGGGCGCAAATGGCTGCACCGGGTGGCGCCGGGCGGGGTGCCGCAGCGGCTGCCGTACGGACCGGCGAACTCGATCGCCCACGGCCCCGACGGGATGATCGTGCTCGGCCGCAACACCGCCGACCCCGCGCGGTGGAAGCGCTACCGCGGCGGCACGGTCGGCGACCTGTGGATCGACACCGACGGCGGCGGCGAGTTCAGGCGGCTGATCCGGCTGCCGGGGAACCTGGCCTCGCCCTGCTGGAGCGAGCGGCGGATCTGCTTCCTGTCCGACCACGAGGGGGTCGGGAACGTCTACTCGTGCCTGCCGGACGGCCAGGACCTGCGCAAGCACACCCACCACGACGACTACTACGCGCGCAACCTGTCGAGCGACGGCCACCGGCTGGTCTACCACGCCGGCGCCGACCTGTACCTGCTGGAGCCGGGCGAGGGGCCCAGGCGGCTGGAGGTGCGGCTGGCCAGCTCCAGGACGCAGCGCAACCGCCGGTTCGTCGACGCCGAGGAGTACCTCGACAGCGCGACCCTCAGCCCGGACGGCAGCGCGCTGGCGATCACCTCGCGCGGCAAGGCGTACGCGATGGCCGACTGGGAGGGCCCGGTCAGCCAGCACGGCGAGCCGGACGGCGTCCGCTACCGCTTCCTGACCTGGCTCAACGACGGCGTACGGCTGATCGCCGCGGCCAGCGGCGAGTGCGACGAGGAGACGCTGGTCATCCTGGAGGGCCACGAGGGCGGCTGCGGCGTCGAGGTGGCCAGGCTGGGCCGGATCAACGAGCTGGTCCCCGACCCCGCGCACGACCGCGTGGCCGTGGTCAACCACCGCCACGAGCTGCACCTGCTGGACCTGGCCACCGGCGCGGCCACCCTGGTGGAACGCAACCCGCACGGGCCGCCCGAGGACCCGGCCTGGTCGCACGACGGGCAGTGGCTGGCCTACGCCGGGCCGCTCAACGCCCAGACCACCGCGATCAAGCTGCACCACCCGGAGACCGGCCGGACGGTGACCGCCTCCGAGCCGGTGCTCAAGGACTCGATGCCGGCCTTCGACCCGCAGGGCCGCTACCTGTACTTCATCGGCCAGCGGGTCTTCTCGCCCGTCTACGACCAGTTGCAGTTCGACCTGGGCTTCCCGCTGGGCACCCGGCCGTACGCGATCGCGCTGCGGGCCGACGCGCCCGACCCGTTCGTGCCCGGACGGCGCCCGCTCAACGGCAAGGACGAGGAGGAGGACGAGCCGGTGGAGGCCGTCCGGGTGGACCTGGACGGGCTGGCCGGCCGTGTCACCGCCTTCCCGCTGCCGGAGGGCCGCTACGAGGGCGTGGCCGGGCTCAAGGGCAAGGCGCTGCTGCTGACCAGCCCGCTGGAGGGCGAGAACACCCTGCACCTGTACGACTTCGCCAAGGGCAGGAACGAGACGTTCGCCGACGGGGTCAGCGCGTTCGAGCTGGGCCGCGACCACAAGACGCTGCTGTACCGGGCCGGCAGCCGGCTGCGCGTGGTCAAGGCCGGCGAGGTGCCCGAGCACGACGACGACCCGCCGGGACGCGAGAGCGGCTGGATCGACCTGACGCGCATCAAGGTGTCGGTGGCGCCGGAGTCGGAGTGGCGGCAGATGTTCCGCGAGGCGTGGCGGCTGCAGCGGGAGAACTTCTGGACCGAGGACATGGCCGGCGTCGACTGGCCGGCCGTCTACCGGCGCTACGAGCCGCTGGTGGACCGGGTCACCACCCGGGGCGAGTTCTCCGACCTGCTGTGGGAGCTGCACGGCGAGCTGGCCACCAGCCACGCCTACGAGAGCGGCGGCGAGTACCGCCCCGGGCCCGACTACAGCCAGGGCAAGCTGGGCGTCGACTGGGACTTCCGCGACGGCGTCTACCACGTCCACGCGATCGTCACCGGCGACGTGTGGGACCCGGAGGCCACCTCGCCGCTGAACCGGCTGGGGCTCGACGTACGGCCGGGGGACGCGGTGCTGGCCATCAACGGCGCGCCCATCGGCCGCGCGGCCACCCCGAACGAGCGGCTGGTCAACCAGGCGGGCGAGGAGGTCGAGCTGACCCTGCGGCGCGAGGAGCGGGTCTTCACCGTGACCGTGCGCGCGCTGGCCGACGAGCAGCCGGCCCGCTACCGCGACTGGGTCAACCTCAACCGGGCCGAGTGCCACGAGCGTTCCGGCGGCCGGGTCGGCTATCTGCACGTCCCGGACATGGGCACCGAGGGGTTCGGCGAGTTCCACCGGGGCTTCCTGGCCGAGTACGACCGGCACGCCCTCATCGTGGACGTGCGCTTCAACGGCGGCGGCCACGTCTCGGCGCTGCTGCTGGAGAAGCTGGCCAGGCGGCGGCTCGGCTACGACTACCCGCGGTGGGGGGATCCGGAGCCGTACCCGCCGGAGTCGCCGCGCGGGCCGCTGGTGGCCATCACCAACGAGTGGGCGGGCTCGGACGGCGACATCTTCAGCCACACCTTCAAGCTGCTCAAGCTGGGCCCGCTGGTCGGCAGGCGCACCTGGGGCGGGGTGATCGGCATCTGGCCGCGCCACCGGCTCGCCGACGGGACCGTCACCACGCAGCCGGAGTTCTCCTTCGCCTTCGACGACGTCGGCTGGCAGGTGGAGAACTACGGCACCGATCCCGACATCGAGGTGGACATCACCCCGCAGGACTACGCCAGGGGCGTGGACACGCAGCTCGAAAGGGCCATCGACGTCGCCCTGAGTCTCCTTGCCGAACATTTGCCACATACGCCGGATCCGTCGCATCGGCCGGGTATGCAACCTTAGGAACCTGTCCGGCGTCTAAAGATCATAGGCGGGGAAAGCGCACAGGGGATGACATGTGCACTCCGCCCGCGCGCGGCCTGACGACCGGTCCCGCGCGTTCGCGACTTGCAACCGAGCACAAGGGGGATCGTCCAGGTGCGCGCACTGGCACGCAGGGGGAAGTCGGCGATGGTCCGGTTGTACCGGGGGTACAACCGCCGCAAGGCACGCAACGCGCCACCCCCGTCGACCGACCGCATCCGGATCCTGCTCCTGCACGCCAACGGCATGGGCGGCACGATCAGGACGGTGTTCAACCTGGCCGGCTACCTGGCCGACAAGCACGACGTCGAGATCGTCAGCATCCTGAAGGAGGCCGAGGAGCCGTTCTTCCCGATCGATCAGCGGGTGCGCTTCCGGTTCCTCGACGACCGGCTCAAGCCGAGCGCCGACCCGCTGCGCGCGATGTTGTCGAAGTTCCCCAGCAAGCTGATGCCTCCGGAGGAGACGGCCTACCACCGTTTCACCCTGTGGACCGACTACAAGCTGGCCCGCTACATCCGCTCGCTCGACAGCGGCGTGCTCATGGCCACCCGTCCCGGGCTCAACCTGGCCATGGCGCAGTTAGCGCAGCCGGGCGTGATCACCATCGGGCAGGAGCACGTGGCCCTGCGCACCCAGGCCGAGCCGATGCAGAAGCTGATCAAGTGGCGGTACCGCCGCATGGACGCGCTGGTCACCCTCACCAAGGCCGACCTGCGCGACTACCGCAGCGCGCTGCCGAAGAAGCCGAAGAAGCTGGCGCGCATCCCCAACGCCGTCCCGCCGATGACCGGCGGGCTGTCCACGCTCGACGCCAAGGTCGTCGTCGCCGTGGGGCGGATGACCCGGCTCAAGGGCTTCCACCGGCTGATCACCGCGTGGGAGACCGTCGCCGCCGCGCATCCGGACTGGAAGCTGCGCATCTTCGGCGCCGGGCCGCAGCAGGAGAACCTGGCCGCGCAGATCGTCGAGGCCGGGCTTGAGGGCAAGGTCGAGCTGCCGGGCCCGACCAGCGACGTGGGGGCCGAGCTGGAGAAGGCGTCGATCTTCGTGCTCAGCTCGCGGCACGAGGGCTTCCCGATGACGATCCTGGAGGCCATGGCCAAGGGGCTGGCCATCGTCAGCTTCAACAGCCCGCACGGGCCCAAGGAGATGATCACCGACGAGGTGGACGGGCTGCTGGTCAAGCCCCGTACCAACGCCAACCTGGCGTCCTCCGTCATCCGGGTCATCGAGGACGAGACGCTGCGCCGGTCACTGGCGGCGGGGGCCCTGGAGACGGCGCGGACCTACGACGTGGACGCCGTGGGCCAGAAGTGGGACGAACTGCTGGCCGAACTGGTGGCCCGCCGCAACGGCACGTACGTCCGCCCGCCCCGGCCCGCTCCCGAGCCCGCCGAGGCCACCGCGGCCGCCGAACCCCTGACCTAGAGGGGCGTCATCCCGGGCCGTGAACTCCACCGGCCCGGGACGTCCCCGCGAGGGACCACCCCACGGGCTGGAGATCCGGGCGACCGCGCCGGCGATCGGCAACGTGTTCCCGTAGCAGGGACGGGGAGTGCGGGCGAGGTGGGACGCCGGGAAGCGGTGAGGCGACACCGCGGGGACGATCAGTCAGGGAAGCCTTCCCGTGTCAAATCCAGGAATGCCGGGAATTCTCTAGACAACTTCGCCCACGGGAACCACGGAGGGCTCCTTGAGCACGAAGGACGTCATCGCCTTGCTCGCCGGGGCGATCATCGTCGTCTCCTTCGTCGGCACCGCCAAAAGCCCCGCCGCCACCGCCGCCAGCCCCCTGAGCAACGCCAGCGGCACGCTGCCCGGCCTCGCCCCCGTCTCCACCCACGACGACAAGGCGAGAGCGCGCACCCTCATCGCCCGCTTACGCGTCAAGGGCCGCGGCCCCAACACCGGCTACGCCCGCAGCCGGTACGGCGAGAACTGGGCCGACACCGCCACCGGCGTCCCCTACGCCCGCAACGGCTGCCGCACCCGCGACGACCTGCTCGCCCGCGACGGCACCGGCGTCGAGTACCGGCCCGGGTCGAGCTGCGAGGTCGTCGCCATGGACCTGACCGACCCCTACACCGGCCGGCTCATCTCCTGGCACAAGACACAGGCCGACGAGGTGCAGGTGGACCACGTCGTGCCGCTCAACTACGGCTGGCGCATGGGCGCGCCGCGCTGGCCGATGTCGAAACGGCTCGACTTCGCCAACGACCCGCTCAACCTGTTACCCGTCGACGGCCGCGCCAACGAGGAGAAGGACGCCTCGGGCCCGGCCGGCTGGCTGCCTCCCCAGCGCAGCGTCCGCTGCGCGTACGTCACCCGCTTCGCCCAGGTCGCGCTCAAGTACGACCTGCCCGTGACCAGGGCCGACAAGGACGCCATGCTCGCGCAGTGCCGCTAGCGCGGGTCCTCCCAGGTGAACCCGTGCTCGAACGTCTGCTCGGCCAGCGCCTTCTGCCCGGCGAGGTTGGGGTGGAAGAAGTCCCACTTGCTGACGTGGCCGAGCGTGAACGGGAAGGAGAAGATCGCGCCCTCGTCGGTGTCGCAGGAGGGCCCCATGGCCTCGCACGCCTGCGCCGCCTCCCGGTTGTAGGCCATCACCCGCGCCCGCACCCGGGCCCGGCGCTCGACGTCGGCCCGCTTCGTCGAGGCCGGGTCGGCCAGCATGGTCTGGCAGACCTTCCCGATGGTCCAGAACGTACGGGCCAGCGGGTTGTCCTTGCCGACCTGCCACAGCCGCCGCAGGTCGGGAACGCTGGCGATGAACACCCTGGCCTGCGGCATGCCGGCGCGCAGCGCGGACAGCGCGGCGTCCATCCGCTGACGGTAAAGCGCGACCGGCGTCATCTCCCGCTCGGTGCGCTTGCACGCGTCCTGGGCTCCTATGAGGATCGTCACATAATCGGCCTTCGCCTCGATCGCCCGATTCACCTGGCCGAGCAGATCGGCGCTCGTCGAACCCGGCACGGCGAAGTTCTCGCGGTGGAGCGTTCCATCCAGCCGCCGCAGCCGGAGGTAGTGGCTGCCCACCTCCGCGTTGTCGCCGGCCGCCCAGGAACGGGCCGCGCAGGAGACGTACCAGCCGCAGGAGTTGAAGCCCGTGGAGATCGAGTCGCCCAGCGCCGCCATCGTCTCGGGGACGGGCTGAGCTGCGGCGACGGCCTGCGCGGGCCCTGAAGCTGCCAGGACGAGGACGGCGGTGACGACAGGGGACAGACGACCGATCATGGCCCCAAGGTAGGGAGTCGATCAAGACGGCACCATGACCTTCAGGCGAGGTCTGCCATTTCAGGACCGTCTTCCTATCACCGCTTGACAGTCCGTACGCGACCAGGTTGCCCACATCACAGGTCAAGATCCGGTTTTTTCCTGGTTGGCGGGTAGTAACACCGCATTCACGGGGGTCCGAGTCGAACGTGTTCAGTTCCCGCATAGAGTGTGTTGAGTGAGTGTCGCGCTCGGAACAACCCGCCCGCTACCGGTTCGCACCACCCCCGTCGGCGACCCCGGTGACCTGCTGGCATCCCTCCCGAAGACGGCGCCCTACGCCTGGATCAGGAACGGCGAGGGCCTGGTGGGATGGGGTCAGGCCGCCCGCGTCGCCGTGCCGCCGGGCCCCGGCCGCTTCGCCTGGGCCCGCGAGTGGCTGCGCACCGTCCTCGGCGACGCGCCCGCCGACGACGCCGGACGCGCCCCCGGCTCCGGCTCCGGCCCCGTGGCCTTCGGCAGCTTCACCTTCGACGAGGACGTCCCCGGGTCGGTGCTCGTCGTCCCCCGGGCCGTCCTGGCCCGCCGCGGCGGCCGAGCCTGGCTCACCACCGTCGGCGAGGCCCCGCTGGAGACGTTC
This sequence comes from Nonomuraea sp. NPDC052265, assembly GCF_044547985.1. NCBI lineage: Bacteria > Bacillati > Actinomycetota > Actinomycetes > Streptosporangiales > Streptosporangiaceae > Nonomuraea > Nonomuraea sp. NPDC052265. Next base: position 164,134 of record NZ_JBIUBJ010000012.1, read on the forward strand.
AGCCCCATCCGCGAGCCCGGCCGCATCAGCTACGGCGACGGCAGCCTCACCGCGCCCCAATGGGAGCACGTCGTCGCCCGGGCCGCCCGCCGCATCCGCGACGGCGAGCTGGAGAAGGTCGTCCTCGCCCGCGACCTGCTCGCCACCGCCGAGCACCCCATCGACGTGCGCCTGCTGCTGACCCGGCTGGCCCGGCGCTACCCCGAGTGCTACACCTTCTCCGTGGCCGGCCTCGTCGGCGCCACCCCCGAGCTGCTCATCCGCCGCACCGGGCAGGAGATCGAGTCCCTCGTCCTGGCCGGCACCACCGCCCGCGGCACCGGCCCGGCCGACGACGTCGCCCGCGGCGCCGCGCTGTTCGCCTCCCAGAAGGACCGCCACGAGCACGAGTGCGCCATCGCCTCCGTGCGCCAGACCCTCGCCCCGCTCTGCGCCTCGCTCGACACCCCCGACGAGCCCGAGCTCCTCGTGCTGCCCAACGTCCAGCACCTGGCCAGCCACGTCACCGGGCGGCTGGCCGACGGCGCGTCCGTCCTCGACGTGGTGGCCGCCATGCACCCCACCGCCGCCGTCGGCGGCACCCCCACCGACACCGCCATCAAGGTCATCCGCGAGCTGGAGGGCATGGACCGCGCCGGCTACGCGGGCCCGGTCGGCTGGATCGACGCCCACGGCGACGGCGAATGGGGCATCGCCCTGCGCTCGGGGCTGATCGAGGGCAACCGCGCCCGGCTGTTCGCCGGCGGCGGCATCATGGGCGACTCCGACCCGGCCGCCGAGCTGGCCGAGGCCCAGGCCAAGTTCCGCGTCATGCAGTACGCGCTGGAGGGCTGACCGGCCTCAGCCGGGCACGTGCACGCCCTCGCCCACCTCGACGCGCGCCCGGCCGGCCGTCAGCGCGGCCACCCACTCGCCGAACGCCTCCACCTCGTCCTCCCCCACCGCCACCGCGAACGTCACCCCGGCCGCGTAGGTCACCTCGCGCAGCGCGTAGCGGGAGGCGCGCAGGTCGTTCTCGACCCGGCCGGCCTGGTCGTGGGCCACCCGGACGCTCACCAGCCTGGCCGGGACCATCCGCACCGGCTCCACCAGGTCGAGCGTCTCTGTCACCGCTCCGCCGTAGGCGCGCACCAGCCCGCCCGCGCCCAGCAGCACGCCGCCGAAATAGCGCGTGACCACCGCGACCACGTCGTTGAACCCCCGGCCGACCAGCGCCTGGACCATCGGCGTGCCCGCCGTGCCGCCGGGCTCGCCGTCGTCGTCGCCCTTCTGCAGCCGCCCGCCGATCACGTAGGCGGTGCAGTTGTGGGTGGCGCCGGCGTGCTCGCGGCGGCGGGCGGCGATGAAGGCGGCGGCCTCCTCGACGGTGCGGGCGGGGGCCAGCGCGCAGACGAACCGGGAGCGGCGCACCTCGGTCTCGTGCTCGACGCCGGCCGCGAGGGTGAGGTACGGCTGGGACACGTCCGTCAGGCTACCTCCTTTACGTTGTAGATTCGTTGGCCGCCCGCCCCGGTGGGACCGGGTTGAGCGGGATGCACGGGAGGCGCCCCTCCCCTGTGCAGGATGCACATGATCGCGACGCCGTCCCGCGCGTACGGTGCGGCGCATGACCTATCGCGTCGCCATGGACATCGGCGGCACCTTCACCGACGTCGTCCGCTACGACGAGCGCACGGGGGCCGTCACCGCCTCGAAGGCGCCCACCACGCCGGGGGACCTGGCCGAGGGCGTGTTCGCCGCGCTCGGCCGGGTCGTGGACGACCCGGCCGACATCTCGTTCTTCGTGCACGGCACCACCCAGGGGCTCAACGCGCTGCTGGAGCGCAAGGGCGCGCGGGTGCTGCTGCTGGCGAGCCGGGGCGCCGGGGACGTCTACCGGATCGCCCGCGGCAACCGCGACCGCATGTTCGACCTGCGCTACCGCAAGCCGTCGCCGCTCGTGCCACCCCGGGACGTCATGGAGGCCGGCGGCCGCCTGGACTACCGGGGCCGCGAGCTCGAACCCCTCGACGAGGAGGCCGTGCGGCGGGCCGCGCGGCGGGCCCGCGAGGAGGGCTTCGACGCCGTCGCCGTCTGCCTGCTGTTCTCCTTCGCCGACCCGGCGCACGAGCTGCGGGCGGGCGAGATCCTGCGCGCCGAGCTGGGCGAGGACGTGCTGGTGGTGCTCTCGCACGAGGTCGCGCGGGAGTGGCGCGAGTACGAGCGCACCTCCTCGGCCGTGCTGGAGGCCTACACCGGGCCGGTCGTGCGCGGGTACCTGTCCAGGATCGAGCGGCGCTTCGCCGAGCGCGGCCTGCCGGTGCCGGTGCACGTGATGCAGTCGTCGGGCGGGCTGGTCAACGCCTCGTACGCGATGCGGCGGCCGTTGCAGACCCTGCTGTCGGGGCCGGTCGGCGGCACGATGGGCGGGGTCGCCGCGGCCCGCATGCTGGGCCGGGAGAACGCGATCTGCGTGGACATGGGCGGCACCTCCTTCGACGTCTCGCTCGTGGTGAACGGGCGGCCCGACGTCAGCGCCGAGGCCCGCGTCGAGGGCTACCCGGTGCTGATGCCCATCGTGAACCTGCACACCATCGGCGCGGGCGGCGGCTCGATCGCCTACGCCGAGGCGGGCGCGCTGCGCGTCGGCCCGGAGTCGGCCGGGGCCGTGCCCGGTCCGGCCTGCTACGGCAGGGGCGGCACGCGGCCCACCGTGACCGACGCGAACGTGGTGCTCGGCCGGGTGGACCCGGCCTGGTTCGCGGGCGGGCTGATGACGCTGGACGAGGAGGCGGCCGGCGCGGCGGTGGTCACGCTGGCCGAGGAGCTGGGCCTGGACCCGCTGCGGCTGGCCGAGGGCGTGTGCGACGTGGCCAACGCCAAGATGGCCCAGGCGATCCGCACGCTGACGGTCGAGCACGGGGTGGAGCCGCGGGAGTTCGCGCTGGTCGCCTTCGGCGGCGCGGGGGCGATGCACGCGGTGTTCATCGCCCGCGAGCTGGGCATCTCCGAGGTGGTCGTCCCGCGGTTCCCGGGCGCGTTCTCGGCCTGGGGGATGCTGGAGGCGGACGTGCGCCGGGATCTGACGCGGCCGTACTTCCGGCCGCAGGGCACGCTCGACGGCAGCGACATGTCTCGAAATCTGGTGACATTGGAGCGGGAGGCGCTGGAGGCGCTGGCCGGGCAGGGCGTCCCGGAGGAGCGGCGCCGGGTCGAGCACGCCGTGGACATGCGCTACGAGGGCCAGGACTACACGCTCACCATCCCGCTGCGCGACGCCGCCGAGCCCGCCGAGCCGGTCTTCCTCGACGCGGTCGCGGCCCGCTACGCCGAGGCCCACACCGGCCGGTACGGCCACGCCACCCCCGAGGCGCCGGTCGAGTTCGTCATGCTGCGCAGCACCGGGTTCGGCTCGTTCCCGCGCGCCGCCGCCGCGACCGCCGAACCGCCGGAGGAGACGGCCGCGACCGTCCGGGACGTGATCTTCGACGGCGTGGTGCACCGCACGCCCGTGTTGCGGCGGTCGGGCCTGTCCGGCTCGTTCGCCGGGCCCGCGATCGTGGTCGAGGAGACCGCGACCACGGTCATCCCGCCGGGCTGCGTGGCCGGCGTCGACGACAACGGCTTCCTCATCGTGAAGGTGGACGTCCAATGATCGACCCAGTGATCGACCCGGTGACGACCGAGATCATCCGGTGCGCCCTGCTGCAGGCCGCCGAGGACATGAACACCACCCTGATCCGCAGCTCGTACACGCCCGTGATCTACGAGGCCAAGGACTGCGCGGTGGCGCTGCTCGACCGCGACCACAACGTGCTCGGGCAGTCGTCCGGCCTGCCGATCTTCCTGGGCAACCTGGAGGTGTGCACCCGCGAGACCGAGCGCATGTACGGCCGCGAGGTGTGGCAGGAGGGTGACGTGTGGGTGCTGAACGACTCCTACATCGGCGGCACCCACCTCAACGACGTCACCGTCTACGGCCCCATCTTCGCCGACGGCGAGCTGGCCGGGTTCGCCGCCTCGCGGGCGCACTGGCTGGACGTCGGCTCCAAGGACCCCGGCGGCTCGATGGACTCCACGTCGATCTTCCAGGAGGGCCTGCGGCTGGGCCCGGTCAAGGTGTACGCGGGCGGGCGGCCGTGCCGCGACCCGCACGAGGTGATCGCCAGGAACGTGCGTTTCCCGCACGCCACGCTCGGCGACATGCGGGCGCAGGTGAGCTGCGCGATGACCGGTCAGCGGCGGCTGCGGGAGATCGTCTCGCGCTGGGGCCTGGAGACGGTCATGGCCGCCCGGGACGAGATCTTCGCCCAGACCGAGCGCATGGAACGCCGGGCCATCGCCGCGATCCCCGACGGCGTGTACGAGGCGTCCGGCTTCCTCGACAACGACGGCATCGACCTGGACACGCCGCTGCCGGTGAAGGTGACGGTCACGGTGTCGGGCGAGTCGATGCACGTGGACCTGACCGACTGCGCCGACCAGGCGCTCGGGCCGGTCAACTGCGGCGCCGCGCAGGCCGTGGCGGCGGTGCGGGTGGGGTACAAGCTGCTGGTGTCGGGGGACGTGCCGCTGAACGGGGGCTCCTTCCGTCCGCTGAGCGTCGAGACCCGGCCGGGTTCGATGCTGGCCGCGCGGGCCCCGGCGGCGTGCCAGTACTACTACTCCCATCTCGGGCTGCTCATCGACCTGGTGGTCAAGGCGCTGGCCCCGGCGCTGCCCGGCAAGGCGGCGGCGGCCTCGTACGGGGACTCGATGATCGTGCAGTTCACCGGGAGGGACCCGCGTACCGGCAAGCTGTACGTCTCCCAGGAGGCCACGGTCGGCGGCTGGGGGGCGTGGGAGGGCGGCGACGGCGAGTCCTGCCTGATCAACAACGTCAACGGCTCGCTGCGGGACATGCCCATCGAGGTGCTGGAGACGCTGTTCCCGGTCCGGGTGCGCCGCTACGAGCTGCGTCCGGGCACCGGCGGCGCCGGGCAGTGGCGCGGCGGCGACGGCGTGGTGCGCGAGTACGAGTTCTGCGGCGACACCTCGCTGTCGCTGTGGTTCGAGCGCTCGGTCACGCCCGCGTGGGGCCTGGCCGGCGGCGCGGCGGGCGCTCCCCCGCGGGTGACGCTCAATCCGGGCACGGCGGGCGAGCGCGAGATGCTCAAGGTCAACGCCCTGCCGGTGTCGGCCGGTGACGTGCTGCGCTGCGAGTCGGGCGGAGGCGGCGGCTACGGCCCCGCCGATCGCCGCTCCCCGCAGGCGCGGGCCGCCGACCTGGCCGAGAGCATGATCGAAAACTGATCCACATTCGACCGAAAATCGCACGGATTGTTCTCCGGTCTGTGAAGATGATCGACAACGCGGGGGCACGCGTGGCCTGGGGAGGCCGTGTCCCCGTCATGACCATCTTCACGAGGGGACTTCCGTGATCACGTTACGAACGCGCCTTCTGGCGGGCTCCGCGGCGCTGACCGCGGGCCTGGCCGGCCTCCTGCTGGCCAAGGGCGAGGGCGAGTCGATGTCGGTCGCCTCGTCGGGCAACCTCCTCGACGGCGTCGGGACCCGGCGCAAGGTCGGCGCGGGCGTCCGTCTCACCAGGGGCTACTGACCTCAGGGCGCCGCGCCCGGCTCAGCGCAGCAGCACATGACAGGCGAGCTGAAGCGCCAGCCGGGTGGCGGCGTCGTCCAGGTCGAAGCCGGCGGCCTTGATGCGTTCCAGGCGGGTGGTGACCGTGTTGCGGTGCACGCCCAGGCGCTCGGCGGCCTTGAGCGCGCCGCCCTCGTCCAGGACGGCGGCCAGCGTCACCAGCAGCGTGCCGTCCTTGTCGACGGCCAGCAGCGGCTGGAGGACGACGGCCGCGGGCGCGCGCAGCACCCCCGCCGGGAGCGCGCCGAGCAGCTCGGCCGGACCCATCCGGTCGGCGCGGGCCACCGTGCCCGCGCCGGCCACGAACGCCGCCGCCTCGGCGCCGAGCAGCGACTCCCCCACCGCCTCCAGCCCCTCCACGGCGGCGCCCACCCCGGCCGCGCACGGCCACGGCATGCCCCGCACGCAGTGCCGCAGGTGCTCGGCGAGCTCGCCGGGCGGCGCGGAGGACCAACCGGCCCAGCCCTCGCCGCGCCGCAGCACCGGCACCTGGCCCAGGGCCGCGGTGACCAGCGCCTGGACCAGCGGCCCGTCGTCGGCCAGCGCCCCCACCGGGCGGACGTGGTAGGCCGTCAGCGCCCCGCGCACCGCCCATCCCAGCGCCACCGCCTCGGCCGGTGCTCCTTCCAGCCAGATGCCGCCGTCCCCGGCCGGCTCGTGGGCGGGCCGTCCTTCGGCGAGCAGCCGCCGGGCCAGCGCCGACTGCAGGGCGAAGTCGCGCGAGGCGCGCAGGCGCTCCTGGGCCGCCCACGCCGCCAGCGGCGCCACCGCCAGGCCCAGCACGGTCCGCACGACCGCGGGCCAGCCGGGCGAGCGCGACGTCCCGGCGGCCACCAGCGTCCCGAGCGCGGGGCCGTCCTGGCCGGGCACCTCGACCTCGGCCGCCCAGCGGGCCCCCGACGGCCGGGCCGGCTCGTGGTCGCCCGGCGCGCGGGCGGCGCTCTGGCGGCCGGCGACGTGCAGGCCGTACCGGTCGAGGAAGGCCACCGACGTGCCGGGCAGTTCGGCGTTGAGCACCCCGAGCACCCGCCGCGCCGACGGGCCCGCGTCGGCCAGCCGGGTCGCGCAGCGGGCCACGAGCTGGGTGCGGGCCGCCTCGGGACGCGAGGCCGCCGAGGCGACCCGGACGGCGACGATCAGCGGATCCTCGTCCACGAAGATCAGGGTGACGCCGAGCCGTTCGGCCAGCACCTCGCCCGACCCGGCGCTCAGGCCGCCCGACGGCGCGATCACGCAGGCCGCCGCCTGCTCCCAGGCCCGGCGCATGGCCATCTCGACCGCCCAGCCGCCCCCGGCCGCCGCCCCGATCAGCACGACCGCCGTGTGCGGCGCCACCGCGCCGAACACCGACAGGTCGTCCACGATGCGGACCTGGTGCACGGGGTTGTCGCCGGCGCCGTACATCCGGGCCCCGGCCAGCGGGCCGGTGTTGACCAGCTCCGCCACCGTGACCGGCGCCTCCCAGCCGGGCTCGCGCAGCCCGCTCACGTCGACTCCGCCCGCTGCTCGAACGGGATCCCGAAGGCCCGCAGCCCGCCCAGCGCGAGCCCCCGGTCCGTGTGCCACACCGGCGCGGCCTTGACCACCATGACCTCCACCTCCATGCCTGGTGCCGCCTTGTCGACGTCCACGACCAGGCCGTCGGCGGAGGAGATCATGCAGATCTGGTCCGGCGCCATCGCCACCGGGGCCCCGTCGGCCAGGGCGAGCACGATCTCGTTGTGCGCCTCCAGCCGGACGAGCCTGCGCAGGCCGGCCGACTCCTGCACCACGATGCTGGAGGGCAGCGAGGGCATGGCCACGTCGGCGCCGTGCCCGCTGCTGCCCTCGACGGCCAGGATGCGGCCCGCGCACAGCGTGCGCACCCCGTACGGGGCCGCCGCCGAGCGCGGCGCGCCGGGCACCCCCGCCGCCAGCAGCAGGCTGACCGTGCCCGGCACCAGCACCCGGGCCAGGTCCCCCGCCGCCATCGGGTAACAGGCGGCCACCGCCCACCCGCCCACCGCCAGCACGACGGGACGCAGCAGCTCCTCCACCCGGCCGCCCGCGGTCTCCAGCAACACCAGCTCCCCCGACGCCCCGGCCAGCGCCAGCGGGGTCGCGCTGAGCCCGCCCAGCGTGTACGTCGTCTGCTCCACCAGCGGGAACACCCGGCCCGTCCCGTCGCCGTCGACCAGCGGCACGCCCAGGGCCGCCGCGGCGACCAGCGGGATCAGCGCGTTCTCGGCCGCCAGGTTGAGCGCCACCACGGCCCCGGCCCGCTCCCCCAGCCGCCGCTCCAGCGCCCGCACCGCCCGTACGGGCTCGTCGCCCGCGGGCAGTTGCTCGCCGAGCGCGGTGGTGGACCCGACCAGGCTGACCACCATGCACAACGTCCCCGGGTCCAGCTCGCCGGCCGCGGCCAGCTCGACGCCGTCGCCGAGCACCGACTCCGCCCAGGCGAAGGTGAGGCTGTAGGAGGACTCGCCCGCGCCCGTGGCGAACAGCCGCGACCCCGCCGAGAAGCGGCGCAGCTCATCGGGGCCGACGAGCCGGGTCACGGCGTCGCGCCTTCCGCCGTGACGCGCACCCGGTAGAAGCCGTCGGGCAGGTAGGACAGGGGGTTGACGATGGTCTCGGCGATGCGGGCGAAGCCGGGGGCGGCGCCGGCGCTGACCACGCGGGTCAGGGCCTCGTCCCTGGCGTCCTGCAGCGCCCGGTCCAGCTCGGCCCGGCCGCGTGCCTGCACGATGCGCTCCACCTGGGCCTCGGGGCGGGCGAGCGCGGCTCCGTAGGCGGCGACCAGCAGGTCGTCGCCCGCGCCGCCGGACTCGATCACCTCGAACGGCGCCGGGTCCGCCGTGGCCAGCGCGGCCCGGCCGCGGCGCAGGCTGGTCGTCCCGCCGCGGTCGCAGGCCCGCGGGTACCTGCGGAAGTAGTGCGCCGACACCAGGCCGCTGCCGGACCGGGCGAAGAACAGCGGCACCCCGGGCAGCTCCCGCGCCACCCGGTCGGCGACCCGGCCGGCCTCGGGGCCGAGGGCCGCGTTCCTGATCGCGTGCGCCTCGCGTTCCCGCAGGCCGGGGCGGCCGAACTCGTACGAGAGCGTGATCCTGGCCGCGGGCACCTCCGCCGCGATGATCGCGGCCACCGCCAGCTCGTGGTCGGCCAGCATGGGCGACCCGGTCGCCGTCACGGCGAAGTCGATCAGCCCGCAGCCGGCGGCGAACTCGCGTACCGCGTCGGTGTCCAGCGGCGCCAGCGGGCGGCCGGTCAGGCTGTGCCCGCCGCGCACGATCGTCGCCACCCCCGGATCGGCCACCGGCCGCAGCACCGGCGGGCACGGGCCGCCCACCCGGATCGCGGCCACCGGCGCGCGCGGCATCCCGTCGAGGTCGACCGCCACGCAGGCGCGTACCGCACCCGACGGCGGCGTGCCGTCGCCGACGGCCACCACCGCCGGCGACGGCCCGTCCAGCGCGACGCCGAGGATCACTCCAGCTCGCGCCCTTCGGTCTCGGGCAGCGGCACCGCCAGCAGCGCCGTGGCCACCATGAACACGTTGATCACCAGCATCGTCGCGGTGAAGCCGGTGGCGTGGGCCAGCAGCGCGCCCACGGCCGACGGCGCGACCGTGGTGGCCACGAGCTGGGAGGCCGTGGCCCAGGAGTAGCCGGTGCCGCGCAGGGCGGTCGGGTAGAACTCGCCGTTCCAGGTGTTCCAGACGCCCCACGCGCCCAGGCTGAAGAACGACAGGACGAAGTTGCCCAGGTACAGGCCGGTCAGACTGCTCGCGGTGGCGAACCACAGGCCGCCCAGCACGGCCGCGACGACGTAGAACAGGAAGACCTTCTTGCGGCCGAACCGGCCGGTCAGCAGCGACGCGCTCACGTAACCGGGGATCATCATCAGCGCGCTGAGCGCGGCGAAGCCGAGCGAGGCCGACAGCGACAGGCCCTTGGCCTGCAGCAGCGTCGGCAGCCAGGTCTGCAGCCCCCAGTAGCCCCAGTTGAAGACGAAGTTGAGCGCCAGCATGAGCACGGTGATCCGGGCCAGCCGGCCGCGGAGCAGGTCCATGGGGTTGCCGGCGCGCGCGCTCGCCACCGTTCCGGCCACCGTGAACGTCGCCTCGGCGTCGGGGCTGCCCAGGGTGCGCAGCACCGCCCGCGCCTCCTCCTGCCGCCCGCGGGAGGCCAGCCAGTACGGCGACTCCGGCACCCACGCCCTGATCGCGAACGCCCACAGCCCGGCCGCCGCGCTGGCGATCACGACGACGTGCCAGCCGAGGCCGCCGAGCGTCACCGAGGCGGCGATGGCCGCCAGCATGCCGATGGGCCAGCCGATCGACAGGTACACCGCCGCCCGGCCCCGGTGCCTGGTGGGCAGCAGTTCCAGGAAGAGCGGGAAGGTGATCGTGTAGACCCCGGCCAGCGCGAGCCCTGAGCCGACGCGCAGCGCGACCAGCGTCGCCATGTTCGGCGCGAACGCCGAGGCGAGCGCGATCACGCCGTAGGCCAGCAGCGACCAGAACGCGGTCGGCTTGCGCCCGATGCGGTCGGCGAGCGGCCCCCAGACCAGCACGCCGGGGATCATGCCGAACGCCACCGCCGACAGCACGACGCCGATCCCGGCCTCGTCGATGCCGAACGCCGGGCCGAGGTCGCCGGAGACGTAGACCAGGGCGAGCTGCTCCCACGACTCGATGACGAAGGCGATGAACAGCGCGAGCGCGATGAGCACGTGCCGGCGGGAGAACGGCATCCGGTCGAACGCCGCCCCGATGGGCAGCGTCGGTGCGTCGGTGGCGGTCATGCGAGGCTCCTGGGAGGGGGGCGGGGAGTATTGCCGCACCATAGGGCCCTCCCCTTTCCGCCTCGGTGTGCGCCGCGCCCGGCCGGGGCCGGTCCGGCTGTGCGCGGCGCACTGCCCCGGGCCGCCGGACCGCGCCGCGCACTCGATGTCAGAGCGTGTTCTCGTGCACGTGGACGATCTTCCACTCGCCGTCCACCAGGCGCAGCACGCTCGTCGTCCGGACGAGCTCGGGGTCGCCGTGCTCGAAGTCCACCTGCAGCAGGTACCTGGCCAGGGCGGTGTCGCCCCACACGTCCACGATCTCGTCGATGGCCCGGACGGAGGTCTCCGCCGGGCCGTCCGACGGCCGCGCGTCGCGCACTCTGTCGAGCTGCCGCCTGCTGGTGATCAGGCCGGGCTCGGCCGAGTCCCAGATCGTGGCCTCCGGGTGGAGCAGCCGGTCGATGCCCTGCCTGTCGCCTCGCGCGTAGGCGTCGTACATGCCGGTAATAACGGCCCAGACAGCGTCGCGTGCCACGCTTCCGTACTCCTTTGTCTCGGTGAAATATGGTTCTTTCTCACCGTATGGGTAGCGCGGAATGCAGGTATCTTTACGCTGTAGATCAGGGATTGAGCCACTCGCGCAGCTTGGCGACCGCCAGGCTCATGGCCGCCTTGTTGGCGTTGGTGTCGCGCAGCAGGTCCACCATGGCGAAGTCGTGCACCATGCCCGCCAACTGCACCGCCGTGACGTCGTTGCCCGCCTCCCGCAGCCGGGCCGCGTACGCCTCGCCCTCGTCCCGCAGGACGTCGGCCTCGCCGTTCAGCACCAGGGCCGGCGGCAGGCCGCGCAGCTCCTGGTCGCTCGCGCGCAGCGGCGAGGCGTGGCTCTCCGCGCGCTGCGCCGGATCTGTCGTGTACTGGTCCCAGAACCACTTCATGCCGTCCCGGTTGAGGTAGTAGCCCGTGGCGAACTGCTTGTAGGACTCGGTGTCGAAGTTCGCGTCCGTGACCGGGTAGAAGAGCACCTGGCCGAGCAGCCGCACGTCACCGCGTTCCTTGGCCATCAGCGTCAGCACGATCGACATGTTGCCGCCCACCGAGTCGCCGGCCACGGCCATGCGGGAGGGGTCGAGGCCCTTCTCCGCGCCGTGCTGGATCACCCACTGGGCGGCGGCGTAGTTCTGCTCGATCTGCGTGGGGTACTTCGCCTCGGGCGCGCGGTCGTACTCGGGGAAGACGACGGCGGCGCCGGTCCGTACGGCCAGCTCGCGGACGAGCCGGTCGTGCGTGTGCGCCGAGCCGAACACCCATCCCGCGCCGTGGATGTAGAAAATGACCGGCAGCGTGCCCGTGGCGCCCTTGGGCTTGACGATGCGCACCGGCACGACGCCCGTCGGGCCGCCCTGAACCTGGATCCACTCCTCGTCCACCTCCGGCCTGGGCACGCCCGGGTCGGACTGCAGCTTCTCCAGCACCTCGCGGCCCTGCTCGGGCGGCAGCTCGTAGATGAAGGGGCGCTTGGCGTTGGCATCGGCGAACTCCTGCGCCGCCTTCTCCAGCACGATCTGCTTGCTGATCATCGTCGTCATGGTGGCCGTCCCCGGTTGTCAGTCGTCCATCCGGTTCCTGCCTGGGCTTACCTCGATCCGATCGCCCGGTTCCGTCAAATTCCGCTCAAGCGGCCCTCATTCGCGCCGGAGTTCATGGGCCAGCTCCTCCAGCTCCGCGCCGCCGGCCATCAGGGCGGTCAGCTCGTCCTTGCCGATGTCGGCCTTGGCGTACTCGCCCATGCTGGTTCCCCGGTTGAGCAGCAGGAACCGGTCGCCGACCGGGTAGGCGTGGTGCGGGTTGTGGGTGATGAACACCACGCCGAGGCCCCGGTCGCGGGCGCGGGCGATGTACCGCAGCACCACGCCGGCCTGCTTGACCCCCAGCGCCGAGGTGGGCTCGTCCAGGATGAGGACGCGCGCGCCGAAGTGCACGGCCCTGGCGATGGCCACCGACTGCCGCTCGCCGCCCGACAGCGTGCCGACGGGCTGGTCGACGTCCCGGATGTCGATGCCCATCGCGCGCAGCTCCTCCGCCGCCACCCGGCGGGCCCTGGCCACGTCGAAGGCCGGGCCCTTGCGCGGCTCGGAGCCGAGGAAGAAGTTCCGCCAGACCGACATGAGCGGGATCATCGCCAGGTCCTGGTAGACGGTGGCGATCCCGCGGTCGAGCGCCTCGCGCGGGCTGGCGAAGCGCACCTCGGCCCCGTCCACCAGGTACGACCCCGTGTCGTGCTGGTGCACCCCGGACAGGATCTTGATGAGCGTGGACTTGCCGGCGCCGTTGTCGCCGAGCACGCAGGTGACCGTGCCCTCCGCCACGCCCATCGACACCCCGCGCAGGGCCAGCACCGAGCCGAACGTCTTGCCGATGTCCCGGGTCTGCAGGATCACCGCCGCACCTCCTCGGCATAGCGCCGGACCAGGCGGTTGGCCAGCGTCGCGAGCAGCAGCATGGCCCCGAGGAAGAACTTGAACCAGTCGGCGTCCCAGCCCAGGAACACGATGCCCTTGTCGGCCATGCCGAAGATCACCGCGCCGATGGAGGCGCCGACGGCGGAGCCGTACCCGCCGGTCAGCAGGCAGCCGCCGATGACGGCCGCGATGATGTAGATGAACTCCTGCCCGATGCCGATGTTGGCCTGGACGGAGGTGTACCGCAGGGCCAGGATCGAGCCGACCAGCCAGGCGGCGACCGACGTGGTCATGAACAGCGCGATCTTCGTCCGGGCCGCGGGCACCCCGACCGCCCGCGCGGCCTGCTCGTCGCCGCCCACCGCGAAGATCCAGTTGCCCGGCCTGGAGCGCATGAGCACCCACGTGGCCAGCGCGGTGATCGCGATCCACCACAGGATCGCCACCCGGAAGGACGTGCCGCCGATCTGGATCGTGCCCGCGAGGACCGCGCCGGCGCCCTCGAACCCGGACGCCCGGCGCAGCCCGCCGACCTGCACGGTCCCGGTGACGGCCTTGGTGACGCCGAGGTTGACGCCCTGGAGCATGAGGAACGTGCCCAGCGTGACGATGAAGCTGGGCAGCTTCGTGCGGGTCACCAGCATCCCGTTGGCGAACCCGACGGCCAGCGCCACGACCAGCCCGGCCAGCATGGCCGGCCAGACGCCGAACCCGTAGCGGGTGGCCAGCGTGACCAGGATCAGCCCGCTGGTGCCGGTCAGCACGCCCGCCGACAGGTCGAACTCGCCGCCGATCATGAGCAGCGCCACCGCGACCGCCATGATGCCGAGCGTGGCGGCCGGGTCGAGCCAGTTGGCGACGCCGGCCGGCGAGCGGAACACCTCCGACTGCGCGGCGAAGAACGCGAACACCGCGACCAGCCCCACCACGGCCCCGAGCTCGGGCCGGACGATCAGGCGGCGGGCCAGGCCGACCCGGGCGACCCGCTCGTCGGCCCGCGCGGGAGCGGCCGTCATCGGCGGCCCTCCCGGTCCCGGCGGCCGATCATCGGCGGCTCCTCTCGTGCTCGCGGCCGATCATCGGCGGCTCCTCTCGTGCTCGCGGCCGATCATCGGGTGCCCGCCTCGGCCAGCTTGGCCACCTGCTCGGCGTTGTCCTTGGTCACGAACCCGGGCCCGGTGTTGACCGGCAGCCCGCCGCCGACGGTGTTGAGGTTGTCCTTGTAGAGCTTCAGGAACGTGATCGGCAGGTAGCCCTGCAGGTACTGCTGCTGGTCGACGGCGAACAGGATCTCGCCGTCCTTGATCGCGGCGACCACGTCGCCCGACAGGTCGAAGGTGGCGAGCTTGGCCTGCGAGCCCGAGTCCCTGATCGCGTCGCGGGCCGCCACGGCGACCGCCGGGTTGAGCGCGAGCACGCCGTTGACCTGCTTGTCCGACTGCAGCTTGGCGGTGACCTTGGAGGTGACGTCGGCGAGGTTGGCGACGTCCACCTGGAGGCGCTCGACCGTGCCGCCGAGGGTCTGCTCGGCGCCCTTGCAGCGCTGGTCGAGCCCGACGTTGCCGGCCTCGTGCACGACGCACAGCAGCTTGGTGACGCCGGCGGCCTTGAGCTGCTCGCCCGCGCCGCGCCCGGCGACGTCCTCGGACTGGCCGACGTGGGTGATGGCGCCGAACGCCTTGGAGGAGTCGGCCCCGGAGTTGATGGTCACGACCGGGATCCGGGCAGCGACGGCCTTGCCGACGGCCTCCTTGAGCGCGTCGGGGTTGGCCATGGACACGACGAGGCCGTCCACCTTCTCCGAGACGGCCTGGTCGATGAGCTGCGACTGCTTGGCGGGGTCGCCGTCGCCCTGGTAGGTGACCTTGACGCCGTACTGCTTGCCGGCGGCCTCGGCGCCGTTCTTGACCACGTCCCAGAAGGCGTCCCCGGCGCCGCCGTGGGTGATGACGGCGAAGTTGCCGCCACCGGCCGCCGGAGCGGCGGCCGGGCCGGGCGCGGCGCTCTGCGCGCCCTGCTCGGCGGAGGAGGAACAGCTGGTCAGGGCGAGTACGCCGGCCAGCGCCAGCACGATCGGGGTACGTCTCATCGGATACCTCCAAGACCAACGGGCTAGCCTGGTTCTACCGCACTGTGATCTCTTTGTATAGACATACGGACCAGCATTTCGATCTCCACCGATAGTAGAACGGAATCATTCGTTCCCGTATGCTGAAGGCATGACCAGCGCACCCATGAGCGGCCGCAAGGCTCAGGCCGCCCGCAACGACGAGTTGATCCTCCAGGCGGCCCGGGCGGTCTTCACCGCCGACCCCGGCGCCCCCATCGCGGCCGTGGCCGAGAGGGCGGGCGTCGGGATCAGCGCGCTCTACCGCCGCTACCCCAGCAAGGAGGCGTTGCTGCAGAAGCTGTGCGGCGACGGGCTCAAGCTCTACGTCGCCGTGGCCCAGCAGGCGATGGACGACCAGGGCGACCCCTGGGAGGCGTTCGCCTCCTACCTGCGCGGCATCGTGGACGCCGACACCAACTCCCTGACGATCAAGCTGGCCGGCACCTTCCAGCCGACCGAGGAGCTATACCACGACGCCGTCCGCGCCGGCGACCTGGCCACCCGGCTGCACCACCGGGCGGTCGAGGCGGGCGTGCTGCGGGCCGACGTCACGGTGGCCGACATCGCGCTGCTGTTCGAGCAGATCGCCTCGATCAAGCTCGGCGACGAGGAGCGCACCTTCCAGCTCCGCCACCGCTACCTGGCGCTGATGATGGACTCGCTGCGGGTGCCGCCCGCCCACCGCGACCTGCCCGGCCCGGCCCCGGAGGACGAGGAGCTGCAGGTCCGCTGGTACCCGGCCCGCTGACCCGCCCGCCCGCCCGCCGACCCGCCTGCTAACCCGCCTGCTCGTCCGCCGTCGCGAGTCGCCGGGCCAGGTCCAGCACGCGGCGGGCCCTGGCGACGATCGGGGCGTCCACGAAACGGCCGTCGGGCAGGGCGACCGCCCCGGCGCCCGCGCCCGCCCGCTCGGCCGCCTCGACGATCTCGGCGGCCCTGGCCGTCTCCTCCTCGGTGGGGCGGAAGGCCCGCCGGATCGCCGGGAGCTGGCCGGGGTGGATGGCGGTCCTGCCGAACAGGCCGAGCGCGCGGCCGGCCCGACAGGAGGCGACGAGCCCGTCCTCGTCCTTGATGTCGGGATAGACCGACATGGGCACCGGTGGCAGGCCCGCGGCGGCGGCGGCGAGCACGACCTGCAGCCTGAGGTGGTTCATGGCGTTCTCGTCGGTGATCGACAGCTCGGCCGCCAGGTCCTGCTCGCCCAGCGCCACGCCGGCCACGCGCGGGTGGGCGGCCACGGCGCGGGCCTCGACGATCCCGGCCGCCGACTCCAGCAGCGCGTACAGGGGGGCCGTGCCGGGGAGGGCGTCCAGCGCGGCGGGCGAGTCGACCTTGGGCAGCCGTACGGCGTCGGCCAGCTCGCCCACCGCCGCCAGGTCGTCCAGGCCGCGCGCGGTGGTCACGTCGTTGACCCGGACGTGGATCGCCGGCCCGGCCTGCCTGGGCGTGCGCAGGTAGGCGACGGCGTTGGCGCGGGCGGCGTCCTTGGCGTCGGGGGCGACCGCGTCCTCCAGGTCGATGATCACCACGTCGGCGCCCGAGGCGGCGGCCTTGGCGAAGCGTCCGGGGCGGTCGCCGGGCACGTACAGCCAGGTGACGGGGGCGTTCACGCGATCACCCCGGCCTCGCGCAGGGCCGCGACGGTCTCGGCCGGGTAGTCCAGCTCGCCCAGCACCTCGTCGGTGTCGTGGCCGAGCGGGCGGCCGGGCCAGCGGATCTCGCCGGGCGTCTCCGACAGGCGGAACAGCACGTTCTGCAGGGTGACCGTGCCCAGTTCCTCGTCCGGCAGCTCGACGAACGTGCCGAGCGCGGCGTACTGCGGGTCGCGGGCCAGGTCGGTGACGTCGTAGATGGGGGCGACGGCGGCCTGGGCCTCCTCGAAGCGGGCGATGACCTCGTCGGCGTCGCGGGCGGCGATCCAGGTGGCGACCGCCTCGTCCAGTTCGTCCACGTGCTGGACGCGGCCGTGGCCGCTGGCGAACCAGGGCTGCTCGACCAGGTCGGGCCGCCCGACGAGGGTGACGACGCGCTCGGCGATGGGCTGGGCGCTGGTGGAGATCGCCAGCCAGCGGCCGTCGCGGGTGCGGTAGGTGTTGCGCGGCGCGTTGCTGCTGGACCGGTTGCCGGTGCGCCGCGGCACGACCCCCAGCGCCTTGTACGCGGTCATCTGCGGCCCGAGCAGGCCCAGGATGGGCTCGATGATGGCCAGGTCGACGACCTGCCCGCGGCCGGTCGCCGCGCGGGCGTGCAGGGCCACCATGATCGCGTACGACATGGCCAGGCCCGCGATGCCGTCGGCCAGGGCCAGCGGCGGCAGGGTCGGGGGGCCGTCCGGCTCGCCGGTCATGGCCGCGAACCCGCTCATGGCCTCGGCCAGCGTCCCGAACCCCGGCTGCCCGGACATCGGGCCGATCTGCCCGAACCCGGTCATCCGGGCCACGATCAGCCGCGGGTTGACCTTGAGCAGCTCCTCGGGGGCCAGGTTCCAGCGTTCGAGCGTCCCGGGACGGAAGTTCTCGATCAGCACGTCGGAGCGCTCGGCCAGGCGGCGCAGGATCTGCTGGCCCTCGGCGCGGGAGAGGTCGACGGCGGCGGTGCGCTTGTTGCGGGACAGCGACTTCCACCACAGGCCGACGCCGTCCACCGAGGCGCCGTGGCCGCGCGAGGGGTCGCCGCGCCGCGGGTGCTCGATCTTGATGACGTCGGCGCCGAAGTCGCCCAGCATCATCGCGGCGGAGGGACCGGCGAACAACGTCGCCGCGTCGATGACCCGCAGGTCGGCGAGACTTGTCATAGTTTGTAAGTTATAAGAAATAAGTCATAGCCGCGACCGGCCCGTGCGAGAGACTGGGGACATGACAGCCAGCCAGCCCACGCCGCCCATGAGCAAGGCCGACTACGTCTACAACGTGCTGCTCGACGAGATCCGCGGCGGCCGCATCCCCGGCGGCACCGCCCTGCGCGCCGGAGCCGTGGCCCGGCGACTCGGCGTCTCGATCACGCCGGTGCGCGAGGCGCTGCGCCGCCTGGAGAAGGACCGCCTGATCAGCTACGAGGCCCACCACGGCGCGACCGTCATCGACCTGGGCGAGGACGCGCTGGCCGAGTACTACGGCCTGCGCGCGGTCGTCGAGGGCCTGGGCGCGCGGCTGGCCGCGGCCAGGATCACCGCCGACGACCTCGCCCGGCTGCGTGACCTGCACCGCGAGATGACCGCCGACGCCGAGCAGGGCCGGCACGACCGGCTGGCCGAGCAGAGCAGCCGCTTCCACCTGAGCATCGTGGACATCGGCGGCCCGGCCTTCCTCGGCGCGCACGCCAGGTCGGTGCGCAACGGCGTCCCGGTGCCCGCCGAGGCGTCGCTGTGGCTGGACCCGGCGCGGGCCGGGCGGCAGCTCCGGGCCCACGAGGAGCTGCTGGCCGCCCTGGAGGCGGGCGACGCCGACGCCGCAGAACGCGTCATGATCGACCACATCCGGCAGGCGGGCCAGTACCGCAAGGACCACTGATGACAAACATCATCGTTCACACCCGGTTCATTGATTCACCGTGACGGGTGTTGCACGATGAGTCACTCTGATGGTCTTGCCGCGACCCCGACGCCGAAGGGAGCCGACACTGTGGCGGACGCGTGGACGCTCAATCCCGACTACCGCACCCCCCGTGTCCCCGCAGACGACGGCACCGAGCCAGGCCCCTGGCGCCATCCCGACGGCCAGGTGATGAACGGCGCCTACGAGCGCCGTCGTCCCAAGCGGCGGACCGAGGTCGTCACCGTCTGGTACGGCTACGCGCTGAGCCGCTGCCTGGGCCCCCGCATGCCGCGCTTCAGCAGCCCGCTGGTCTCGGCCTGGAACCCGGTGCTGGCCCAGGGGCTGAGCTGCGATCCCGGGTCGCCGACGCCGTACCGCGACGAGCGGTGGTGCGACCGCTGGGTCGCCGAGGCCCTGCTGTACGGGCGCAAGCCGTACGGCACCTTCACCCTGCCCGTCGAGGACGCGCTGCGCTGGTTCGCCAGGAGCGGCGGCACCGGCCTGGTCTACCGGGCGCGCGCCGAAGGCGCGGGCGTCAGGGTCGTGGCGGGCACCACCGAGCCCTACGAACGGCTCTTCGACCTCGACTCCCTGATCGCCGACTACCGCGAGGCCCTGCCCGCCGAGCGGGCCGAGGCGGAGGTCGCGGCGCTGGAGTCGCACCGCGGCCTGTCCCCCGCCCTGGCCTACGTGCTGGGCGAGCACGCCGAGGCACGCTTCGCCGGCGCGCCGCGCTCGGTGCGCGGCCTGACCCTGGGCTACCCGCCGCGCGAGACGGCCGCCCGCGTCGCCGCCGATATGCTCGCCGGGTGAGCCGCACCATCAAGGGCATCCTGTTCGACCTCGACGGCACCCTGCTCGACCATCGCGGCGCGGCCGACGCCGCGATCATCGCGTGGGCGTCGGCGCTGGCCCCCGGCCATCCGCGCCTGGCCGAGGTCGCGGCGCTGTGGGCGGCGCTGGAGATCCCCCACCTGGCCGCCTGGCAGGCGGGCGAGTGCTCGCTGGAGGAGCAGCGCCGCCGCCGCGTGCGCGCGCTGTGCCGGGAGCTGGCCGTCGAGGCGCCCGCCGACCTTGAGGCGGCCTACGCCGGCTACGCCGAGCACTACCGGCGCGGCTGGGCCGCCTACCCCGACGTGGCCCCGGCGCTGGCCGGGCTGAGGGGCTACACGCTCGGGATCCTGACCAACGGGTCGCAGGGCGTCCAGGAGGCGAAGATGCGCGCGATCGGCCTCGACGTCGGCCCGGTGCTGACCGGCGAGCGCCTGGGCGGGCACTTCAAGCCGTCCCCCGACTGCTACGCCGCGGCGGCGCGGGCCCTCGGGCTGCCGCCCGAGCAGGTGTTGCTGGTGGGCGACGACCTCGACAACGACGTACGCGGCCCGGCGGCGGCCGGCATGCCCTCGGTGTGGATCGACCGGCTGGGCACCGAGGCCGCGCCGGAGGGATTCCCCCGCCTCACCTCGCTCACCGAGCTGCCCGCGCTGCTCGCCGCCCGCTATTTGTCTGGACATTCTTACCTCGGTTAGGCTGATCAGCATGACCCCGAACCTGGCCATCGACCTGGACCGATCCAGCCCCGTGCCGCTCTACTTCCAGGTGGCCGAGCAGATCGCCGAGGCGATCCGGCGTGGCGACCTGACGCCCGGCTCCCGGCTGGACAACGAGATCCTGCTCGCCGACAAGCTCGGCCTGTCCAGGCCGACGATCCGCCAGGCGATCCAATACCTCGTGGACAAGGGCCTGCTGGTGCGCAAGCGCGGCGTCGGCACGCAGGTGGTCCACGGCCAGGTCAAGCGCTCGGTCGAGCTGACCAGCCTCTACGACGACCTGCGCCGCGCGGGCCAGGAGCCGGCCACGCAGGTGCTCGTGCTGGAGCCGCGGCCGGTCGAGGAGGACAAGGCGGCCATCCTGGGCGTCGAGCCCGGCACCGAGATCCTCTACCTCGAACGCCTGCGCTTCGCCGCCGGCGAGCCGCTCGCCGTCCTGCACAACTGGCTCCCGCTGGGGCTGGCCCCGCTCTCCCCCGCCGACCTTGAGGGCCGCGGCCTGTACGAGCTGCTGCGCGGCGCGGGCGTGCGCATGCGGGTGGCCAACCAGCGCATAGGGGCCCGCGCCGCCGGCCAGGTCGAGGCCAAGCTGCTCGACGAGCGCCGCGGCGCGCCGCTGCTCACCATGATCAGGACGACGTACGACGACCAGGGCCGGGCCGTCGAGCACGGCTCACACGTCTACCGGGCCTCGCACTACTCCCTCGAGGTCACCCTCATCGAGCGCTGAGGCCGCGCGGCGCTTGAGGTAGAGCGTGGTGCCGATGCCGAACAGCACGGCCACCGCCAGCCCGACCCAGGAGAAGCCCTTCAGCCACTTCTCGGCCACCAGCCCGAGATAGAAGATCACCGCGGTGGTGCCGCCCGCCCACACGATCCCGCCCAGCACGTTCGCCAGGGCGAACCGCCAGTACGGCATGCGCAACGCCCCGGCCAGCGGCCCGGCGAGGATGCGCAGCAGCGCGATGAAACGGCCGACGAACACGGCCCAGACGCCGTACCGGTGGAAGTAGTTCTCCGCCTTGGCGACGTGGCGGGGGCCGAAGTGGCGGGGGAAGCGCCTGCCCAGCCGTTCGAACAGCCGGCGGCCGCCCTTGCGCCCGATGGCGTAACCGGCCGAGTCGCCCAGGATCGCCCCGGCGCTCGCGCACACACCCACCGCGACCGGGCTGACCACGCCCTTGGCGGCCAGAATGGCGGCGCTGACCAGCACGATCTCGCCGGGCAGCGGGATGCCGAGGCTCTCCACGCCGATCACGAGCGCGACCATCGCGCACAACCAGGCGGCGGGGATCGCTTGCAGCCATTCGTCGATATGCACGCGGCCACCCTAACCCCGCTCCCCGCCTCTTCCGTCCGTCCGCCACCCGGAACTCACCCCCCGGACCACCCTCGTCCGACAGGGGTGGACAGGCGGGCGGGAGCGGCGCCCGGCTCCTCCGAGACGGGATCAGCCGAGCAGGCGGGCAGGACCGGTGCCCGGCTCCTCCGAGACGGGATCAGCCGAGCAGGCGGGCAGGACCGGTGCCCGGCTCGCCCGAGACGGGATCAGCCGAGCAGGCCGCCGAGGCGGCCCTCCAGGACGAGCAGCAGGTCGGCCAGCAGGTCGGCGAGCTGGCGTTCGCGGTCGCGGGGGAGCCCGGCCAGCAGCTCGGTCTCGTAGTCGAGCTGCTCGGGCAGCAGGCGCAGGATCAGCTCCCTGCCGCGGCCGGTCAGCGAGAGGTGGGCGACGCGGCGGTCGCGCTCGTCCACCCGCCGGGCCACCAGCCCGATCTCCTCCAGCCGCCTGACGCGCTTGGTCACCGCGGCTCCCGAGGCGAACGTCTCGCGGGCCAGCCTGCCCGGCGTCAGCTCGCCGCCGACCCGGAGCAGTGCGCACAGGAGGTCGTACTCCGGGCGGCTCACCCCGGCGCGCCCGAGCGGGGCGTCGGCGGCCTGCTGCAGGAGCGCGGCGCAGCGGTTGAGCCTGCCGATGACGGCGATCGTGTCGAGGTCGGCGTCGGGAAGAACCTGCCGCCATTGCCGCAACGCCTTCGCGACGGCATCCTCCACGTGCTCGGTCCTCTCCTCGTGCCGATCTTCCGGTGGCTCCGATCGTACGCGCCGGGGCCGTCAGGGGGAGCGGCGTCCCGGAGAGCGGCGTCCGAGGGAGCTGGGTTCGGGGGCGCCGCGCGGGCGTGGCGGAGCGGTCAGGCGTACAGGGTGGCGAGCCTGCGGTGGCCCGCGCGTTCTGCGGCGGCGATGCGCTCGTGGGGCAGCGCGCCGCTCCACCACTCGCCCGCCGCGACGTCGGCGGCGTCGCGGACCTCCACCAGCGCCGCGCGCAGCCGGTCCCGTTCCCGCGGCTCCGGCGTCCCGTCCAGGATCCGCTCCAGGCGTACGAGCCCCGCCCGTACGCGCCGGGCCGCCCGCCTGTCGGGGACCAGCACGCAGGCCAGCAGCCCCGCCGCCGCGCCGACGCACGTGTCCAGCCACCGGTCGGCCACCAGCTCGGCCACCGGACGGGTCCCGGCGAACTCGCTCATGAGGATGGCCATCGGCGTGACGAACACGCTCCCCAGCCAGTAGTTGCGCGTGATGGCCGCCTCCGTGGCGAACTGCAGCGCCAGGACGGCCACGACGAGCGCCACCGCCCCCAGCCGGGTCACGGGGGCCACCAGGGTGAACAGCCCGACCCCGAGCAGGTTGCCGACGACGCGCTGGATCGCGCGGCTCCAGGAGAGGGTCGTGTTGGCCGCGAACACGGCGGCCGCCGTCACCACCGCCCAGTACGGCCTGCCCACCCCCAGTGCCATCGACCCCCACCCGGCCACGGCGGCCCCGGCGAACACCATCGCCACGACCCGCCACCGTCTCCCCACCTCAACGCCCACCCGCACAACGCCACCCCACCCACCACGCCGCCCTCCCGTAGACACGGCTCTTGCGGACGCCGCCCTCTCGGACGCCGCCCTCTCGGACGCCGCTCCCCCTGGCGCTGCCGCGTTGCCCGGCCCGCCTCCTTCGGCCGCGATGACCCCTTCGGTCCGTTCAGCCACTTCGGTCTGTTCGGTCGCGGCGACCGCTTCCCCTCGTTCGACCGCTTCGCCCCGTTCGGCCGTGACGCCGGCGAGTTCGGCGCGCTCGTCCGCGGCCAGCGCGGCCTCGGGGAGGGACGGCAGCGGGCGGCCTTTGCGCAGGTCGTGGGCCCAGCCGGTCAGTTCGTCGGCGGTGGCCCTCCGAGTGGTGCCCGGGGGGACCGTACCGGGCTCCCCGGCGGCCCCCGCGCCGGCCGACTCCGCGCGGATCAGCAGCCGGGACAGCGTGTCGCGGCGCCGGGCGGGGACGCCGGAGCGCAGGAGCGTCTGCCAGGCGGCATTGACCGCCGCCGCGGCGGCATGACGCGCCTGGTGCACCTCGTGGGCCTCGCGGTCCCTGGGGAGGTCACCGGTCACCGGTGTGGTCCGGAGGAGGCGGGCGGTGGATTCGAGGGCGCGGGCGACGGCGACGCGTTCGGGGCCGTCGGGGCGCAGGAGGCCGGGGGCCATGCCCACCGTCCAGGCCAGGAGCCCGCCGAGCGCCCCGAGGCCCACGTGCGGGGGCACGTCGCCCAGCTGCTGCGGTACGAAGGCCGCACCGGCGGCGACGAAGGTGAGCACGACGTTCCCCGGCGGCCCGATCCGGGTGGCGTCGCAGGCCGCCTTGTGCAGCCCGGCCAGCAGGGCGGCCACCGCCACCCGTACGGCGACCGAGTCGGTGAGGGCCGAGGTGGCCAGCGCGACCGCCGTGCCGGACAGCATGCCCAGCACCACCCAGGCCAGCGCCCTGGCACGGGCCGCGTACGGCAGTCCGTGCCCGTACAGGGCGCACATCGAGCCGGCGGCGGCGTACGGCACCAGGTCGAGCCGCCCGGCCCAGAGGAGGGCGAGCAGCGGGACGGCGAGGGCGACGACGGCGCTGAGTGCGGGTTTGTGCCAGATGTCGCCGACGGGCCCCAGGCGCAGCGCGGCGCGTACGGGCAGGCGCGCCCGACGCCCGGACGGCAGGGACTGCGGGAACGGCAGGGCTGGGGATCGGTGGGCGCTGGTCATCCCTAAAAGATTACCAGGTGTTTTACATGTGAAATAAACCAGGTAGACGCCGGGATCCTGCAACCGGCGATCAAGTGGTGATCAAGCCGTCCCGGCTAGAAACTCCTTCGAGATCCGACGGAACGAGCCGCCCGCGCGCCGGGCGGAGGACAGAACTGGGGAAGCACAGTGACCACGGGAACCTTGCTGGCTGTGGCGATCATCGCCGGGACGACGCTGATCACGGCCGCGGTCGGCGTGCCGTTCCTGATCATGGCGAGGAACGGGCAGCGGCTCCTGGCGACCGGGATTCCCGCGCCGGCCGTGGTGGAGTCGATGGCCGACACCCACATGACGGTCAACGACCAGCCCGTCGTCAGCTTCGGCCTGGTGGTGCAGCCGGACGAGGGCCCCGCCTACCGGGTCACCCACCGGCAGACGCTGCCGCGCGTCCCCATGGGCCTGGTGGTCCCGGGGGCGGTGCTGCCCGTGAAGGTGGACCCGGCCCGGCCCGACCGCGTACGCATCGACTGGGCCGCCTGGCGCCCCTCCCCCGCCGACACTCCCTGGCGCCCGGCCACCCACTGAGAACGCCGCTGAGAACGTCACTGAGAACGCCGCCGAGACCACCGCTGCGACCCGCCGCCGCGCGGCCATGCTCCCCGGTGGTGCTCGGACTCAAGCCCGCCAAGGCGCGGGAGCTGGGCTGGGACAAGGGCCGGGTGTCGTGGTCGCGGATCGCGGCGGCGGGCGCGTTCTGGCCGGTGGTCGTGGCGGCCCTGTACGGTGCGGGCGCCCTGCTGGCCCCGCCCGAGCGGCTGCGGATCTCGCACGCCGAGGTCGGGACGTCGGCGCTGCGGGCGGACCTCGACGCGCTGCTGCGCCGGATCGAGGGCCGCTTCCCCGCCGACGTGCACGCGGCCGTGGAGGGGATCGCCGAGGTGGTCGGGGGCGTGCTGGGCCGGGCCGAGCAGCTGGCCGCCTCCCCCGACCAGCTGCACGTGGTGTCCCGGACGATCCGCGGCTCCCTGCCGGCCGGGCTGGAGGCGTACGCGAACCTGCCGCGCGGGTACGCCCTGACCCGGCGGGCCGGCCGGGAGCGCAGCGCCCACGAGGAGCTGCTGGCCCAGCTCGCCCTCCTGGACGCCGCCTGCGGGAGGTCGCCGACGCCGTCCACCGGGGTGACGAGCAGGCGCTGCGCGACCACGGCCGCTTCCTGCGCGACCGGTTCGGCGGCTCGGACCTGGACCTCGACTGACCCCGCCGCCCCCGGGCCACCCGTACGACCTCGGCTAGTCCTGTGCTGCCGGGGTCACCCGTTCGAGCTCGAAGACCAGCGCGGAGGCCGGGCGCAGGGCGGGGCCGGGCAGCCCCAGCTCGGCCAGCACCGCGCCCGGCAGCCGCGCCGGCGCGAACACCCACTGCGGCAGCCCCGCGCCCTCCGGCAACGGCCCCGCGGCGCGCACCTCGTAGAGCGCGGCCGGGTCGAGCCCGGGCAGCCGCAGCGGCTCGGGGCTGACGGTGAGGCGGCTGGTGAGCTGGACGCAGGCGAACACGGCCCGCTCGGGCAGCACGACCCCGTGCAGCAGCGCCGAGGGGTCGGGGTGGTCGGCCCGCACCACCCGGCCCGCGTGCAGCACCGGCCGCAGCCGCTTGTGCAGCGCGATCCAGACGCCCAGCTCCTCCAGCTCCTCCGGGCTCGCCGAGGTCAGGTCCCACTCCACGCCCATGTGGCCGAACATCGCGGTCGCCGCCCTGAAGGCGAGCGGCAGCGCCCGGCCGGTGATGTGGTCGTGGGGCGCGCCGACGTGGCAGCCCATGCGGTCCGGCGGCACCAGCAGCCCGGTCCAGCGCTGGATGGCCTGCCGGTCGAGGGCGTCGTTGCTGTCGGAGGCCCAGACGCGGTCGGTGCGGGCCAGGACGCCGTAGTCGACGCGGGCGCCGCCCGACGAGCACGACTCGATCTCCAGCCCGGGGTGGCGGCGGCGCAGCTCGTCGATCAGCCGGTAGGCCGCCGCGGTCTGCGCGTGCACGCCGGGCGCCCCGTCGTGGACGGCCTCGGCCAGGTCGCGGTTGTGGTCCCACTTGATGTAGTCGAGCGCGTACTCGCGGGTCAGCGTGTCCAGGCGGTCGAGGAGGTGGTCGTAGACCTCGGGCCGGGCCAGGTCGAGCACCTGCTGATTGCGCCAGAGCGCGGGCGGCCGGGCGGCGCGGGCGAGGATCCAGTCGGGGTGGGCGCGGGCCAGGTCGGAGTCGGGGTTGACCATCTCGGGCTCGAACCACAGGCCGAACTGCAGGCCCAGCTCGCGTACGTGCTCGGCCAGCGGGTGCAGGCCGTCGGGCCACACCCCCTCGTCGACGTACCAGTCGCCGAGCCCGGCGCGGTCGTGGCGGCGGTGGCGGAACCAGCCGTCGTCGAGCACGAACCGTTCGATGCCGGCGGCGGCCGCCTTGTCGGCCAGGTCGCGCAGCCGGTCGAGGCCGTGGTCGAAGTAGGTGGCCTCCCAGTTGTTGAGGGTGACCGGGCGTACCGGGAGCGGGCGGGCGGCGCGCAGGTGGTCGTGCAGGCGGCCGCTCGCCTCGTCCAGGCCGCTGCCGGACCAGGTGAAGTAGACCCACGGGGTGGTGTGGCTCTCGTCCTGGGCGAGGGTGATCTCGCCGGGTTCGAGCAGCTCGCCGGCCGCCAGCACGGCCTGGCCCTCGACGAGCCGTTCGGCGTAGTGGACGTGGCCGCCGCTCCACCCGGCGTGCACGGCCCACACCTCGCCGGCGCGGAAGCCGAAGCCGGGCGTACCGGCGACGAGCAGGCCGGTCGCGTCGTGGCCCGTACGGCCGCGGCGGCTCTCCCGCGACCACACCCCCTGCGCGAACTCCCTGCGCTGCGGCACCTTCTCCAGCGCCCACCGCCCGGTGAAGTCCAGCAGCTCCCCCGCCCGCGCGGGCAGCGGCAACGCGCAGGTCAACCCCTGCACCCGGTACGGCGAGGCGGCGGTGTTGGTCACCGTGTGCCGCATCCTGACGACGCCGGAGGCGTCCATGACCAGCTCGCTGAGCAGCCGCAACCCCGCCTCGGCGTCCACGGCGGCGACCGTGAACCGGCCGCCGGCGCCCGGCTCGGCCTCCGTCTCGACGCCCTCGGCGGTCCAGCGCACCGGCCAGTGCTCGCCGGCCCGGTCACCGGACAGCCCCGGCCGGCCGAACCAGGACTCGTCCTGGCCGGGCAGCAGCGGCAGCGTGGGGGTCAGCGACAGCAAGGCGGGCAGCAGGCCGGTGCCGGTGACCGCCCCGAGGTCGGCGCCGAAATGCCGCACCCGCGGCAGCCCGGGGCCGGAGTCGTCGAGCACCAGGGCCGAGCCGGCCGCGGAAAGGATGACGGGGGGCACGTCACGCTCCTCTATCTCGATAATTCACATGAAATATCACGCGAAATGAGACGTTACCCGGCGGCGCGGCGAGGGCCCACCGTGACGGGCCGTACGGACTTTCCGGACACCCGGGTGGCGGTGGAGAGGAGGGGGGCCTGCTCAGCGAGCCCGGACAGGAGGACATGTACACTCCTCTTCGGAAACAGACCGTAGCGCTGCGTGACGCACCATGGCATCCGGCGCCTTCGGCCAGGGGCGGGTCCCCGTAGTCAGCAGCACTTCCCCCGCCCGGACCAACAGCGGGGAGCCGACATGGATTCTCTTCACCTGACCACCAGCCGCCACGACACGACCGTGACCGTCTCCCTGTCCGGCGAGCTCGACATCGCCACCACCGAGGCCGTCCGCGGCCACCTGCTCGGCGTGCTGGAGGAGGCCGGGCGCGCGCGGCGGCCGGACATGTCCGTGGTCATCGAGGTGAGCGGCCTGTCCTTCATCGACGCGGCCGGGCTGGGCATCCTGGTCTCCCTGCACAACCAGGCCGCCCGCGGGCACACCGACCTGCGGCTGGCCAACGTCCCGCCCAACATGAAGCGCCTGCTGCGCATCACCGGCCTCGACGCACACCTGACGCCCCAGTCGTAACGGTACGCCCGCCTTGAGTAGGTTGTGGGCGTGTCGATGATTCAGGTTCCTGGCCCGATCCCCGCCAGGCTGGAGGACGGGTTCGACCGCGTGCTGCGCGAGCAGCGGCTGCCCGCCGGGTTCCCGCAGGCCGTGCTCGACGAGGCCGACTGGGTGGCGCAGGTGCCCAGGCTTGACGCCGAAGACCTGACCGACGTGCCGTTCGTGACCATCGACCCACCGGGCTCGATGGACCTCGACCAGGCCCTGCACCTGGAACGGCTGCGCGACGGCTACCGCGTCTGGTACGCCATCGCCGACGTCGGCGCCTTCGTCCGGCCCGGCGGCCCGATCGACGCCGAGGCCCGTACGCGGGGCGAGACGGTCTACCTGCCGGTCGGCAGGGTGCCGCTGCAGCCCAAGGTGCTGTCGGAGGGCGCGGCGAGCCTGCTGCCCGGCGCGACCCGGCCGGCCGCGGTCTGGCGCGTCGACCTCGACTCCGACGGCCGGATCGTCGGCGCGGACGTGCGGCGCGCCCGGGTGCGCAGCCGCGAGCGGCTCGACTACGCCTACGTGCAGGCGGCCGTGGACACCGCCACCGCCGACGGCACTCTGAGTTTGCTGGCCGAGATCGGCACGCTGCGGCTGGGGCTGGAGCGGGCGCGCGGCGGGGTCACCCTGCCCACGCCCGAGCAGGAGGTCGTCCGCGACGACGACGGCGGCTACCGGCTGGAGTTCCGCGTCCCGCTGCCCGCCGAGGCGTGGAACGCCCAGATCTCGCTGCTGACCGGCATGGCCGCCGCCTCGATGATGCTGGACGCCGAGATCGGCATCCTGCGCGTGCTGCCCGCGCCGCAGCCGGACGACCTGGCCAAGGTGCGCAGGGTCGCGCAGGCGCTCGGCGTGCCGTGGCCCGAGGGCGCCGGATACGGGGAGGTCGTGCACGATCTCGACCCGAAGAACCCGCAGCAGGCGGCGTTCCTCCAGGAGTCGAAGGTGCTGCTGCGCGGCGCCGGCTACGCGGCCTTCGACGGCGCGCCGCCCAAGCTGGCCGAGCACGCGGCGGTGGCGGCGCCGTACGCGCACGTCACGGCTCCGCTGCGGCGCCTGGTGGACCGGTACGCGACCGAGGTGTGCCTGGCGGTCGCCGCGGGCGAGCCGGTGCCCTCCGACGTACGGGCCGCGCTGCCGCTGCTGCCCGACATCATGTCGGCGACCGGCCGCCGCGCCGGGGCGGTCGACCGGGCCTGCGTGGACCTGGTGGAGGCGTTCCTGCTGCGGGAGCGGATCGGGCAGGCGTTCGAGGCGATGGTGATCGACGTGGACGAGCGCCGCGGCGGCGGCCAGGTGCAGCTCGTCGAGCCGGCCGTGATCGCCCGCTGCGACGGCGTCCTGCCCCTGGGCGAGCGGGTCACCGTACGCCTGACGCAGGCCGACCCGGCCACCCGCGAGGTCCGCTTCACCCTGGCCTGAGGGCCGAGTACGGCGGCACGGCGTGGGGCCGCGCGCGGACGACCTCGCGCGGCCCCCGGTGGCGTTCGCTCACCGCTTGAGTGGCGACCATCCCGCGCCGACCCCCAGCAGGTGGAGGGCGACGCACAGCAGCCCGGCGGTGGTGAGCGTGCCCGCGGTGAGCACGTTGCCGACGGCCGTGCCGGCGATGTCGAAGATCAGGGCGAGCAGGAAGAACAGGGCGGCGATGAGAGCGAACACGGGCTACCTCCCGAGCTGACCGGACCCCGGCGCGACGCGCGTGGATCCTTTTCCTACGCCTTGGGGATGTCCGCCGGGTTCAGCCGGGAAACTGCCCCTGGGGTGACGATCTGTAGCCATATGACGACACCGGCTTGACCGGCCGGTCAGTCGGCCCCGGCGCGCATGCCGTCGCAGATCACGGCGGCCATCCGCCCGGTCGCGCCCCTGGCCCGCGCGTGGCGTTCGGCGGCCAGGGCCCCGCGCAGCAGGTCGCGCACGTCGTCGGCGGACAACTCGCGGCGTACGGCCCCGGCGCGCTGCGCGCGGGCCAGCAGCCACCCGAGCGCGTCGGCGAAGTCGGCCTCCAGGGGCGAGCCGGGACGCAGGCCCGTTCCCGCCCGGCCGTCCAGCAGGTCGCACAGCGCCTGGTTGGCCGCGGCCTGCTCGGCGACCCGGCAGAACCAGCCGAAGAAGGCGCGCCCGGCGTCCTCGGCGGTGGCCGGCGCGCGGGCGTCGGCCACGAGACGTTCGGCCCGGCCCAGCAGCACCGCCTCCAGCAGCGCCTCCTTGGTCGGGAAGTGCCGGTGGACGGTGCCGACCCCGAACCCGGCGCGGCGGGCGATCTCGTCGAGGGAGATGGTCAGCCCGTCGGCGGCCAGCGCCTCCTGCGCGATCTGCAGGACCCGCTCGCGGTTGCGGCGGGCGTCGGCGCGTAACGGCCGGGCGGAGCTGTGGTCGTCGCCCAAGGGGAACCTGCCTTCGGCAAGCGGAGGGAGGGCTCCGATTCTACCGGGCGGTAGCCCGGCGTGGCGCGGCCGCCCGCCCTGGCCGGAGCCAGGAGGGGCGGCCGCGTGGGACCCCGCGTGCCCACCTTCGGGGCGGGCCGTCAGGGCGGTGCCGTCAGGCGCGGCCTGAGTCCGAGCGAGCCGACGCGCTTGAGCCTGATCCGCTCCTCGCGCGGCACCGGCTCCAGTTCCACTGCCCGCGCGCCCTCCGGCACGTGGCGCAGGTCGTGGGTGATGAGGATGGTCGTGCGCCCGGCCATCAGCCGCCGCAGCGGCTTCATGACCTGGGCGACCGTGGCGTCGTCCAGGCCGGTCATCGGCTCGTCGAGCACCAGGACGGGCGCGTCGCGCAGGATGGCCCTGGCGATCCCGATCCGCTGCCGCTGGCCGCCGGACAGCAGCCGGCCCCGCTGCCCGACCGGGGTGTCGTACCCCTGGGGCAGCAGCTTGACGAAGTCGTGCACGCCCGCCGCCTCGGCCGCCCTGATCACCTCGTCGAGCGAGGCGCCCGGCCGGCCGTAGGCGATGTTGTCGCGTACGGACCCCGAGAACAGCAGCGTCTCCTGGTGCAGGATCGCCACGTTGTCGCGCAGCGACTCCCGCGTCAGGCCCCTGATGTCCCGGCCGTCGAGCAGGACGCGTCCCTGCTCCGGGTCGTAGAAGCGCAGCAGCAGCTTGGCCAGCGTCGACTTGCCGCTCCCGCTGGGCCCGGTGCAGACGATCAGGTCGCCGGGCCCGGCGGTGAACGACACGTCGCGCAGGGCGGGCCGTGTGCGTCCCGGATAGGTGAAGCCGACGCCGTCGAACTCCACCCGTCCCTCGGCCCGGCCCGGCAGCGCCACCGCCCCCTCGGGATCGGTGACGAGAGGACGGGCGCGCAGGACCTCGATCACGCGGTCGGACCCCGCCGCCGCCTCCGACACCGTCAGCGCGAGCTCCCCCAGGCTCTGCACGGCCGGGTAGAGCATCGCCAGGTAGGCGGCGAAGGCGAGCAGGCCGCCCAGGGTGAGCCGTCCGGAGACGATCTCCCAGGCGCCGAACCCGATGACGACGATCAGGCAGATCGTCTCGATGACCTGGACGACGGGCTGGTAGAGCCCCGACAGCCAGGCCTGGGACAGATTGGCGCGCAGCCAGTGGCGGCCCTCGCCGTGCAGGCGCCCGGACTCGGCCCCCTGCCGGTTGTAGGCCTGGACGAGCGCCTGGTTGGCCAGGCCCTCCTCCAGCACGCTGTTCATGGCGCCGTTGCTGAGCCGCTCGCGGGCCGCCGCCGTCCTGAACCTGGCCGCGAAGAGCTTCGAGACGACCAGGAACGCCGGGATCAGCGCCATCGTGACGAGGGCGAGGTCCCAGCGGATGAAGAAGGCGGCGCCGGCGAAGAAGATCGCGCTGGCCGCGGTGGTGAACAGCTTGACCAGGCCGGAGCCGATCAGTTCCTCGATGGCCTGGATGTCGTCGGTCAGCCGGGCCATGAGGTCGCCGAGCCGCCGGTTCTCCGAGAAGTCCGGCGACAGGGTCTGGATGTGCGCGAACACGCGGTCGCGCAGGGTCAGCAGGAATCTCTCGGCGCCGTAGGCCGTGGCGTACGTCCCGACGAAGGACGTCACCCCGGCGAAGGCGGCGAGCCCGAGCCAGGTGAAGGCGGGCGCCCAGAAGGCGTCCAGATCCCGGGTGGCGAGCACGTCGTCGGTGATGTGCCCGAACAGGCGGATCGCGGCGACCTCACAGAGCGCCGCGAGGACGGCGAACACCACGCCACACGCGAAAAACCGGCGCAGGCCTTTCGTGTCCGGCCAGAACTCGCGAAAGGTTCGGCGAATAGAGACTGCGGGAGCGAGTTCGCGGCCGGAGAGCGCAAGGGAGAGCCGGCGGCTGGGCCGCCGGCTCTCACGGGTGTGCTCTACCACCCCCAGCCCCACCACCTGCGGTAGTTGCAGCAGCGGCGGCGGTACCACCGGCGGCGACGGCAGCGCCAGTTCTCCTGGAAGCCGGGCTGGGTCAGCTGGTTGCTAGCCATATCTTCCTCCCCCGTATGGCTGTTCCATTTGACAAAAGGGACGATACCCCGGAATTCGCCGCAAATCACCAGAAGTTCGGCTGTTAATACAAGACTTGACCGGCGAATCCCGGCCACAAAGGCACTTCTGAAGGCCCGTTAAATGAGCCGTAAATCGCTAAATTCGCTAATAGCGGTCACGGAAGGCTCAAAGATGCTACTCAGAACTGGTTCTCACCTAATCGGGAAAACCCGAAGGGCGGGCGGATCCAGCCGGATCCACCCGCCCTTCCCGGGCATTCCCGCACGCTCAGGTGAGCCAGGAGGTTCTGGTGAGCGGGGAGACTCAGGTGAGCGAGGAGTAGGCCACCACTCCGCGCCGCATCGCGTCCATCGCCTTGCCCGCGGTCTGCCTGATCTTGCTGCCCTCGGGGGCCGCGTTCCCGAGCTGGCCGAGCAGATCCATCAGCTGCTTGATCCACCGTACGAAGTCGCCCGCCGCCAGCTCGTTGCCGGCCACGCCCTCCATCAGCACCGCGTCGAGGCTGTGGCCCTTGGTCCACCGGAACGCCGCCCACGCGAACCCCAGATCGGGCTCACGGATCGTGGACAGCCCGTGGTCGGACTCGATGCCCTCCAGCTCGCCCCAGAGCCGGATCATCGACGACAGCGCGTCCTGGGCCCGCCCGGCCGGGATCTTGGGACGGCGCGCGTCGTCGGACTGCCGCGACTCGAACACCAGCGCCGACACGCACGCGGCCAGCTCGGCCGGTTCGAGCTCCTCCCACAGGCCGCCGCGCAGGCACTCGGCGGTCAGCAGGTCGAGCTCGGTGTAGAGGCGGCCCAGACGGCGGCCCTCGTCGGTGACGGTCTCGCCGTCGAGGTAGCCGAGCTGCTCCAGCACCGCGCAGATACGGTCGAAGGTGCGCGAGATGACGTGGGAACGGCCCTCGACGCGGCGGCGCAGCCCCTCGGTCTCGCGCTGCAGCTTGTAGAAGCGCTCGGCCCAGCGTGCGTGGTCCTCCCGCTCGTCGCAGCCGTGGCAGGGGTGCTGGCGGATGCGCCGGCGCAGCTCGTCGACCTCATCGTCGTCGATCGAGTGGTCGCGCGCCCTGGCCGGCTTGCCGAGGTCGCGGTCGCCGATCTTGGCCAGCAGGGTGGAGACGAGGTTGGCGCGTTCCTTCGGCGAGCGGCCGTTGAAGTTCTTCGGGATGCGCAGCTTCTCCAGCGGCTCGACCGGCACCGGGAAGTCGGCCGGGTCGAGCTTCTTGATCTGCTTGCCGATCGTCAGCACCAGCGGGCTCGGGCCGTAGCCGCGCGGGTTGCGGCCGGGGTCGAGCACGATCGCCAGGCCCGCCCTGCGCCCGCCCGGCACCCGGATCACGTCGCCGGGCTGCAACGCCTCCAGCGAGCGCACGGCGGCCGCGCGCCGGGCCGCGCCGCGCTGCTTGGACAGCTCGGCCTCCCGGTCCGACAGGCGCCGGCGCAGCGCGGCGTACTCGGGGAAGTCGCCCAGGTGGCACGTCATGGCCTCCTGGTAGCCCTCCAGGGCCTCCTCGTGCTTGCGCAGCTGCTTGGCCAGGCCCACGACCGCCCGGTCGGCCTGGAACTGCGCGAACGACTCCTCCAGCAGCGTGCGGGCCCGCTCGCGGCCGAACTGGCCCACCAGGTTGACGGCCATGTTGTAGGACGGCTGGAAGCTGGAGCGCAGCGGGTAGGTGCGGGTGCCGGCCAGCCCGGCCACCGACAGCGGGTCCATGCCCACCTGCCACAGCACGACCGCGTGCCCCTCGACGTCGATGCCGCGCCGCCCGGCCCGCCCGGTGAGCTGGGTGTACTCCCCCGGGGTGAGGTCGGCGTGGGTCTCGCCGTTCCACTTGTCGAGCTTCTCGATCACCACGCTGCGCGCGGGCATGTTGATGCCGAGCGCCAGCGTCTCGGTGGCGAAGACGGCCTTGACCAGGCCGCGGGTGAACAGCTCCTCGACGACCTCCTTGAAGGCCGGCAGCATGCCCGCGTGGTGGGCCGCCAGGCCGCGCTCCAGGCAGTCGCGCCACTCCAGGTAACCCAGCACGGCCAGGTCTTCGTCGGGCAGGTGGGCGGTGCGCTCGTCGACGAGCTGCCTGATCTCGTGGCGCTCGCGGTCGGTGGTCAGCCGGATCCCGGCGTGCAGGCACTGCTGCACGGCCGCCTGGCAGCCGGCGCGCGAGAAGATGAACGTGATCGCCGGGAGCAGCCCCTCGGAGTCGAGCTTCTCGATCACCTGGGCCCGGTCTGGCGGCCGTGAGCGGTGGACCTTGCCGTAGCCGCCGCGCCCGCGCCGCCCGGCCATGAGCCGCTCGGCGTCGCGCGTCACCCGCATCAGCGCGGGGTTGATGCGCAGCGTCAGGTCGTCGGTCATGAACATGTCGTAGATGCGGTTGCCGACCATCATGTGCTGCCACAGCGGCACCGGCCGGTGCTCGTCGACGATGACCGTGGTGTCGCCGCGCACCTCGCCCAGCCACTCGCCGAACTCCTCGGCGTTGCTGACCGTCGCCGACAGCGCCACCAGGCGCACCGACTCCGGCAGGTGGATGATGACCTCTTCCCACACCGCGCCGCGGAAGCGGTCGGCCAGGTAGTGGACCTCGTCCATGACGGCGAAGCCGAGCCCGGCCAGGGTGGCCGAGCCGGCGTAGAGCATGTTGCGCAGCACCTCGGTGGTCATGACCACGATCGGGGCCTCGCCGTTGACGCTGTTGTCGCCGGTCAGCAGGCCGACCTTGGCCGTGCCGTAGCGCTTGACCAGGTCGTTGTACTTCTGGTTGGACAGCGCCTTGATGGGGGTGGTGTAGAAGCACTTGCGGCCCTGCTCCAGGGCCAGGTGGACGGCGAACTCGCCGACGACCGTCTTGCCCGACCCGGTGGGCGCGGCCACCAGGACGCCGTCGCCCGCCTCCAGGGCCCGGCAGGCGTCGAGCTGGAAGTCGTCGAGCTCGAAGTCGTAGAGGCCGCGGAACGATCGCAGCGCCCCTCCGTCGTCCCCGTGCTTCTGACGGAAGGCCGCGTAGCGTTCCGCTGGCGTTGTCATACCCGTCAGCCTACCGAAATCGCCATTCCGGTCCGTCCCGGCGCACTCGGCCCGCGGCGAACAGCCTTTACATTGTAGATCAAGTGATCACGCGGAGGGCGCCCGGCTGGATCTCGCAGGTGACCGGCACCGGCCCCACGCGCTCGCCGTCGGCGTAGGCCACCACGTCGGCCGCCTCCAGCGTGACCCGGCGGGCCCGCCGCACCGACACCGCCGGATGGCCCACGTGGGTGCCCCGGTAGACGCCGGGGAAGACGCGCAGGAACTCGCCCTTGGACACCGCGCCGACCATCATCACGTCCAGCAGGCCGTCGTCGGGCGAGGCGTCGGGGCACACGCGCATGCCGGCCCCGTACGAGCGGGTGTTGGCCACGGCGACCATCATCGCCTCCTGCTCGACCACCTCGCCGTCGTCGAGCGTGACCCGGAACGGGATCGGACGGAAGGCGCGCAGCTCCTCGGCCACCGCCACCAGGTAGCGGCCCCTGCCGGGCGGCCAGGTACGCCGGTTGGCGCGTTCGTTGACGCGCGAGTCGAAGCCGCAGCACAGCACCCCCGCGAACAGCTCCTCCGACTCCCCCGCCCGGACGCGGGCCGCGTCGACCGGCCGGGCCCGCATCCGCAGCACGGTCCTGGCCGCGGCCAGCGGGTCGCGGTGGGCCAGGCCCAGGGCGGCGGCGAAGTCGTTGCCGGTGCCGGCCGGGATGATGCCGAGCGGCACGTCGGTGCCCGCCACCGCCTGGACGGCCAGATGGACCAGCCCGTCGCCGCCGAAGGCGACCAGCGCGTCGGGGCGCTCGGCGACGGCGGTGCAGGCACGTTCGAGGGCGTCGGCGGCGTCGGCGCCGACGATCACCGACAGCTCGGCGCCGCCGGCCCGCAACCGGCGGGCGACGGGTTCGAGCAGTCGCAGGGTGCGCCCACCGCGTGCGGCGGGGTTGACGAGCAGGGCGATTTGGGGGGCCACGCCCGGAACCTATCGCCTATCGGGCGTCGCCGGAATCCTCGGCGTCCGGCGGGGCGTCCGGCGGGGCGTCCGCCAGGGGTGAGGCCTCGTCGTCGGACAGGTGCGAGAAGTCGTCACCGGCGGGCCTGCGGCGCTCGCGCACGTACATGAAGAGCTCGGCCAGGAAGTACAGGATGATCATCGGCGCGGCCAGCGCCATCATGGTGAGCGGGTCGCCGCCGGGGGTGATGACCGCCCCGAACACGAACATCGCGAAGATCACCGTACGCCGGTGCTTCTTGACGGTCGCGTGGGACAGGACGCCGATGACGTTGAGGAAGACCAGCAGCAACGGCAGCTCGAACGACACACCGAAGATCAACAACATGATCAGGACGTAGTCGAGGTACTCGTCGATCGAGATCGTCGCGACGGTGTCCTCGAGCGAGAAGCTCAGCAGGATGCCGAGGCTGGTGTCCATGATGACGTAGGCCAGACCCGCGCCGAACACGAACAGCGGGACAGCCAGACCGAGGAACGCGATCGAGTAGCGCTTCTCGTTGCGGTAGAGGGCCGGGGTGACGAAGGCCCAGATCTGGTAGAGCCAGACCGGTGAGGCCACTACGACGCCCACCATCGCCGAGACCTTCAGCGTGATGAAGAAGGACTGGAAGATGCCGTTGTAGACCAGGCTGCAGTGACCGTTGAGCTGGCGCGACTGCACCGTCTCGCAGTAGGGCGCGCGCAGCGCCTCCCACACCGGGTCGAACAGGATCCAGCCGACGACGATGCCCAGGACCACCGCGAGAACCGAGATGAGCAACCTGTTGCGCAGTTCGCGCAGGTGCTCCATGAGCGGCATCCGGCCCTCGGGGTCGGGGGCCGATCCGGAATCGCTCGACCGTTTGAGCAGCGCCATTCGCAGTCCAGGGGTGAAGGAGGAGGAAGGGGGGTCAGCCTTGCTTGTCGGCCTGGGCGGCGGCGCTGGCGCGCAGGCGGGCGGCCTGCTCCTCTAGCTGGCGGGCCTGTTCCTCGGCCGACAGCGCGGGGGCGGCGGCGGGAGCGGGGGCCGGGGCGGGAGTGATCGGCTGCGGCGCGGGCTGCTGGGCCGGGGCCGGGGCCGGCTGGGCCTGGACCGTGGTGTGGGGCGTGTCGTCGTCGTCCTCGCGGAGCTTGGCGGTCTCCGACTTGAAGATGCGCAGCGACCTGCCGACGCCCCTGGCCACGTCGGGCAGCTTCTTGGCACCGAACAGCAGGACGAGCACGCCTGCGATGATCAGGAGCTCGGGAACTCCAAGGTTCGACATGAAACGTCCTTTTATCAGCGAGTGCCGGTCTTCAGCCCCGATGGTACGCCCCCGAGGGCCGTGGTCTCATCTCCCCGAGGCGTCAATCTGGCCCGCCCCGGCTCCAGACGCGCCTTCGCCGCGGCGACCTCCCTCTTCAGGGCACGTGCCGCGGCCGCGGCCCTCGCGCCCGCGAAACCGAGCACGGCCAGCCCGGCCAGGACCAGCCCGGCGGCCGAGAAGATCCACGTCATGACTGCTGAGCGTACAGGGCCAGAGCCCGTTCGGCCTCCCCGCGCACGGTCTCGGCCATCCGGGGCGGGGAGACGACCCGGCCGGTGTCGCCCAGCCGCAGCGCGAGCTTGACGATCCAGTCCTCGTCACGCGCCCGCAACGTGATCTTCAGCCGTCCTTCACCGAGCTCGGTGACCTCCTCGCACGGGTAGTACTCGGCCACCCAACGCCCGGCGGCGCTGACCTCCAGCTCGACCAGCTCGTCGGTCGGCGAGGGACGGAAGACGCCCCGGGTGACGTCGATCGGCTCGGCCTCGGCCGGCGGGTCGGCCGGCACGTCGAGCACGTCGACGCCGAGCACCCGGTCGAGCCGGAACAGCCGCATCGCCTCGGCCCGGTAGCACCAGCCCTCCAGGTAGGTGCGGCCGTCGACGACCACGACCCGGGTCGGGTCGACCTCGCGCGGGGTGACCTCGTCGCGCCCCGGCACGTAGTAGCGCAGCGACAGCCGGCGCCGGCCGGTCAGCCCTTCGCGCACCCGGCCGAGGGCGTCGGGGGCGGCCTCGACGTCGAAGGCGACCTGGCTGCTGACGGTGGCCGCGCCCTCGCCCGCGGCGCGCTCCAGCTTGGCCACCACGCGCGGCAGCGCGTCGCCGGCGGCCACGTCGGCCAGCTCGGGCGTGGCGGCCAGCATGCGCAGCGCGACCAGCAGCGCGCTGGCCTCGTCGACGCCCAGGCGCAGCGGCCTGGCGATGGTGTCGGCGTTGTCGATGATGATCTCGCCGCCGTCCCAGGAGACGTCGATGAGGTCGCCGGGGGTGTGGCCGGGCAGGCCGCACATCCACACCAGTTGCAGGTCGTCGATGAGCTGCTTCTCGCTCAGCCCGAACACCTCGGCGACCTCGCCGACCTGGGCCCCCGGATGGGACATCAGGTACGGCACCAGCGCCAGCAGCCGGGGCAGCCGGTCAGCCGAACCGCTCATGCCAGGGCTCCCTTCAGACGGCGGATGACGGCCTCGCGGGCGTCAGGAGGCTCGACCACCTCGACGTCGGCGCCGAGGCTGGCCATCCAGCCCGCGAGGCGTTCGGGGTCGGCGAAGGGCAGCTCGGCCTCGTCCCAGCCGTCCTCGCGCGGGCGCACGGCCCTGGCGAGCTGGCGCAGGCCCTCGCAGGCGCCCCGGCGGACCCGGATGACGGCGACGCGCTCGTCCATCGGCTCCTCGGGGAAGCCGACCATGGCCCGCAGGTCGACGCCGTGGGGCACCTCGACGGCGCCGGGGCGGCCGACGGCGGTGACCGGGCCGGCGATGCGGCTGAGCCGGAAGGCGCGCGGCGCGTCGCGGTCGCGGTCGAACCCCGCCAGGTACCAGCGCCCGCGCCGGCTGACCACGCCCCAGGGCTCGACGGTGCGGGCGCGCACGGTCTCGCTGCCGGAGGCGCGGTAGTCGAAGCGCACCACGCGGCGGTCGCGCACGGCGTCCCACAGGGCGGGGAAGGCCGGGTCGCGGGTGTCGACGCGCAGTTCCAGGGCGCCGCCGCCGATCGGGCCGCCGACCGGCTCGTCGGTGGCCACGCCGGCGGCGCGCAGCTTCAGCAGCGCCCCCGAGGCGGCCTCGGCCAGGCTGGCCCGCTGCCACACCTGCGCCGCCAGGCCGAGCACGGCGGCCTCGTCGGGCTCCAGGGTGATCTCCGGCAGCTCGTACGACTGGGGGTCGATGCGGTAGCCCGGCTCGTCCTCCCACGGGTCGCGTACGACGTCGATGGGGATGCCGATCTCACGCAGCTCGTTCTTGTCGCGTTCGAACATGCGCTGGAACGCCTCGTCGCCGTCGCGGTCGTAGCCGGGAACCGCCTGGCGGATCTGCTCGGCCGACAGCGGGCGCCGGGTGGCGAGCAGGCAGATCACCAGATTCAGCAACCGCTCGGTCTTACGGCGCGACATCTGCCTCACTCCTCCTTCATCGACGCTACCCTGCCCCCGTGATCAGATGGCGCAAGGGCGAGGTTGTCCGGATCCGACGCGAGTGGCCGGGAGCGGTGGAGCTGGATGTCGCCGTCCCCGAAGGTGAGTGCCGGGCACTGGCCTACCCCCCATTGGTGGGCCGCCCGGAACCCGGCGACGAGGTGCTGCTCAACACGACCGCACTCGCGATGGGTCTCGGTACGGGAGGTTACGCCATGGTGGTGGCCGTCCCGAACCGTTTGCCGCAAGATCCGCGGGGACCGGGCCACCTGGTGAAGGCGCGCTACACCCCGCTGCAGGCCACGGTGCTGGGCGCCGACGAGCAGGATTCCGAGTTCCACGACGTCCTGAGCGAGGCCGACGACCTGGCCGGGATGCCGGTGATCGTGGCCGATCTGCATTCCGCGCTGGCCCCGATCCTGGCCGGCCTGTACGACGGCGACCCCGGCCTGCGGGTGGCGTACGTGATGCAGGACGGCGGCGCGCTGCCCGCCTGGTTCTCGATGTCGGCGGCCCGGCTGCGCGAGGTCGGCTGGCTGGCCGGGGTGGTGACGACGGGCCAGGCGTTCGGCGGCGACGTCGAGACGGTCACCGTGCACACGGGGCTGCTGGCGGCCAGGCACGTTCTGGCGGCCGACGTGGCGGTCGTCGCGCAGGGCCCGGGCAACCTGGGCACGGGCACCCGGTGGGGTTTCTCGGGGGTGTCGGCGGGCGAGGCGGTCAACGCCGCCGGGGTGCTGCGCGGCCGTCCGGTGGCGGCGCTGCGGGTCAGCGAGGGCGACGCCCGCGAGCGGCACGTCGGCCTCTCCCACCACTCCCTGACCGCCTACGGCCGGGTCGCGCTGACGCCGGCCGACGTGGCGCTGCCGGAGCTGCCCGGCGCGTTCGGCGAGCGGGTGCGCGACCAGGCCGAGCCGCTGGCGGCGCGGCACCGGCTGGTGCCGGTGCCGGTGGA
This sequence comes from Nonomuraea sp. NPDC052265, assembly GCF_044547985.1. NCBI lineage: Bacteria > Bacillati > Actinomycetota > Actinomycetes > Streptosporangiales > Streptosporangiaceae > Nonomuraea > Nonomuraea sp. NPDC052265. Next base: position 205,152 of record NZ_JBIUBJ010000012.1, read on the forward strand.
CGGCCTGCACGAGGCGCTGCGCGCCGCGCCCGTGAAGCTGTCCACCATGGGCAGGGGCCTGGAGGAGGACCTGACCTACTTCCTGGCCTCGGCGGCGGCGGGCAGGCTGGCGGCCTCGCTGCTGTCGTAGGAGTCCTTGAACGTGAACGCCTCGGGGCTGGGCCCCTCGGTCTTGAGGCGTTCCAGCCGCCGCATGCCCTCGGCCAGCGAGGGGATGTGCCCTTCGGGCACCCACCACATCACCATGTACGGCTCGGCCACGCGCAGGAACCACTCCCTGCGCCGGCGCAGCACGCCCAGGTGAACGCTGCGGTAGGCGAAGTCCCAGAGGGTCTCCAGCGACTCCCACAGCGAGAAGTTGATCAGCAGGTGGTCGCCGTAGTCGTGCACCACGGTGGCGGTCGGGTCGCTCTCGCTCTCCTTCATCCGCCACACGAAGCCGGGGGCCTCGTCGGCGACGGCGTTGACGGGTTCGAGCAGGTCGACGAACTCGGCGAGCTCGGGGGCGTCGATGGGCGCGCGCAGGTGCGCGACGTTGAGCTGGGCCAGATGCATGGGGCTCAGCACATCATCACCGCGGCTTCTATGTCAATCTTCATTTGTTTTAGAGAGGGAGACGCAGCACTCCCCCGGCCTCGGATCCAGCCGCGCCCTGCCCGGGTCCTCGCCCATGCCCTCCAGCAGCCCCTGGCACAGCGCCAGGTTCATCGAGCACACCAGCAGCGGCTGCTCCTGGGACAGCAGGTGGAAGGGGCAGTTGCGCAGCCGCAGCGCGCCGCCCTCGTCGTAGGGCTCGTAGCCGCGCTCGCGCAGCACGCGGCCGACGGGCTCGCCGGACCGCTCCCTGCCGATGCGCGCGCCCGCCCGTCGGGCCACCCGCTCGGCCTGTTCCTCGGCGCCCAGCAGCTCCACCACGTCGGCCAGCACCGAGGCGGGCGTTGCGTAGTCGCGCGGGGGCAGGCTGACCGTCCGCTCGCCCTTGGCCCTGCGGTAGACCTTGGCCGGGCGGCCGCTGCCGGGGCCCTTCCTGTCCTGGGGACGGAAGCCGCTCTCCAGCAGCCCGGCCTCGACGAGCTTGTCGAGGTGGTGGCCGGCCAGCGTCCTGGACACACCGGCGGCCTCGGCGGCCTCGCCCCTGCCGACGTCGCCCCCGCCGGCCGTCACGGCCTCGTACAGGCGGCGGCGCACGGGGTCGTGCAGCAGGCCGAGCGCCTGCAGGTCGTCGTCACTGCTCACAGCCGGAGTCTACGGAGCCTCAGTAGGCGGCCAGGACGTCCACGACGAACACGAGGGTGTCGGAGCCCTTGATCCCGTACGCGGGGTGGCCCGGCGCGCCGTAGCCGTAGGCGGGCGGGACGATCATCAGCACCCGGCTGCCGACCGGCACCCCGACCAGCGCCCTGTCCCACCCCTTGATCACGGTGCCGTCGCCGATCTTGAACGCCTTCGGCAGGCCGGCCGGCCAGGTGGCGTCGAAGACCCGCCGCCGGGCCCAGATCGCGCCCTCGTACTGGGTGACCAGGAGCTGCCCGGACTGCGCCGGGCGCCCGCTCCCCCGCCTGAGCACCTTCGAGGCGAAGGCGCGCGGCGGCGTGGTGGCCGGGATCGACAACCCGGGACGGTCGCCACCGCTCACCCGCACGCCGGCCAGCGACCCGCCGGCGCCCTTGACCGAGGCGCCCTTGCGGTGGGCGCCCAGGATGTCCACGACGTAGAACAGGTCGTCGGCGGGCCCGACGCCCCTCGGCGGGCTCGTGCCGAAGCCCTCCCCCGGCGGGATCGCCGCGATCACCCTGCTGCCCACCGTACGGCCGCGCAGCGCCCGGTCCAGCCCCGGCAGCAACGATCCCACCGGGAAGGCCGCCGGGGTGCCCCGGGTGAAGCTGGAGTCGACCAGGCGGTTGTCGCGGCCGTCCCACACGTGCGCGGTGTACTGGACGATCGCGACGTCGTCGTCGCCCAGCCGGTCGCCCCCGCCCGTGGTCAGCTCCTCGACCTTCAGATCGGCGGCGGGCCTGCCGGCGGGGAAGACGATCGTGGGCCTGGCGCCGAACGCGCCACCCACCTTCAGGTCGAGGTCACCGGCCGTCGCACCCGTGCAGCCGGCGGCCAGCAGGAGCAGCGGCACCAGCGGCGGCACGATCGTACGGCGGCGCATCGGTCCTCCCACGGCGAAGCGGCCCGGCGGCGAGAGGCCACCGGGCCACGAGATGCTACCGCGTCGTCGGGACGCCCGTCAGGAGATCGCCCGTCAGTAGGCCGCCAGCACGTCCACCACGAACACCAGCGTGCTCTTGGCGGGGATCTTGTCCTGGGCCTGGTCGCCGTAGCCGAGGTCCGGCGGGATGCTCATGACGACCCGGCTGCCGACCGGCACCCCGGCCAGGCCCTTCTGCCAGCCCTGGATGACGTTGGCGAGCGGGAACTCGGCCGGCTCGCCGCGCTCCCAGCTGGAGTCGAACTGGCTGTCGGTGCCCCAGATCTTGCCCGTGTAGTGGACCGAGAGCGTCTGGTTGGGCTGCACCTTGGCGCCGGTGCCCTCGATGAGGGTCTTGACCACCAGCTCCTTGGACGGCTTCTCGTCGGTCTTGGTGGTCAGCGTGGGGGCCTTGTCCCCACCCGGGTTGACCACCTTGACACCCTTGAGGCTCTGGCCGGTCTCCTTGCCCGTGGCCGCCTTCAGCGCGGCGGGCCGGGCGCCGACCACGTCGAGCACGAACACCTTGGTCGGCTCCGTACCGGCCGTGGCCTGCCCCTGCGGCGCCGAGTCGTTGGCCAGCACCGCCAGCAGCCGGCCGCCGTGCTTGACCTTGGTGAAGCCATCCTGCAGCACCTTCGGGAGCTGCTCGTTGACCGGCACCGTCTCGGGCTGCTTGGTGTCGTAGGAGGAGCCCTGGATCGCGTTGCCCTTGCCGTCCCAGTTGTAGACGGTCAGGTTGACGATCAGCTTGTCGCCGGTCTTGACCTCGGGGCCGGTGCCCGGCTGGATCACCTGGTAGGAGGACTTCGTCGCCGGCGAGCCGGCGGGGAAGGTCACCGTGGGCTTGGCGCCCACGTTCCCGGTGACCTTGAGCCCGGCCGAGCCGGTGCTGGTGGCGGCGCCTCCGTTCGCCCCGGCGTCGGTGTCGCCGCACGCGGCGGCGAAGAAGATCAAAGGCACGGCTGCCAGTACGGCCAGAGCGCGGCGCATGGATTTCCCTCGGAAAAGACGTCAGATTCGCGTCACCCTACCTGACATCGAGGTAGGGCCGAGGTAAACACCACACCCCGGCCCGTTCCTCACATGCCCGCGATGAGCTTGTCGACCCGTTCGTCCACGCTGCGGAAGGGGTCCTTGCACAACACCGTGCGCTGGGCCTGGTCGTTCAGCTTCAGGTGAACCCAGTCGACGGTGAAGTCGCGCCGCTTCTCCTGGGCCTTGCGGATGAACTCGCCGCGCAGGCGCGCCCTGGTCGTCTGCGGCGGCACCGACTTGGCCTCGAAGATCTTCAGGTCGGAGGCCACCCGCTCGACCGAGCCGCGCTTCTGCAGCAGGTAGAACAGCCCGCGCTTGCGGTGGACGTCGTGGTAGGCCAGGTCGAGCTGGGCCACCCTGGGCGAGGACAGTGGCAGGTCGTACTTCTTGCGGTAGCGCTCGATGAGCTGGTATTTGGTCACCCAGTCGATCTCGCGCGAGACCAGGTCGAGGTCGCCGGTCTCGACCGCGCGCAGCGTGCGCTCCCACAGCTCCAGCACCCGGCGGGTGATGGCGTCGCCGCCGCGCCGGTCGACGAAGTCTTGCGCCTTGGACAGGTATTCCTGCTGGATCTCCAGGCTGGAGGCCTCGCGCCCGTTGGCCAGGCGCACCCGGCGGCGGCCGGTCATGTCGTGGGAGACCTCGCGGATGGCCCTGATCGGGTTCTCCAGGGACAGGTCGCGCATCACCGTGCCGGCCTCGATCATGCGCAGCACCAGGTCGGTCGCGCCGACCTTGAGCAGCATCGTGGTCTCGCTCATGTTGGAGTCGCCGACGATCACGTGCAGGCGGCGGAAGCGCTCGGCGTCGGCGTGCGGCTCGTCCCGGGTGTTGATGATCGGCCGGGACCGGGTGGTGGCGCTGGAGACGCCTTCCCAGATGTGCTCGGCCCGCTGCGAGACGCAGTAGACGGCGCCGCGCGGCGTCTGGAGCACCTTGCCCGCGCCGCACACGATCTGCCGGGTCACCAGGAACGGGATCAGCACGTCGGCCAGCCGGCCGAACTCGCCGTGCCTGCCCACCAGGTAGTTCTCGTGGCAGCCGTAGGAGTTGCCGGCCGAGTCGGTGTTGTTCTTGAACAGATAGATGTCACCCGCGATGCCCTCTTCGCGCAGGCGTTTCTCGGCGTCGACGAGAAGGCCCTCAAGGATGCGCTCGCCCGCCTTGTCGTGGGTGACGAGTTCGATGACGTTGTCACACTCGGGTGTTGCGTACTCAGGATGGCTGCCCACGTCGAGGTAGAGACGTGCGCCGTTGCGGAGGAAGACGTTGCTCGATCGGCCCCAGGACACGACCCGCCGGAACAGGTAGCGCGCGACCTCGTCGGGGGACAGCCTGCGCTGTCCCCTGAACGTGCAGGTCACGCCGTACTCGTTCTCCAGCCCGAAGATGCGACGATCCATCACCTCACACTATGCCCACGGATCGGCGATCGGGAGAGATCTTCACAGGTGTTTTCCGGCGGACGTCCCATTTGCCAGGTTTGCTGGGTGGGTTTTACCAGGTCCGCGCCCGCCCCCGCGAAGCGCGGAGCCTGGTCACGGGGTGTAGATCTCCTGCACCTTGACGATCTTGCCCTGGTACACCGTGACAAGGGACGGCTGCCGCTGCTTGTCGTGCCGCTTGACCAGCACGGACGCGGGGCAGCGCTTGGCCCCCAGACCGGTGTCGCGGTCGACGGTCATGGCCGCCATCACCGGCTTGCAGCCGTAGGCGGACAGGAAGACGACGTCCTTGGCGATCGGCGAGGCGTAGGCCGTCACGTCGCCCTCGGGCGGGCCGACGAAGTAGCCCTCGGTCTGCTTGGACCGCTTCCACTTGATGGGCTCGTACTCGGCGACGCCGTCGCGCACGTCGGTGATCCAGCCGCGCAGGATGCCGTTGTGGCGGGAGTGGATGCCCTTGGTGAAGTCGTGGCCGGGGTCGGCCTGGAAGCTCGTGCCGAAGATCGCGGGCTTCTTGTACGTCGGGTAGGCCGTGGTGACCGTCGTGGCGGCGGTGGCCGAGGTGGTCGTGGCGGACGCGGTGGCGGCGGCGGCGGTGGCGGCGGTGGCGACGCCTGAGGCCAGCAGCGCGGCGGCGGCGGTGCCGCCGGCGAGGAGGGTGCGCATCGAAGTGTTCACGTCTGCTGAGATCCCACCTCGCGCCCCACGGTTCACCGTCGCGTCAGTGATACAGGTCACACAGCGCGCCGGCCGCCCGCACGGAACAGGGCGGGGGCAGCCGTGGCGGCCCCCGCCCTGTCGCGGTGGTCTTCGGGGCTTACAGCGGCCCTGACCCGTCGTCCACGTCGCCCTCAGGGCCCGTGGGCGGACCGGTCGGGGGCGCCGGCGGGGTCGTCGGCGGGGTCGTCGGCTCCGAGGCGGACTCCGCCGGCGGGGAGGGCGTCGTGGTGGGCGTCGTCGTCTGGGCGAGCAGGTGCTCCAGCCGCGCGCCCGTCAGCCGCAGGAACTTGCGGTGCTCGCGGTTGCGGTCGAGCACCGCCACCTCCAGCTGCGCGACCGGCGGACGCTCGCCGCCCGGCTCGGTGAGCGCCGCCAGCGCCACCTCCAGGGCCTCGGCCAGCGACATCGACTCGCGGTAGCGCTCCTTCAGCCGCCCGGCCACGGCGTCGGCCTGGCCGCCCATGGCCGCGAAGCCGTGCTCGTCGAAGACCGAGCCGTCGAAGGTCAGCCGGTAGATGGCGTCGCCGTCGGGGGTGTCGCCGACCTCGGCGACGACGACCTCCACCTCCAGCGACTTGATCGACTCGGTGAAGATGCGGCCCAGGTTGGAGGCGTAGAGGTTGGCCAGGCCGCGGCCGGTCACGTCGGAGCGGTCGTAGGTGTAGCCGTTGATGTCGGCGTAGCGGATGCCGCCGAGGCGCAGCTCCTCGAACTCGTTGTAGCGGCCGACGGCGGCGAACCCGATGCGGTCGTAGATCTCGCTGATCTTGTGCAGCGCCCGCGACGGGTTGGGCGCCACGAACAGGATGCCGTCGACGTACTGCAGGACGACGACCGACCGGCCCCGCGCGATGCCCTTGCGCGCGTAGTCGGCCTTGTCCCGCATGATCTGCTCAGGGGACGCATATCCAAAAGGCATGGACACGGGCAGTGGTCCTTTCTAGCGCAGCGGGGCGATGGGGCCGTCGGGCGAGATCATCCGAGCCTCCAGCATCTGTTCGACCTGGGCGGCCACCTGCTGATCGGTCAGCCTGCGGAAGCCGTCGGCGTCGATCACCGACACGATCGGCCAGATCTTCCTGGACACGTCGGGCCCGCCGGTCGCCGAGTCGTCGTCGGCCGCGTCGTAGAGGGCCTGGATCACCGTCATCACCATGTCGTCGGCCGAGGCGCCGTCGCGGTAGAGCTTCTTCAGCGAGCCGCGCGCGAAGATCGAGCCGGAGCCGATGGCGTCGAACCTGTCACGCTCGTAGGGCCCGCCGGCCACGTCGTAGCTGAAGATGCGGCCCTGGTCGCGGTCGGGGTCGTAGGCCGCGAACAGCGGCACCACCACCAGACCCTGCATCGCCATGCCGAGGTTGCCGCGGATCATGGTGGCCAGCCGGTTGGCCTTGCCCGCCACCGAGAGCGTGCGGCCCTCCATCTTCTCGTAGTGCTCCAGCTCGACGCGGTAGAGCCGGGCCATCTCGATGCCGGTGCTGGCCGTGCCCGCGATGCCCATGCACGAGTAGTCGTCGGCGCGAAACACCTTCTCGATGTCACGCTGCGAGATGATGTTCCCCGACGTGGCCCGCCGGTCGCCCGCCATCACCACGCCGCCCGCGAAGGTGGCCGCCACGATCGTCGTCGCGTGCGGGACCTGGTCGCCGATCGGAGTGGCCAGCGCCTGGTGACGCTGCGGCAGCAACTCGGGCGCGTACGAGCCGACGAACTCGGTGAACGAGGAGTTCCCTGAGTTTCGGAAAAGCTGGTCCACCAGGCCGACGGGCAGATCCCTGTTAGGTGCCACGCGACTCCCTCCCAACATCAGTGTCTCTAGGCCGACCCTACTCATGTTGCGTCGCTGTCTGCACTTCCCACGATCAGCTCACGGCGAACCGTTCATCAGATCGTTTCTTTACGCCCGCTACACCCCGTGCGATTGTCGGTATGTCTGCACGTCCTGAACAGGAGGCCGACTTGCGACTCCCCAGCCGGCCCGCGCTCGTCGCGGCCGCCGCCGTCCTGACGCTCACCTCCTGCGGCTCCGGCACCCAGTCCGGGGGCAGCATCACCCTCACCATCACCGCCAATTCCATCGAGGGCGGCAAGAACTCCGAGTCCGCCGCCTGGATCAAGAAGTGGGTCATCCCCGAGTTCGAGAAGACCCACCAGAACGTCAAGGTGCTCTTCCAGGGCAACGGCGTGGACGACGAGCAGTACAAGACCAAGATCGCTCTCGACCTCAAGTCCCGGACCGGGGCCGACGTCATCGACCTCGACGGCATCTGGGTCGGCGAGTTCGCCCAGGCCGGATACATCAAGCCGCTCACCGAGGTCGGCGGCGCCGGCGTCGAGCAGTGGGAGGGCTGGTCGCAGATCCCGCAGGCCGTCCAGGGCCTCGGCATCTTCGACGGCAAGAAGTACGGCCTGCCCCAGGGCACCGACGGCCGCGTGCTGTTCTACAACAAGGCGCTGTTCAAGAAGGCCGGGCTGCCCGAGACCTGGCAGCCGACCGGCTGGCAGCAGATCCTCGACGCCGGCGCCAAGCTCAAGGCCGCCGGGGTGCCCACGCCCATCCAGATCGACGCCGGCACCGCCATGGGCGAGGCCACCACCATGCAGGGCGTGCTCCCCCTGCTGGCCGGCGCCGGGTCGGAGATCTACGGCTCGGGCAAGTGGACCGGCGCCTCCCAGGCCGTCAAGGACGTCCTGGGCTTCTACCAGCAGGTCTACGGCGGCAGCGGGCTCGGCGACCCCAAGCTCCAGCAGGAGGCCAAGGGCCGCGACAAGTCCTTCGCCCAGTTCGCCGCCGGCAAGATCGCCATCCTGGCCGAGAGCGACTACTTCTGGCGCTCGGTCATCGAGCCCAAGGCCGGGGTCGCCCCCATGCCCGACCGCGACCAGGTCGTCGGCTACGCCAAGATCCCGGCCAGACAGCCCGGCGGCGGCATCCGCGGCCAGGACTTCGTGAGCATGTCCGGCGGGGCCGTACGCGTGCTCAACCCCTTCTCCAAGAACCCCAAACTGGCCTGGGAACTGCTGGCCTTCATGCACTCGGCCGCCGCGACCAAGTCGCAGCTGGCCGGGCAGGCCCGCGTCAGCGCCCGTACCGACGTCAACGAAGAGGTGCTGACCGCCGACCCCATGCTCAAGTACGTCGCCGACGAAGTGCTGCCGATCACCGCCTACCGTCCGGGCCTGGCCGTCTACCCGCAGGTCTCCACCGCGTTGCAGGAGGCCACCGCGGCCGTGGTCGGCGGCGGGAGCGCGGACGAGGCGGCCGCGGCGTACCAGAGCAAGCTGGAGGGACTGGTCGGTGGCGCGGCCAACGTCGGCGGCTGACGCCGCGGGGCTGGGCCGGGGCAGGGCGGTCGCGTTCGTCCTGCCCGCCCTGGTCCTGATCGGCGTCTTCCTGCTCTTCCCCGCCCTGTGGACCATCTACCTCGGCCTGACCGACTACCGGCTGACCGGCCTGGCCGCCGCCGACCCCCAGGTCGTCGGGCTCGACAACTACACCGCCGCGCTCGCCGACCCGCGCTTCCTGTCCTCGCTGTGGCTGACCCTGCTGTACGTCGGCGGCTCGGCCGTCGTCGGGCAGGCCGGGCTGGGGTTCGCCCTGGCCTGGATCCTGCGCTCCCGCACCGGCCCGCTGCGCAGGGTCGTCGAGGGCGCGGTGCTGCTGTCGTGGATCCTGCCCAGCACCGTGGTCGGCATGTTGTGGTTCGCGCTGCTCGACCGCGACGACGGCACACTCAACGCCCTGCTGCACACGCCCGGGTTCGCCTGGCTGCTGGACTACCCGCTGCTGTCGATCGTCGTCTTCAACGTGTGGCGCGGCACCGCGTTCTCGATGATGCTCTACTCGGCCGCCCTGGAGAACGTGCCGCCCTCGCACCTGGAGACCGCCCGGCTGGCGGGCGCGAGCGTGCCTCAGCAGCTGCGCGACGTGGTGCTGCCGACCATCAGGCGGCACGTCCTGACGAACCTGCTGCTGATCAGCCTGTGGACGTTCAACGACTTCACGCCGTTCGTCCTGACCGGCGGCGGGCCCGAGGGCCGCTCGGAGATCCTGCCCGTGTACGTCTACCGCGTCGCGCTCCAGGACGGGCAGCTCGGCGTCGGCGCCGCCATCTCCTTCCTCATCCTGCTGATCAACCTCGTCTTCGCCCTGGCCTACCTGCGGCTGCTGCGCGGCCGTCGCCGCACGCGGGCCGCCGCCGCCGGAGGACCGCCCGCATGATCCGTCATACGCTCGGACGGCTGGCCGCGACCGTCTTCGTCTCCGTCGTCCTGGCCTTCTTCGCCCTGCCCATGCTCTGGCTGGCCAGCGCGCCCTTCGACGACACGCCGACGATCACCACGTCGATCCCCGAGTTCACGTTGCGCAACTTCGCCGCCGTCCTGGACAACCCGTACGCGCTGGGCTCGATCCGCAACTCCCTCATCCAGGGCGGCGGGGCCGCGGTGCTGGTCGTCGTCCTGTCCGCGCTGGCCGCCTACGCGCTGTCGCGGGTGCGGCTGCCCGGCCGCGACGTGCTGCTCTACCTGCTCCTGCTGCTGTCGTCCGTGGTGACCGGCACCGCGGCGATGGTGCCGATCTTCGAGCTGGCCACCCGGCTCGGCCTCATCGACACCCATCTCGGCGTCATCCTGGTGGTCTCGGCCGGGCTGCTGCCCGCCGCGATCTTCATCCTGAAGGACTTCATGGACGAGACGCCCACCTCCTACGAGGAGTCGGCCCGGGTCTTCGGCGCCTCGTCGCTGCAGATCCTGCGGCACATCGTGGTCCCGCTCGTCCGTCCCGGCCTGGCCACCATCGCCGTGTGGGCGCTGGCCAGCGTGTGGGGCGGGTTCCTGTTCCAGTTCATCCTGCTGCGCGACCCCGAGAAGGCGCCCGGCTCGATCATCCTCTACACGCTCTACACCGAGGGCGGCGCGCCCAGGCTCGACCTCATCTCCGCCTTCTCCCTGCTGTACTCCCTGCCGGTGGTCCTGATGTACCTGTTCGTCTCCCAGCGGTACGGTTTCCGCTTCCACGGAGGAATCAAGCGTTGATCTCCCTGCACGGCCTGACCAAGGTGTTCCCCGGGGGCGTACGCGCGCTCGACGACCTCGCGCTCACCGTCGCGGACGGCGAGTTCTTCGCCCTGCTCGGCCCCTCCGGCTGCGGGAAGACCACCCTCCTGCGCAGCATCGCCGGCCTGGAGACCCCCACCTCCGGGACCATCGCCATCAACGGCAAGGACGTCACCGCGCTGCCGCCGGGCGAGCGCGACGTCGCCATGGTCTTCCAGGACTACGCGATCTTCCCCCACATGGACGTCATCGCCAACATCGCCTACCCGCTGCGCATCAAGAAGGTCCCGCGCGCCCGGCGGGCGGAGAAGGCGGCCGAGGTCGCGGCCCGGCTCAGCCTCACCGAGCTGCTGCTGCGGCGTCCTGCCGAGCTGTCGGGCGGCCAGCAGCAGCGGGTGGCGCTGGCCCGCGCGATCGCCTGCCATCCGGCGGCGTTCCTGTTCGACGAGCCGCTGTCCAACCTCGACGCCCGCCTGCGCCTGGAGGCCCGCACCTTCCTCAAGCGGCTGCAGCGGGAGCTGGCCGTCACCACCGTGTTCGTCACCCACGACCAGGCCGAGGCGCTCGCGCTCGCCGACCGTATCGCCGTCATGTCCAGGGGCTCGATGATCCAGGTCGGCACCCCGGCGGAGATCTTCCACCGGCCGGCCACCACGTTCGTGGCCTCCTTCATCGGCTCCACCCCGATGAACCTGCTGCCCGCCCAGGTCACCGGCTCCGGGCTCAAGGTGGCCGGCGCCCTGCGCCCCCTGCCCGAGGGCCTGGCCCCGGACGACGACGCCGCCGTGACGTACGGCGTACGCCCGGAGTACATGGACCTGTCCCCCGCCGAGCGCCCCGACGCCTTCCCCGGGGTCGTCTCCGTCCTGGAGAACATGGGCACCCACACCCTCATCACCCTGGAGTCCCCGGACGCGCTCATCCAGGCCGTCGTGCCCGAGGGCGAGGAGCCGCCGCTCGGCGCCTCCCGCTGGGCCGTGCCGCGCCGCGCCCTGGTCTACCGCGACGACCGGCTGCTGTGACCCCGGCCCGCATACTGGACCCATGGCCAGGTCCTGGATCCTGCACGTCGACCTCGACCAGTTCATCGCCGCCGTCGAGCTGCTGCGCCGTCCCGAGCTGCGCGGCAGGCCCGTCGTGGTGGGCGGTTCCGGCGACCCCACCCAGCCCCGCACGGTCGCCGCGACCGCCACCTACGAGGCCCGCGAGCACGGCGTGCGCTCCGGCATGCCGCTGCGCACCGCGCTGCGGCGCTGCCCCGACGCCGTCTTCCTGCCCAGCGACCCGCCCGCCTACGAGGCCGCCTCCGAGCGCGTCATGGCCGCCCTGCGCGAGCTGCCGGTGCTCGTGGAGGTCTGGGGCTGGGACGAGGCGTTCGTCGGCGCCACGGCCGACGACCCCGAGGCGCTGGCGGCCGACCTGCGGCGGGTCGTGCTCGACCGCACCATGCTGAGCTGCTCGGTCGGCATCGGCGACAACAAGCACCAGGCCAAGCTCGCCTCGGCGTTCGCCAAGCCCGCCGGGATCTACCGCCTGACCGGCGAGAACTGGGCGGAGGTGATGAACGACCGGCCGACGGACGCGCTGTGGGGCATCGGCGCCCGTACGGCGAAGAAGCTCGCCGGGCTCGGCCTGCGCACGGTCGCCGACCTGGCCGCCGCCGACCCGGCCGCGCTGGCCCGCGTCTTCGGGCCGGTCAACGGCCCCTGGTACCACTATCTGGCTCTGGGCAGGGGCGAGGCCGAGGTGGTCACCACTCCCTGGGTGGCCCGCGGTCACAGCTGCGAGACCACGTTCCCCCGTGACCTCAACGATCGCGACGCCATCGCCGGCCAGGTGGCCGATCTCGCCGGGCAGGTCGCCCGCGACGCGGTGGCGGCGGGGCGTCTCTGCGCGCGGGTGACGGTCAAGGTGCGCTTCGCCCCGTTCCTGACGCGCACCCGGCAGGCCACGCTCGCCGCGCCCACGGCCGATCCCGGCGCGCTGACGGAGGCGGCGCTCGCCGTGCTGGGCCGCTTCGAGCTCGACCGCCCGGTCAGGCTCCTCGGCGTGGCGGTCGACTACACGGCACCTGACTACACGGCGCCTGACCAAGCGGTGCCCGAGGAATGAGCCCCGGCCGGGCCGGCCGGGGCTCATCCTTCCCCATGGTCAGAGCGGTGAGGACAAGGCCCTACTGGCCCTACTCGCCACCCTTTTGCACATAGGAACGCACGAATTCCTCTGCGTTCTCTTCGAGCACTTCGTCGATTTCGTCCAGGATCGCGTCGACATCGTCAGTGAGCTTCTCCTGTCGCTCCTGCACGTCCGGCGCCGCCGAGGCCTCGGTCTCCTCAACTTCGGCCTCACGCCGGCCGGTCTGCTTCTGCCCGCCGGTGTCCTTGGTTGCCATGTCCTACCTCCGCTTGGGGGACTGCCTCTAAGGCATATCTTCCCCGAACCGGACGACATTTCGCGTCGAACACCCTGCGATCTTGGCGGCTTGACTGGATAGCACTCCTATCCAATAATGGATCCACCTATACACAAGGAGATCCCGACATGTCACCTTCTTCGCTGAGCACGGCAGGTGTGCTCCTCATCACAGTCCCCGGCGTCGCGTTCGGCGGCGTGACGCTGCTGCGTTTCCTCATGCGCAACGAACCGGGCTACCTGGACAACCCCGTCCGCAGGGGTTTGTGGCGGGCCGGGCACGCGCACGCGGGCGTCCTGGTGCTGTTCAGCCTGGTCGCGATGCTGTACGTGGACCAGGCGAGCCTTCCGGACGGCGTGAAGGCGTTGACGCGGACGCTCATCGTCGCCGCGCCCATCCTGATGCCGCTGGGCTTCTTCCTGTCGGTGGTGCGGCCGCGCGACACCAAGCCCAACCGGCTGATCTGGCTGACCGCGGCGGGCGGCGCGTCGCTGGCCGTGGGCACGCTGACGCTCGGGATCGGCCTGCTGTGAGCCCCGGGGCGGCCCGGGGCCCGGTCTACTCCCCGCCGCCGGTCAGCGCGGCGACCAGCTCGGCCGCGGTGCGGCAGCGGTCGAACAGCTCGCCGACGTGCGCCTTGGTGCCGCGCAGCGGTTCGAGCGTGGGCACGCGCTGCAGGGACTCCCGGCCGGGGATGTCGAAGATCACCGAGTCCCAGGAGGCGGCGGCCACCGACTCGCTGTACTGGCTCAGGCAGCGCCCGCGGAAGTAGGCGCGGGTGTCGGTCGGCGGCAGCTCGACCGCGCGCTCGACCTCTTCCTCGCTGATCAGGCGCTGCATGCGGCCGCGCGCCACGAGCCGGTTGTACAGGCCGCGGTCGGGACGGATGTCGGAGTACTGGAGATCGACGAGCTGCAGCCTCGGGTGGGACCAGGGCAGGCTGTCGCGGGTGCGGTAGCCCTCCAGGAGCTCCAGCTTGGCGACCCAGTCGAGCTCGCGCGAGAGCTGCATCGGGTCCTCGGCCAGGCGGGTGAGCACCGACTCCCAGCGGTCGAGGACGTCCTTGTTCATCTCGTCCTGGGCGGTGCCGCGTTCCTCGACGTACTTGCGGGCCTGCTCCAGGTACTCCATCTGGAGCTGGACGGCGGTGAGCCTGCGGCCGTCGCGCATCGGGATCTCGTAGCGGCAGCTCGGGTCGTGGCTGACCGCCCGCAACGACTGGACGGGGTTCTCCACGGCCAGGTCGCGGGTGAGGAAGCCCTCCTCGATCATGGCCAGGACGAGCGCGGTGGAGCCCAGCTTGAGATAGGTGGAGATCTCCGACATGTTGGCGTCGCCGATGATCACGTGCAGCCGGCGGTACTTCTCGGGGTCGGCGTGCGGCTCGTCGCGGGTGTTGATGATGGGCCGCTTGAGCGTGGTCTCCAGGCCGACCTCGACCTCGAAGAAGTCGGCGCGCTGGCTGATCTGGAAACCCTCGCCGCGGGAGTCCTGGCCGATGCCGACCTTGCCCGCGCCGGTGACGACCTGCCGGGAGACGAAGAACGGCGTCAGGTGCCGGACGATGTCGGCGAACGGCGTGGCGCGCCGCATCAGGTAGTTCTCGTGGCAGCCGTAGGAGGCGCCCTTGGCGTCGGTGTTGTTCTTGTAGAGCTGGATCGGCGCGTTGGACGGGATCGCCGAGGCGCGGGTGGCCGCGTCGTACATGACGCGTTCGCCGGCCTTGTCCCAGATGACCGCCGCCCGCGGGTTGGTGCACTCCGGCGAGGAGTACTCCGGGTGGGCGTGGTCGACGTAGAGCCTGGCCCCGTTGGTGAGGATGACGTTGGCCAGCCCGAGATCCTCGTCGGTGAGCTGGCTGGCATCGGCGACCTCGCGGGCCAGGTCGAAGCCGCGCGCGTCGCGGAGCGGGTTCTCCTCCTCGAAGTCCCATCGCGCTCTGCGCGCGCGGGCCGCCGAGGCGGCCAGGTAGGCGTTCACGACCTGGGAGGAGGTCACCATCGCGTTGGCGCCTGGCTGACCTGGTACGGAGATGCCGTATTCGGTCTCGATGCCCATCACCCGACGCACCGTCATGCAACACCCTCTGTTCGTCCGGATCTGCCTATCCGCCGTTTATATGCCCGAGCCTATGCCCTTCACAGTGCCCCGAGGCCACAGAGTTATGGCACCGACGCCTTTTCAATCTGTACGGCGGAGCTTGTTGTGGTTTGCGGGGATCTGCGGGGCTTGAGTAGTCGCTGGATCGGCCGTTCGGCAAAGGAGTAGATCAGATACGACAGCACGACGGCGGCCAGAGTGGTGACCAGGGCCACCGCCCAGGGGGGCAGGTCGCCGGTGAGCAGCGGGATGAGCGCCGCCGCGGTGACCCCATGGAAGAGGTAAAGCGGGTAAGTGGTGGCCCCCAGCGCGGTGAGCGTCCTGGAGGGTTTGAGCCGGATCAGGCCGAGGGCGACCAGGGCCATGGCGGCGAAGATCAGGGTGATGGTGACGATCACGCCGGTGTCGGTGACGGGCATGTTCTTGAACCCGGCGGCGTCGATCCGGCGGTGCACGCGGCCCAGCGCGGCGGGGATGGCCATGGCGTACCCGGCGGCGACGTACAGCCACGGGAGCAGGGCCTTGCGGTTCTGGTGGATGAGATACAGGGCCATGCCGGCGACGAAGTAGGGGGCGTAGTCGGGCATGAGGATCTCGTTCAGCACGTCGTCGCCGACGAATCTCGCGGCCAGCGCGGCGGCCAGCCAGACGCCCGAGAAGACCAGCACGCGCCCGTACGTGACGCCCACGATCACCAGGATCGCGATCAGCAGGTAGAAGCGCAGCTCGGCCCACAGCGACCAGTAGACGCCGCTGGCGTCGGCCACCTTGAACAGCCGCTGGAACATGGTGGCGTTCACCAGGTACTGGCGTGGTGAAAGTTTTGGGTCCAGCGCGGTGGCGCCGGTCAGCCCGTACAGGGCCGCCACGGCGCCGAGGCTCAGCCAGTACGCCGGGTAGAGCCGCACCAGCCGCGACCGGGCGAACGCCCCGAGCCCCCGCCCCCAGACGGTCATGAGGATGACGAACCCGCTGATGACGAAGAACAGCTCGACGCCGAGGATGCCCAGCCCGGCGAAGGGCGCGAGCGGGGGGAACAGCGCGGCGGGCCTGGCCCCCCAGACCGAGGCGAAGGCCACCAGATAGTGGAAGGCGACGACCGCCAGGGCGGCGATGAAGCGCAGCAGGTCGAGTTCGGCCAACCGGCCGTCTCCCCGAGCATGCTTTGGCCGGTTAGCTTGGTGCACGCCCTTTTGACGACCCTGTGATCACTTTGGTTCCACAGGTCCCTCTGTTCCCACCAGCAACACGCGCGAGGCCGGGCCGAGGGCGATCGCCTCGCGGGTGCCCGGGTCGAGGGCGAGCAGCCCTGCGGCCCCCGCCGCGCCGCACTCCGACAGGGCCACCCCACGCTCGGCCAGCAGGGCGGCGGCCTCGGCGGCCTCCTCGTCGGCGACGGTGACGAACAGGTCGGCCTGGCGGCTCAGCAGGTCGAAGGCGATCAGGGACGGTTCGAGGCAGTCGAGCCTGCCCAGGCGGGTGGGTGCCCCTGCCGAGTGCAGCGGCTCGCCCGCGCGGGCGCTCTCCAGCAGGCAGGGCGCGCCGTCCGGCTCGACCACGACGATCCTGGGCTGCTCGCCCCACCGGTCGCGGGTGTACCCGGCCGCGGCGGCGGCCAGCCCGCCCACCCCGGCCTGCACGAACACGTGCGTGGGCGGGATCTCGATCTCGTCGAACAGGACGGTGTAGCCGCGCATGACGTCCAGGGGGATGTCGTCGTAGCCCTCCCAGGAGGTGTCGGCGACCAGGCGCCAGCCGTGCTCCTGGGAGGCGTGCAGGGCGGCGGCCAGGCTCGCGTCGTAGTCGTCGCCCTCGCGGCGGACCTCGGCGTCCAGGGCGCGCAGCCGGTGCGCGAACGGCTCGGGGACCTGCCGGCTGAGGTAGACGACGCAGCGCGCGCCGAGCTCCCTGGCTCCGGCCGCGACCGAGATGCCGTGGTTGCCGGCGCTGGCGCAGACGTACGTGGTGCCGCCGCCGTCGCGTTCGGACAGCCGGTGCACGGCGTAGGCCCCGCCCAGCGCCTTGAAGCTGCCCAGGCCCATGCGGCCGCTCTCGTCCTTGACGTGGACGGTGCCCGCCCCGCCCAGATCGGTCAGGGTGTGCACCGGTGTGGGCCGGTAGGCCGGATGGCGGGCGAAGTGCGCGCGGGCCTGCCGGGCGTGCCCGACGCCGATCAGCTCGCGGTCGCGTTCGGCGTAGGGCGTGCGGCCGGGGTTGAAGAAGTGCATGATCGCCATGCTAGGACGGGCCGGCCGCCCTGCCCGGACACCTGGG
The DNA here is from genome assembly GCF_044547985.1 of Nonomuraea sp. NPDC052265. NCBI lineage: Bacteria > Bacillati > Actinomycetota > Actinomycetes > Streptosporangiales > Streptosporangiaceae > Nonomuraea > Nonomuraea sp. NPDC052265. The sequence goes on from NZ_JBIUBJ010000012.1 coordinate 222,397, forward strand.
CCGGTGTCACGAGGAGCGGTCGCGGGCGGCGGCCACGGCGGCCTGGCCGAGGCTGAGGCCGCCGTCGCCGGGCGGCACCCGGGTGTGGGTGAGCACCCGGAACCCGGCCGCGCGCAGGCGCTCGACGGTCCGTTCGAGCAGCAGCGCGTTCTGCAGGACGGCTCCCGACAGCGCCGTGGTGTTCAGGCCCGTGCCGTCCCTGAGCATGACGCAGCAGCGCACGACCGCGTCGGCCACGCCGTTGTGGAACCGGCCCGCGATCGCCCCGGGGCCGATCCCGGCCGCGACGTCGGCGGCGGCGGCCCGTACGAGGTCGGCGGCGTGCACGACGAGCAGGTCGCCCTCGGTGATGGTCGCCGCGTACGAGCCGGTCTCGTACGGGTCGGCGCGCTGTTCGAGCTCGGCGGCCGCCTGCCCCTCGTACGTGACGGTGTCCCGGATGCCGAGCAGCGCCGAGACGGCGTCGAACAGGAGACCGGCGCTGGAGGTCATGGGCGCGCCGAGCCCGGTGCGGGTCCGGGCGAGCACGTCGGGCCAGTGGGCGGCGTTGCGGCGGACGACGTCCAGGTGGGGGTGCTCGTCGCGCAGGTAGGCGGCGGCCATGCGCCACGGCTGGCGGACCGCGGCGGCCCCGCCGGGCATCGGGACCAGGGCCAGGTGGCCGAGCCGGTGGCAGGAGGCCAGGTCGGCGAGCAGGAACTCGCCGCCCCACAGCGTGCCGTCGAGGCCGTGGCCGGGCCCGTCGAGTGCCACGCCGATCACCGGGCCCGTCTCGCCGTTGTCGGCCAGGCAGGAGGCGATGTGGGCGTGGTGGTGCTGGACGCCGACGAGTTCGACACCGGTCAGCTCCAGGGCGTGCCTGGTGGACAGGTAGCCGGGGTCGAGGTCGTGGGCGACGACCTCGGGACGGATGTCGAACAGGCCGCAGAAGTGGTCGATGCCCTCGACGAAGGACCGCAGGGTCTCCTGGTCGTCCAGGTCGCCGATGTGCTGGGACAGGAACGCGCGCCGGCCGCGTACCAGGCAGAAGGTGCTGCCCAGCTCGGCGCCGCAGGCCAGCACCGGGCGGGGCGCGGGACGGCGCAGCGTGAGCGGCTCGGGCACGTGACCGCGGGCGCGGCGCAACACGGTGTGCCCGCCGGACCACGGACGCAGCACGGAGTCGTCGGCGCGGACGTGGATGGCCCGGTCGTGGACGAGGAAGGCGTCGGCGATGCCGCCGAGCCGGGTGACCGCGTCGGCGTCCTCGTGGGCGATGGGCTCGTCGCAAACGTTGCCGCTGGTCAGGACCATGGGCTCGGCCAGTTCTGCGAGCAGCAGGTGGTGCAGCGGCGTGTAGGGCAGCATCAGGCCGAGGTCGCGGCTGCCCGGCGCGACCGCGTCGGCGACCGGCGCCCCGGGCAGCCGGGGCAGCAGCACGATCGGGCGGGCGCGGCCGGTGAGCAGCGCGGCGGCCTGCCCGTCGACCGCGCACAGGCGGCGGGCCTGGTCGAGGTCGGCGACCATGACGGCGAACGGCTTCTCCGCGCGGTGCTTGCGGGCCCGCAGGGCCGCGGCGGCCTCCTGGTGGGCGGCGGGCACGGCCAGGTGGAAGCCGCCCAGGCCCTTGACGGCGACGACGCGGCCGGCCCGCAGCAGGGTCGCGCAGGCGGCGACCGGGTCGCCGCACAACTCGGTGCCGCGCGCGTCCAGCAGGCGCAGGGACGGGCCGCAGGCGGGGCAGCACGCGGGCTCGGCGCGGAAGTGGCGGTCGCCCGGGTCGTGGTACTCGGCCGAGCACTCGGCGCACATCGCGAACCCGGCCATGGTGGTCAGCAGCCGGTCGTAGGGCACGCCGCGCACGACGGTGAAGCGCGGCCCGCAGTTGGCGCAGGCGATGAACGGGTAGCGGTGGCGGCGGCCGGCCGGATCGGCCAGCTCCCGCAGGCAGTCGTCGCAGGTGGCGAGGTCGGCCGGGACGAGGGCGCGGCGCGGGCCCGCCGGGTCGCCGGCGGCGATGGAGAAGCCCCGGTGGCCCGCGGGCGCGCCGCTGACGACGGTGACGCTCTCGATCTCCGACAGGGCCGGCGCGTCGCGCTCCAGCGCGGTCAGGAACTCCTCGACCCCGGCCAAAGCGCCCTCGACCTCGATGAACACCCCGTCGACGTCGTTGCGCACGCGCCCGGCCAGGCCCAGCCTGCTGGCCAGCGAATACACGAAGGGGCGGAAGCCCACGCCCTGGACGACGCCTTCGACACGGACGTCCACCCGTTTACGGACTGTCACAGGCCCCAGTGTGCGCCTCATCGAGGCGGCTTGTACGGCGGATGACGCGTGTCGCGCGCCCTTCTCCCGGCATGCGCCCCGCCGCGGGCGTGGAAAGGGCCGCGCGGACGGCCGCGCGGCCCTTTCCAGACGGTTCCCTACAGGTATTGACCGGTGTTGGCGACCGTGTCGATCGAACGGCCGGCCTCGGTGCCCTGCTTGCCGGAGACCAGCGTGCGGATGTAGACGATCCGCTCGCCCTTCTTGCCGGAGATGCGGGCCCAGTCGTCGGGGTTGGTGGTGTTGGGCAGGTCTTCGTTCTCGGAGAACTCGTCGACGCAGGCGGTGAGCAGGTGCTGCACCCGCAGGCCCTTCTGACCGCTCTCCAGGAACTGCTTGATGGCCATCTTCTTGCCGCGGTCGACGATGTTCTGGATCATCGCGCCCGAGTTGAAGTCCTTGAAGTAGAGGACTTCCTTGTCACCGTTGGCGTAGGTCACCTCGAGGAAGCGGTTCTCCTCGCTCTCGGTGTACATGCGCTCGACCACACTCTGGATCATGCCGTGGATGGTCGCCTCGCGAGAGTCGCCGTGCTCGGACAGATCGTCGGGGTGCAGGGGAAGCTCGGCCAGCAGGTACTTGGAGAAGATGTCCTTGGCCGCCTCGGCGTCGGGCCGCTCGATCTTGATCTTCACGTCCAGGCGGCCCGGCCGCAGGATCGCGGGGTCGATCATGTCCTCGCGGTTGGAGGCGCCGATCACGATGACGTTCTCCAGGCCCTCGACGCCGTCGATCTCCGACAGCAGCTGAGGGACGATGGTGTTCTCCACGTCGGACGAGACGCCGGAGCCTCGGGTGCGGAAGATCGAGTCCATCTCGTCGAAGAACACGATCACCGGGGTGCCCTCGGAGGCCTTCTCACGGGCCCGCTGGAAGACCAGGCGGATGTGCCGCTCGGTCTCGCCGACGTACTTGTTGAGCAGCTCCGGGCCCTTGATGTTGAGGAAGAAGCTCTTGCCGGACTGGCCGGTCTTCTCCGCGACCTGCTTGGCCAGGGAGTTGGCGACCGCCTTGGCGATGAGCGTCTTGCCGCAGCCGGGCGGGCCGTAGAGCAGCACACCCTTCGGGGGACGGAGTTTGTGCTCGCGGAACAGGTCGGCGTGCAGGTAGGGCAGCTCGATGGCGTCCCTGATCTGCTCGATCTGCCGCATGAGCCCGCCGATCTCCTCGTAGGAGATGTCGGGGACCTCCTCGAGCACGAGCTCTTCGACTTCGGACTTGGGTATGCGCTCGTAGACGTAGCCGGAGCGGGGTTCGAGCAGGAGCGAGTCACCGGCCCTGATGGGCTGGCCGACCAGCGAGTCGGCCAGTCGCACGACGCGTTCCTCGTCGGCGTGCGAGATGACCAGGGCCCGCTTGCCCTCGTCCAGCAGTTCCTTGAGCATGACGATCTCGCCGACCTCTTCGTAGCCGAGCGCCTCGACCACGTTGAGTGCTTCGTTGAGCATGACCTCCTGGCCACGCCTCAGCGAGTCGGTGTCGACGGCGGGGCTGACGTTCACCCGGAGCTTGCGCCCTCCGGTGAACACCTCGATCGTGCCGTCTTCTCGGGCTTCAAGGAAGGTGCCGAAGCCGGACGGCGGCTGCGCCAGCCGGTCGACCTCCTCCTTGAGAGCGACGATCTGGTCCCGGGCCTCCTTGAGTGTGGCCACCAGGCGCTCGTTCTGGCCTGTCACGGCCGCGAGATTCGCCTGTGCCTCATGGAGACGCTCTTCGAGGACCCTGGCCTGACGGGGTGACTCGGCCAGCTTCCGCCTCAGCGCGGTGATCTCCTCCTGGAGGAAGGAGACCTGTGTTGAAAGATCAGCGACCTCCCGTTCGCGCTGCGCGGCTCGAGCCTCAGCATCATCGCGAGCTGCCACGCCCCGTCACCTCCTTCCCAGTCGAGGGCGACTACTTAGGACCTTACCTATCTCGGGCCCCTCCGTAACCTGGCCGGGTAGTGTTCGTCGAGTGACATGCAGTATTCGGTGAATAATCCCCAATGGTGCGTTTAATACTCCCAGCATATGAACACGGCGATCTGTTCCCGTGTCACGCACCAACGCACCCTCGTGGCCAAATTGTCATAGTTCCTCGGTGGTTCCCTTCGGTCGGCGGCGTCGCGGTGGCGGCGTCACTCCGTCTGCCATGCGGCGGGCGCTGACGAGGAAACCGGTGTGGCCGATCATCCGATGATCGGGACGAACCGCGAGCCCTTCGACATGCCAGTCGCGAACCAGGGTCTCCCACGCATGAGGCTCGGTGAAACACCCGTGATCGCGAATGGCCTCCACGGTCTTGGACATCTGGGTCGTCGTGGCGACGTAGCAGCAGATGACCCCGCCGGGCGTGAGGGCCTTGGCGGCGGCGTCGACGCACTCCCAGGGGGCGAGCATGTCGAGGATGACGCGGTCGACGTCGGCCTCGTCGATCGAGGAGACCAGGTCGCCGAGGACCAGGCGCCAGTTGTCGTCGATGGGGCCGCCGAAGAACTTCTCCACGTTCTTGCGGGCCACCTCGGCGAACTCCTCGCGGCGCTCGTAGGAGGTCACGTGGCCCTCGGGGCCGACGGCGCGCAGCAGGAAGCAGGTCAGGGCGCCGGAGCCGACGCCGGCCTCGATCACCCGGGCGCCGGGGAAGACGTCGGCCATGCCGACGATCATCGAGGCGTCCTTGGGATAGATGACGGCCGCGCCGCGCGGCATCGCGAGCGTGTAGTCCTGCAGGAGGTGGCGGAAGGCGAGGTAGGCGGTGCCGCCGGAGGACCGCACGACGGAACCTTCAGGCTGCCCGATCAGGTCGCTGTGCGGGATGGCGCCCTTGTGCGTGTGGAAGACGCCGTCCTGCTTGAGCGTGATCGTGTGGCGCTTGTTCTTGGGGTCGGTGAGCTGCACCTGATCCCCTGCCTGGAACGGCCCATGCCTGCGGAAACCCATGGCGGCAAGGTTATATGGGTTTCTCACGCCTCCGGACGCACGGTATCTATGGGGAATGCTCCCGCGCGACGTGATCTCCTCCGGTCCCCTGATCCTGCGAATGCCCGCCGAGCCCGACGCCGAGGCGATCGCACGCATGATGGACGACCCCGTCACCGCCCGGCATCTGCCGCTGGTGCCGTCGCCGTACCGGATCGAGGACGCCCGCGCCTACCTGAAGCTCGCCGAGGACAAGTGGGCCTCGGGCGGCGCGGAGTGGGCCGTCACCGAGGACGGCCGCTACTGCGGCGCGATCGGGGTCCGAGCGCCCGACCGCTGGGGCACCGCCGAGATCGGGTACGTGGTGGCGCCCTGGGCACGCGGCAGGGGCGTGGCCTCCCGGGCCGCCAGGGCGGTGTCCGACTGGCTGGCCGACCAGGGCGTGCACCGGGTGGAGCTGCAGGCCGAGGTGGAGAACGTGGCCAGCCTCAAGGTCGCGCTCACGGCCGGTTTCCGCGAGGAGGGCCGGCGGCGCAAGGCCAAGCGGCTGCGCGACGGGCGGTGGGCCGACCTGGTGTCCTTCGCCAGGATCGCCGGGGAGCCGGCCCCGGCCGGCGAGCCGTACCTGCCCTTCTTCGACGGCGGCGAGCTGAGCGACGGCGTGGTGCGGCTCATGCCGCTCTCGGTGGAGGACGCCGCCGAGTACCACCGGATGATGTGCGACCCCAGCGTGACGGCCTACTCCCTGACCCCGCCGGCCTCCCCGGAGGAGGACGAGCAGCGCTGCCGCTGCACCGGCTACTGGTGGGTCACCGGGCAGCGGATCGAGCTGGCGGTCAAGGACGCGGTCACCGGCGCCTTCGCCGGGCATCTCCAGCTCATGCAGGTCGCTCCCGTGCTCGGGCAGGCGATGATCGGCTACTCGCTGGTGCCGGGCTTCCGCGGCAGGGGGTTCATGACCCGCGCGGTGCGGCTGCTGGTCGACTGGGTGTTCGCGCGCACGGCCCTGCACCGGGTGGTGGCGGGCACCGACGTGGTGAACACGGCCTCGCACGCGGTGCTGGAGCGCGCCGGTTTCGGCAGGGAGAGCCTGCACCGGGAGCTGTTCCCGAAGCCGGACGGCACGCGGGCGGACGACCTGGAGTGGGTGCGGCTGCGGCCGTCGTGAAGGGCCCGACCGGAGTGACCCCCTAAATGCGGAAAAATCGCAATTTCCTGTCGAGGGGTAGTCAAGAGCCGCGTCGAGGGTGATACTCCGGGGCACCGTTCGGAGTTTCGCGTGATCGGGCCGCGCGATCTCTTTCCCCCTCTACCCGAGGGAATCACCGCGATGCCAAACAACCGTGTCGATATCGCCATGCGTGAACTCATCTCCGCGTTCTCCTGCCTGGAGGTCGCCGACGTGATCGATCGGCTCGCGCGCGCCGCGGCGGCCGTGGCGGGCACCGCGTACGCGGGGTTCGTCCACGTGGACGTGCTGCGGCGGGACGCCCGTCCGGTGCACGTCCACGCGCCGCCGGGAGACCCGCTGCGGGTGCGGCGGTGGCTGTCGGACTCCGGGGTGCTGAAGGAGCTGGCCGTCGCGGAGAAGGCCGTACGGCTGGCGCGGGACGAGACGATGGGCGAGCCGGGGTTCCTGGCCGTCCCGGTGCCGGCGCAGGTGCGCGACCACACGTTCGTGTGGGTGGCGGGACGGGGGTTCCAGGAGGGGGACGAGCACCTGCTGAGCCGGTTCGCGACGGCGGCGGGGCGGGCGGTGGAGGGGGCGCGCGGGCTGGAGACGTCCGTGCGGCTGCTGCGGGGCGTACGGACCTTCCGGCCCGGCTGACCCTTTGGGACGGCCCGGATCCCGCCTTCCGAGAGGGCCGCCGATCCGGGACGGACATTTCCAGAAATGTCACATAGCGATCGGGTAATAGCCTTTCCTCCCGCCTGATCTTTCACATTCAGGCGGCCAATAGCGGGCATTCTTGGCGCATTTCCCCGAACGTTCTCCGGAAACACGAACGCCCGCACCCCGGAAAAGGGATGCGGGCGGACGGGAACCTCGCTCAGCCCCGGTGGGCCTCGAAGCGGAGGGTGCGGGAGACGCCCACCCGGACCGTCGTGCCGGGCGCGATGGTGACCGGCTCGTTGGGCGGGATGTCGTAGAAGTTGGGGTCGCCGGGCGGCTGGATCTGGGTGCCGTTGACCGAGCCCAGGTCGACCAGGTTGACGTCCCAGCCGTCGAGCGCCACCCGCAGGTGGCGGCGCGAGACCGAGCCGTCGGGGCTGGTGACCTTGGCGGGCCTGGCCGAGCCGCCCGCCACCTCGGGCGCGCGCTCGGGGTCGCGGCCCAGCAGGTAGTCGCTCTCCAGCGGCAGCGCCGTGCCGTCGTCGAGGATGAGGACCCCGAGCGAGGGCCGCGGCCCCTTGTACGGCACCAGCGTGCGCTGCACCAGGGCGATGCCGCAGACGGCGCAGTAGGGCACCCGGGGGTCGTTGAAGTGGTCGTTCTTGCAGTCGACCCCGTAGACCAGCGGACGGTCGCCGTGGTCGCCCTGCTGCTCCTGCGGCGGCGGCCCCGGGTGGTCGAAGTGCTCCGGCGGCCCCAGGACGGGCGGGGCCGGCTGGTCGAAGTGCTCGGGCGGGCCCATGTGCTGCTGCGGCTGGTCGGCCATGCCGGTGCCGACCGGCGGCAGCTCGTCGTAGGAGGGGAACTGCTGGGGAGGCTCGGGGTGGGGCTGGTCCTGCGGGGGCAGGTAGGGAGGCTGGTCCTGGGGCGGCAGGTAGGGCGGCTGCGACTCGTGGCCGAACGGCGGCTGCTCGTGCCCGAAGGGGGGCTGCTCCTGGCCGAACGGCGGCTGGTCCAGCGACGGAGGACCCGAGTGGGGGCCGGATGGCGGGCCTGGGTGCGGGACGCCGGCCTGCGCGCCCGAGTGCGGACCCTGGACGATCGGCGGCTGGTCGGCCAGCGGGTAGGGAGGCCGCTCGACCGGCCGTTCGGGCGGCGGGGCCAGGTCGGGCTCCATGTGCAGGCCCGTGTTGGGCAGCTCGCTGGTGAGCGGCCTGGACCGGTCGGACGCCTGCCCCTGCGGACGGGCGGCCACCGGCTGGTCGGTGAGGTCGCCGATCAGGCCGCCGCCGTGGACGACGCCGCCCTCGAAGCCGACCGCGGGATGCGCGGCGCCGGCGCCGGGAAGGGTGAGCTCGACACGCTCGACCGGGCCGCTGATCAGCCGGTCGGCCCAGGTGAGGGAGTCGCTGCCGGCCAGGCGCGTCTCGCCGCCCGAGGTGCTGACCGAGGCCGACGCGGAGCCGCTGACCAGCACCGCCACGCCGCCGCCCACGGGGCCGGCGACCGCGCACGTGACCGGGTCGCCCGCCATGTTGGCGGCCAGCACCTGCGCCGCGCGGCGGGCCAGCGCCCGGCCGTCGCCACCGGAGGCGGCCGTGTCGCGCAGCGCCTCGATCAGGCCGTCGGCGGCCGCCTCGCCCGCGTCGCACACCAGCAACAGCCCGCCGACGTAGGCGACGAGCCCGTCGCCGGGAAGGGGACGCACCACTCCGAAGCCCTGGCCGCTCATGCGCCCTCCCTCATGACGACCGTGCTGCGCTCATCGGTGCCCTCGCTGCGCTCGGTCACTCAACTCTCCTCCCCGGAAGCCGGCGGTATTACGGCACCCGCACTGCCGTGCCGGCCACCAGCCATACGCATACCCAGGCGACGCGCCCGTGTCGCGGCCCAGGCGTCTCGATTCGGTGAACCGGTGGACCACGACCAACCCGTCAACTGTGCAAGTTCGGCCAAACAGAAGACTATCGGCCTGCCGTCCTGGCATCGAAATCGCCGGGCTACGGGAAGTGGCCGGACAAGACCTTAGCCGCAAACGCGCCGGGCATGTCAGACCCCGGTGAAGACGCGGTTGACGTCCGCGGTGGCGAGCACGCCGTAGATCTCGCCGCCGTGCTCCACCAGCAGGTACTCCCCGGCGGGGGCCGAGCGCATGGCGTCGATGAGCGGCTCGCCGGTCAGGTCGGCGGCGAGCACCATGGTGGGTTCGAGCGCCTTGGCCAGCGAGCCCACGTCGACCCACGGGCGCCGGTGCTCGGGGGTGGCCTGGACGGCCGCCTCGTTGACGATGGCGACCGGCCGCCCGTCGTGGTCGACCACCACCAGGGCGCCCGCGTGCTGCTCGGCGGCCTGCCGCAGCGCCTCGGCCAGCGGCGTCTCGGCCGCCACGGGGATCGCCCTGCGGGCCAGCGCCCGCGCGTTGACCTGCGGGATGCGGGCGCGGATGCGGGCCACGCGCAGCGACTGGGTGGCGCCCATCCAGATGAAGGAGGCCAGCACCACCGGCCACAGCAGCTCGACGGGGTCGAACCCCTGCCCGCTCGTCATCGACGTCGCGAACGGCAGGACGACCAGGAGCACGGCCAGCACGCGCCCGCCCCAGGCGGCCACGACCGTGCCGGAGCCGGGGTTGCTGGTCAGCTTCCAGACTCCGGCGCGGAGCATGCGGCCGCCGTCGAGGGGCAGGCCGGGCAGCAGGTTGAACACGCCGACGATGAGGTTGGCCACCCAGAGCTGCCAGATGAGCACCTCGGCGATGCCGCCGTCGTTGATGAGGTACGTGTCGGCCAGCAGGCCGAGGCCCGCCAGGCCCAGCGACAGCCCCGGCCCGGCGGCGGCGACCAGGAACTCCTTGCCGGGCGTCGGCGGCTCCTTCTCGATCTCGGACACGCCGCCGAGGAAGTAGAGGGTGATCCGGCGCACCGGCAGGCCGAACATCTTGGCCAGCACGCTGTGGGCCAGCTCGTGCAGCAGCACCGAGACGTAGAGCAGCACGGCGAAGACGAAGGCCACCGCGTAGGCGACGGTGCTGTCCAGTTCGGGCAGCATGTCGCGCATGCGGGGGCCGAACATGACGGTGATGAAGGCCGCGACGATGAACCACGTCCAGGAGACGTACACCGGGATGCCGAAGGGCCGCCCCATCCGAAGGCCGGGGAACTCCTGACGCGGGCTCTGCTCGCTCACCGCACTCCTCGTACGTCCATTACGTGCTGTTGCTGCCTCGATGCTACGCGCCCGATCACGTGATCCTCGTCCCGGCGAGGGTTATTCTGTCGGGCTCTTGACCTAGAGTGCGGTGCATGACGTTGACCGAACCGGTGATCATCGGAGCTCTCTCCCCCTCCCGGGCAGGCGATTTCATGACCTGTCCCCTGCTCTACCGGTTCCGGGTCATCGACCAGCTGCCCGAGAAACCCTCTCCCGCGGCCGTGCGCGGCACCGTGGTGCACGCCGTGCTGGAGCGGCTCTACGACCTGCCGGCGCCGCGCCGCTCGGTGCAGGCGGCGCTGGAGCTGCTGGAGCCGCAGTGGCAGCGGCTGCTGGAGGAGGACGAGCAGTACACGCGGATGTTCGCCGACGACGCCGAGCAGGCCGAGTGGCTGGCGCAGGCGCGGGCGATGCTGGAGCGCTACTTCACCCTGGAGGACCCGACCCGGCTGGAGCCCGCCGAGCGCGAGCTCTACGTGCAGGCGGTGCTGGAGGGCGGCCTGATGTTGCGGGGCTACGTCGACCGGCTCGACGTGGCGCCCACCGGCGAGGTCCGGGTGGTCGACTACAAGACGGGCAGCGCGCCCGGCCCCGACTTCGAGGCCAAGGCGCTGTTCCAGATGAAGTTCTACGCGCTGGTGCTGTGGCGGCTGCGCGGGCAGGTGCCCCGGCTGCTGCAGCTGGTCTACCTGGGCGGGCACGGCGAGGTGCTGCGCTACGCCCCCGACGAGGCCGACCTGCTGGCCACCGAGCGCAAGGTCATGGCGCTGTGGACGGCGATCGAGCGGGCGCTGGAGACCGGCGAGTGGCGGGCGCGCCGCAGCCGGCTGTGCGACTGGTGCGACCATCAGGCGCTGTGCCCGGAGTTCGGCGGCACCCCGCCGCCGGTGCCCGACCGCCAGCCCGGCGACACCGTGCGCAGCAACCGGCGCGCGGCCACCGACGAGCTGTAGCCCTCCGGCAGGCCGCTCCTTATCCTCCCGAGGGAGGAGTTCCAGGCTCTCACCTGGGCCTACAGTGAAGCGGTGCGGATCGACCGACCCCTGTTCCACGACACGGTCCTGGCCGTGGTGGTGGCCGCGGCCTCGGTGACGCTCTTCCTCCTCTACGGGCCCGAGCGCCTGCAGCCGCCGGAGCTCACACCCGCGGGCATGCGCGCGCCCGACGGGCTCGGGGCGGCGCTGCTGGTGCTGGCCGCCGCGCCGATCGCGGTGCGCAGGCGCTGGCCGCTGGCGGCGCTGTGCGCGGGCCTGATGCCCGAGACGCTGCTGACCGCCCTGGGTTACGGCGCCGGCGCGTCGGGCGTGTCCGGCCTGGTGCTGCTGTACTCGGTGGCCTCCAACCGGGGGCTGGCGGTGGCGCTGGGCGGGCTGCTGGTCTCGCTGCTGACGTACGCGGTGGGGGCGCTGGCCGGGCCGGTCACGCTGCCGGGGCCGAGCGAGCACGTGGTGGCGACCGTGGTGCTGCTGGCGGTCTGGGGGGCGGGCAGGAGCCTGCGGCTGCGGCGGGCCTACCTGGAGGAGCTGCGGGACCGGGCGTCCAGGCTGGAGCGGGCTCATGCGGCCGACACACGGGCGGCGCGGGCCGAGGAGCGCTCGCGCATGGCCCGCGAGCTGCACGACGTGGTGGCCCACCACGTGAGCGTGATGACGGTGCAGGCGGCCGCGGCGCGGCGGGTGCTGGCCACCGATCCCGACCTGGCGCGGGAGGCGCTGTCGGCGATCGAGAACACCGGGCGGCTGGCCATGACGGAGATGCGCAACATCGTGGGCGTGCTGCGTACCGACACGCGGGCCGAGCTGGGGCCGCAGCCCGGCGTGGGCGATCTGCCCGGGCTGGTGGAGCAGATGCGCGAGGCGGGGCTGCCCACGCGGCTGCGCGTGGAGGGCGAGCCGCGGCCGCTGCCCGCCGGGGTCGACCTGGCCGCCTACCGGCTGGTCCAGGAGGGGCTGACGAACAGCCTGCGGCACGCGGGGGCCGGGGCCGCGGCGGTGGTCACCGTCCATCACGCCCCCACCGGCCTGGACGTACGCGTCGAGGACGACGGCAAGGGCACCGCGCCGGCGACCGACCGGCCGGGCCACGGACTGGTCGGCATTCGCGAGCGGGTCGCACTCTATGGTGGAATTCTGAACATCGGTCCGCGACCGGGGGGCGGCTTCGAGGTGCGGGCGAGCTTCCCGTTGAAGGACGGCCAATGACGATCAGAGTGCTGCTGGTGGACGACCAGCCGCTGCTGCGCACGGGATTCCGGTTGATCTTGGAGGCCGAGTCCGACATCACCGTGGTCGGCCAGGCCGGCGACGGCAAGGACGCGATGGAGCAGACCAGGGCACTGCTGCCCGACGTGGTGCTCATGGACATCCGCATGCCGGGCGTCGACGGCATCGAGGCGACCCGCAGGATCGTGCGGGAGGCCGCGCCGACGGCGCACGTGCCGAAGGTGCTGGTGCTGACCACGTTCGACCTCGACGAGTACATCGTGGAGGCGCTGCGGTCGGGGGCGTCGGGGTTCCTGCTGAAGGACGTGCCGCCCGACGAGCTGGTGCAGGCGATCCGGGTGGTGGCGGCCGGCGACGCGATCGTGGCCCCGAGCGTGACCAGGCGGCTGCTCGACCGGTTCTCCAAGCGGCTGCCCTCGGCCTACGAGCAGGCCACGCCGGCCCGGCTCGACCGGCTGACCGAGCGGGAGCTGGAGGTGCTGCGGCTGATCGCCAAGGGCATGTCCAACGCGGAGATCGCGGCCAAGCTCGTGGTGAGCGAGACGACGGTCAAGACGCACGTGGGCAACGTGCTGACCAAGCTGGGGCTGCGCGACCGGGTGCAGGCCGTGGTGCTGGCGTACGAGACCGGGCTGATCACGCCCGGCGCGCTGCCCTGAGGCCGCCGCCCGGCAGGAGGGCGGCGGCCGACAGGTCAGGCCCGCGTCAGACCTGAGTCGCCGCGGCGGTCGCGGCGGCGGGCGCGTTCTCCGGGAAGTGGCAGGCCACGCGGTGGCCGCCGGCCATCGTCTCCAGGGGCGGCTCGACCGTCTTGCAGATCTCCTGCGCCTTCCAGCAGCGGGTGTGGAAGCGGCAGGCGGGCGGCGGGTTGAGCGGGCTCGGCACGTCGCCGGTGAGCCTGATGCGCTCGCGTTCCTTGCGCGCCTTGGGGTCGGGCACGGGCACGGCCGACAGCAGGGCGTTGGTGTAGGGGTGCATCGGCGAGCTGTAGAGGCTCTTGCGGTCGGCGATCTCGACGATCTTGCCCAGGTACATGACCGCGACCCGGTCGCTGATGTGGCGCACCACCGACAGGTCGTGGGCGATCACGACGTAGGTCAGGTCGAGCTCGTTCTGCAGGTCCTCCAGCAGGTTGACGACCTGGGCCTGGATGGACACGTCGAGCGCGGAGACCGGCTCGTCGGCGATGATGAGCTTGGGCTTGAGCGCGAGCGTGCGGGCGATGCCGATGCGCTGCCGCTGGCCGCCGGAGAACTCGTGCGGGTAGCGGTTGTAGTGCTCGGGGTTGAGGCCGACCAGGGCGAGGATGTCCTGGACCGCCTTCTTGACGCCGTTCTCGGTCTGCACGCCCTGGATGCGGAACGGCGCGCCGACGATCGTGCCGACGGTGTGGCGGGGGTTCAGCGACGAGAACGGGTCCTGGAAGATCATCTGCATGTCGCGGCGGAGGGGCCTGAGCCTGCCCTGCCCCATGTGCGTGATGTCCTGGCCCTCGAAGACGATCTTGCCTCCGGTCGGCTCCAGCAGCCTGGTGACCAGGCGCCCGGTGGTGGACTTGCCGCAGCCGGACTCCCCCACCAGGCCGAGCGTCTCGCCCTTGAAGACGTCGAAGCTGACCCCGTCGACCGCCTTGACGGCGCCGACCTGCCGCTTGAGCAGGCCCTTCGTCACCGGGAAGTGCTTCTCCAGCCCCTGGACGGAAAGAAGCGGCTCGTTCGCGGTCACCGTCTCGCTCACTGGCTCTCCAGCACTGGCTTGATCTCGTTCTCCCACAGCTCCCGCCGCTCCGTCCTGCTCATGTGGCAGCGCACCAGGTGGCCGCCCTCGGTCTCGATCAGGCCGGGCACCTCACTCCTGGCCTTGCCCCCGGTGCGCTCGGCGTAGGGGCAGCGAGGGTGGAAGGCGCAGCCCGGAGGCACGTTGATGAGGGACGGGGGCGAGCCCTTGATCGGCAGCAGCCGTTCGGTGGGCTCGCGGTCGAGGCGGGGCATCGATCCCAGTAGACCCCAGGTGTAGGGGTGCTCGGGACGGTAGAAGATGTCGTCGGCGGTGCCGTACTCGATGCACTTGCCGCCGTACATGACCAGGATGTCGTCGGACAGCTCGGCCACCACGCCCAGGTCGTGGGTGATGATGATCAGCGCGGAGTTGAACTCGCGCTGCAGGTCGACCATGAGGTCGAGGATCTGGGCCTGCACGGTCACGTCGAGCGCGGTGGTCGGCTCGTCGGCGATGAGCAGTTCGGGGTCGCACGACAGCGCCATGGCGATCATCGCGCGCTGGCGCATGCCGCCGGAGAACTCGTGCGGGTAGGAGTCGACGCGGCTCTGCGGCTCGGGGATGCCCACGCGGCCCAGCATGTCCACGGCGTGCTTCTTGGCTACGGCCTTGGAGACCTTGTGGTGGATCCGGTACGCCTCGACGATCTGGTCGCCGACCGTGTAGAACGGGTGCATCGCCGACAGCGGATCCTGGAAGATCATCGCCATCTTCTTGCCGCGCAGCCCGCGCACGTGCTCCTGCGAGGCGCCGACGAGCTCCTCGCCGTCGAGCCAGATCTCGCCCGAGACGTTGGCGCCCTTGCCCTTGTGCAGGCCGAGGATGCCGAGGCTGGTCACCGACTTGCCCGACCCGGACTCGCCGACGATGCCGAGGGTCTTGCCGCGTTCGAGGCTGAAGGTCAGCCCGTCGACGGACCGGACCAGGCCGTCGTCGGTCGGGAAGTGGATCTTCAGGTCCTTGACGTCGAGAAAGGGACTCACGCCAGCCTCACTCTCGGGTCAACGACCGCGTAGAGCAGGTCGACGATCAGGTTGGCCAGGATGATGAAGGCCGCCGCGACGATCGTGACGCCCATCACCTGGGGAAGGTCGTTGTTGCTGATGGCGTCGACGGCGTACTTGCCGATGCCGGGCAGCGAGAAGGTGCTCTCGGTCAGGACGGCGCCGCCGAGCAGCAGCCCCAGGTCGAGACCGAACATGGTGAGCACGGGGGTGAGCGTGGCCCGCAGCCCGTGTTTGAGCACCACCTTCCGCTCGGGCAGGCCCTTGGCCCTGGCCGTGCGGATGTAGTCCTCCGACATGGTCTCCAGCATGCCCGCGCGGGTGAGGCGGGCGTAGCCGGCGGCGTACAGGAAGGCGAGCGTCACCCAGGGCAGCATGAGGTTGTTGGCCCAGGTGAGCGGATCTTCGCTGATCGGCACCCAGTCGGCCACGTCGCCGACCAGGCCGAGCTGATCGCGGAAGATGGCCAGGGAGACGATGCCGGTGAAGAAGATCGGCAGCGAGACGCCGGCCAGGGCGATGCCCATGGACAGGCGGTCGAAGAAGCTACCGCGGCGCAGCGCCGACAACACGCCGGTGGCCACGCCGAAGATGACCCACACCACGGCCGCGCCCAGCGCCAGCGACAACGTGATCGGCAGGCGGTTGAGCAGGTCGGGCAGGACCGGGTTCTGGCTGACGTAGCTGTAGCCGAAGCAGGGCGCCGGGCAGTGCTCGATGCCGGGGCCGTAGTTGCGGTCGACGCCGACGAAGATGCCCTGCACGAAACGTCCGTACTGGACCAGGATCGGGTCGTAGAAGCCGAGGCGCACAGCCGTGTCGTGGATCACCTCGGCGTTGGCCGCCTTGCCCACGTACCGGGAGGCCAGGTCGTCAGCGGACATCCCAGCGAGCCGAGGCACGAGGAAGAAGATGGCGAACGTCGCGATGCTCACCACGAAGAGCAGCATGACGGCCGCTATCAACCGTCTGAGAATGTATGTGAACACTGATCTCGGCCATGGCGGCCGGGCCTTGTGGGCCCGGCCGCCGAAGCCTTCACCTGCTTTCGGTACGGGACGTTCCGGCAGTATGCGCCGTTGCTACTGGGTGCTCAGCGTGAGGAACTCGTACATGCCCCAGTTCTGGGAGACGAAGACGTTCTTCAGCTGCGGCGGACGGTAGAACAGGCCGTGCGCCCAGACGTAGGGCAGGATGTACGCCGACTCCATGACTTCCTTGTCGACGGCGGCCCAGATGCTGTTGCGCTTGGTCGCGTCGGTCTCGCCCGCGGCCTGGTCGATCAGCTCGTCGATCTTGGGGTCCTTCACGCCGAGGTTGGTGTTACCGGCGGGACGGATGACCCGGCTGTCGACGATCTGCTGGAAGAAGCCGAAGCCCTCGGGGTAGTCGGCGCCCCAGCCGTAGACCATGAGGCCCAGGTTGTTCTTCTTGGCGAAGTCGGGCTTGCCGGCGTAGAGCTTGAAGTAGTCACCCTGCGGGAAACCCTTGAGGTCCAGCTTGATGCCCACGCGGCCGAGCGACTGCTGCAGCGACTCGGCGGTCTGCTTCTCGGCCGAGCGCTCGTTGCGGAAGGAGATGGTGGTGCTGAAGCCGTTGGGCTGGCCGCAGGCCGCCAGTTCTTCCTTGGCCTTGGCGAGGTCACCGGTCGGGTTGGCCTCGACGCCGTAGGGGTCGATCTTCTGGTAGCCGGTCATCTTGGCCGGCATGAGGCTGAGGGCCACGTCGCCACCGGCGTCGGGGCCGCCGTAGGCGCCCTGGATGGCCGAGCGGTCCGTCGCGTACAGCACGGCCTTGCGGCAGTGGATGTTGTCGAACGGCGGCACGTCACCGTTGATGTTGGTGAACCAGGTGCGGTCGATCGGGGCCGAGTCGGCGTACTGCTTGACCTTCTCGTCCGTCAGGACCGTCTTGCGGGCGTTTGCCGCCACACCGGTGCTGTTGACCTTGACGTCGATCTTGCCGGAGAGCAGACGCTGGTCGAGGTCGTCCTCGTTCTGGCCGAGCAGCACCTCGATGGAGTCGTTGAGCTGCTTGCGGTTGGGGTCGGTCGCCGCGTCCCAGTTCGGGTTCTTGACGAGCTCGATGCGCTTGGTGAGCTCGTGCGCCTTGAACATGTACGGGCCGGACGCGACCGGGTGCTCCTTGTACTTGGAGCCGGTGTCCTTGGCCTCGGGCACGGGGGCCGTCTGCGGGAGCATGGCGAAGTAGTCGAAACCGCCGTACGCCTTCTTCAGGTGGAAGACGATCGTCTGGTCGTCGGGCGTCTCGATCGCCTTGAAGTCGTCGAGCTTGCCCTTCATCTTGTAGGGGCCGGTGTAGCTGCCGACGTCGAGCCAGTCGTTGAAGTACGTCGGGCCGCTGGGCAGGATGTCCTTGTCCAGCGAGCGCGCCACGCCGTACTTGACGTCCTTCGAGGTCACCGGGGTGCCGTCCTCGAACTTGACGCCCTTGCGCAGCTTGTACGTCCACGTCTTGCCGCCGTCGCTCGGCGTGCCCAGGCCCTCGGCCAGGTCGCCGACGAGCTGCAGACCCTCCTCGCCGGGGACCGGCTTGAACATGGTCAGCGCGCGCGTGTAGAGGCGGGCGAAGTTCCAGGCGTAGCCGTAGTACATGTCGCCCGGGTCCACCGAGTCGAAGTCGCCGGGCATGCCCATGTGGAGCGTGCCGCCGGCCTTCTCCGACGGGTTGATGACCGCCGTCACACCCGCGTTGTACTGGCTGGACGGCTTGTCGTCGCTGCCCGAGCCGCTGGTGTTCTTGCTGCCGCCACCGCCGCCGCCACACGCGGAGACGACCACGGCGAGAGCGGCGGTCACCGCGATCGCCGACGCCTTAGATCTCATCTTCATCGACCTGACACACCCCTTGTATCTAGGAGTTGAGAGAACTTGCGGATAACTACTCACGAGGCCTTATCGGGCCTTGGGATCGAACGCGTCCCTGAGGCCGTCACCGAGCAGGTTGAACGCCAGCACGGTGATGAAGATCGCGAGGCCGGGGAAGATCATGAAGTTGGGCGCCACGTCGTAGTTGTGGACCGCCTCAGCCAGCATGCCTCCCCACGTGGGGGTCGGCGGCCGCACGCCCACGCCGAGGAAGGAGAGTGCGGCCTCGAACAGGATGTTCGACGGGATCAGCAGCGTCGAGTACACGAGGATCGGCGCGAGCAGGTTGGGCAGGATCTCCTTGAACAGGATCGTGTGGCTGCGCGCGCCCAGGCTTCTTGAGGCGTCGACGAACTCACGCTCGCGCAGGGAGAGCGTCTGGCCCCGGATGATGCGCCCGATGTAGGGCCAGTTGAAGAAGCCGATGATGAACACCAGCAGGCTGATCCTGAGGGTGTCGCCCGACATGCCGAACGCCTTGTCGGGGATGACACCCGCCAGCGCCAGCGCGAACACCAGCAGCGGGAAGGCGAGGAAGATGTCCATGAGGCGGGAGATGACGGTGTCGACCCAGCCGCCGAAGAAGCCGGCGATCATGCCCATCACGGTGCCGAGCACCACGCACAGCAGGGTCGCGAAGAACGCGATCAGCAGGGAGATGCGGGCGCCGTACAGGATCCGGCTGAACAGGTCGCGGCCCGTGGTGGGCTCGACACCGAACAGGAAGTCCCAGCTCATGCCGCCGAAGGCGCCGATCGGAGCCTGGATCGCCGGGTCGATCTTCTCCCGGTGCCATTCCGCCGGGTCGTGACCGAACCACGACACCAGCAGCGGCGCGAAGATCGCCACGAGGATCAGCAGGACGATGACGATGCCGCCGATCATCGCGACGCGGTCGCGCTTGAGGCGCATCCAGGCGATCTGCCCGAGGGAACGCCCCCGGATGACTGAAGACTCCGCCCCCTCAAGAACGGTCTCCGGCTCGGCCTCGACGGCCGAGCCAGGAACATCGAGCGGTGCGGTCATGCCAGTGGCCCCCTGGATTCCAGACGACGTCGTCCGTGTCGGCGCGACCCGGTCAGGGTAGTGCGCCCGTGCAAGGCGAGTCCGCAGAGTCGCGGCCCCAGGAGGCAGAATCTATGGCCTGAGCTGGTATGACCAGTCCCTCAGCGCTCGATGTGGCTCAACTGTGATTGACGCGAAACTTATTCGTATCGATCTTGATGTGAATGTCTACGGCCCGTCCCGGTTGGGTCTCGGAACTGTGACAGTGCCGATCCAGGACCGATTCCGTCCGAAATCAGCTGATGCCGCGGCGCTTCAGCAGCGCCTCGATGTCGGAGAAGTCATCGTCGTTCTTCGGGGCCTTCGGGGCCACCGACTGCTGCGGCTTGTTCGCTACGGGCTGAACCGGCGGCTTCCCGCCGGGCTCGGGCGCGGCCTTCTTCCTACGCCCGAAGGACAGCCTTCGGCCGCGCATGATGCCGGAGACCACGAACAGCACGGCGGCCAGACCCGCCACGGCCACGCCGGCCCACACCATCGGATTGAGCACCAGCCCGGTGACGAACCCCACAGCGGTCGCCCCGATCGTCCACAGCGCGCTGAGCGCGCCGGTCAGGTAGGCCGCCACCGGCAGCAGCGACCAGGCCGCCAGCCGCATCCCCGCGGCCGCTCCCCTGCGCCTGAAGGCCAGGAAGCTCAGCACCAGCCCTACCGCCGTCACCCCGGCGCACAGCGGCAACCAGGCGATCTGATTGAACATTGAGGCCGCCCCTCGTCTCGACTACGCCTTCCATCCTGGCACGCGAAACACGGGCGGCCTCTCCTCCGCGAGGACCAGACGCCCCCTAGGGGATCAGGGCGCGCAGATCGGCGACGCCGACCTCGGCCAGCGAGGAGACCACCAGGCGGCCGGGGGCCGGCTCGACGGGCAGCAGGTTCGGGACGGCCACGACGGCGCAGCCCGCCGCCGTGGCGGCCGCCACGCCGTTGGGTGAGTCCTCCAGCACGACACAGCGCACCGGCTCGACGCCGAGCAGCCCGGCGGCCGTGAGGTACGGCTCGGGGTCGGGCTTGGTCCGCTCGACGTCGGCGGCGGTGACGATGACGTCGAAGCGGTCTCTGCCGAAACCCTTGAGCACGGCCTCGGCGATCTCCCTCATCGAGGAGGTGACCAGGCCGACCGGCACCCCCTCGTCACGCAGGGCCTCCAGCAGCTCCGCGGCCCCCGGCATGACGCCGACGCCCTCCGACAGGCGCTCGACCATGCCGGAGACCATCCACTCCTGCACCGTCGGCGCCGGCACGTCGGCCCCGGAGACGGCGAGCATGTAGTCGAGCGCGCGCTCCATGGACCCGCCCACCAGGTGGCTCTGGTGCTGCGGCGTCCACTCGGCGCCGAGCCTGGCCATGACCCTGGTCTCGATCTCCAGCCAGACCTTCTCGCTGTCGACGAGCAGGCCGTCCATGTCGAAGAAGACCGCTTCCACGTGTGTTCCCCCCGATGACGATCTAGACGTTGAAGTATTTGGCCTCGGGGTGGTGGGCGACCAGCGCCGAGGTGGCCTGCTCGGGGTGGAGCTGGAACTCCTCCGACAGGCTGACGCCGATGCGCCCCGGGTCGAGCAGCTCGAACAGCTGCCGCTGGTCCTCCAGGTTGGGGCAGGCCGGGTAGCCGAAGGAGTAGCGGCAGCCCTGGATGTTGACCTTGAGCATGTCGTCGAGGGTCTCCTGACCGCCGATCCCCCACTCCGCGCGCACCCGGGCGTGCCAGTATTCGGCCAGCGCCTCGGTGAGCTGCACCGACAGGCCGTGGAGCTCCAGGTAGTCGCGGTAGGCGTCCTTCGCGAACAGCTCGGCGGTGGCCTGGGAGATCTTGGCGCCCATGGTGGCCACCTGGAAGCCGACCACGTCGACCTCGCCGGAGTCTTTGCTCCTGAAGAAGTCGGCCAGGCACAGGTGCCGATCGCGGCGCTGGCGCGGGAAGGTGAAGCGGGTGCGCTCGTTGCCGTCGTCGCCCAGGATGATCAGCGAGTCGCCGTCGCTGACGCACGGGAAGTAGCCGTAGACCACGGCCGCCTCCAGCAGGCCCTCGGTCTGCATGCGCTCCAGCCACATGCGCAGCCGGGGCCGGCCCTCGGTCTCGACCAGCTCCTCGTAGCCGGGCCCGTCGCCGCCCCTGGTGGGCTTGAGGCCCCACTGGCCCAGGAACAGGGCGCGCTCGTCGAGGAAGGCCGCGTACTCGTTCAGCGAGATGCCCTTCACCACGCGGTCGCCGTGGAAGGGCGGCGCGGGCACCGGGTTGTCGGCGGCCACGTCGGAGCGCGCGGGCAGCTCCTCGACCGGGGTGCGCTGCAGCACCGCGCCGGTCTTGACGCGCCGCTCGCGCAGCGGCGGCAGCGTGGCGCCCGCGACGCCCCGCTTGACGGCCATGAACGAGTCCATCAGCCGCAGCCCCTCGAACGCGTCGCGGGCGTAGCGCACCTCGCCCTCGAACAGCTCGGCGAGGTCCTGCTCGACGTAGGCGCGGGTGAGCGCGGCGCCGCCGAGCAACACCGGGTACTTCTCCGACAGGCCCCTGGAGTTCATCTCCTCCAGGTTCTCCTTCATGATGACCGTCGACTTCACCAGCAGGCCGGACATGCCGATCACGTCGGCCTTCTGCTCGTCGGCGGCCTCCAGGATGGCCGAGACCGGCTGCTTGATGCCGAGGTTGACGACCTGGTAGCCGTTGTTGGACAGGATGATGTCCACGAGGTTCTTGCCGATGTCGTGCACGTCGCCCTTGACCGTGGCCAGCACGATGCGGCCCTTGGTCTCGCCCTCGACGCGGTCCATGTGCGGCTCCAGGCGGGCCACGGCGGCCTTCATCACCTCGGCCGACTGCAGCACGAACGGCAGCTGCATCTGGCCGGAGCCGAACAGCTCGCCGACCGTCTTCATGCCGTCGAGCAGCACCTCGTTGATGATCTCCAGCGCGGGCCGCTGGGTGAGCGCGTCGTCGAGGTCGGCCTCCAGGCCCTTGCGCTCGCCGTCGATGATGCGCCGCTTGAGCCGCTCCCACAGCGGCAGCGCGGCCAGCTCCTCGGCCTTGCCGGCGCGCATGGCCGCGACGTCGACGCCCTCGAACAGGTCCATGAAGCGCTGCAGCGGGTCGTAGCCCTCGCGGCGGCGGTCGTAGACCATGTCGAGCGCGACCTGACGCTGCTCGTCGGGGATGCGGGCCATCGGCAGGATCTTGGAGGCGTGCACGATGGCCGAGTCGAGGCCGGCGTTGACGCACTCGTTGAGGAACACCGAGTTGAGCACCATGCGGGCGGCCGGGTTGAGGCCGAAGCTGATGTTGGACAGCCCCAGCGTGGTCTGCACGCCCGGGTAGCGGCGCTTGAGCTCGCGGATGGCCTCGATCGTCTCCAGGCCGTCGCGCCTGGTCTCCTCCTGGCCGGTGGCGATGGGGAAGGTCAGGCAGTCGACGATGATGTCCTCGACGCGCATGCCCCAGTTGCCGGTCAGGTCCTCGATGAGGCGGCCGGCCACCCGCACCTTCCAGTCGGCGGTGCGGGCCTGGCCCTCCTCGTCGATGGTCAGCGCCACGACCGCCGCGCCGTGCTCGCGCACTAGGCGCATGATCTTCTGGAAGCGGGAGTCGGGGCCGTCGCCGTCCTCGTAGTTGACGGAGTTGACGGCCGCGCGGCCGCCGAGCATCTCCAGGCCGGCCTGGAGCACGGCGGGCTCGGTGGAGTCGAGCATGATCGGCAGCGTGGAGGCGGTGGCGAAGCGGAAGGCCAGTTCCTTCATGTCGGCCACGCCGTCGCGGCCGACGTAGTCGATGCACAGGTCGAGCATGTGGGCGCCGTCGCGGGCCTGGTCGCGGGCGGTCTCCACGCAGTCGTCCCAGCGGCCCTCCAGCATCGCCTCGCGGAAGGCCTTGGAGCCGTTGGTGTTGCAGCGCTCGCCGATGGCCAGGTAGGAGGTGTCCTGGCGGAAGGGGACCGTCTGGTAGAGGGAGGAGGCGCCGGGCTCGGGGTGGGGGCGGCGCGGGGCGACCTCCTTGCCGCGCACCCGCTCGACCACCTGGCGCAGGTGCTCGGGGGTGGTGCCGCAGCAGCCGCCGACCAGCGACAGGCCGTAGTCGCGGGCGAAGGTCTCGTGCGCGTCGGCCAGCTCCCGCGCCGACAGCGGGTAGTACGCGCCGTCGGAGGTGAGCACCGGCAGGCCGGCGTTGGGCATGCACGACAGCCTGAGCCGGGAGTGGCGGGCCAGGTAGCGCAGGTGCTCGCTCATCTCGGCCGGGCCGGTCGCGCAGTTGAGCCCGACGATGTCGACGCCGAGCGGCTCGATCGCGGTGAGCGCGGCGCCGATCTCCGAGCCGAGCAGCATCGCGCCGTTGGTCTCGATCGTCACCTGGGCGATGATCGGGACGTCCCGGCCGGCGGCCTCGACGGCCCGCTTGGCGCCGATGACGGCGGCCTTGACCTGGAGCAGGTCCTGGCAGGTCTCGATGATGAGCGCGTCGGCGCCGCCCGCGATCAGGCCGGCCGCGTTGTCGCGGTAGGCGTCGCGCAGGCTCCGGTACGGCAGGTGGCCCAGGGTCGGCAGCTTGGTGCCGGGCCCCATCGAGCCCAGGACGAAGCGCGGCTGGTCGGGCGTGGACCAGTGGTCGGCCCGCTCGCGGGCGATCCGGGCGCCGGCCTCGGAGTACTCGAAGACGCGCTCGCCGATGTCGTACTCGCCGAGGGCGGCCAGGTTGGCGCCGAAGGTGTTGGTCTCGACGCAGTCGACGCCGACGGCGAAGTAGGCGTCGTGCACGCCCTGGACGATGTCGGGGCGGGTGACGTTGAGGACCTCGTTGCACCCCTCGTGGCCCTCGAAGTCGTCGAGCGTCGGGTCCTGTGCCTGGAGCATCGTGCCCATAGCCCCGTCGGCCACGATCACGCGCTGGGACAACACTTCTCGGAAGGACGGGGAGATGCTCATGCCGTAGAGCTTATCGGTTGAGTCCCGACCGCTTATTCTTCCGCCTGTCAATTGACCTCGCGTCCAATAGGCTCCGCCCCTCCTGACGGTTCCGTCCCTTTTGGGGTGATCCGCTGGAGGCGAACGAAAGGGAGGGGTGAGAGGGGTGGGACGGGGGATAGTCGCGTGGTGGGCTGGGCGAAAGGGGTAGGCCGGTGGCTCGGAGCGTTCGCGGGGAGATCGGTGACGCCGACGCATGCTTACCGCATAGGCTTAGCGCGATGAGGGAGAGAGGAGGCGACACGTGATCGAGCTCGAAGGGCTCCCCGAGCTCGTCGACCCGGTGCTCATTGCCGCGTTCGAGGGGTGGAACGACGCGGGCGAGGCTTCCAGCGGTGTGATCGCCCATCTCGAGTCGTCCTGGAAGGCCGAGCCGCTGATCGCGCTCGACCCCGACGACTACTACGACTTCCAGGTCACCCGTCCCGTGGTGGAGATGGGCGACGGGCTGACCCGGTCCATCGTGTGGCCGACCACCCGGCTGTTCCACGCCCGTCCGCCGGGCAGCGAGCGCGACGTCGTGCTGCTGCGCGGCATCGAGCCCAACATGCGCTGGCGCTCGTTCTGCGCCGACATCGTCTCGGTCTGCCGCGAGCTGGGCGTCGAGCTGGCGGTGATGCTGGGGGCGCTGCTCAACGACTCGCCGCACACCCGTCCCGTGCCGATCCTGGGCGGGGCCACCGACGAGGCGCTGGCCCGTTCCACCAACCTGGAGCTCAGCCGCTACGAGGGCCCCACCGGCATCGTCGGCGTGCTCCAGCACGCCTTCGGCGAGGCCGGGCTCGACGCGATCTCCCTGTGGGCCTCGGTGCCCCACTACGTCGCCCAGCCGCCCAACCCCAAGGCGACCCTCGCGCTGCTGCGCCGCATGGAGGACGTGCTGGAGATCCCGATGCCGCTCGGCGACCTCGACGAGGAGGCGCGGGCCTGGGAGCGCGGCGTCGACGAGCTGGCCTCGCAGGACAGCGAGGTGGCCGAATACGTCAAGGAGCTGGAAGAGCGCAAGGACGCCGCCGAGCTGCCCGAGGCCAGCGGAGACGCGATCGCCGCCGAGTTCGAGCGCTACCTGCGGCGGCGCGACCGCGACACCGACGGCTGACCGCCGGGCCGCGGCGCCGACGGGTGCACCACGGCCCGGGCCTGCATCGACGCGGGTGCCGGGGCCGGCCGCCGACGTTCGAGTGCTTCGTCGAAGCGGTGCCAGATCAGGGCGGTCACGGCGGGGTCCGGGGCGAGCGGGGCGGTGACCAGGTCGGCGCCCGCGCCGGCCAGCCGGTCGTGGAAGAAGCCGGGGGCCAGCACGTACGAGGCGACCAGCACCCGGCCACCGGACCTCACGCGCGCCCGATCCACCGCGCCGGGCAGGGACGGCGTGCCCGACGCGGCGAAGGCCGCCGTGACCGGGCGCGACAGGCGTACCGCGAGCCGGCGGGCCGCGGCGCGCACGTCGGCGAGCCCGGCGGGGTCCGAGGAGCCCGCCGCGGCCAGGATCACCGTGTCCGCCCCGCGCAGCCCGGCTCGGTCCAGCGTGCGGGCGAGCGCCGAGGTCAGCAGGCTGTGCGGCCCCAGCGGGCCGGCGACCAGCGCGTCCGGACGGCGGGCGGCGATCACCTCCGGCAGGTCGATGTGCACGTGGTAGCCACCGGCCAGCAGCAACGGCACGACGACCACCGGCCCGTGGACGGCGGGCAGGACGTCGGCGAGCGGCGGCCCGCTGATCTCCAGGAAGCCCAGCTCGACCCGGTGCCCCGGACGGGCCCGGCGGACCGAGCCGGCCAGCGCGGCGAGGGTCCGCTCCCCCGCCGCGCTGCGCGTGCCGTGCGCGGCCAGCACCAGCGTGGGCGGAGGTCCGGCCACCGGCGCATGAGCGGGCCCCCCGCCCGGCACGGAAGCGGGTCCCCCGCCCGGCACGGGTCCGGTGGGCCGGTGGAGGGTCATGCGGTGGGCTCGCGGTGGGAGCAGGCCAGGCGGTAACCGCGCTTGACGACCGTCTCGACGACGCCGCTCGGGCCCAGGGCGCGGCGCAGGCGGGTGACGGCCATCTCCACCGCGTGCTCGGCCGAGTCGCGGGCGGTGCTGCCCGGCAGGACCGTACGCAGGTCGGCGCGGGAGACCACGTGGCCCGGCTTGTCGGCCAGGCGTTTGAGCACCGCCATCGGCGCGGGCGGGAGGGGACGCAGGTCGCCGTCCACGACGACGGCGTGGCCGCGGATCTCCAGCCGGTGCCCGCCCGCCACCAGCCGGGTGACGCCGTGCTCGGGCAGATGCCTGGCCAGGACGCGGGCCAGGGCCCCGAGCCGCGAACGGTCGGGCAGCAGGGCGCGTACGCCACGCGAGGTCAGCGGCTCGGCCGTCACCGGCCCCACGCACGCGGCCACGACGGGACCGCCGAACGCGGCCAGCAGCGCGTCCTCCAGCCCGTCGGACCGGGCCGCCCCGAGCATGGCGTGGACGGCGGGCGCGCTGGTGAAGGCCACCGCGTCCACCGCGCCGGAGACGGTCTGGCTGATCAGGCGGCGCAGGGGCGAGATGTCGCGGTAGGGCAGCCACCGGTAGACCGGGATCTCGATCACCTCGGCCCCGGCCGCGCGCAGGTCGGCCACGAAGGCGGTGAGCGGCTCGCCGTGCTGCTGCACCGCGATGCGGCGGCCGCGCAGGTCCTGGGCGAGCAGGTACTCCTTGACCTCGTCGCAGGACTCGGTGGCGGGCGTCCAGTGGTCGGCCAGCCCGGCGGCCCGTACGGCTCCTCTGGCCTTGGGGCCGCGGGTGAGCAGGCGCGCCCCGGCCAGGTGTTCGCCGAGGTCGGCGGACAGGCCCCACCCTTCGGCGGCGGCCATCCAGCCGCGGAAGCCGACGCCGGTGGTGACGACCACGTCGTCCAGGGGGGCCTGGAGGGTGTGGCGGGTGGCGGCGAGCAGGTCGGCGTCCTCGGCCAGGGGCACCAGGCGGATGGCGGGGGCACTGACGACGCGGGCGCCGCGCCGCTCCAGCAGCGCGCCGAACTCCTCGCGCCGCCGCGTGGCGGTCACCCCGATGGTGAACCCGGCCAGCGCGTCGGGCGCCGTCTCAGGGGACGATCCACCTGGCGCGAGGCCCGCCGTGACGGGGGACGATCCGCCGGGCGGGAGGCCCGGCAGGGCCGTAGGGGGTGCGGGCGGGCGGTTCGGGGGGCCTGCGGCGGGGGGCGGGGCGGTCATGCCGGTACCTCCGGGCGGGCGGCCCGGCCTGGCCGGGCCCCGAGCGCCCGGCCAGGCATCACAGGCGCGGACGACGCAAGTGAGATCACCCTCAGATCCTGCTTTCGGGTGGTTTCACCCCTGGGTCTCCTCTGTTACCGCTGTGCTACAAGGCACGGCCTTCAGGATTGAGGGGATCCGGCGACGGGAACCGTTCCGCATGATGATCGCGGCGTTTCGGGGAGTTGCGGGTGACGGTCCGGCCTATTCGCGTGTTCGACGATCCGGTGCTCCGCGCGGTCGCGGAGCCGGTCCACGACTTCGACCGGGAGCTGCGCCGCCTGGTGAAGTCCCTGACGCTGACCCTGCGGGCGGGAGCCGGCCGGGCGGGCCTGTCGGCCCCGCAGATCGGCGAGCCGGTGCGGGTGGTCGTCTACTCCTACGACGGCCGTTCGGGGCATCTGGTCAACCCGCGGCTGGAGTTGTCGGAGCGGCGGATCACCGCCGACGAGGCGTGCCTGTCCGCGCCGGGCGTATGGCGTCCACTGGAACGCTCCTACATGGTCACGGCGCGCGGCCGCGACATGTTCGGCAAGCCCGTGACGCTACGGGCGCTGGGCGTGCTGGCGAGGGTGCTGCAGCACGAGACCGACCATCTCGACGGGGTGCTGTTCAGCGACCACCTCGAAGCTGAGGAGCGGGAACGTTTCCTTGCCGAGGCACTGCCGTCGAAGTGAGCTCCCGCCGCTGCTCGGGGTCGGTGCCGCCCCACACGCCGTGCGCCTGCCTGGTGTCCAGCGCGTACTCCAGGCAGGGCTGACGCACGGGGCACCGGCCGCAGATCGTCTTGGCCTTCTCGACCTGTGAGCGGCCGGGCCCTTCGAGCGAGATCGGGAAGAACAGTTCGGGGTCCAGTTCCAGGCAGGCTGCCCTGCGTGACCAGGTGAGCATCATCATGCCCATCGCGCCTACCCATGCCTTCCGGCGTCATACCTCGGCCAGCAACCGGTCCCAGTCCCGCAGGAACCGGGGCAGGCCGTACCGGGCCAGGGCGGCGGCGCGCGCGGCCTTGCCCGCCTGGGCGGCCCGCTCCGGATCGGTGACGAACGCGTGCAGGGCGTCGGCCAGCACGTCCACGTCGGTGGAGATCACCCCGGCCTCCTGCGGCACCGCCTCGACGGCCTCGGTCGTGGCCAGCGCCACGACCGGCAGGCCGAGGGTCATGGCCTCGACGAGGGCCAGGCCCAGCGACGTCCAGCGGTAGGGGTGCAGGTAGGCGCGCCTGCGGGCCAGGGCGGCGTGCATGACGTGCTGCGGCAGGTCCTCGTAGGTGCCGTACGGCAGGCCGTCCACCTTCATGCCGAACACGTCCAGCGGCACGCGCTCGGCGAAGCGCGGCAGCAGGTCGGTGCCGGCGACCCTGGTACGGCGTACCGGCTCGTTGACCACGACGCCGGCCCTCGCCAGCTCGCCGGTGTACAGGTGGCCGGGGTCGGGGACGCCGTGCTCGATCACACGGGTGCGGGCCCGGCCGTTGTCCCAGAACAGCTCGTTGAAGTGGGTCACGTGCACGATCGTGACGTCGTCCTGGCCGGACAGCGGATGCCGGGTGCGCGGGACGTCTCCGGCCGGGGTGTTGTGCTCGACGTACACGCCGGGGACCCGGCGGCCGAGCCAGTCGCGGGCCAGGTCGATCTCGTACGGCCGCTGGTAGACGACGACGTCGACCGGCTCGTCGCGGATCCGGTCGTACGGCACCTCGCGGGCGTTGTCCGGCCAGTCGTAGGTGGCGGCGCGCCCGCGGCCGTCGGGACCGCGGCCGGGGACGAGCGGCAGCACGTAGTCGTGGCCGCCCTGGACGAAGGCACTGGTCCACGATCCGTGGACGTGCCAGATGAGGATGTTCACCAGCGGCTCCAGCCCATGGCCCTGGCCCAGGGCGCGGCCGCGGCCGCCGCCACGGGCGCCTCGGGCGCGCTCAGCACCCGCTCGACGACGTCGGTCAGATCCTCGGCGACCTCGGCCGCCTGCTCGATCTCCTCCTCCAGCGTCTGCAGCGTCGGAACGAGGATGCCCCGGGCCCCCGCGGCCCTGGCCGCCTCCATGTCCCTGCCGATGTCGCCGACCACCACGCAGTCGCGCGGACTCACGTCGAGGACGGCGGCCGCCCTGATCACCAGCCCCGGCGCCGGCTTGCGGCAGGTGCAGCCGTCGGCGTCGTCGTGCACGCAGATGGCCCACGCGTCGAACGGCCCGAGCAGCTCCTCCACCCTGGCGTTCACCTGGTCCATCTCGTCCGGTGAGAGCAGGCCCTTGGCCACGCCCGACTGGTTGGTGACCACCGCGACGGGCACGTCGGCCCGGCGGAGCCTGCCGAGCGCCTCGACCGCTCCCGGCATGGGTTCGACGAGGCGCGGGTCGCCGTTGTACGGCACGTCTTTGATCAAGGTTCCGTCCCGGTCGAAGAGGACGGCCCCGGGACGTCGCTTTTCGAACACCTTTCACCTCCGTCGCATGTCCGGCAGCTACCCGGGCCACCAACCGGCAAACAACTACTCAGAGTGACCAATCCCAGGCGATTACCGCCGTTTTCGCATCTCCCGAGGTCGCCGCATGTTTGAGAGCCGCTTCTCTCGGTAGCGGTTCTCGACATCTGCGGGGGAGGAAACGATGAAGTTTCTCGGCATCAACGCGATCTTCCACGACCCGGCCGCGGCCCTGGTCGTCGACGGGAAGATCGTGGCCGCGGCGGAGGAGGAGCGCTTCAGCCGCCGCAAGCACGGCAAACGGCCGCTGGCGTTCTCCGCGTGGGAGCTGCCCGAGCTGGCCGCCGCCTGGTGCCTGGACGAGGCGGGCCTGTCCCCGGAGGATCTGGACGCCGTCGCCTACTCCTACGACCCGGGCCTGGTCGTCCAGCGGCCCGAGGGCGACTGGGAGGATCTGCGGACGAAGTACGCCGTCAGGGCGCCCGCCTTCCTGGCGACCGCGCTGCCGGGCCTGGACCCCGGGCAGGTCTCCTACGTTCCGCACCACGTGGCGCACGCCGCCTCGGCGGGCCTGGCCTCCCCCTGGCGGGACTGCGCGGTGCTGGTGTGCGACGGACGCGGCGAGAACGTCTCCCACCTCGCCGGCCGCTACCGTGACGGCGAGCTGGAGGTGCTGGCCGCCCAGGAGCTGCCGCACTCCCTCGGCCTGATGTACGAGGACGTCACCCAGCACCTGGGCTTCCTGCGTTCCAGCGACGAGTACAAGGTCATGGCCATGGCCTCCTACGGCCGGCCGCGCCACCTGGAGTCGCTGCGCGAGATCATCTATCCGACCGGCGACGGCGGCTTCCGCGTCGAACCGGTCGACTGGAACGTCTACGTCAAGGCCCTGGACAAGGGCGAGCCCTGGACCTCCGACCACGCCGACCTGGCCGCCAGCGTGCAGGCCCGGCTGGAGGAGGTGCTGCTGGAGCTGGCCCGCTGGCTGCACGAGCGCACCGGCGAACGGCGGCTCGCGCTGGCCGGCGGGGTGGCGCTGAACTGCGTGGCCAACACCCGGCTGCTCGACGAGGGGCCGTTCGAGGAGGTGTGGGTCCAGCCGGCCGCGGGCGACTCCGGCACGGCGCTGGGCGGCGCGCTGCACCTGGCGCAGACCTACGGCGAGCCGGCCGGTCCGATGCCGGGCGCGGCGCTCGGGCGCGGGTTCACCGACGAGGAGCTGGGCGCCTGGCTGGACGCGGCGCGGGTGCCGTACACCCGGCCGGCCGACCTGGGCGCGGCGGTGGCCGCCGAGCTGGCCGCCGACAGGATCGTGGCCTGGTTCCAGGGCCGCGCCGAGTACGGCCCGCGGGCGCTCGGACGCCGGTCGCTGCTGGCCCATCCGGGGCACGCGCGCAACACCGAACGGCTCAACGACGTCAAGGGGCGGGAGCAGTTCCGGCCGATCGCGCCCATGGTGCTGGAGTCCAGGGCGCCGGAGATCTTCGGGCGGGGGCCGGTGCCCTCGCCGTACATGCTGTTCGTGCACGACGTGCGCGAGCCCTGGCGGGACCGCATCCCGGCGGTGGTGCACGTGGACGGCACCGCGCGCATCCAGACGATCTCGCCGGCCGACGATCCGCTGATGGCGCGGGTGCTGACCGAGTTCGAGGCGCGTACGGGGCTGCCGGTGGTGGTCAACACGAGCCTGAACACCGCCGGCCGGCCGATGGTCGACGATCCCCGGGACGCGCTGGAGTGCTTCGGGTCCTCGCCGGTGGACGTGCTGGCGCTGGGGCCGTACCTGGTGCGGCGCGGGGAGGTGTTCGCCTCGTGATCACCGTCGTGATCCCCACCATCGGCCGCGCCACGCTGCTGGAGACGCTGGCGGCGGTGGGCCGGGCGGCGCCCGTGATCGTGGTGGACGACCGGCGGGCCGGGTCCGCCGCGCTGGAGCTGCCCGATCACGTACGGGTCGTGCGCTCGGGCGGGCGGGGCCCGGCCGCGGCGCGTAACGCCGGCTGGCGGGCCGCCGGGACGCCCTGGGTGGTGTTCCTCGACGACGACGTGGTCCCCCGCCCCGGGTGGGCCGAGGCGGTCTGGAAGGACCTGGTGGACCTGCCCGACGACGTGGCCGGGAGCCAGGGCCGGATCGAGGTGCCGCTGCCGGCCGACCGGCGGCCCACCGACGCCGAGCGGCACACGGCGGGGCTGGCGGACGCGCTGTGGGTGACGGCCGACATGGCCTACCGGCGCTCGGTGCTGGAGCGGACGGGCGGGTTCGACGAACGTTTCCCCCGGGCCTACCGGGAGGACGCCGACATCGCGCTGCGGGTGGCGCGGGCGGGGCACCGGCTGGTCGTGGGCGAGCGGGTGACCACGCATCCGGTGCGCGAGGACGGGTTCTGGGCGAGCGTGCGCTTCCAGCGCGGCAACGCCGACGACGCGCTGATGCGGCGGCTGCACGGGCCGCGCTGGCGTCAGGCCATCGGGGGCTCCGGCGGCCGGTTGCGCCGCCACGCCGTCACCTCCGCTGCCGCCCTGACCGCCGCCGCCCTCGGCCTGGCCGCCACCCTGCCCCGCCCGCCCGGCGGCCGGCACGTGATCGGCGGACGGCGCGTGATCGGCGGGCGGCGGGCGGCCGGTGGGTGGCGGGTGTTGCCGGTGCTGGGGGCGGTCGCCGGAGCCCTTTGGGCCGCGATGACCGCCGAGTTCGCCTGGCGGCGCATCGCGCCAGGGCCGCGTACCCCGCGCGAGGTGTGGCGAATGGCCGTCACCAGCGTGCTGATCCCGCCGGTCGCCTGCGTGCACCGGCTTCGGGGGGAATGGAGGTGGCGGCGATGAGACGTCGCACGCCGACGACACCGTGCGGCCAGGGCCGTACGGACGCCGCAGGGGGCAACGCGAAGGCCGGACGGGCCACCCGCGCCCGGCGGCCCGCGACGCCGGGGGCAGCGCCGGCAGCGGCCGGCGCAGCCGAGGCAGCGGCGTGCCGGGCGGCGGCGGAGCACGGCGGCGGCCGGGGACGCGTCCTGGTGGCGCGGCTCGACGACGCCGGCGACGTCCTGCTGGCCGGCCCCGCCACCCGCGCCGTGCGCACGCTCGCCGACGAGCTGGTCTTCCTGGCCGGTCCGAACGGCCGAGCCGCCGCCGAACTGCTGCCCGGCGTGGACCGGGTGATCGAGTGGCGGGCGCCGTGGATCGACCACTCCCCCGCCCCCGTCTCCAACGCCCAGGTGGCCGACCTGATCGCCCGGGTCAAGGGCGTGGACGAGGCCGTGCTCCTGACCTCCTTCCACCAGTCGGCGCTGCCGCTGGCCCTGTTGCTGCGGATGGCCGGCGTGCCGCGCGTCTGCGCGATCAGCAACGACTACCCCGGCTCGCTCCTGGACGTCCGGCACGTCGTGGACGAGACGCTCGACGTGCCCGAGCCCGAGCGCATGCTGGCCGTCGCGCGGGCGGCCGGGTTCGATCTGCCACCCGGTGATGACGGCAAACTCGCTGTTCGGCGGCCCTTGCCGGATATAGGGCGAGAAACAGGGCACCTTCTAGGCGTCGGCGCCGCTGCCGATGAACGCTCGTACGTCGTGGTGCATCCAGGGACGTCAGCCCCCGCCAGAACGTGGCCGGCCGAGAAGCATCGGCAGGCCGTCAGGGAGCTGGTGGACGACGGGCACCGGGTCGTCGTGACCGGCACGGAACGTGACCTCACCGCCTACGTGGCCTGCGACGCGGCAGTCGACCTCGGGGGCAGGACCACGCTCGCCGAGCTGGCCGCCGTGATCGAACGCGCCGACGTGCTCGTGGCCGGCAACACCGGCCCCGCGCACCTGGCCGCGGCGGTCGGCACGCCGGTCGTGAGCCTGTTCGCCCCTGTCGTCCCCGCCGCTCGATGGGCCCCGTACGGGGTGGCCACGGTGCTGCTCGGCGACCAGCAGGCGCCCTGCTCGGGAAGCAGGGCGCGCACCTGTCCGGTGGCCGGGCACCCGTGCCTGTCCCTGGTGACAAGTGAGCAGGTGGTCAAGGCAGTGAGGGAGCTGACGCAGTGAAGGTCGATCTCATCTCCGAACACGCCGATCCGCTGGCGGCGATCGGTGGCGTGGACGCCGGTGGCCAGAACGTCTACGTCGCGCAACTGGCCGTCGCGCTGGCCGAGCGCGGGCACACGGTCGTCGTCCACACCAGACGCTCGTCGCGGTCGCAGCCCGACGCGGTGACCATGGCGCCCGGCGTCACGGTCGAGTACGTCACGGCCGGTCCGGCCGCGGTCGTCCCCAAGGACGAGCTGCCGCCGTACATGCCGGAGTTCACCGAACGCCTGGCCGGCCGGTGGGCGGCGAACCCGCCGGACGTGGCCCACGCGCACTTCTGGATGAGCGGCCAGGCGGCGCTGCAGGCCGCCGGGGGCGTGCCGGTGGTGCAGACCTTCCACGCGCTCGGGACGGTGAAGCGGCGCTGGCAGGGTGACGCCGACACCAGCCCGGCGCACCGGATCGACACCGAGCGCGAGATCGGCAAGCGGGCCGACGCGGTGCTGGCCACCTGCAGCGACGAGGTGAGCGAGCTGTGCGCGATGGGCGTCCCCGAACGGCGCGTCACGGTGGTGCCCTGCGGGGTGGACCTGAGCGCGTTCCGCCCGGACGGACCGGTCGCGCCGCGCGCGGGCGCCAAGGTGGTGCTCAGCATCGGCCGGATGGTGCCGCGCAAGGGCGTGGACACCATGATCGCCGCGCTGCGCCAGATCCCGGAGGCCGACCTGATGATCGCCGGCGGCGGCCCGGACGACGACGAGGAGACCGAGCGGCTGCGCGACCTGGCCGCGGCCTACGGGCTGCGGGAGCGGGTGCACCTGATCGGCAGCGTCCCGCGCACGCACGTGCCCGCGCTGATGCGCTCGGCCGACGTCGTGGTGACCGTGCCCTGGTACGAGCCCTTCGGGATGGTCCCGATCGAGGCGATGGCCTGCGGCGTGCCCGTCGTGGCCTCGGCGGTCGGCGGCCATCTGGACACGGTCGCGGGCTGCGGCGTGCTGGTCCCCCCGCGCCGCCCGCGGGCGCTGGCCAGGGCACTGCGTGACGTGCTCGCCGACGGAGGCAGGCGCGAGGCGCTGGGCGCCGCCGGGGCGCGGCGGGCCCGCGAGCGGTACGGCTGGTCCCGCATCGCCGAGCAGACCGAGGCGGTGTACACGCAGGTGATCGACGGCAAGCTCTGCCGCCTGGCGGCTCTGGGGGGATGATCATGGACAGACATCTGGAAAAGCTCTGGAACACGCTGGAGCAGGTCGACGGGCACGCGGTCACCATCCGTGCCTGGGGCGGGAAGCTGGCCGGCGTGCTGTCGGCCGGCGGCCGGCTGCTGGCCTGCGGCAACGGGGGGTCGGCGGCCGAGGCCCAGCACCTGACGGCCGAGCTGGTGGGCCGCTTCAGGGCCGACCGGCCGCCGTACGCGGCGATCCCGCTGCACGGCGACAGCTCCTCGATGACCGCGATCGCCAACGACTTCGGCCACGAGGAGGTCTACGCCCGCCAGGTGCGGGCGCACGGCCGTCCGGGGGACGTGCTGGTGTGCCTGTCGACCAGCGGCGGCAGCGCGAACGTGCTGGCCGCGGCCAGGGCGGCGCACGAGGTCGGCGTCGCCGCCTGGGCGCTGACCGGGCCCGCGCCGAACCCGCTGGCCGAGCTGTGCGACGAGGCGGTGGCCGTGCCCGCCGAGGAGACGGCCACCGTGCAGGAGGTGCACCTCGCCATGATCCACCTGCTCTGCGACGCCATCGAGGAGGCCGTCTGATGGGCCCCCTCGTCGTCATCGGCGACACACTGCTCGACGTGGACGTCGAGGGCGACAGCGAACGGCTGTGCCCGGACGCGCCGGTCCCGGTGGTCGACATCTCGGCCGAGCACGCCCGCCCCGGCGGCGCGGGCCTGGCCGCGCTGCTGGCCGCGCGGGACGGCGCGGACGTGGTGCTGATCACGGCGATCGGCGACGACCCCGACGGGCACCGCCTGTGCGCGCTGCTGTCGGAGGAGGTCGAGCTGGTACGCCTGCCGCTGAACGGCGGGACCGTGCGCAAGACCCGGGTCAGGTCGAGGGGCCAGACCATGCTCAGGCTCGACACCGGCGACGGCGTCGCCCGGACCGACCCGCTCGGGGAGGTCCCCGAGGAGGTCACGGCTGCGGTGGCCCGCGCGGGCGCCGTGCTGGTCTCCGACTACGGCAGGGGCGTGGCCGCGACGGCCAGGGAACTGCTGCGCGAGGCCCGCGTACCGGTCGTGTGGGACCCGCATCCCAGGGGCGGGCCGCCGATGCCGGGCTGCGCGCTGGTGACGCCGAGCGAGGCGGAGGCCAGGATGTTGTGCCCGGACGGCTACCGCGGCCCCGACCACGCGGCCCGCCGCCTGGTGCGGGAGCTGCGCGCCGGGGCCGTGGCGGTCACCACCGGCGGCAACGGGGCCACGCTGGCCGTCCAGGGCGGCCCGCTGACCCGGGTGCCGCCGCCGGTGACGGCCCCCGGGCAGGACGCGTGCGGCGCGGGCGACCGGCTCGCCGCCGCCGCGGCGCTCGCGCTGCGCGACGGCGCGGACGTCGAGGAGGCGGTCACCATCGGCGTCGGCGAGGCCTCGCGCTTCGTCGAGCGCGGCGGCGCCGCCACCGTCAGGACCCAGGAACAGCGGCTCGGCGACCGGCCGCGCACCGCGCTGGAGGTGGCCAGGCTCACCCGCGCGCAGGGCGGCCGGCTGATCGCCACGGGCGGCTGTTTCGACCTGTTGCACGCGGGGCACGTGAGCCTCCTGCGGCGGGCCAGGGCGCTGGGCGACGCCCTCGTCGTCTGCGTCAACTCCGACGACTCGGTGCGCAGGCTGAAGGGCCCGACCAGGCCCGTCGTCGACGCGCGTGACCGGGTCGAGGTGCTGCGGGCGCTGAGCTGCGTGGACGCGGTCCTGGTGTTCGAGGAGGACACCCCGGCCGAGTCCATCGAGCTGCTGCGGCCCGACGTGTGGGTGAAGGGCGGGGACTACGAGGGGGAGGTCCTGCCCGAGTCAGAGGTCCTGAAGCGGCTCGGCGCCGAGTTCGTCGCGCTGAGCACGCTGCCGGGACGTTCGACCAGCGATCTGATCAGGGAGATCCAGTGAATATTTTGATCACCGGGGGCGCCTCCGGGCTCGGCCTGGCCACCGCCGAAGCGGTCGAGAAGGAGGGCTGGCGGGCGCTCGTCGTCGACGTGCGCGAGCCGGACCAGCGCTTCGACCACGTCACCGCCGACCTGGCCGACCGCGGGCAGGCCGAGCGGGCCGTGCACGAGCTCGCCGAGCGGGCCGGCGGCCTGGACGGCGTGGTCACCGCGGCCGGAATCGACGCCTGCGGGCGTCTGGAGGACGTGCCGGCCGACGACTGGGAGCGGGTGATCCAGGTCAACCTGCTCGGCACGGCCGCCGTCGTACGGGCGGCGCTGCCGTACCTGAAGCGGACCCGCGGCAAGGTGGTGACCTGCGCCTCGACGCTCGGGCTGCGCCCGCTGAGCGACGCCTCGGCGTACTCGGCCTCGAAGTTCGGCGTCGTCGGCTTCACCAGGGGGCTGGCGGTCGAGCTGCGCGGGGAGGTGGGGGTGACCCTGCTGATCCCGGGCGGCATGCGGACGGGCTTCTTCGACGGGCGTCCCGAGCAGTACAAGCCGGGCCCCGAGGCGGGGCTGAACGATCCCGCCGACGTCGCCCAGACCGTCGTGTTCGCGCTCCGGCAGCCGACCGGGTGCGAGGTCAGAGAGCTGGTCGTCTGCCCCTCGACGGAGACGTCATGGCCCTAGAACTGCTGGCGCTGCGCGGGCTCGGCCTGGGCGACCTGCTCACGGCCGTCCCCGCGCTGCGGGCGCTGCGGCAGTCCTTTCCCCGGCACCGGATCACGCTGGCCGCGCCGAGGTCCCTGGAAGCCCTGCTGCCGCTGATCGGCGCGGTGGACGCCCAGGTGGACGTGGCCGGGCCCGGCCCGGTGCCGTTCGAGCGGCCCGACATCGCGGTCAACCTGCACGGCAAGGGGCCGCAGAGCATCGAGGCGCTGCGCGCCACCGACCCGGCCCGGCTGATCAGCTTCGGCGTCGGCCCGCCGTGGCAGGACGGCGTGCACGAGGTGCGGCGCTGGTGCGGCCTGCTGGAGTGGCACGGCATCCCCACCGACCCGGAGGACCTGACGCTCGGCATCTCCGACCGGACGGGGCCCGTGATCGTGCATCCGGGCGCCGCCTACCCGGCGCGGCGCTGGCCGCCCGAGCGGTTCGGCGAGGTCGCGGCGGCGCTGGACGACGTGGTCGTGACCGGCAACGCCGACGAGGTGCCGATCGCCACGAAGGTCGCCGAGCTGGCCGGGTTGCCGAAGGAGCGCATGCTGGCCGGCCGTACCCGCCTGGCCGACCTGATCGACCTGGTCAGCCGGGCCAAGCTGGTGGTCTGCGGCGACACGGGGGTGGCGCACCTGGCGACGGCGTTCTGCGTGCCGTCGGTGGTGCTGTTCGGCCCGGTCCCGCCGTCGGAGTGGGGGCCGCCGCCCGGATGGCGGCACGTGGCCCTGTGGGCCGGCCGCAAGGGCGACCCGCACGGCCAGCGCCCGGACCCCGGCCTGCTCAAGATCGAGGTGTCCGAAGTCGTCGACGCAGCTCTGGAGGTCACGTCATGAAGGCTCTGGTCACCGGCGGAGCCGGCTTCCTCGGTTCCTATCTGTGCGAACGCCTGCTCGCCGAGGGCGCCGAGGTCATCTGCATGGACAGCTTCCTGACCGGCGGCCCGCGCAACGTCGAGCACCTGCTGGACAATCCGGGCTTCCGGCTCATCGAGAGCGACCTGACCGGGTACGTGCACGTCCCGGGCCACGTGGACCTCGTGCTGCACTTCGCCTCGGCGGCCTCGCCGGCCGACTACCTGCGCTACCCGATCGAGACGCTGCGGGTGGGCAGCGTGGGCACCCTGCACGCGCTCGGGCTGGCCAGGGAGAAGGGCGCCCGGTTCGTCCTCGCGTCCACCAGCGAGGTGTACGGCGACCCGCTGGAGCACCCGCAGAAGGAGACGTACTGGGGCAACGTCAACCCGGTCGGCCCGCGCAGCGTGTACGACGAGGCCAAACGCTTCGCCGAGTCGCTGACCACCGCCTACCGGCAGTCGCGCGGCACCGACACCGGGATCGTGCGCATCTTCAACACCTACGGCCCGCGGATGCGCCCGTTCGACGGCCGGGCGATCCCGACGTTCATCCGGCAGTCGCTGAACGGCGAGCCGCTCACCATCACCGGCGACGGCTCCCAGACCAGGTCGATCTGCTACGTGGACGACACCGTCTCGGGCATCCTGGCCATGGCCCGCAGCGACTTCCCCGGCCCGGTCAACATCGGCAACCCGGACGAGCTCACCATGCTGGAGCTGGCCACCCTCATCCGCGACCTGACCGGTTCGGCCTCGGAGATCGAGTTCATCGACCGGCCGGCCGACGATCCGAAGGTGCGCCGGCCCGACACCACGCTGGCCGCCGAGCGGCTGGACTGGCGGGCCGAGGTGCCCGCCAAGGAGGGGCTGCGGCGCACGATCGAATGGTTCACCGCGGAGCTCGCCGCGAACGAGAGGTTCGAGGAGCTGCGTGTGTGAGGGAGGACGCCGAGGGATCGGCGACTCCACGGGAGGTCGTGGGCCGGGCGCGAAAGCCCGGCCCACGACCATGCCATGACCATGGCATGACCATGCCCGGCCGGTGTGCGCGACCCGTTGGTCAGCGGGCGGCGGTCGGCGGGCGGTCGTGCGGAAAGCGGCCGTGCGGAAGCGGTCGTGCGGAAGCGGTCGTGCGGAAGCGGTCATTCAGAGGGCGATGCCGAGCAGGGCGTCGGTCAGGTCCTTGACCAGGCCCGGCTCCCGCGGCCCGCCCTCGGCCAGCGCCCGCTCGGCCCAGGCGTCGATCGCGGCCAGCGCGCCCGGCGAGTCGAGGTCGTCGGCCATCCGCTCGCGTACCGCGGCCAGCAGCTCCTCGGCGCGCGGAGCCCCTTCCAGGGCCACGGCCGAGCGCCACAGCGCGAGCCGGCGCTCGGCGGCGGCGAGCCGGTCGGGCGTGTACTCCCAGTCCTCCCGGTAGTGATGGGCCAGCAGGACGAGCCGGACGGCCATCGGGTCGTGCTCCTGCCGCAGCCGGCTGACGAACACCAGGTTGCCCTTGGACTTCGACATCTTCTCGCCGTCGAGCGCCACCATGCCCGCGTGCGTGTAGAACTTGGCGAACGGCCACTCCCCCGTCGCCGCGTGCCCCTCGGACGCGCCGCACTCGTGGTGCGGGAAGATCAGGTCGGAGCCGCCGCCCGCCACGTCGTAGCCGGGGCCCAGGTTGCGCAGCGCGATCGCGGTGCACTCGATGTGCCAGCCGGGACGCCCCCGCCCCAGGCTCGACTCCCAGGCGGGCTCGCCGGGCCGCTCGGCCCGCCACAGCAGCCAGTCGAGCGGGTGCCGCTTGCCCGGCCGGTCGGGGTCGCCGCCGCGCTCGGCGGACAGGGCCAGCATCTCGGCCTCGTCGTACCCGGACACCTGGCCGAACTTGGGGGCGTCGGCCACCTTGAAGTAGACGTCGCCATCGAGGTCGTAGGTGCAGCCCTTGGCGGCGAGCTCAGTGATCAGGTCGGCGACGTGGCCCACG
The DNA here is from genome assembly GCF_044547985.1 of Nonomuraea sp. NPDC052265. Classification (NCBI taxonomy): domain Bacteria; kingdom Bacillati; phylum Actinomycetota; class Actinomycetes; order Streptosporangiales; family Streptosporangiaceae; genus Nonomuraea; species Nonomuraea sp. NPDC052265. The sequence continues at coordinate 262,847 of NZ_JBIUBJ010000012.1, forward strand.
ACCTCGGTGACGCCCACGTACTCGCGGGGCGGCAGGATGCGCAGGGCCTCCATGTCGGTGCGGAACAGCTCGATCTCGCGCTCGGCCAGCTCCTGCCAGCCGACGCCGGTCTGGGCGGCCCGCTCCAGCAGCGGGTCGTCCACGTCGGTGGCGTTCTGGGTGTAGTGGACCTCGTGACCGGCGTCCCGCCACATCCGGCCCACCAGGTCGAAGGCGTGGTAGGTGTTGGCGTGGCCGAGGTGGGTGGCGTCGTAGGGGGTGATGCCGCAGACGTACATCCTGGCGGTGGGACCGGGATCGGTCTGCCGCACCTGCTTGGTCGTCGTGTCGAAGAGACGCAGCGGAATGCTCTCACCTGGGAGCTTCGGGATGTTCTGGGCAGACCACGATCTCATGCCTTTGAGCCTATCCGTGCCGTAAGGTCCGTGAACTCGTAGGCGGTGTCGTCGTGCCCCAAGGTGACCCGCATCACCGACAGGGAGGCGTGGACGCGGCCGTCGGGCAGCGTGTGCCGGACCAGGAGGGCGCCCGGCAGCTCGGAGTGCGCGCCGGTGATCAGCTCTCCCCAGTCGGCCGCGCTCGCGAAGCGTGGCAGGTGCGCCCGTACTCGCTCGGCGTCCGGGTCGAGGCCGGTGTTGACGACCATGCTGGTGCCGTCGGGCAGCGCGGAGCCGGTGAGGCGGTCGCCGTCCCAGCTGAACAGGCGGACCCCGGACAGGTCGGCGAGCACGAGGTGGAAGGGGTCGTAGCGGGTCAGGTCGACGTCCGGCACGCCGCCCGTGGACACCGCGATCAGGGCCAGGTCGCCGCGGGAGATCCTGGCGGTCTCGGGGGCCTGCCTGCCGTGACCGTTGAGCAGGGCGGCGGCGCGACCGGCGGACGGGGAGACGGCCATCCAGGTGCCGCCTCCCTTGAGGTCACGGCCGCCGATCACGCCGGGGTGCTCGGGCCAGTGCTCCCCGGGCGCCTCCCAGGGGCGGTCGGTGAGCTCGTCCCGCACGCCCATGAGGGTCAGCGGCTCCCCGGTTCTCACGATCAGCGTGCACATGGGGCAAAGGGTATAAAACCGCCGCCAGTCGTCAGATCGGGGGCCAGGGAACGGCGGGCCACCCCTCCGAGGGGTACGGGTGAACACCGGTGTCCAGCAGCCGCCTGACCCGCCGCCAGGTGGCCTCCACCTCGGCCGGCGTGAGCAGCTCGCGCAGCCGGCGCCCCAGCGAGCCGGACTCCAGGTCGCGCTCCAGCTTGGCCAGCACCGCCACCGCCTCGCGCGCCAGCGGCTTGCCCCGCCACTGCCACAGCACGGTACGCAGTTTGTCCTCGGCCGAGAAGCAGACGCCGTGGTCGACCCCGTAGACGTGCCCGGTCGGCAGCGGCAGCAGGTGACCGCCCTTGCGGTCGGCGTTGTTGACGATCGCGTCGAACACCGCCATCCGGCGCACCACCGGGTTGCGGCTCTTGACCAGGCGCATCAGGTCGATCTCGCGCTCGGTGTCGATCCAGAGCTGGCACATGCCGGGCCCGAACGGGCCCTCGCGGTAGACGGTCGGCGGCACGATGCGCCAGCCGGTGGCCTGGGAGACCTCGTAGGCGGCCACCTCACGGGCGGCGAGGGTGCCGTCGGGGAAGTCCCACAGGGGGCGTTCGCCGCGTACGGGCTTGTAGACGCAGGCGGCGCTGCGGCCGCCCAGTTTGATCGAGCAGTAGAGGGTCATGTTGGTGGCCTCGACCAGGCGGCCGGCCACCTCCAGGCGCCCGTCGCGCAGCAGCGTGAGCGCCTCCTCCTCCTGCATGATCGGCGCTTGTGGCGGCTTGACGGCCGGTTCGCTCTCAGGAGCGGTCATGAAGCCGCCTCACCCCCGCGGTAGCCGTTGAGTCGGACGCAGACATGGCCTTCGGCGTCGAGCGGCTGCCCGCACAGGGGACAGGGAGGCCGGCCCGCCGCCACGATCTGGAGCGCCCTGCGGGTGAAGGCGCGCGCCGCCCCCGCGCTGATCCGCACCCGCAGCACGGCCGGGTCGGGGCCCTCCAGGTCCTCCTCGTCGATGACCTCCTGCGCCTCTATCACCACCTGGGAGTTGTCGGCGTCCCAGGCCAGCGCCATGGTGCCGACCCGGAAGTCCTCCGAGACCGGCACGTCGAGGGGGGCCTCGTCGGCCAGGTCGGCCGGGGCCAGCGCGGGCACGTGCGCGGTGCCCCCGCTGAGCCGCAGAACCTCGTCGAGCAGCTCGTCGAGCCTGCCCGCGAGCGCAGCGACCTGCAGCTTCTCCAGCGCCACGGTGGTCAGTCTGCCCTCGGCCCTGGCCTGCAGAAAAAAGACCCGCGCGCCCGGCTGCCCCAGGGCGCCGGCGACGAACCTCTCCGGTGGGTCGTAGTCGAAGACCGGCATAGCCTGACCTTACGTGGTCCCGGGTCCACCGCCGACGGCGGCATCGCTCCCGGTGATGTTTTCTCCCCCGTCTTTCTCCTCCGAATCCTCAGGCAACCGCAATTCCCCCATATCGTTAATCCTGAGAACAAAGGGACGCAAGGGGGCATAGCGAATGACAGTGAGGGCCGCAGGATCGGCTGTTATCCGCTGAAAATGATCGAGGTGCAGCCCCAGAGCGTCCGCCACGATCGCCTTGATGACGTCTCCGTGGGTGCACGCCAGGTAGACACCCTTCAACCCGAGGCGTTGATTCCACTCCCGGATCGCGGCGACCGCCCGATGTTGCATATCGGCCAGTGACTCCCCTTCCGGAAATGTCACCGCACTCGGATGCGCCTGGACGGTCTGCCACAGCGGCTCCTGGGCGAGTTCCTTGAGCGGGCGGCCCGTCCAGGTGCCGTAGCCGCACTCGATCAGCCGCTCGTCGATCCGGACGTCCGCCCCGCGCCCCTTCGCGACGGCCTCGGCGGTCTCGCGGCACCGTTCGAGCGGGCTGGAGACGACGGCGTCGAGCCGGACCCCGGCGATGCGCCCGGCCAGCGCCTCGGCCTGCGCCCGGCCGGCCTCGCTCAGGTGCACCCCCGGAGTGCGCCCGGCCAGCACCGGCCCGGTGAGGTCGGTCAGCCCGTGGCGGGCCAGCAGAAGGGTGGTCACACAGCAAGTGTCGCAGGCGCGGATCACCACGTTCCACACACCTGCGAGAAATCTTCACATACACCCACGGCCATGGTCCTCACCAGGCAGGACATTGGAGCGGCGGGCTGGCGGGCGGGCCCGTTCTTGGTAACCTGGCGGGATCATGGAGCAGCGCTATGTCGGCCGCAGCGGCCTGTCGGTGTCCCGGCTGGGGCTCGGCACGATGACCTGGGGCCGTGACACCGACCCGGAGGAGGCGGCCGCCCAGCTCCGTTCGTTCGTCGAGGCGGGCGGCACCCTCGTCGACACGGCCGACGTCTACACCGGCGGCGACTCCGAACGGCTGCTCGGCCGCATGCTGCGCGACTCGGTGCCGCGCGCGGAGCTGGTGATCTCGACCAAGGCCGTGGTCACGCCGACCGGCCGCCGGCCGCGCGACGCCTCCAGGCGCCATCTGATCGCCGCCGTCGACGAGTCGCTCAACCGGCTCGGCCTCGACTACGTCGACCTGTGGCAGCTCCACACCTACGACGCCGAGGTGCCGCTGGAGGAGACCCTGGCCGCCCTCGACGCGATCGTCTCCTCGGGCCGGGCCGTCTACGCCGGCGTGTGCGACTACGCGGGCTGGCAGCTCGCCGCCGCCGCGGTCACCCAGAGGTCGGTCCCGGGCCGCATCCCGATCACCTCCGTCCAGGTGGAGTACTCGCTGCTGGCCCGCGAGCCCGAGCGCGAGCTGCTGCCCGCCGCCGCCCACCTCGACGTGGGGGTGCTGGCCTGGTCGCCGCTCGGCAGGGGCGTGCTGACCGGCAAGTACCGCACCGGCGTCCCGGCCGACTCCCGCGCCGCGACGCCGCACTTCGCCGACTTCGTCCGGCCCTACCTCGACGACCGCGGGCGCAGCGTGGTCGAGTCGGTCATGACGGCCGCCGACGGGCTCGGCGTCTCACCGCTGGCGGTGGCGCTGTCATGGGTGCGCGACCGGCCCGGGGTGGCCGCGGCGATCGTCGGCGCCCGCACGCACACGCAGCTCAAGGGAATCCTGTCGGCCGAGGACGTCGTGCTCCCGATCGAGATCCGGGAGGCGCTCGATGACGTGTCCTCACTCGACTGACGAGGAACGAGAATCCGTCTCGCGTATCACTAGTCGATACCGAATCGCAACTTTACCGGGAAAAAGCCTGCGTCTGACGGGTCTTGTCCATAAGGATTTCCTCCTGAAGCGACACAGGAGGGGACGGATGGGGAGCAGGACCGCGATCTCGGCCGGGGTGCTCGCGGTGGCCCTGGGGGCGATCCCGGTGTGGGCGCCCGCCGCGTCCGCCGCCGCCCAGGACTGCTCACGCGACGGGGGCCTGCTCTCGGGCGTGACCAACACACTGTGCGACGTCGTCGGCGCGCTCACGGGCACGGTCGACGACCTGACCGGCGGCAAGACCGAGCCGGTGACCAAGGGCGTCGAGGACACCACCGGTGAGGTGCTCGGCGCCGTCGGCGACGCCGTGCCGACCGGCAAACCCGCCAAACCCGCCGGCTCGGACCGGCCCTCCCCCAGCCCCACCGGCACCGACCTGGTGCCCGAGGCGCTCAAGGACGTGTGCCTGCCGGTGCTGGCCTGCGACGACCAGGGCGTGCTCCAGTCGCTGACGCCGCACCCCACCCCCACGACCTCGCCCGAGACCGACACCGGGGCCGGACGCCGCCGGACCGACCGCCCCCGCGAGCGTACCGAGCAGGACACCGCGCCGCTGCCGACGCAGCCGCCCACGCCGCCGCAGAACAGGCCGTACACGCTGGAGGACGAGCGGCCGGTCACCGCCGAGGAGCCGACCGCCGATCCCGACGACTCGCGGGTGGAGCTGCTGTGGCCCAACCCGTTCGCGCGGGAGCTGGCCGTGCCGCTGCGCGACCGGCGGGTGGTGCGGCCCAGCCCGCCGGCCGGCGACGTGCTGGGCACGGTGCTGACGATCGTCCTGCTGGGGTCGGCGGTGCTGGCCACCCGGATCGTGCAGCAGCGGCGGCACCGGGCCGAGCCGAGCGAGTCGATCCCGTTCGAGCCGGCCCCGGCGGGCAGCGGCAGGCACCGCCTGGCGTGAGGCGGGCTCAGCCGCCGATCGCGTGGGCGCCGCCGTCGACGTGGACGATCTCGCCCGTCGTGGCGGGGAACCAGTCGGACATGAGCGCCACGCACGCCTTGGCGGCCGGGACCGTGTCGGTCAGGTCCCAGCCCAGCGGCGAGCGCTCCGGCCAGCTCTCCTCGAACTCCTTGAAGCCCGGGATCGACTTGGCGGCCATCGTGCGCAGCGGCCCGGCCGAGACCAGGTTGACGCGGATGTTGTGCTTGCCCAGGTCGCGGGCGAGGTAGCGGCTGCACGACTCGAGGCCGGCCTTGGCCACGCCCATCCAGTCGTAGACCGGCCACGCCTTGGAGGCGTCGAAGTCGAGGCCGACGACCGCGCCGCCCTCCTTCATCAGCGGCAGGCAGGCCACCGCCAGCGACTTGAACGAGTACGTGGAGACCTGCAGGGCGGTCGCGACGTCCTCCCACGGCGTGTTGAGGAAGTTGCCGCCCAGGGCGCTCTGCGGCGCGAACCCGATGGAGTGCACGACGCCGTCGAGCCCGTCGACGTGCTCGCCGACGCGGGAGGCCAGCGTGTCGAGCTGGTCGGTGTCCTGGACGTCGAGCTCCAGCACCGGCGGGGTCTGCGGCAGCCGCTTGGCGATGCGCTCGACCAGGCTCAGCCGGCCGAACCCGGTGAGCACCACCGTGGCGCCCTCCTCCTGGGCCAGCTTGGCCACCGAGAAGGCGATGGAGGCGTCGGTGAGCACGCCGGTCACGAGGATCCGCTTGCCTTCGAGAATTCCCACGTCAGTGCCCCATTCCGAGTCCGCCGTCGACCGGGATCACGGCCCCGGTGATGTAAGAGGCGTCGTCGCCGGCCAGGAAGCGGACGACGCGCGCGATCTCCGCGGGGGCGGCCTGCCGCCCGAGCGGGATGTTCTTGACGATGGCCTCCTGGTCGAGGCCGGCCGTCATGTCGGTGGCCACGAAGCCGGGCGCGACCACGTTGACGGTGATGTTGCGCGAGCCGTACTCGCGGGCCAGGGAGCGGGCGAAGCCGACCAGGCCGGCCTTGGAGGCGGCGTAGTTGGCCTGGCCCGCCTGGCCGGACAGGCCGACCACCGACGAGATCAGGACGATGCGGCCGCGCTTGAGCTTCATCATGGGCCTGATGGCGCGCTTGGCCACGCGGTAGGCCCCGGTCAGGTTGGCGTCGATGACGTCGGTGAAGGTCTCCTCCTTCATCATCGCCAGCAGGGTGTCCTTGGTGATGCCCGCGTTGGAGACGAGGACCTCGACCGGCCCCTGTTCGGCCTCCACCTTGTCGAAGGCGGCCTCGACCTCGGCCGTGCTGGTGACGTCGCAGCGGACGCCGAACAGGCCCTCCGGCGGCTCCCCCGATCGGTAGGTGACCGCGACGGCGTCGCCGGCCGCGGCGAGTTCACGGGCGATCGCGAGGCCGATGCCGCGATTGCCTCCGGTGACGAGTACAGAGCGTGCCATGGCATCTGACGCTATCTCTTACTTGCGGGTATCCGCTTGTCCGGGTGGCACAAGATCACAGGGTTAGGATCGTGGACATGCGCCAGATCGATCCCGATTTCCTGGAACTGCCGCTGCGGCAGCTCGCGGACGCCGCCTTGCAACGCGCTCGCGACCTCGGCGCCGAGCACGCCGACTTCCGGCTCGAACGCGTCAGGGCCGAGACGCTGCGCCTGTACGACGCCCGGCTCGAAGGCTCGCTCGACGCCGACGACCTCGGCTACGCGGTGCGCGTCGTCAAGGGTGGCACATGGGGGTTCGCGGCCGGCATCCACCTGACCCCGCAGGCCGCCGCCGCCGTGGCCGAGCAGGCGGTGCGGGTGGCCGAGGTCAGCGCGCCCGTCAACCGGGAGCCCATCGAGCTGGCGCCGGAGCCGGTGCACGCCGACGCGGTGTGGGTCTCCGACTACGACGTCGACCCGTTCGAGGTGCCCGCCTCCGAGAAGGTGGGCCTGCTGGCCGAGTGGTCGGCGGGGCTGCTCAAGGGCGCCGACCACGTCTCGGCGCGGCTGCTGCAGGTCAAGGAGCAGAAGTTCTACGCCGACACCTCGGGCACGGTGACCACGCAGCAGCGCGTGCGCGTGCATCCGTCGCTCAACGCGATGAAGGCGCACGAGGGCGGCTTCGACGACATGTCCACGATCGCGCCGCCGGTCGGCCGCGGCTACGAGTACCTGACCGGCACGGGCTGGGACTGGCCGGCCGAGCTGGCCCGGCTGCCGGAGCTGCTGGCCGAGAAGCTGGCCGCGCCCTCGGTCGAGGCGGGCGACTACGACCTGGTGATCGACCCGTCCAACCTGTGGCTGACGATCCACGAGTCGATCGGCCACGCCACCGAGCTCGACCGCGCGCTCGGCTACGAGGCCGCCTACGCCGGCACCAGCTTCGCCACCTTCGACCAGCTCGGCGAGCTGGTCTACGGCTCGCCGCTGATGAACGTCACCGGCGACCGCACGGTCACCCACGGCCTGGCCACGGTGGGCTACGACGACGAGGGCGTGCGGGGGCAGAGCTTCGACATCGTCAAGGACGGCGTCCTGGTGGGCTACCAGCTCGACCGGCGGATGGCGCTGATGAAGGGGTTCGGGCGCTCCAACGGGTGCGCGTTCGCCGACTCCCCCGGCCACATGCCGATCCAGCGCATGGCGAACGTGTCGCTGGCCGCCGCTGCCGGCGGGCCCTCCACCGAGGAGCTGATCGCGGGCGTGGAGCGCGGCCTGTACATCGTGGGCGACAAGAGCTGGTCGATCGACATGCAGCGCTACAACTTCCAGTTCACCGGGCAGCGGGCGTACAGGATCTCGCACGGGGAGCTGGCCGGGCAGGTCAGGGACTTCGCCTACCAGGCCACCACGACCGATTTCTGGCAGTCGATGGAAGGGGTCGGCGGGCCGGGCACGTACGTGCTGGGCGGCGCCTTCAACTGCGGCAAGGGCCAGCCGGGGCAGGTCGCGCCGGTCAGCCACGGATGCCCGTCGGCGCTGTTCAGGGGCGTGCGCGTGCTCAACACCGTGCAGGAGGGCGGGAAGTGACTACTCCGCAGGAGATGGTGGAAAGGGCCCTGGAGCTCTCCGCGAACGACGGCTGCGTGGTGCTGGTGGACGAGGGGTCCACGGCCAACCTGCGCTTCGCGGGCAACACGCTGACCACCAACGGCGTGGCCCGCTCCTCCCGGCTGACCGTGATCTCGGTCGCGGGGCAGGGCGTGGGCGTGGTCTCGCGCTCGTCGGTGCGCGAGGACCAGCTCGCCGACGTGGTCGCGGCGGCCGACCGGGCGGCGCGCGAGGCGCGTCCGGCCGAGGACGCCCGCCCGCTGGTCGAGGGCGGCGCGCCCGCGCCCGGCTGGGACGACGAGGTGCGGCCGACCGACATCGGGGTGTTCGAGAGGTTCGCGCCCGCGCTCGGTGAGGCGTTCTCGGCCGCCGAGGCCGGTGGCAGGAAGCTCTACGGCTTCGCCGAGCACTCCCTGACCTCGACCTTCCTCGGCACCTCCACCGGCGTGCGGCTGCGGCACGACCAGCCGACCGGCCGCCTTGAGCTCAACGCCAAGTCCGGCGACCTGAAGCGGTCGGCCTGGACCGGCGTGTCCACCGAGGACTTCGCCGACGTCGACGTGGCCGCGCTCGGCTCGTCGCTGGCCCAGCGCCTGGAGTGGGCCAAGACCCGGGTCGACCTGCCCGCGGGCCGCTACGAGACGTTGCTGCCGCCGAGCGCGGTGGCCGACCTGATGATCTACCTGTACTGGTCCTCGGGGGCCAGGGACGCGCTCGACGGCCGTTCGGTGTTCTCCGGGCCGGGCGGCGGCACGCGGGTGGGCGAGCAGCTCGCCACGCTGCCGATCACGCTGTCCAGCGATCCGCGGGCCGCGGGCATCTCGTGCGCGCCGTTCGTCACCGCGCACACCTCCAGCCGCGACGGCTCGGTGTTCGACAACGGTCTGCCGCTGGGCCGGACCGACTGGATCAGGGACGGCCGGCTGGAGGCGCTGCTGCAGACGCGTTACTCGGCCGAGCTGAGCGGGCTGCCGGCGACGCCGGGCATCGACAACCTCGTCATGACCGGCCCGGCGGAGGGCGCGCGCTCGCTGGAGGAGATGATCGCCTCCACCCGGCGCGGGCTGCTCGTCACGTGCCTGTGGTACATCCGCGCGGTCGACCCGCAGACGCTGCTGGTCACGGGCCTCACCCGCGACGGCGTCTACCTGGTCGAGCACGGCGAGGTCGTCGGCGAGGTGAACAACTTCCGGTTCAACGAGAGCCCGGTCGACCTGCTGGGGCGCGTCACGGAGGTGGGGGCGAGCGAGCGCACGCTGCCCCGCGAGTGGAACGACTACTTCCAGCGCACGGTGATGCCGCCGGTGCGGGTGCCGGACTTCAACATGTCGACGGTCAGCCAGGCGAGCTGACGCCACCGCCCGCCGCCCGCGCCCGCCGTCCCGCGATCGAGCGGGGCGGCGGGCGTCGTCGTGTCGTCCGCCGGCGTGTCGTCCGCGTTCGGGAGGCCCTCAGCGTGCCCCAGGGCAGCCCTCGGGCGGGACGGGTGCCGGTTGGTTGTCCAGTGGGCCCGCGCGCCGCCCCGGGGGCGTCCAGGGACGGTCAGGAGTCCTCCAGGCGGAAGCCCACCTTCATGCCCACCTGGTAGTGCGCGATCTCGCCTGCGTCGAGGTGGCCGCGGATCTCGGTGACCTCGAACCAGTCCAGGTGGCGCAGGGTCTCCGAGGCCCGCCGCAGGCCGTTGCGGATGGCCTGGTCAAGGCTCTCCCCCGACGTGCCGACTATCTCAGTGACCCGATACGTTCGATCCGTCATCTCCCCATCCTCCTTACTCGAAGGCCATGATCGCATGCCCCTCCTCAGCGCCCGGCCGCGCCGTCGCGCCCTGCCCGTACGAGGTCTACCGTGGAAGGTATGAAGGGGTGGCGCAAGAAGCAGGACGTCCACCAGGTCACGGACGCCAGACCTTCGCTGACGGCCGACATCCGCAAGCGCGAGGTCGCGTACCTGATCAAGATGGGCATCCGGACGCTCTGCCTGATCCTGGCGGTCGTGGTGCCGGTGCCGTGGCCGTACCGGCTGCTGTTCATCGCCGGGGCCGTGTTTTTGCCATACATTGCCGTAATCGGGGCCAATGAGCGGAGCGAGGGCGCCCCGCCACCTGACTTTCAGTCTCCCGAGGCTAACCAAACCGAGATACCGCTGCATCGACGCGAGATCGGGTCGTGACTAAGTCTTGACGCATCCCATGGGTTGTAGGTGTACGCTTTAGGCAAGCGCTCCGGTCCCCCGTCGGAGTGCTGGTGCCGGCGTTCCGGGCCCCCGTCGGAACGCCGATGAAGCGACGCCGGGTGGTTTGCCCCCGTAACCACCCGGCGTCGCCCTTTTCCTGGCCAGATCTTTGCATTGGACGATCAGTCCCCCGCGTCGGCCGGAGTCCGATAGGACCGCTTTCCCGAAATCGTTTACACCGGCCTCCTCCTCGTAATTCTCAGGAAACCTTGAGGAAGGGGCCGGCTTGACTTCAAGAGTTCGTTCGAGTGTCAGCCGTCAGTCAGCGTCTCGGTGGTCGCCCGCTCCCAGTTCTTCGCCAATGTGGTCAGTCTGGCCACGGCGTCCTCAGGGGCGCTTCCCGCCCCCTGGGCCAGGCCGAGCAGGTAGGCGGTGAGCGGCGCGGCGGGCCTGGCCACCCCGTGGGCGACCTCCTTGGTCAGGTCGAGGACCAGGTCGCGGTCCACCCGGGCCGGGTCGACGCCCAGCTCGTTGCAGACCAGCGCGGTCCACTCGGTGAGTACGTTCATGCGAGCCTCCTTCAGGTCGTCCATCGTGTCGCAGTCGAACCACGGCCGGCCGGGTGCGGCCAGCCGTGTTCCGGTCAGGGGGCCCAGCAGGCCCTTGAGCGAGCGCCCGGCGTAGGCGTCGAGCGCCGCCCGCAGCTCCGGCACCGGCCAGGCGCCGAGGAGCCACTGCTCGCGGCCGTCGTCGTCGACCATGACCGCCCCGGCGCCGGGACGGGCCGCCGCCAGCAGTTCCCGCACGTGCGCCGCCGTCAGGAACGGCAGGTCGCCGGCGAGCAGGACCAGCCACGGCGCGTCGACCTCGCGCAGCCCGGCGGCCAGCGCGGGGACGGGCCCGCCCCCCGGCGGCTCCTCCCGGGTGAAGACCACCCCGGGCAGGTCGCGGCGGGGGCCCACGACGACCGTGCGGCGCGCGCCGGACGCCGCCGCGACCACCCGCTCGACCAGCGGACGGCCGCCGACGGCCAGGCCGGGCTTGTCCGCGCCGCCCAGGCGGCGGGCCGCTCCCCCGGCCAGGATCACCGCGTCGAACGGCACGCTAGCCGCCGATGGCCGACATCGGCCGGGACGGCTGGAGGAAGGACGGGTCGTCGATGCCGTGCCCGGCGCGCTTGCGCGAGACCGCGGCGATCCAGCGGGCGGCCAGGTCGTCGTCGGAGGCGCCCGCGCGCATGGCGCTCTTGAGGTCGGACTCCTCGGTGGCGAACAGGCAGTTGCGCACCTGGCCGTCGGCGGTGAGCCGGACCCGGTCGCAGGCGCCGCAGAACGGGCGCGTCACCGAGCCGATCACGCCGACCCGGGCCGGGCCGCGGTCGACGAGGAACCGCTCGGCGGGGGCGCTGCCGCGCTGCTCCAGGTCGTCGGGCGTCAGGTCGAAGGCGGCCGAGAGGCGTTCGAGGATCTCGTCGGCGGTGATCATGCCCTCGCGGGTCCAGCCGTGCTGGGCGTCGAGCGGCATCTGCTCGATGAAGCGCAGCTCGTAGCCTTGGGCCAGGCAGAAGCGCAGCAGCGGCACGGCCTCGTGGTCGTTGACGCCGCGCATGAGGACCGCGTTGACCTTCACCGGGCGCAGGCCCGCCGCGTCGGCGGCGGCCAGCCCCTCGATGACGTCGGCGTGCCGGTCGCGGTGGGCGAGCCGCTCGAACGTGGCCGGGTCGAGCGTGTCGAGCGAGACGTTGACCCGGTCGAGGCCGGCCCGCGCCAGCGGCTCGGCCAGCCGCGCCAGGCCGATGCCGTTGGTGGTCAGCAGCACCTGGGGACGCGGGTCGAGGGCGGTGGTGCGGGTGACGATGTCGACCAGCTCCCGCCGGAGCAGCGGCTCGCCGCCGGTGTAGCGCACCTCGGTGATGCCCAGGCGCTCGACGCCGACGCGCACCAGCCGGACGATCTCGTCGGCGGTGAGCAGCTGCGCCTTGGGCAGCCAGTCGAGCCCTTCGGGCGGCATGCAGTACGTGCAGCGCAGGTTGCACTTGTCCGTGAGGGACACCCGCAGATCCGTGGCCACCCGTCCGAACGAGTCTCGCAACATGGGGCGTCACCTCCTGTCCGTTTCGCCAGAGAGCCAGACTACGACGGGTGTCGCGCGACCCTCAAAACCGCCTGGCCTCTCCCCTGGCAGGCAACGCGCCGCGCCGATGATCGATTCCGCGAAGGGACCGACCGTTAGGGGTGGGTGGCGTACCAGGACTCGCGGGCGTCGATGAGCTCCGGCAGATGTTGCCTGGACCACTCGCAGCAGGCCGCCATGGGGGCGAGCAGGCTGCGGCCGAGGGGGGTGAGCGCGTACTCGACGCGGGGCGGGATCTCGGCGTAGGCCGTGCGGGTGAGCAGGCCGTCGCGTTCCATCGCGCGCAGGGACTCGGTGAGGACCTTCGGGGTGATGCCGCGTAGCGGGACCTGTAGCTCGGTGAAGCGCCTCGGGCCCTGCTCCAGGCAGTGGATGATCTTGGCGGTCCACTTGTCGCCGACCCGGAAGGGGGGGACGTGGACGCATTCGGCGAACATGTCGGGGTCAAGGGGTTCGGCCATGGCGTCCATGGTAGGCCGCTGCGGGTCACTATCGTTGCGGGAAGCGACCACCGGGCGTCTACCGTCTGCCGGGCGCGGCCGGGTGTGCCGGCCGCTGAACGGAGTGCTGGACGATGAGCAGGATCGTGGTTTTCGGCGCCGGCGGGCGGGCCGGCGTGCGGGTGGTCGCCCAGGCCGTGGAGCGGGGGCACGCGGTGACGGCCGTGGTGCGCGACCCGGCCCGGTACGCGGGGCCGTCCGGCGACGGCGTCGGCGTGGTCGCGGGGGACGTGACCGACCCGGAGAGCGTGGCGGCGGTCGCGGCGGGGCACGACGTGGCGGTCCAGGCGAGCGCCCGGCTGGACGTGCCGTCGGCGGAGTTCTACACGGCGGGGGCGCGGGCGCTGACCGGCGGGCTGGCCAGGGCGGGCGTGCCGCGGCTGGTGGCGCTGGGCATCGGCACCCTGCTGGAGGTCGCGCCGGGGACGCGGCTGGTGGACACGCCCGGCTTCCCCGAGGACGCCCGGACGTTCTCGCTCGGGCACGCCGCCGAGCTGGAGGTGCTGCGCGAGGAGGGCGGGGCGCTGGACTGGGTGGTGATCGCGCCGCCGCCGGTGGTGCTCGACGACCTGGCGGAGCGCAGCGGGCGTCACCGGTTCGGCGGGGAGCAGGTGATGGCCACCGAGGAGGGCGGGCCGGCGTTCTCGTACGCCGATCTGGCCGCGGCGGTGGTGGACGAGATCGAGGACCCGCGGCACCACCGGGTCCAGGTCGCCGTGGGCTACTGAGGCGGCCGGGGGGCGGGGGCCGGGCATGACGGAAGCCCGGCCGCGCGCGGCCGGGCTTCCGTCGGGTGGTGCTAGTGGCGGCGGCCGCCGTAGACCTTCACCCAGTCCTTGCCCTCGGAGGGGGCCAGGTACCGGGAGCCCTCGAAGACGGCACGCCAGGTGCCCGAGGTGTAGGCCCGCTCGGTGGTGTGGAAGTAGCCGTCGCGGCTGGTCCGCACCGACTCGACGTAGTCCCACTTGTCGCTGCCGTCGGCCTGGAAGAGGATCGTGACCCGCTTCCACGCCAGACGGTGCCAGCGCTCGCTGTCCTTGCAGTAGTCGGCGTGGTGGACCGCGACGAAACCGCTGATGTAGTCCTCGTCGCAGGCCACGGACAGCTTGCCCTCGATGTCGATGGCCTTGCCGCGCCGAGCCGGCTCCGGGTTGACGTCGAGCTGAAGGCTCGTACGCCCGCCGACGAAGTCGGGATCGGGGTCCGTGTCCGCCAGGGCGGGCGCGGCGGCGGTGGCCACCATCGTGGCGCCCACAGCGGCCGCGGCCAGTCCGGCGGCTAGACGTCGCATCATCAAACAAATCCTTCCCCGTCTGGGACGCGCCTCAGGGACGAGGCACGTCAACGCCTAATGACGCGTAAGGGTAAAGAAAAGTTGCGTAACGACAGATCACAATTAGATAACGACAAATACCCCGACAGCTTTTTGTGCGTACTTTATTGCCCTAACTGGCGATTTGTCGGGGTTTTGTGGTGTATGAGGCGTAATGGGGGTTTCCGGGGAAGTGGACCCGCCACAGGCCGCCCCTCCTGGACGGGACGGTCTGCACGAAGGCCCCGGCCGCGTCGGTCGTCGTCTCCGCCACGTCCTCCCAGGCCGGCGAGCCCTCCCCGCGCCATTGGAGCCGCAGCCGCTGCTTGGCGTACGGCCCGAAGTCGGTGAAGCCACGCGGGTCGATCCGGGTCAGCGAGCCGCGCAGCCGTACGCCGCCGGCGGACTTCGGCGCCCTTTCCACCCGGACGGACGACAGTTTGGTCGCCCTCCTGAGCTCGAAGGAGGCGTACTCGGTGACGGTGGCGCCGTCCGCGCCGCGGGCGGTGGCGCTGATCGTCCAGGTGCCGGTCGGGTAGAAGCGGTTCAGCTTCTTGTCGGGCAGGAAGCGCCAGGTCTGCCAGTCGCCCGCCATCCGGGCCGGAGGGGCCTCGGCCTGCCGCCAGACCAGCCTGTTCGGCAGCGTGCTCGCGAACGGGGCCTTCTGCAGGTCGAGCTTGGGGTTCGCGACGATCGCCAGGGGGAGCTGGGCCAGCGGCGCCCCGGCCGCGCCGCCGGAGGGCGAGTCCTCGGGCACGAGTCCCGGCGCGGTGTCCGGGGCCCCGGAGGTCCCGGGAGATTCGGCGGACGTGCCGGGCGAAGAGGGCGAGGAGGGCGAGGAGGGGCCGGGCAGGGCGGGTCCGGAGTCGGGCGGGAGGTCGGGCGTGTCCGAGACGGGAGGCTTGGCCGACAGCAGCGGGCCCGGAGGGACGCCGGGCTCCACCTTGACGGTGACGCCGTTCTTGCCGCGCGCGCCCCGGGCGATCACGTCGATCACCAGGCTCACAGAGTCGTGGGCCCCCACGACCGGCTCCGCGGGCCGTACGGTGATGGCGCGGATGGCGAGCTCGGTCGCGGCGGGATACGCGGGCACGGGCGCCGTGAGCGATCCCGCCGCGAGCGAGACGAGAAGGAGGCTTCTGGTCATGAGCGAGACGCTAGGAACCGCCCGGTCATGACCAGGACCGCGACACGCACCCCTTATGGCAAAGCCGCCGGGGGCGGGCCGTCAGCGGGCCTCGCCGTAGAGGGACTCGATGATGTCGGCGTACTTGGCGTGGATGACGCGGCGCTTCAGCTTCAGGCTCGGGGTGAGCTCCTCGGTCTCGGCGGTCCACTCGGTGCCGAGCAGGGCCCACCGCTTGACCTGCTGCACCCTGGCCAGCCTGGCGTTGGCGGCCTCGACGGCGGCCGAGACCTCCTTCAGGACGTCGGGGTGCTCGGCCAGCTCGGCGAGGGAGGTGAAGCCGATGCCGCGGGAGCGCGCCCAGCCCGGCGCCGTCTCGCCGTCGAGGGTCAGCACGGCCACCGGGTGCGGCCGGTTGTCGCCGTAGGCGAGGGCCTGGCCGATGAGCAGGTGCTCCTTGAGGTGGTTCTCGATCTCGGCGGGCGAGACGTTCTCGCCGCCCGCGGTGATGATGAGCTCCTTCTTGCGGTCGACGACGCGGTAGAAGCCGTCGTCGTCGACCGTGCCGATGTCGCCGGTGTGCAGCCAGCCGTCCTCGTCGAGCAGCTCGGCGGTGGCCTCGGTGCGGTTGAGGTAGCCGCCGGTGTTGAGCGGGCTGCGGGTGAGGATCTCGCCGTCCTCGGCGATGCGGACCTCGACGCCGGGCTCGGCCCTGCCGACGGTGCCCAGGCGGTAGCAGGAGGGGCTGTTGCCGGTGAAGGCGCCGGTGGTCTCGGTCATGCCGTAGACGTCGATGACCTTGAGGCCGAGGCCGGCGTAGAAGTGCTGGACCTCGGCGGGGAGGGGGGCGGCGCCGGTGGCGGTCCATTGGGCGCGGTCGAAGCCGATCATGCCGCGGACGACCGACAGCAGGGACGCGTCCGCCTGGTCGTAGGCGGCCTGGATCTCGGGGGTGATCGTGCCGCCGTACTGGCCGGCCTCGACGTAGGCGGCGCCGGCCGCCATGGCCTGGCGTACGGCGGCCTGCTGCTCCTCAGGCTGCGTGGCGAGCACGGCGAGCAGCCGGGCCATCATCTTCTCCCACACGCGCGGCACCCCGAAGAACATCATCGGCCTGACCTGGCCGAGCGTGGCGCCGAGGCCCGCCAGGTCGGTGCAGAAGTGCACGTGCGACATCTTCACCAGCGGGAGGTAGAGGCTGAGGATGCGCTCGGCGATGTGGGCGTAGGTGAGGTAGGAGATCTGGGTGCCGTGCGTCGGCAGCGAGGTGATGCGGTCGGTGGCGGCCGCCTCGTAGAAGACGTTGGTGTGGGTGAGCGGCACGCCCTTGGGCATGCCGGTGGTGCCCGAGGTGTAGAGCACGGTGACGACGTCACCGGCGGCCACCTCGCGTGAGCGGGCCTCGACGGCGTCCTCGTCCTCGGCCAGGCGGGCGCGGCCCAGGTCGAGGAAGTCGGCCCAGGACATGAATCGGTCGTCGTCGCCGGGGGCGCCGTCGAGCATGATGATCCTGCGCAGGCCGTCGAGCCGGTCGAGCACCGGCTGCCAGCGGCCCAGCTCGGCCGGGCCGCCCAGCACGGCGAAGCGGGCGCCCACGTCGCCGGCCACGAACGCGATCTGGTCGGGCGCGAACGTCGAGTAGACCGTGCAGCCGACGCCGCCCGCGTGCACGGCGCCGAGGTCGGCGAGCACGTGCTCGCTGCGGTTGACCATCATGATCGCGACGGACTCGCCGCGTTCCAGCCCCAGGGCGGCGAAGGCGGCCGCGATCTCCAGGATGCGCCGCCGGGCCTGGCCGTAGGTCAACGTCGTCCAGCCGCCCGAGCCGTCGGGGTCGGAGTACGCGGGTGCGTCGGGATGCCGGTCGGCCACCTGCCTGAGCTGCTCGCAGACCGTGCGGCCGGCGATCTCCCGCTCGATCGAGGCCCGTACGTCGAGGACTTCGGCCATGGCACCCGCCTCCAGTCAGTAATCACTTGCACAGGTGGCATGCATCGCACCACACCCTCTGGACAGCGGCAAGACCCTTTCCGGAAACAGGCGGCCCGGTCACGTAGAGTGATCGATCAGGTGCCGTACGTGTCGTGGGAGGGCGCGCATGAGCAAGGGCGGAAGGACCTTCTTCGGGCATCCGTGGGGGCTGGCGACACTGTTCTCCACCGAGATGTGGGAGCGCTTCAGCTGGTACGGCCTGCGGGCGATCCTGGCCACGTTCATGGCGGCCTCGCCCGCCCACCGGGGCCTGGGCATGTCCCAGGAGACCGCGCAGGCGGTGGTCGGCGTCTACGGCGCGCTGATCTACCTGGTGGCGCTGCCCGGCGGCTGGATCGCCGACCGCATCCTGGGGGCGCGCCGGTCGGTGTTCTGGGGCGGGTTCGTCATCATGCTCGGGCACATCAGCATGGCGATCCCGGTGACGACCGCGTTCTTCGTCTGGCTCGGGCTGCTGCTCATCATCAGCGGCACCGGCCTGCTCAAGCCGAACATCTCGGTCATGGTCGGCCGCCTGTACGGCGAGGACGAGGACGGCCGCAGAGACGCCGGCTTCTCCCTGTTCTACCTGGGCATCAACCTGGGCGCCTTCTTCGCGCCGCTGGTGGTCGGCTGGCTGGCCGACGGCGACCGCTGGCACCTGGGCTTCAGCGCGGCCGCGGTCGGCATGGCCCTCGGCCTCCTCCAGTACGTCCGGGGCGGCCGCAACCTGCGCGGCGTCGGCGAGCGTCCGGGCGTCCGGCTGACGCCACCCGAGCGCCGCCGTTTCGGCCGCACGGCCGGGGCGGGCGTGGCCGTGACGACCGTCGCGCTCGGCGTGTGGGCGGCCACCGGCACGCTCACGATCGACCGCCTGGCGCTGGCGATCACGATCGTCATCCTGATCGTGCCGATCGTCTACTTCGCCTACATCCTGATGGGCAGCCACAGCCTCACCGACGAGGAACGCAGCCGGATGAAGGCCTACATCTGGCTGTTCGTCGCGGCGGCGATCTTCTGGATGATCTACGACCTGGCGCCGAGCAAGCTGCTGTTCTTCGCCGCCGACCACACCCGGCTGGAGCTGTTCGGGGTGCCGATCCAGGCGGCCACGACGCAGTCGTTCAACCCGCTGTTCATCATGATCTTCGTGCCGGTGTTCGCGGCGTTGTGGGTGAAGCTCGGGGTGCGCGTGAGCACGCCGCAGAAGTTCGCGTTCGCGCTGGTCATGGTGGGGCTGAGCTTCGTGGTGATGGCGGTGGCCGCCTCGCTGGCGACCGCCGGGCGGGTGTCGGTGTGGTGGCTGGTGCTGGTCTACCTGATCCAGGTGTTCGGCGAGCTGTCGCTGAGCCCGGTCGGGCTGTCGGTGACGACGAAGCTGGCGCCCGAGGCGTTCAAGGGGCAGATGCTGGGGATCTGGTTCATCGCGGTGTCGGTGGGCGACGCGGTCGGCGGGCAGACCGGGCGGCTCGGCCGGTACCTGTCCGACCCGATGTACTACCTGGTCCTGGCGGTCATGGCGATCGCGGCCGGGGTGGCGCTGTTCCTGTTCACGCGCAGGCTGCGGGTGCTCATGGCCGAGCACTACCATGCGGCGGCCATGCCGCCGATCCGGTAAAACGTCCAACGTGTCTGAAATTCTCGACCTTGTCGGTATTTTTGTCTTCGCCCTGACCGGTGCGCTCATGGGTGTGCGCAAGCGGCTCGACGTGGTCGGGATGGGCGTCCTGGCCGAGATGACCGCGCTCGGCGGCGGCCTCGTCCGCGACCTGATTCTCAACGTGCGGCCCGCGGCCTTCCAGAGCCTGGGTTACGTGCTGGTGCCGGTGGCCGCCACGGTGATCGTCTTCTTCTGGCACCCGCACGTGGCCCGCGTGATGCCCGTCATCCTCGTGCTCGACGCGGCCGGCCTCGGCCTGTTCGCGGCCGTCGGCACCGAGAAGGCCCTGGAGCACGGCCTCAGCCCCCTGCACGCCGCCATCCTCGGCGTCACGACGGCCGTCGGCGGCGGCGTGATCCGCGACGTGCTGGCCGGCGAGATCCCCACGCTGCTGTACGACCGCCAGCTCTACGCCGTGCCCGCCCTGTTCGGCTCGGCCGTGATGGCGGGCCTGTCGTCGGCGGGGCTGCACGGCTGGCCCGCCACGCTGGCCGCCGCGCTGCTGGCCTTCGGCCTGCGCATCACCGCGATGCGCCGCAACTGGCGGGCGCCCCTGGCCAAGGGCGCCGAGGAGCCCTCCTAGCTCCTGCCCCCCTCGGCCCGGCTTCTCACACCATGGGCACGAGCGAGTCGGGGTGGCGGCGGGCGCCCGTGGGGCCCTCGGCGCGGGCGCGGGCGATGCGGGCGACGGCGTCGGCCACGGTCTCGGGCGGCAGGGTGAACGGCAGGCGCAGGTAGCCCTCCAAGGTGCCCTCCAGGCCGAACCAGGGCCCCGGGGCCAGGCGCACGCCGTGCGAGACGGCGGCGTCGGCGAGCGTGCTGGAGGTGTCGCCGTTGAGGCGCACCCACAGCGTGCCGCCGCCGCGCGGCAGCGTGTACGTCCAGTGCGGCAGGTGCCGGGCCAGGGCGGCGACCAGCGCCTCGCGCGAGGCGCGCAGGCCGCGGCGGCGTTCGGCGCGGGTCTGCGCCAGCCGTTCGAACAGGCGGGCGGTGACCAGTTGCTCCATGACCGGGCTGGAGATGTCGACGACCGCGCGGTGCCGGGCCAGGCGGCGGGCCAGGGCGGCCGTGGTGCGGATCCAGCCGATGCGCAGGCCGCCCCACCACAGCTTGGACGCCGACCCGATGCTGATCACGCGGCTGTCGGTGTCGAAGGCGGCCATCGGCGCGGTGGGCGGCACCTCGTCCAGGGCCAGTTCGCTCCAGGTCTCGTCCACCAGCAGGATGACGTCGTTGCGCCGGGCCGCGCCCGCCACGGCGGCCCGGGTGGCGTCGTCCATGAGGGCGCCGGTGGGGTTGTGGAAGTCGGGCATGAGGTAGGCCAGGCGGGCGGCCGACTGCCGCATCGCGGTGGCCATCAGGTCGGGCCGCCAGCCCTCGTGCGAGATGCCGAAGGGCACGATCCGCGCGCCGCGCCCGCGGGCCACGTCGATGGCGTGCGGGTAGGTCGGCGACTCGACCATGACGGCGTCGCCGGGGCCGATCAGCAGGCCGGCCACGAGCGCGATGGCGTGCTGGGAGCCGGTGGTGACGACGATCTGGTCGGGCCGGGTGGCCAGGCCGCGCTCGGTGTAGCGGGCGGCGACGCGTTCGCGCAGGACCGGCAGGCCCATGGGGTCGTAGCCGTTGCCCATGCCGTACCTGGGCAGGTCGTCCAGGGCCTCGGCCATGGCCTCGCGCAGCGTGGACGGCGCGGGCGGGGCGGCGCAGTGGAGCTGGATCAGGCCGTCGTCGCCGGTGCTGAGCCAGGGGTTGTCGCGGGCGGTGGCCGGGTCGGGCAGGGTGGTCCAGCTCCCCGAGCCCTGCCTGCTGTCCAGGTAGCCGCGCTCGCGCAGCAGGTCGTAGGCGGAGGTGACGGTCGTGCGGCTGACGCCCAGGGCCTCGGCCAGGTGGCGTTCGGCGGGCATGCGGACGCGTACGGGGATCTGGCCGTCCATGACGAGCGCGCGCACGCCGTCGGCGAGGGCCCGGTAGTACGGACGCGCGGCCGGATCGACGTCGACCAGCCGGGCCACCTGCATGGCCGACAAATGCCTCATAAGGCCACTTTCCAGGATTGGCCCTGTTTTGGCAACCATTGGCCTGCCACCATAAGGCCATCATGAGTGAAGCAACCGTCCCCCGCCTGAGTTCCCTCCCCGCCCGGCTCGTGCGCCTCTACGGCGGCCTGGCCCTGTACGGCGCCGGCATCGGCCTCCAGGTGGAGTCCGGCCTCGGCAACGACCCCTGGGACGTCTTCCACCAGGGCCTGGCGCTCAGGCTGGACGTGTCCATCGGCACGGTCATCATCGGCGTGGGCGCCCTGGTGATGCTGCTGTGGATCCCGCTGCGGCAGCGGCCCGGCCTCGGCACGGTCAGCAACGTGGTGTTCCTCGGCCTGTTCGCCGACGCGGCGATCTTCCTGCTGCCCACGCCGTCCCACCTGGCCGTCCAGGCGTCGTACGTGGCGCTCGGCGTGGTCGCGATCGCGCTGGCCACCGTGCTCTACATCGGCGCCGGCCTGGGCCCCGGGCCGCGCGACGGCGTCATGACCGGCCTGATGCGGCTCGGGCTGTCCGTGCGGCTCGGCCGCTTCCTCATCGAGATCACCGTGCTGGCCGTGGGCTGGCTGCTGGGCGGCAGCGTCGGCGTGGGCACGCTCGTCTTCGCCCTGGCCATCGGCCCGCTGACCCAGCTGTTCACCCGCTGGTTCCCCCTGTCCTGATCCCGCGCCGGGCCCGCCCCGGCGCGACAGGCCCGGACCCGGCGCGGGATCGCCTTCGCGCGAGTAGCGTCTTCGGCATGCGGATTGAGGACTACGCGCTGATCGGAGACATGCAGTCGGCCGCACTGGTGGCCAGGGACGGTTCCATCGACTGGCTCTGCCTGCCCAGGTTCGACTCCCCCTCGTGCTTCGCCGCCCTGCTCGGCAGCGAGCGCAACGGCCACTGGTGGCTGGGACCGGCGGCCCGGCGGCCGGCCACCCGCCGCCACTACCGGCCCGACACGCTCATCCTGGAGAGCGAGTGGGACACCCCGACCGGCACGGTCCGGGTGATCGACTTCATGCCGCCGCGCGACCGGAACCCCGACGTCGTGCGCATCGTCGAGGGGGTCTCGGGCAGCGTCGAGGTCTCCACCCAGCTGCGCGTGCGCTTCGACTACGGGCGCATCGTGCCGTGGGTGCGCCGGACGAACGGCCACCTCCAGGCCGTCGGCGGCCCCGACTCGGTGTGGCTGCACTCCCCCGTCCCGCTCAAGGGCGGCGACTACGCGCACCGGGCGACGTTCACCGTCAACGCGGGCGAGCGGCTGCCGTTCGTGTTCACCTGGCACCCCTCCCACGAGCCGATGCCGCCGCGCATCGACGCCGAGGAGCAGCTCGCCGAGACCGAGGCCATGTGGACCGAGTGGGTGGGCCGGTGCGCCTACCAGGGCCCCTACCGGGAGGCGGTGACGCGGTCGCTGATCACGCTGAAGGGGCTGACGTACGCGCCGACCGGCGGCATCGTGGCCGCGCCCACCACGTCCCTGCCCGAGGACATCGGCGGCGTGCGCAACTGGGACTACCGGTTCTGCTGGCTGCGCGACGCCACGATGACGCTCGACGCGCTGATCAGCTCGGGCTACCTCGACGAGGCCGCCGACTGGCGTTCCTGGCTGCTGCGCACCATCGCCGGACGCCCCCAGGACCTGCAGATCATGTACGGCGTCGCCGGCGAGCGCCGCCTGCCCGAGCTGCGCCTGGACTGGCTCGACGGCTACGAGGGCTCCCGCCCGGTCCGCATCGGCAACGAGGCCGTCCAGCAGCTCCAGCTCGACGTCTACGGCGAGGTGATGAACTGCCTCTACGTCTCCCGCACCCGCGGCCTGGCCGCCGACGAGCGCGCCTGGTCGATCCAGCGCCAGCTGCTCGACTACGTGGAGGAGCACTGGGACGAGCCCGACGAGGGCCTGTGGGAGGTGCGCGGCCCACGCCGGCACTTCGTGCACTCCAAGGTGATGTGCTGGGTCGCCCTCGACCGGGCCGTCAAGTACGTCGACCTGTTCGGCCGCACCGGCCCGGTGGACAAGTGGCGCGCGCTGCGCGACGAGATCCACGCCGAGATCTGCGACAAGGGCTTCGACCCCCACCGCAACACCTTCACCCAGTCGTACGGGTCGTCGGAGCTGGACGCCGCGCTGCTGATGATCGCCGTGGTGGGCTTCCTGCCGCCCGACGACCCCCGCGTGGTGGGCACGGTGGCGGCGATCGAGAAGGAGCTGATGTCCGACGGGTTCGTCCTGCGCTATCCGCTGGCCGCCGACAACGACGTCGACGGCCTGCCCGGCGGGGAGGGCGCGTTCCTGGCGTGCAGCTTCTGGCTGGTGGAGGTGATGGCGATGCAGGGCCGCAAGGAGGAGGCCGAGAAGCTGTTCGAACGCCTGCTGGAGCTGCGCAACGACGTCGGGCTGCTGGCCGAGGAGTACGACCCGCGCTACGGACGCCTGGTGGGCAACTTCCCGCAGGCGTTCAGCCACGTGCCCCTGATCCACGCCGCCCGCGCGCTGTCGCGGACCTGACCCGGCGGGAACGGGTTTCCCGTCCCGCGCGGAGTGGGACAAGACCTCGCATGGGTGAGGAGTGGGACCTGGCGGTCGTGGGCGCGGGACCGGCGGGCTCGGCGGCGGCGCTGCGGGCCGTCCAGCTTCGGCCGGACCTGCGCGTGGTCCTGCTCGACCGGGCCGATTTCCCCCGCGACAAGCCGTGCGGCGACGGCATCGCCGCGCACGGGCGCGACGAGCTCGCCCGGCTGGGGCTGCCCGCGCTCATCGACGACTACCGGCCCACGCCCCGGCTGACCGTGGTCTCGCCGGGCGGGCTGCGCGTCTCGGCCGAGGCGGCCCGGCCCAACCACGTGGTGCCGCGCCGGGTGTTCGACGCGCGGCTGGTGGAGGCGGCCGGGGCCCGGGGCGTCGAGGTACGCCGCCACCGCGTCAGGGAGCTGGCCCACGACGGGTCCTGGGTCGTCCTGGACGGGCGGCTGCGGGCCCGTACGGTGGTGGCGGCCGACGGGGCCTACTCGGCGGTGCGCCGGCTGATCGGGATGCCCGCGGCGGGCGAGCGGCACACCGCCCTGGCCGTGCGCGGCTACGCCGACGTGCCCGGCTCCGACGACGTGCAGCTCATCGCGATGCAGCGGGCGGGCTGGCCGGCCTACGCGTGGTCGTTCCCGATCGGCGACGGCACCGCGAACGTCGGGTTCGGCATGCTGCTGCCCCGCCTGCGGGCGGCGGGGGCGCCGGGCCGCCAGGTGCTGCACGGCAGGCTGGCCGAGCTGCTGCCCGACCGGCCCGCGCGCGACCTGCGCGCCCATCACCTGCCCCTGTCGACCGGGCGGCCCGCGCCGGGCGCCGGGCGGGTGCTGCTCGCCGGGGACGCGGCGGGGCTGATCAACCCGCTCACCGGCGAGGGCATCTACTACGCGCTGCTGTCGGGGCGGCTGGCGGCCGAGGCGGCGGTGGAGGCGCCGGCCGACCCGCTGACGCGGTACCGGGCCAAGTTGCGCGGCGCGCTCGGGCGGCACCTGCGCACGACCGACGTGCTGGCCCGGCTGGCGCAGTCGCCGGGGTTCATCGACGCGGCCATCGGGACCGCCGCGCACCGCAGGGAGGTGTTCGACCTGCTGGTGGAGGTCGGGCTCGGGGCGGGGACGGTGCCCGCGCCGCTGGCCCTGGCGGTGGGCCTGCGCTGGCTGCGCGGCGCGACGGGCCTGCCCCACCGTGGCGGGGGCGGGCTCAGGCGGTGAGGGCGGCGCCGTTGGCGAGCAGCAGGAGCACGTCCACGGCGGCCACGGCCACGGCGGTGACGAACGGCGCCCGCGCGGACCGGCCGGCGAGCAGCGCTCCCCCGGCGGCGAGCGGTGCGGCGGCCCCCATGGCGAGCCATCCGGCCACGCCGGGACCACCCGGAGGGCCGAGGACGAGCAGGCAGGTGGCGGCCAGCAGCGGCACGGGCACCAGCACCCGTACGCGCGCCGCCCCCAGCCGCTGCGGCCACCCGCGCACGCCGGTCGCCAGATCCCCTTCGATGTCGGGCAGCACGTTGGCCAGGTGCGCGCCCACGCCGAGCAGCGCCGCGGCCACGACCGCCCACCAGGCCGGCCACGGCTCCCCGGGCAGCCCCAGCGTCACGAACGCCGGCAGCACCCCGAACCCGACGGCGTACGGCGCCCACGACAGGACGGTGGCCTTGACGCCGAAGTCGTACCCCCAGGCTCCCAGCACGCCCGCCAGGTGCAGCAGGCCCGCCGTACGGCCCGAGGCGAGGGAGAGCGGCACGCACAGGGCCAGCGCCGCCAGCGCGGCCACCCGGACGGCGGTCACGCTCACCGTGCCGTCGGCGGCCGGCTTGCCCGCGCGCCCGGCGGCGGCGTCCCGCCCGGCGTCGAGCGCGTCGTTGCACCAGCCGATCGACAACTGCCCCGCCAGCACGGCGGCGGCCACCAGGACGCAGCCGCCCGCGCCCCGGCCCGCCGCCACGGCCAGCGCGGTGACCAGGGCGGTCACCGCCACGGTCGGGCCGGGATGGCAGGCCAGCGCCAGCGCGACGGCCGTACGGACCGGCCCGCCGCGCACGACGGCGGCGGCCGCGGGATCCGGGTCGGTCACACGGTGATCGTAGACCGGAAGGTCGGCGGTGAGAATTCCCGCGCGCCGCGTATGGCTTAGATGACCATCCTTGCGGGAAGCGTGCGGGGAGAGTGTTGTGGGCGTCCTGCCGAGGGAGCACTGCATGACCCGAATCTCCGCAGTCCGTTGCGCGTTCCCTCCTCACCGGTACCGGCAGTCCGAGCTCACCGACATGGCCGCCCGCCTGTGCCTGCCCGACGGCGCCGACCGACGCCTGCTCGACCGCCTGCACCGCAGCGCCCGCGTGGAGCACCGCAACCTCGCCCTCCCCATCGACCGGTACGAGAAGCTGAACGGCTTCGGCGCCGCCAACGACGCCTTCGTCTCCGTCGCCGTCGAGCTGGGGCTGGAGAGCGTGAAGGCCGCCCTGGACGCCGCCGAGCTGGAGCCGACCGACGTGGACCTGATCATGTTCACCTCGGTGACCGGCATCGCCGCGCCGTCCGTGGACGCCCGCCTGGCCGCCGCGCTGGGGCTGCGGCCGGACGTCAAGCGGGTGCCCGTCTTCGGCCTGGGCTGCGTGGCGGGCGCGGCGGGCATCGCCAGGCTGCACGACTACCTGCGCGGCTGGCCGGACCACGTGGCCGTGCTGCTGTCGGTGGAGCTGTGCTCGCTGACCGTGCAGCGCGGCGACTCCTCGCCCGCGAACCTGGTCGCCAGCGC
This sequence comes from Nonomuraea sp. NPDC052265, assembly GCF_044547985.1. Lineage (NCBI taxonomy): Bacteria > Bacillati > Actinomycetota > Actinomycetes > Streptosporangiales > Streptosporangiaceae > Nonomuraea > Nonomuraea sp. NPDC052265. The sequence goes on from NZ_JBIUBJ010000012.1 coordinate 289,256, forward strand.
GCTGTTCGGCGACGGCGCGGCGGCCGTGGTCGCCAGCGGCGCCGAGCGCGGCACGGCCGGGCCCGCGGTCGTCGCCACCCGCAGCCACCTGTATCCCGGGTCCGAGCACGTCATGGGGTGGCAGGTGGGCGACACCGGGTTCCGGGTGATGCTGGACGCCAGCGTCCCGGCCGTGGTGCGCCGCCACCTGGCCGACGACGTGCACGGGTTCCTGGCCGAGCACGGGGTCACCGCCGAGGAGGTGACGGCGTGGGTGTGCCATCCGGGCGGGCCCAAGGTGCTGGAGGCCGTGTCGGAGGTGCTGGAGCTGCCCGTGGGCGCGCTCGACGTGACGTGGCGCTCGCTGGCGGCCAACGGCAACCTGTCGTCGTCCTCGGTCCTGCACGTGCTCGGCGACACCCTGGCCGGCGAGCCGCCCGCGCCGGGGTCGTGGGGGCTGGTCATCGCGATGGGCCCCGGTTTCTGCTCCGAGCTCGTCCTGCTGCGTTTCTAGCCCGTCCCCTCCGACACCCCGGCGGTTGACCTGTGACCTGGTATCTGGTGCTCATCGTGCTCGTCGGCCTGGAACGCCTGGCCGAACTGGTCGTCGCCAAGCGCAACGCCGCCTGGAGCATGGCGCGCGGCGGCGTCGTGACCGGACGGGGGCACTATCCGTGGATGGTGGCCCTGCACACCGGGCTGCTGGTGTGCGCGCCGCTGGAGGTGGCCCTGGCCGGGCGGCCGTTCGTGCCCGCGCTCGGCTGGCCGATGCTCGCCGTCGTCGTGGCGGCCCAGGGGCTGCGGTGGTGGTGCATCACCGCGCTCGGGCCGCGCTGGAACACGCAGGTGATCGTGGTGCCGGGGCTGCCGCTGGTGCGGCGGGGGCCGTACCGGCTGGGGTGGTTGCGGCACCCGAACTACGTGGCGGTGGCGGCCGAGGGGCTGGCGCTGCCGCTGGTGCACACGGCGTGGCTGACGGCGCTGGCGTTCACGCTGCTCAACGCCGCCCTGATGGTGGTGCGCATCCGGTGCGAGAACGCCGCGCTCGCCCTGGCGGCCGGGGTGGGCCGGTGATCGACGTGCTCGTCGCGGGCGGCGGCCCGGCGGGGCTGGCCACGGCCATCCAGGCGGCGCTGGCCGGGATGGAGGCGGTCGTCGTCGAGCCGCGCGCCGCGCCGGTGGACAAGGCCTGCGGCGAGGGCGTCATGCCGGGCGGGGTGGCCGCACTGGCGGCGATGGGCGTGCCGGTCGAGGGACGGGGGTTCCGCGGCATCCACTACCTCGACGGGCGGCGGGAGGCGCGGGCCGCGTTCGCCGCCGGGCCGGGGCTGGGCGTGCGGCGGACGAGCCTGCACGCCGCGCTCTGGCAGCGGGCCGCCGAGCTGGGCGTCAAGACGGTGACCGGCCGGATCACCCGCGCCGACCAGGACCGGGACGGCGTGAGCGCGATCGGGCTGCGGGCCCGCTGGCTGGTGGCCGCCGACGGCCTGCACTCCCCGCTGCGCCGCTCGCTCGGCCTGGACCTGCCGGTACGCGGCCCCCGCCGGTACGGGCTGCGCAGGCACTACAGGATCGAGCCGTGGAGCGACTTCGTCGAGGTCCACTGGTCGGGCGCCGGGGAGGCGTACGTCACGCCGGTCGGCGACGACCTGGTCGGCGTCGCGGTCCTCAGCTCGGCTCGGCGCGGCTTCGACGAGCACCTGCGCGGCTTCCCCGGCCTGGCCCGCCGCCTGGACGGCCCGGCCGTCACCCCCGTGCGCGGCGCGGGCCCGCTGCGCCAGGGCGTGCGCGCCCGCCGCGCCGGCCGCGTCCTGCTGGTCGGCGACGCGGCCGGTTACGTGGACGCGCTCACCGGCGAGGGCGTCTCGCTGGCCGTGCGCTCGGCGGAGCTGCTGGTCGGGTGCCTGGCGGCGGACCGTCCGCAGGACTATGACGGCGCGTGGCTGCGCCTGTCGCGCACGCACCGGCTGCTGACGGCGGCGCTGGTCCAGGCCGCCCGCCGCCCCGGCACGGCCCGCCTGGTGGTCCCGGCGGCCCGCCGGCTGCCCCGCGTGTTCGCCGGTGTGGTCCGCGTCCTGGCCTGAGCCTTCCCCGCGGCGGTGTGCGGACAATGAACCCCCACGGGCCCCGACCTCAGACCGGTGCCGCTCGGCTGGGCCCCGGGCCGGTGAGGCCACCCGGCGGGCGGAGGCCGTCCATGAGCAGGCCGAACAGGTGGTCGCCGCGCGCGGCCAGCGAGGGGGCCTGCTCGGCGATCCAGCTCACCGCGTTGGCCAGCGCGAACAGGTCGAGCCCGGTCACGTCGGCGCGCACCTCGCCCGTGGCCTGGGCGCGTTCCAGCAGCCGTCCCCCCGCCTGGCGCATGGCGTGGCAGGAGGCGTGCAGCGGCGAGCCCTCGTCGTTGATCGTGGCCATCATCGAGGCGGCCAGCCCCCGGTAGGCGCCCGCGCCCGCGACGAACGCGTGCAGCCACTCCACCAGCGCCTCGTGCGGCGCGGCGGCGCCGGCCAGCGCCTGGGCGCGCTCGGCGAGCCGGTCGAAGCGCTGCCGCAGCAGCGCCTCCAGCAGCGCCTCCCTGGTCGGGAAGTGCCGGTAGAGCGTGCCCAGCCCGACCTCGGCGCGGCGGGCGACGTCGCGCAGGGACGCCTCGGTGCCCTGCTCCTCGATGACGGCGGCGGCCACGGCCAGGATGCGCTCCCGGTTGCGCTGGGCGTCCGCGCGCTGGTTACGGGGTGTTGCGGTCATCCGACACCTTCCGGCCGATTGACAAGTGGAGCACCGCTCCGGTTATGATCCGGAACACTGCTCCGCATCATAGCGGGGCCCGTCTCCCCGAGGAGAATCGACGATGAAGGCCATCCGCGTGCACGAGGTCGGCGGTCCCGAGGTCCTGCGGCTCGAGGAGGTCCCCGTGCCCACGCCGGAGCCGGGCGAGGTCCTGATCCAGGTGCGCGCCGCCGCGCTCAACCCGCCCGACTGGTACGCCCGCCGGGGGTTCGCGAACATCCCGCCGTCGATGCGGCCGGAGATCCCGCTGCCCTTCACCCCCGGCTCGGACGTGTCGGGCGTCGTGGCGGCCCTCGGCCCCGGCGTCACCGAGTGGCGGGAGGGCGACGAGGTGTACGGCCTCGTCCGCTTCCCCCGCATCGGCGACGAGGGCGGCAGGGGGTACGCCGAGTACACCACCGCCCCGGCCGGTCACCTGGCCCGCAAGCCCGCCACCGTGGACCACGTCGCCGCCGCCGCGGTGCCGATGGCCGGGCTGACCGCCTACCAGTACGTCCACGACGTCATCGGCCTGCGGCCCGGCAGCCGGGTCCTGGTCAATGGCGCGGCCGGGGGCGTCGGCCACTTCGCCGCCCAGCTCGCCGCCGACCTCGGCGCGCACGTCATCGGCGTCGCCTCGGGCCGGCACGAGGCGTTCCTGAAGGACCTGGGCGTGGCCGAGTTCGTCGACTACACCCGGGTCGGCCCGCAGGACGCGGTGCGCGACGTGGACTGCCTGATCGACACCGTGGGCGGCCCCGACGGCCACCGGCTGCTGCCCGTGCTCAAGGACGGCGGCACGCTCAGCCCGGTCTTCTTCGGCGAGTACCACGACGAGGAGGCCGCGCGGCGCGGCATCGTGCGCCGCGGCGGCCAGGTGCACTCCGACGGAGCCCAGATGGCCGCGCTCGCCGAGCTGATCGACGCCGGACGGCTGCGCGTCGGCGTCGACACCGTCTTCCCGCTGGAGGAGGCCCCGAAGGCGCACGAGCGCGCCGAACGGGGCCACATCCAGGGGAAGATCGTCCTGCGCGTGGCCTGAGCGGGGCCCCGAGCTCGGGGCTCAGGTCAGGGTCCACCGCTGGTTGGCGCCGCCGTTGCAGGTCCAGATGACGAGCCTGGTCCCGTTGGCGGTGGCGTTGTCCGGCACGGCCGTCAGGCAGGTCGCGGTGAGGGCCAGGGCGAGGGTTGACCGAAGGATCGCACGCATGGGACTCCGTCAACACCAGGGGGTGAGGACCCAACATGATCCCACCAAATCAAACAGGATCATTCGTCGGTTTGCGTGTGGAGTCGAGGGGTCTTGAGGGATTCTGTTGTCTGCCATTCGGCGCGCAAAGGCCTTCCGAAGGGGTGTCCCGGACCCCTCCGACCTGCGTTTCAAGTCGCTGACCTGCGGTTACTATCTGTAGCGGTTAGATCATCGACAGTGATTGGATCGGTGTGATGCGACGACTCATCGCAGCACTTGCCTCTTGCGCCACGCTCGGCGCCGTCCCGCTCGTCACCGCCGGTCCGGCCGCCGCCGACCCGGGTCCGGAGCCGTTCTTCTACACGGCTCCGGACTACGACGTCAGGGGGCCGTACATCGGTGCCGACAACCCGTGGTCGGACGACCACCGTCGGCACCACGGCGACCGCCACCAGTGGGACGGCGACCGTCCCTGGGACGGCGACCGCGACGACGACGACCGTTGCAAGGACGACGACCACCGTCGCCACTGGGACGGCGACCGCGACGACGACGACCGCTGCAAGGACGACGACCACCGTCACCACTGGGACAGCGACCGTCCCTGGGACGGCGACGACGACCGCTGCGAGGACGACGACCGCTGGCGGGACGACGACCGCTGCAAGGACGACGACCGCCACGACGACAACCGCTGGCGGGAGAGCGACCGCGACGAGAACGACAACCGCTGGCGGGAGAGCGACCGCGACGAGAACGACGACCGCTCCCGCGACGGTGACCGCGACTGGGGTTACAACTACCGGTACGTGACCTCGCTGCGCTGCCGCATCGGCGGCGGCACGGTCGTCCGCAGCTGGCACAGCCCGACCAGGCTGTCCTGCTACGGCGGCAGGTACAACGGGTATTGGGTGGTCAGCTACGGGCTGTGATGCCCGTGCGTCCCATCAGGGCGGGTCCGCTGCGCGCGCGGGCCCGCCCTTCTCGTGCCCGCCTAAGGCGCGCACATGGTGAACGTGACGGACTTCGTCCTGGACGACGGGGTCAGGATCCGGTAGGCCACGGTGTGCCTGCCGCCCGCCGGGGTGATGAGCCTCCTGGAGCTGACGTAGTCGCTGCGGCTGCCCGCCGGGAGGCGGGACGTCCCGCGCTCGACCACCCTGCCGTCGTAGAGCCACTGGTAGGAGAAGGCGGCTCCGGGGCGGGTGGCGTCCACTCCGGCGGCGAAGTTCAGCGCGCCGGTGTAGCAGGTGACCCCGGCGGTGTTGATCTTCGAGGCGCCCTGGACGCGGACGTACGCCAGGGCGAACGAGGCCGTCCGGGTGGCGCTCGGCGCGGGGGTGCCCGTGAGGTCGCCCGTGGGGGTGGCCGACGGTGTGGAGCGTTCCGTGGGGCCACCGGCCGAAGGGGTGGGACGGGGGCGGGCCGCGCGGCGTTGCGGCGTCCTCGTGGGCCTCGGGGCGGCCGTGCCGCGCGTGGACGGCCCCGCCGAGGCGGACGTCCGTACGGCTTCCTGGGCGGAACGCACCTCGGCGTCCGCCTGGCGCTTGCCGGAGTTCCACACCACGACCCCGGCCGCCACGCACACGGCCACCACCCCGGCCCCCAACACCAACACCGACGCCCGCCGCCCGGCCCGCCCCACCCCCGACAACCCCACCGCACCACCGGCCACCGCACCACCGGGGTGCACGCCATCGGGATGCGAGGCGCCCGGATGGGCAGCGGCGCCCGCGTGCGGGTCGCCCGGATGTGGGGGCGGGGCGGTGGCGGGGTTGGGGGCGCCCTGGAGGAGGGGCAGGACGGTCGTCATGGGCGGGCGGGCCTGGGGGTCCTTGGCCAGGCAGGCGCGGACGATCTCCCGCAACGGGTCCGGCAGCTCACCGAGCTGCGGCTCGCCGCGCAGAATGCGCCCCGCGACCGCAGGCGGCGCGTCGTCGCCGAACGGCGGCCGTCCCGTGGCGGCGAACACCATCACCGACGCCCACGCGAAGACGTCCGCCGCCGAACCCGCCGAGCCCGCCGGACCCCCGTCCAGCTGCTCCGGCGCCATGTACGCCACCGCGCCCCCGTCGGACCCGTGCCCGGGCCCGGTCCCCGCACCGGCGCGGCCGGAGCCCGGCCCGGTGCCGGCGGTGCCGAAGCCGACCAGGCGCGCGCCGTCCCGGCCGAGCAGCACGCTGGACGGTTTGAGGTCGCCGTGCGTGAGCCCCGCCCGGTGCACCGCGGCCAGCCCCGTGGCGGTGCCGACCGCCAGGTGCCGTAGTTGCCCACCGCCGAGCCGGCCCACCTCGGCCAGCGACGGCCCCTCCACGTACTCGCTCACGATGTACGACAACCGCCCCCAGGCCGCGTCGAGCACCCGCGCGACGCCCGGCGGCTCCACCCGGCGGGCCGCCTCCGTCAGGGCGGCGAACCGCTCACCGGCCACGATCCCGTGCAGGACCTTGACCGCCACGGGCCGCCCGTCCGGCCCCTGGCCGAGGTAGACGACCCCCTGCCCGCCGGAGGCCAGCCATCCGGTGATCCGGTGGGCCCCCAAGGACGTGGGATCTCCAGGGCGTAAGGGCTCGGCGTTCGGCATGAGGCGGTGACTCCTGGGACAGCAGCGGTACCGAATCATGAACTTTAGCGGGATGAATCCGGATCCGCCGCCCCCGGGATCACCTCGCCTTCCGGCGGACGAACCGCCCTCGCCTCGCCCGACCGACCCCGCGCCTGGACGCCCCGAGTGGACAGCCATCACCTCCTCGTACTAGCTTAATCATCAGCGTTACTGACGATCAGAGACGCTGATGAAAGGGAGTTGGGGTAATGATCCTCATCACGGGCGGGCTCGGCTTCATCGGGACGCACACCGCGCGAGCGCTGCTCGACCTCGGCGAATCCGTCGTGCTCGTCCAGCGCCGGGCCCCCGAGGTGCCCGCGGCGCTGGCCGGCGAGGCCGAGGGGCGGCTCGTCGTCGAGCAGGCCGACCTCGGCGACCGGGCTGCACTGCTAGACCTGGGCGACCGGCACAAGATCACTGGAATCGTGCACCTGGCGGGCTCGGTCCCGTGGCCGCCCGGCGCGTACGCGCCCGTCGAGGGGGTCGAGAAGTCCGTCGTGAGCCTGCTCAACGTCTTCCAGGCCGCCACCGAATGGCAGGTGTCCCGGCTCTGCCTGGCCAGCACCATCGGCGTCTACGGCGGCGTCGAGGCCCCGAGCCCGCTGGCCGAGGACCTGCCGCTGACGATGGCCGCCTCGCACCCGATCCCGACGTTCAAGAAGGTCGGCGAGCTGATGGCCGGCCATCTGGCCGGGGCGACCGGTCTGGAGGTGGTCAACCTCCGCATCGGCGCGATCTGGGGGCCGCTCGGCCACCCGCGATCGCCGTTCTTCGCCCTGCCGCAGCTCGTGCACGCCGCCGTGCGGGGCACCGCGCCGGACCTGACGAGCCCCGCGTGGGGCGCCTACACCGGGGACGGCGGCGACCTGTGCTACGTCAAGGACTGCGGGAGGGCCGTCGCGCTGCTGCAGACGGCCGAGCGGCTGCGTCATCGCACGTACAACGTGGCCACCGGACGGATGACCACCAACGGCGAGGTCACCGCGGCGATCCGGCGGGCCGTGCCCGGCGCGGACGTCGAGCTGCGCGAGGGCCGCGACCCCGCCGGGACCGGCCGCGACACCTACCTCGACATCACCCGGCTGCGCGAGGACACCGGCTTCGAGCCCGCCTACGACACCGAGACCGGGGTCGCCGACTACGTCGAGTGGCTCCGCGCGGGCCACGACCGCTAGCGGTGCCGGGCCGGCCCGGCCGCAGATCGGTGTCGGCGGTGGCGCGGGGGCGGCGTCGAGGTGGGATCACCCGGCGGCCCTGAGCTGCTGTCCGGCGGGTTCAAGCCGGTCGCGCTCGAACGCGTCGCCCAGTGGGGCGACAGGTTTCCTCGCCCCCGCGTGGCAGCATGAACGCGACCGCTGACCATCCGCCAGGGAAGGGCCCTATGAACACCGCGGACCTGTACGACGAGCGCGGCGACGAGCTCGACTCCTGCGACCTGCAACTCCGCCAGTACGGCGGGCGCCGCGCCTTCCACGGCACGATCGCCACCGTACGCTGCCACCAGGACAACGCCCTGCTCAAGGCGGTCCTGTCGGAGCCCGGCGAGGGGCGGGTCCTGGTGGTGGACGGCGGCGGCTCGCTGCACGCCGCGTTGATGGGCGACGTCATCGCGGGCGGGGCGGTCGCGGCCGGATGGGCGGGCGTGGTGATCCACGGCGCCGTCCGGGACGTGACCGCGCTGCGCGAGCTCGACCTCGGCGTGAAGGCGTTGGGCTCCAACCCGCGCAAGAGCGGCAAGACGGGCGCGGGCGAGCGGGACGTGCCGGTCACGTTCGGCGGCGTCACGTTCTCGCCGGTGGCCGAGCTGTTCAGCGACGACGACGGGATCCTCGTCACCCGCGTGCCGAGCTGACGCACCGCTCGTTCAGGTCACCCTTTTCGCCCGTTCCGTCGGGCTTCCACGGGGACAGCGGCTGTGGTTTCGTGGCAGGACATCACGATCCGGAGGCGGACCATGGCATTCCAGCTCATCGTGCTCTACCACCACCCCGAGGACGTCGCGGCCTTCGACAAGCACTACGACGAGATCCACGCGCCGCTCGCGGCCAAGCTTCCCGGCCTGCGGGCCTACACCGTCCAGCGCCCGGTGGCCGGGGGCGGGCAGCGGCCCGCCTACCACCTGGTCGCGGTGCTGACCTGGGACGACGAGCAGTCGTTCCTCGCGGCGATGGCCAGCGACGAGGGGCAGGCGGCGGTCGCCGACGTGGGCGAGTTCGCCGGATCGGGGGTCACGATGACGACCGGGCCGTCGGGCTCGGTGCTCTGAGACATGCGAGAAGGGCGTTCCCCCTGATCGGGGAACGCCCTTCCTCGCAGACGCGCGTGTGTGTGGATTACTTCTTGACCGACAGCGGGGCCGCG